>NZ_JACBZS010000001.1:1397592-2096389 GCF_013408305.1 Naumannella cuiyingiana | reverse complement strand
CCAGTCCTTCATCGTGCCGGCGATGGTGAAGGCGACCCGCTGGCCGGTGTCGCGCTCGGGATAGACGACGTGATTGGCACCGACCCGTTCCAGGATCTGGCCGTGCTTGCGGGTCAGCGCCTTGGCCCAGATCTGGGGTACGCCCGCCTCGGACACCGTCAGCGTCGTGATCACGCTCGCCTCGATGTCGGCGCCGATGCCCACGACCACCTGCTCGAAGTCGGCCAGCCCGAGCTGCTTCAGCGCCTGCTCGTCGGTGGCGTCGACCTGCGCGGTGTAGGTGAGTTCGTCGGCCCAGCGCTCGACCAGCTCGGCGTCCTCGTCGACCGCCATCACCTCGACTCCCTGGCGGACCAACTCACCGGCCACCGCGGAGCCGAACCGACCGAGACCGATCACCAGCACCGCACCCGGCGCCACCTTCTTCCTGCCACCCCACACTGCACTCACCTCGCGCCTCAGCCGACGATGGGACGTTCCTCGGGCACACGGTAGTACCGGTGCCGGTCGTTCAGCGCGATCGCCGAACCGACCGTGATGGTGCCGACCCGACCGATGAACATCAGCACCATCAAGGTGATCTTCCCGATCGGATCGAGACTCGGCGTGATACCGGTGGACAGGCCGACCGTGGCGAACGCGGAGATCGACTCGAACGCGACGGCCTGCAACGGATGGTCCCCGTTGTTGAGGATGATCAGGGTGCCGAGCACCACCGCCGCGACGCCGAGCAGGGCCACGGTCAGGGCCTGGCGCTGGGTGGCAGGCCCGATCCGCCGGTGGCCGATCACCGTCTCCTGTTCACCGCGCAGCTCCGACCAGATCACGAAGGCCAGCAGGAAGAAGGTGGTGATCTTGATCCCGCCGGCGGTGCCGGCGCTGCCCCCGCCGATGAACATCAACACGTACTGGATCGCGTAGGTCTCCTGGTCCAGCGCCCCGTAGTCGACGCTGTTGAATCCGGCGGTACGCGGCATCACGCCGCCACTGATCGAGCCGATGATCTTGCCCGCCGTGGACAACGGCCCGAGCGTCCCCGGATTGCTCCACTCGAACCAGGCGAAGCTGGCGATCCCGGCCGCCAGCAGCAGCAGCGTACCGCCGACGGTGATGCGCACATGGATGGACCAGTGGCGGACCGGAATCCGCCGGCCCAGCTCGAACAACACCGGAAAGCCGATCCCACCGAGAATCACCGAGGCGCACAGCGGCAACGTGATCCAACCGTCGTCGACGAAGCCCATCAGATTGTCCGAGTACGGCGCGAAGCCTGCGTTGTTGAACGACGAGATCGCCAGGTAGATCCCCTGCCACAACGCCGATCCCCAGTCGTCGGTGTAGGCGATCCGGAAGCGGAGCGTCAGGATGATCGCCACCACGGCCTCGATGCCGAACATGATCGCCGCGATCCGGATCGGCACCTTGCGCACGTCGGCGATGTCGTTGGTGTGCGACTCGGTGCGCGTGATCAACGTCGTCTGCAGGTTCAGCCGGCCGATCACGAACAGGCTGAGCAGCGTGGCCAGGGTCATGATCCCGAAACCGCCGACCTGGATCAGCGCCAAGATCACGACCTGGCCGAAGGTGCTCCAGTGCAGTTCGTTGTCCAGCACCGTCAGGCCGGTCACGCAGACCGCGGAGACGGCGGTGAATGCCGCATCCAGCAGCGAGGTGTCCCGGCCCCGGGAGGAGACGGGCAGGGCGAGCAGCAGCGTACCGATCGCGATCACCACCGCGAACGCCGCGGGGACCACCCGAGTGGGGTGTACGGCGCGCCGCATGAGGTCTCCTCTCCCGAGCCGTCGGACAGCATAGGACGCAACGAGGGGCAACCCGCGCCGGCGACGCCGCGATGACTAGGCTGGCGAGTAGCCGACGCGGCCGCGCTGGTGCGCGCCGCCCGAGAATCGTCGAAGGAGACTGCGGTGAACGCTGAGGCCGGCAACGACGCACTGGACAACCTGCTCACCGAGGAGCGGACCTTCCCGCCGCCGCCGGAACTGGTCGCGCAGGCCAATGTCACCGAGGACACCTATGCGCAGGCGGCGGCCGACGACGAGGCGTTCTGGGCCGAACAGGCCAAGCGGCTCTCCTGGGCCAAGGAGCCCACCGAGGTGGTCGACTGGTCGAACGCTCCGTTCGCGAAGTGGTACGCCGACGGCGAGCTGAATGCGGCGTACAACTGCGTCGACCGACATGTCGAGGCCGGCAACGGCGACCGGGTGGCGTTCCACTTCGAGGGCGAGCCGGGCGACCAGCGCGACATCACCTACGCGCAGTTGAAGGACGAAGTGTCGCAGGCGGCGAATGCCCTGATCGAGCTCGGGGTGCAGGCCGGGGATCGGGTGGCGATCTACCTGCCGATGATCCCCGAGGCCGTGGTGGCGATGCTGGCCTGTGCCCGGATCGGCGCACCGCACACCGTGGTCTTCGGCGGCTTCTCCGCCGACGCGCTCGCCGCCCGGATCAACGACTGCGGCTGCGAGGTCGTGATCACCGCCGACGGTGGCTACCGGCGCGGCAAGCCGGCCGCGTTGAAGCCCGCGGTGGACAAGGCGCTCGAGTCCACCCCCGGCGTGCGGTCGGTGATCGTGATCAGGCGTACCGGCGAGGAAACGCCGATGACCGAGGGACGCGATGTCTGGTGGGACGACATCGTCGGCAGGCAGTCCACCGAGCACACCCCGCAGGCGTTCCCGGCCGAGCACCCGCTCTATGTGATGTACACGTCGGGCTCGACCGGCAAGCCGAAAGGCATCCTGCACACCACGGGCGGCTACCTGGTCGGGACGGCGTACACGCACTGGGCAACGTTCGATCTCAAGCCGGAATCGGATGTGTTCTGGACCGCGGCCGACATCGGCTGGGTGACCGGGCACAGCTATCTGGTCTACGGCCCGCTCGCCAACGGGGCGACCTCGGTGATGTATGAAGGCACGCCGGACACCCCGCACCAGGGCCGGTGGTGGGAGATCATCGACAAGTACGGCGTGACGATCTTGTACTGCGCGCCGACCGCGATCCGGACGTTCATGAAGTGGGGACACGAGATCCCCGAGAAGTACGACCTGTCCTCGCTGCGGGTGCTCGGCTCGGTCGGCGAGCCGATCAACCCCGAGGCCTATGTCTGGTACCGGCACTACATCGGCGGTGACCGTACGCCCGTCGCCGACACCTGGTGGCAGACCGAGACCGGGATGCACATGATCTCCCCGATGCCCGGGGTGGCCGATGGCAAGCCGGGCGCGGCGATGCGGGCGGTGCCGGGAATCAGCGTCGAGGTGGTGAACGACGAGGGCCAGCCGGTGGGCAACGGCAAGGGCGGCTATCTCGTGGTGACCAAGCCTTGGCCTGCGATGCTGCGGACGCTGTGGAACGAGGACGAGCGCTACGTCGAGACGTATTGGTCGCGGTTCCCCGGGATGTACTTCGCCGGCGACGGCGCCAAGCGTGACGACGACGGCGACATCTGGCTGCTCGGGCGGGTCGACGACGTGATGAACGTGTCCGGGCACCGGATGTCGACCACGGAGATCGAGTCCGCCCTGGTGTCGCACCCGAAGGTGGCCGAGGCGGCCGTGGTGGGCGCGACCGACGAGACCACCGGGCAGGCGATCGTGGCCTTCGTGATCCTGCGGGGCGAGGCCGGCGACGGCGGCCCCGAGATCGTCCAGGAGCTGCGCAACCACGTCGCCCAGGAAATCGGCGCGATCGCCAAGCCACGCTCGATCATGGTCGTCGCCGAGCTGCCGAAGACCCGCTCGGGCAAGATCATGAGGCGCCTTCTCCGCGATGTCGCCGAGAACCGCGAGATGGGCGACGTCACCACCCTGCAGGACTCCTCGGTGATGGACCAGATCAAGGGCGGGATGTCGGCCTCCTCGGAGGACTGACTCGTCTCTGCATGCCGAACTTGCAGTTGCATGTCGGGCCCGACATGCAACTGCAAGTTCGGCATGCATCTGGAGGGGATCACCCTTGCGGGCGGTTGCGCAGCCGGGCCGCCCGGAAGTCATCGAGGTGCACTCCACAGAACTCCAGCTCGGTCAGGTCGGCCCAGATCCAGCGCAGGATCTCCCACCCGGCCCGGATCAGTCTGCGTTCTCGTTCCTTCTCGAGCGCAATCGCGGTGGCCGCATCGGGCCCACCCGGCAGCGAGCCATATTTCGTCATGCCGTCGAACTCCCCCAGGATGCCCAGGTCGGGCCAGGCAAAGTCGGCGCGCCCGAGCAGTGAGCCCCGCACCCACACCTCGTACTGCAGTTGGGGCGGCGGAAAGCCCGCGACCTCCATCAGCCAGCGAACGACTGACTCGCCGGGGCTCTCGGCACCGGCCTGACCGAACTCAACCACCCGTCGCGCCCGGCCGATGCCGGGCCGGGGACCGTCGTCTGCGCAGATCCGCTCGAGCTCGGCGCGCTCCAGGCCAGCGCGCAGCGCCGCATCCACGAGCGCCACGCCCTGCTCCGGGAGGACTTGCCGAGCGAGATCAACCACGGTTCGGGCAAGCGATGTCGTCCGGTGTCCGCCGATCTCCACGATGTCGCGCGGGTCGACATCTGCCATGTGGACCCTCAGGTGACGAGACGATTGACCGCCGCCGCGGGCCCGCGGACGCGACACGGTGACCTTTGTCAGGTCTGTACCGGTACGCCGTTGCCCCGGCAGCACCGTGATCAACGGAAGCCCGTGCAGCACGGCGGCGGACTCGTGACTGACCACGGCCGGCGCACGGAGCTGCGGCAGGGTCCCCTCGATCAGTTGCCTGTGCCGAGACGTCCAGTCGGTCGCCAGTTCTTCGGCATAAGCGCCCCGGCGAACCGATGACAGTGCACCCCCGCGCTTCATCATCGCCAGGTCCCGGTGGGTGACGCCGGCGAGGAGCAGCTTTCGTGTCAACTGGATCACCCACCGATCCCAGCAAGGAACCGGGCGAGGATCACCACCCGAGCCGACATCTGTGGACAACTTCGGGATGCTCCAGACACCTGGCGCGCCGACATCCTCTTCAGCTCGTCACCCGTCTGCATGCCGAACTTGCAGTTGCATGTCGGGCACGACATGCAACTGCAAGTTCGGCACGCATCGGGAGGGGGCTACCGCAAGATGCGAACGGCGATCCCTCGCCCCCTTGATAGGGTCGACGCTGGTGTGCCGGGAAGTCTGGTCGGCGTTGGGTGCGCGATGTCCGCGCGCGCAGCTCCGAAGTTCTTGAGCCGAGGTGAACATGACCGACAAGCCGCGCCGACCGATTGTGCTGTTTCGCTCCAGCGACAATGAGGACACCAGGGCCGTATCCGACATCCTGCGCCACGAGACCACGGGCGGCGCGCTGATGCTCGCTGCCACGGTCGTGGCGCTGATCTGGGCCAACTTCGGCACGGAGATCTACGAGGGCCTGCGCAGCACCTACCTCGGCCCGATGGACATCGCGCACTGGGCCTCCTCGGGCCTGCTGACGATCTTCTTCTTCGTCGCCGGGCTGGAGCTGAAGCGCGAGCTCACCTCCGGGTCGCTGGCCAAACCCGCCCAGGCGCTGGTGCCGATCGTTGCCGCGGTCTGCGGCATGATCGTCCCCGCGCTGATCTACCTGGCGATCAACTCCACGGCCCCCGGGGGCGACCCGCGCGGCTGGGCCATCCCGATGGCGACCGACATCGCCTTCGCGATGGCCATCCTGGCCGCGGTGGGCTCGCGTCTGCCGAACAGCCTGCGCGCCTTCTTGCTGACCCTGGCCATCGTCGACGACCTCGGTGCGATCATCGTGATCGCCGTCGTCTTCACCAGCGACCTGAACCTGCTCTGGCTGGCCGGCGCCGGGGTCTGCCTGCTGCTCTGGTGGCTGCTGCAGCGCAAGCACATCACGGGCTGGTACCTCTACGTGCCGCTCGCGATCATCACCTGGTACTGCATGTACGCCTCGGGCGTGCACGCCACGATCGCCGGGGTCGCGCTCGGCATGCTCTCGCGCTCCACGCCCGACGACCCGCACGATCCGGTCGATCGCTGGCAGCACTTCTGGCACCCGATCAGCGCGGGCTTCGCCGTGCCGATCTTCGCGCTGTTCTCGGCGGGTGTGTTGCTGCCGCCGGAGCTGCTCGCCGACATGGTGACCCGGCCGATGGCACTGGGCATTGCCGCCGGCCTGATCGTCGGCAAGGTGATCGGCGTCTTCGGCGGGGCGTACCTGACCACCCGATTAACCAATGCGTCCCTGGCGCCGGATCTGCGCTGGTCGGAGGTGCTCGCTGCCTCCGTGCTCGCCGGCGTCGGATTCACGGTGGCGATCTTCATCAGTGAGCTGACCTTTGCCGGCGAACCCGTGCTCGTGGACGAGGCGAAGGCATCGGTGCTGTTCGCGTCGGCGACGGCCGCCGTGGTGGCGGCTGTCTTCCTGCGGATCCTCGTCCGGCGCCGCGCCAGGGACGGCGAACTCACCGACGATTGAGGCATTCCGCGTACCCTCCGGGCCGTGCTGGTACGCCATCGCGACGACGGGCACTAGGCTCGGTATGCAACGCACGCCATGCCAACCGGAGGAGCAGTCGATGAGTGATCCCGACACCACGCGCACCGATGCGCCCGGCGCCTGGGCCGATGCGGACGGGCCGGATGCCGCCACCCTCGGCCGCCCGCGCGGGATCGGCGCGCTGGTCACCAATATCGTCACCCTGATCCGGACGCTGCTGAACGATGTCCTCGCGCTCGGCCAGGCGGAGATGAAGCCGGCGGCCAAGCACGCGGGCGTCGCCGCCGGGCTGTTCGGGGCCGCGGCGTTCTTCGCGCTGAATGCGCTCACCCTGCTCTTCGTGGCGGGAGCCTTCGCCATCGCCCGACTGTTCGGCGCGCGGTTCCTGGTGATCGCTGCGGGTTTCGCGATCATGGGCGTCCTGCTGCTGGTGATCGCCGGCATCCTCGGCGCGGCCGGCTACTTCGGTCAGGTGAAGAAGATCAAGGGGCCGGAGAAGACCGTGGCCGCCATGACGCGGGCCACCGAGTCGGTCCAGCAGGCGATCTCGCGCGGCGTGGCGAACGCCAGGACCCACGAGCTCGCCGCAAAGAACTTCAGTGACGACCCGGAGACCTACGGCTACCGCTGATCCGAGGTGACGGGCCGCCCGCCGTCGACCTTGCCGAGCTGGACGGCGCGGATGATCCCGACGATGCCCCCGGCGACCAGGAAGATGCCGCTCACCCAGATCAGCGTGACGGCGCCCTCCAGCGGGAACATCAGCAAGCTGACGCCGCCCGCGATCGAGATGATCCCGTAGAAGATCGACCATCCGGTCGCGGGGGTGCGCCGGGCCTCGACCAGGCTGACGATGCCCTCGATGATCCAGCCGACCGCGACCAGCGTGATCGCGAACAGCGTGTAGACCACCTCGGTGGCCGACAGGTTTCGCAGACCGATCGCACCGCAGATGATCAACAAGATGCCGATCAGGACGAAGAACACACGCATCCAACCGCTGATCGGCCCGCCGATCACCCCGACGGCGAGCCGGGCGATGCCGAGCACGATGAAGAAAATGCTCAGGACCACCGTGAGCACCGTTGCGGCGACCTGCAACGTCTTGTCCGGCCAGATCAACAACACAATGCCCAGCACCAGTCCGATCACGGAACTGATCAGGAAGAAGCTACGCACCCGGCGCGCGACCTCGGCGCCGATGTCTGCGAGTCCGAACGTTTCCTGTGACATCCCGACCTCCATGCTCGATTGATCAACAACCGGCCCCTGGAGGTGATGCTACTCCGGCACGGCGAGCGGCACCAGATCCGGCGCATTCTCCCGGACCCGTGCGGCGTCGGCGTCATCTGTGGTCCGCTGGGCCGCCAGGGTCGCCTGTGCCGATGCCGTGTAGTTGGCGATCTCCGCGGCGACCCGGTCGGCATCCCAGCCCAGTCGCGGCGCGACCAGCCCGGCGATCTCGGGCAGGGCGCCGACGCCCCGGTCGGGGGTTTCGTAGTCCAGGCGTACCCGGTGGGTGAGGATGTCCTCCAGGTGCAGGGCCCCCTCGTGGGTGACCGCGAAGACCACCTCCGCGCCGAGGTAGGCAGGCGCCGACCGCAGCGGTCGGGCCAGTGACGGATCCTCCTTGATCAACTCGATCAGCTCGACCACCTCGTCGCCGTAGCGGTCCAGCAGGTGTTCCTGGCGGCCGGCGCTCCAACCGAACGGGCGGCTCAGATGCGGCATCCGGCGGGTCACCGAGGTGAGGTCGATGGCCCCGAGCAGCGGTGTCTTGTCGGTGACCGACGGCAGCCGCTCGGCCTCCTCCTCGCCCAGCGCGAAGTCGACCACGTCCTGCGCCATCTTGCGGTAGGTCGTCAGCTTCCCACCGGCGATGGCGACCAGGCCCGGCGCGAGCTCGGCGACGGTGTGCTCGCGCGACACCTTCGTCGAGGAACGCTCATGATCAACGGGCTGCAGCAGCGGGCGCAGACCGGCGTAGGTGCCGATGATGTCGTCGCGGGTCAGATCGGAGTCGAGCACCGCATTGGCGTGTTCCAGCACATAGTCGATGTCCTCGCTGGTCGGCACCGGATGCAGTCGCTCCTGCGCCCACGGCGTGTCGGTGGTGCCGATGATCCAGTAACGCTGCCAGGGAATGATGAACAGCACCGACTTCTCGGTACGCAGGAACAGCCCGGTGCTGCCGTTGATCCGCGACCGGTCGAAGATCAGGTGGATTCCCTTGGAGGCAAGGACCTTCAGCGTCTGGGGCACATCCGACATCGCCTCGGAGTCCTCGGTCCACACGCCGGTCGCGTTGATCACCCGCCGGGCGGGGATCCGCAGCGCCTCGCCGGATTCCAGGTCGACCGCATCGACGCCGATCACGCGCCCGTCGGAGTCCTTGATCATGCCCGTCGCCTGCACCCGGCTGGCGGCCAGCGCGCCGTGATGGGCAGCGGTACGGACCAGGTCGATCACCAGCCGCGCATCGTCCACCCGGGCGTCGAAGAACCCGATCGCCCCGACGATCTGATCATCTTTGATGTCGGGGAACACGCGCAGCGCATCGGTCTTCGAGTAGTGCTTCTGCACCGGAACGGTGACGCCCTGGTTGGTCAGGATGGACAACGTGTCGTACAGCCCGACGCCGACCGCGCTGTAGGACCGTTCGATCACCGGCGTCTTCAGCGGCCACAGGAACGGCTGCGCCTTGACCAGGTGCGGCGCGATCGTCTCCAGCAGCAATCCCCGCTCGCGCAGCGCCTCCGCCACGAGCGCGAAGTCGAGGTTGTACAGATAGCGCAGCCCACCGTGCACTAGCTTGCTCGACCGCGAGGAGGTGCCCGATGCCCAGTCCTGCATCTCGATGATGCCGGTCCGCAGCCCGCGCGTCGCCGCATCGAGCGCCGTGCCGGCACCGGTCACCCCGCCGCCGATCACCAGGACATCGAGCGGTTCGGCGGCGCGCAGCTCCTGCAGGGCCGCGGTCCGGCTCCGCCCGTCCAGTCGGGTCGTCATCGTGCTCCTTGTCCAGCGCCGCTCCGGGTCCAGCGCCGCTCCGGCGTACCGCTCCGGCGTACCGCTCCATCCCTATCACCCCGCGGCGACGGCTGGGAAACTCCGGTCAGCCGCGCGCGCCGGGCACCGGCAGCTCGCGCGCCACCTCCCATGGGCGCGCCCAGCCGCCCAGGGCGAGCAGCCCGTCCAGAATCGCGGCGGTCAGGCCCCAGACGAACAGCTCCTGGCCGTCGGAGTCGAAGACGAAGGCGGGCCCGCGGAAACCGCGCGGGTGGACGGCGGTGCAGCGGGTCGCCGGATCGGTGAGCACGGATACCGGTACGCGGTGCACGCTCGCCACCTCGGCCGGATCCGCGGCCCGCAGCGGGTGCGGCGCCGCCCACCGCCCGACGATCGTCGTCACGTCGAAGCCACTGACGGCCACGTGCACCGCGGGCAACTCGCCGATCACCTCGACGGTCTCGGGCCGCAGCGCGACCTCCTCGCGGGACTCGCGCAGCGCGGTGGCGACCGGGCCGGCATCGCCTGCCTCCGCCGCACCGCCGGGGAAGGCGACCTGACCGGCATGGCTGCGCATCGTGGCGGCACGCTCGGCAAGCACGATCAGCGGATCCGGATCGTCGGTGAACAGGGCGAGCACCGCCGCCGCGCGACCGTCCACCGCCGGGTGTCGGCGCAGCCGGGCCAGCGCCTCGCCGGGCGTCGCGGCGCCGAGCCCGGCGGCCAGCCGCCCGAGGGGGTCCGGCATCAGCGCACCCCGAGATACTCGGCGCTCAGGGCCCGCAACTCGTCCAGCGAGGCGAACGCGCCGAGCTTGCGGTGGACCACCCGGCCATCGCCGGTGACGAAGAGCGTCTGTGGGATCGCCTGCCCGAGATCGCCACGCAGCGCGCCACGGCGGTCGGCGAGCTGCGGCCAGGTCCACTGGCTCGCCCGGGCGAAACGGATCGCGCCCGCCGGATCAGGATCGTCGACATCGATACCGATGAGCTGGACCTCGTCCCCGGCCACGGTGGCGAACGCCGCGAGGTGCGGCGCCTCCTCGCGGCACGGGCCGCACCAGGTCGCCCACAGGTTGACGATCATCGGCTTGCCGCGCAGGGCGGACAGGCGCACCTCCCCCGTCCCGTCGATGCACGGCAAGGTGACATCGGGCAGCCCGTCGGGACGGGCGCTGGCCCCGGGATCGGTCGTCGGGCATTCCGCGATCCCGGCGTCGCGGCGCGCCGCGACCAGATCAACGGGTGCGGGGGCCGGTGCGGTCGCCTCGCCGGTCGGGGCGCCCGGCGGCTCGGAGCGCGCGATGGCGATCGCGACGCCGGCGATCACCACCAGCACGAGCACCGGCCCGAGCGCCAGCAGCAGGACCCGGCGGCTCATCCGCGCGGCTCCCGGACCAGCTTCGCCGCGACCGCCGGGTCGGTCGGCCCCTCACCGTAGGAGGGACACAGCCCGGCCAGCGGACAGGCACCGCAGGCCGGGCGGCGGGCGTGGCAGCGGCGCCGACCGTGCCAGATCACGTTGTGGGAGAGCTGGGTCCAGTCCTTGCGCGGGAACAGTGCGCCGACCTCGGCCTCGACCCGATCGGGATCGGTCGCCGAGGTCCAGCCGAACCGCCGGACCAGCCGCGCGAAGTGGGTGTCGACGGTGATCCCGGGCACGCCGAAGGCATTGCCGAGCACCACATTGGCGGTCTTGCGCCCGACGCCGGGCAGGGTGACGAGGGCGTCGAGCGTACCGGGCACCTCGCCGCCGAAGTCGTCGACGAGCGCGCGGCTCATCCGGATCAGCGCCGAGGTCTTGTTGCGGAAGAATCCGGTCGGCTTGACCAGCTCCTCCAGCTCGGCCGGGTCCGCGGTCGCCATCGCCGCGGCATCCGGGAAGCGGGCGAAGACCGTCGGGGTGACCAGGTTGACCCGCTTGTCGGTCGACTGCGCCGACAAGATCGTGGCCACCAGCAACTCGAACGCATTGCCGAAGTCGAGCTCGGCATGCGCGTCGGGATACAGGTCGCCCAGGATCCGGTTCATCTTCCGCGCGCGGCGGACCAGCGCCACGTCGGGCCTCGGCGCGGCGGCACGGTCGATGGTCGGCACGTCGGCCACCCTAGCCCCGCGCACCGACACCCACCTCGCTCTCTCCCGGCGTACCGCCTCCAACGGGTACGCTGGCGCTGCCCGGGCGGCAGGCGTCCCGGGCCAACGATCAAGGAGGACGTCGGTGGAGCCGGAGGTCTTGCGGCAGGCGCCCTTGTTCAAGGGGCTCGATGACGAGGCCGTGGACGCGCTGGCGGCCGCCATGACGACGGTCCGGCTGGCCCGCGGGGAGGTGCTCTTCCACGAGGGCGTGCCGGGCGACCAGCTCTATGTATTGGTCTCGGGCAAGCTCAAGCTCGGCCGGCAGGGCAGCAGCGGCCGGGAGAATCTGCTGGCCGTGCTGGCGCCCGGACAGATGTTCGGCGAGCTGTCGGCATTCGATCCCGGTCCCCGGTCCACCACCGCGAGCGCGGTGGTGGACTCGGAGGTACGCGTCCTCGAGCATGACGAGCTGATCACCTGGCTGACCGGGCGCCCCGAGGTGTCGCGCGCCCTGCTCGGCCAGCTCGCCGCCCGGTTGCGCCGCGCGAACGATGTCGTCTCCGATCTCGTCTTCTCCGATGTTCCCGGCCGCGTCGCCAAGCAGCTACTGGACCTCGCCGACCGGTTCGGCGAGGAGCGCGACACCGAGATCGTCGTGCACCACGGCCTGACCCAGGAGGAGCTGGCCCAGCTCGTCGGCGCCTCCCGCGAGACCGTCAACAAGGCCCTGGCGGACTTCGCCGCGCGGGGCTGGTTGCGGCTCGAGCCCCGCTCGGTGGTCATCCTGGACCGCGAGCGTCTGCACGGCCGCGTCCGCTGAACCGGTCGAACAGGGTTCACCCGCAGGCACCGCGTTCGTAACCTCGGCCCGAAAGGCTGGCGCCCCACCCGCCGTCGCGAGGAGCCCCGTCATGTCAGCAGCCCCGGACCTCCGCGGCATCGGCCGGATCGTCATCGGCCTGATGCTCGCACTGTTCACCACCGCCGGCATCGCCCCCACCTCCGCGATCGCCGCCCCGCCGGCGCGCGAGCTGCGGGTGATGAGCTACAACATGCACGCCGGGATCGGCGACGACGGCCGGCTCGACCTGGAGCGGACGGCGCGGGTGATCGAGACCTCGGGCGCGGACGTGATCGGCCTGCAGGAGGTCGACCGGCACTGGAGCGCCCGCTCCGACTACGTCGACCAGGCGCAATGGCTGGCGCGCCGGCTCGGCCTGCACTACGCCTACGGCGCCAATCTCGATCGGGATCCCGAACCGGGCCGCACCGAGCGTCGCCAGTACGGCACCGCGGTGCTCAGCCGCTACCCGATCCAGTCGGCGACCAATCACGCGCTCACCTCGATCCCGTATCCGGAGCGGCCGACCGAGCAGCGCGGCCTGCTGGCCACGCGGATCAACGTGCGCGGCGTGAAGATCGACTTCTACAACACCCACCTTGATCACCAACGCTCGGAGCAGCGAGCCTCCCAGGTCAGGGAGATCCTCGAGCTGACCGCCGGTACGCAGCGTCCGGCCATCCTGGTCGGCGACCTGAACGCCGTCCCCGAGGCGCCGGAGATCCGGATGCTGACCGACGACGCGTTCCGCGATGTCTTCGCGGGAACCGATGCGTTCACCTACCCCGCCGATGCCCCGAACCGGCGCATCGACTATGTGCTGACCCGCGGCCCGCGCTCCTTCACCGACTCCACGGTGATCGACACCCCGGCGTCGGACCACCTGCCGGTGGTCACCACGATCACCGATCTGCGCAAGATCAACTGATCTCGCGCAGGTACGCCAACTGCGCCCGCACCGACGACAGCGCCGCCTCGCGGACGGCCGGGTCGGTGTCGGCGTAGACGGTGTCGACGACCTGCTCGGCCGTCTCCGCACCGCCGGCGAGCGCGGTGCGTACCTGGTCGAGCCGCTGTTCGCGGTGTCGCCGGTAATGATCAAGCACGCCGGCGGGTTCGTCCACGACCGGCCCGTGCCCGGGCAGCAGCGACCGGATCGCATGATCATCGACGGCGGCGCGCATCCGGGCGAGCGAGGCGAGGTAGGCGCCAAGGTCACCGTCCGGGTGCATGATCACGGTCGTGCCGCGGCCGAGCACCATGTCGCCGGTGAGCAGCACCGGCTCCTCGCCCGCGACCAGGAAGCCGACCGAGTCCGAGGTGTGGCCCGGGATGTGCAGCACGGTGACGGCGAGGCCGCTGGCGGCGAGCCGCTGCCCGTCGGCGAGCCTCTCCCAGCGGTCCAGGACCACCCCCAACCGGTCCGGATCCCACCAGGAGCGGACCAGCGCGCCCGTCAGGTCGGCGAACTCCGGCACCGCATCCAGATGATCATGGTGATGGTGGGTCAGCCAGATCTCGGCGATCCCGCCGGGGGCGGCCGAGGCGATCGCGTCCAGATGCGCGTCGTCGTCGGGGCCCGGATCGACCACCACCCGCGGTCCGGCGGGATCGCCGAGCAGCCAGGTGTTCGTGCCGTCGAGCGTCATCGGCCCCGGATTCGGAGCGAGCACGCGATCGATCATCGCAACTCCTCGTCATGATCATCCGGTGTCGGGTACGCCAACAGCCACCCGTCGCCGTCGCGGACCACCTCCGGGCGTACCGGCTCCACCACGCGCGTGCGGGCGGCCGCCAGCAGGGATGCCAGGTCGTGATGATCGGCCAGCTCCAGCAGCGACGCCCGGGTCGGCGGCATCAGCGCCAGCTCGCCGGCGTCGGCGCGGGCCAGCGCATCGGCGGGTCGGCACCAGAATGCCGCGTCGGCCTCCCCCGACACGTCCTCGGCCCGGGCGCCCGGCGGCAGCACCGCCAGATAGAACCAGGTGTCATAGCGACGCGGCTCGGTACGCGGGGTGATCCAACGCGCCCACGGGAACAGGTCGCCCGGCGCCACCTCCACTGTCGTCTCCTCGGCCAGCTCGCGGACCGCGCAGGCGCGCAGCGGGTCCGGCCCGGCGACATCGGCCGGCTCTTGCCGGCCGCCGGGGAAGACGGCCATGCCGGCCGCGAAGGCCATCCGGGCGTGCCGACGCATCAACCACACCTCCAGCCCGTCAGCCTCCCCGGGCCGCACCAGCAAGACGCTGGCCGACGGGTCGGCGCGCGCGGCGGGATCCGGCAGCACCGGTTCTGCCGGCAGCCGCGTTCGCCGCAGCCGGCTCAACACATCACGCGAGGACGCCATCGCCAGCACCGCTCAGGCGAGCAGTCCGATCATCTCGACCTCGACCGGCGCATCCAGCGGGAGCACGGTGACGCCGACGGCGCTGCGGGCGTGCCGACCCTGCTCGCCGAACACCTCGCCGACCAGTTCGCTCGCACCGTTGCCCACCTTTGCCTGGTCGCCGAAGGACGGGTCGCTGGCCACGAAGACCGTGAGCTTGAAGATCCGGGCGACATTGTCGATCCCGCCGGCGGCCTCGGCGAGAGCCGCCAGGGCGTTGAGCGCGCAGATCCGGGCCAGCCGTTGACCCTGCTCGACGCCGATCCCGGCGCCGAGCTTCCCGGTCGCGGCGAGCGCTCCGTCGACCATCGGCACCTGACCGGAGGTGTAGAGCTGATTGCCCACCACCACGGCGGGCGTGTAGGCGGCAATCGGGGCGACCACCGGCGGCAGCTCGATGCCCAGCTCGGCGAGGCGTTGCGCGGGCGTACCCATGATGTTCCGCCCTCAGCCGAGCGGCCGCTTGAAGTAGGCGACCAGGTTCTCGGGATTGGGGCCGGGCACGACCTGCACCAGTTCCCAGCCGTCGGCACCCCAGTTGTCCAGAATCTGCTTGGTGGCGTGCACCAGGACGGGCACGGTTGCGTACTCCCACTTGGTCATGGCGTCACCCTAGACCCCGCGCGCGCCCGGTAGCGTTGTGGCCCATGAGCCTCCCGCCGCTGCTCGCGCCCGCGTTGCACGTGATCAGCGGCAAGGGCGGGACCGGCAAGACGACCGTCGCGGCGGGGCTGGCCTGCGCGCTGGCGGCGGGCGGTCGGCGGGTGCTGGTGTGTGAGGTGGAGGGCCGCCAGGGGCTGGCCGAGGCGTTCGGCGTACCGCCGTTGAAGGCGAGCGAGGAACCGCGGCTGGCGCTGTTGCCGGACGGCGGCGAGGTGTTCGGGCTGAACGTGGATGCCGAGGACGCGCTGGCGGAGTACCTGGCGACGTTCTACCGGCTCGGGATCGCCGCGCGGGCGATGGATCGGTTCGGGCTGTTCGACTTCGCCACCTCGATCGCGCCGGGACTGCGGGACGTGTTGCTGACCGGCAAGGTCTACGAGGCGGTACGCCGTCGCGCGCGCGGGCGCCCGAACAGCTACGACGCCGTCGTGCTGGACG
The DNA here is from genome assembly GCF_013408305.1 of Naumannella cuiyingiana. Taxonomy (NCBI): domain Bacteria; kingdom Bacillati; phylum Actinomycetota; class Actinomycetes; order Propionibacteriales; family Propionibacteriaceae; genus Naumannella; species Naumannella cuiyingiana. Next base: position 2,080,505 of record NZ_JACBZS010000001.1, on the reverse strand, counting down.
CACCGCCGACGGGCCGGATCGGGTCCTTCCTCAATGTGCACTCGGCGATCTCCGGGCTGGCCAAGGTCGGCCCGATCCGCAACCAGGCCGACTCGATCGTGTCGTTGATGCGCTCCCCGGCGACGGTGGTGCATCTGGTGACGCTGCTGGAGGACATGCCGGTGACGGAGACGATCGAGGCGGTCGATGATCTTGCCCCGACCGGGATCCGGGTCGGGTCGGTGATCGGCAACCGGATCCGGGCCACTCCGATGAGCGACGATGATCTTGCCGCGGCGGCCGCCGGAACGCTCGATCTGGCCGTGCCCGGGCTGAGCGAAGCGCAGGACACGGCACTGCGGGCCGAGTTCGCCGAGGACGCCGGGTTGATCATTGACGAGCGGGAGCGCTACGAGCGGCTGCTCTCCCTCGGCCTGCCGTTGGTCACCGTGCCGACGATTCCGGGTGGCATCGACCGCGGCGCGGTGATCACCATCGCCGACCGGCTGCGCGAGAAGCTGGGAGCAGCGGCATGAACCCTCCCGATCGGCTCGACCTGGACGCGGTGATCGCCGACCGCGGCATCGAGGTGCTGATCTGTTGCGGCTCCGGCGGCGTCGGCAAGACGACGACCTCGGCTGCGCTCGCATTGCGGGCCGCCGAGCGGGGCCGCCGGGTGGTCTGCCTGACCATCGACCCGGCGCGCCGGCTGGCGCAGTCGTTGGGGCTCGGCGAGCTGGACAACACCCCGCGCCCGGTGACCGGGATCGACACGAGCGCGGGCGGTTCGCTGGACGCGATGATGCTCGACATGAAGCGCACCTTCGACGAGGTGGTGCTCGCCCACTCCACGCCGGAGAAGGCCCAACAGATCCTGGCGAATCCGTTCTACGAGGCGCTGTCGACGAGCTTCTCGGGTACGCAGGAGTACATGGCCATGGAGAAGCTCGGCCAGTTGCATGCCGAGGCCCGCTCCGGCGGTCGCTGGGACCTGATCGTCGTCGACACGCCACCGGCACGTTCCGCCCTGGACTTCCTCGACGCGCCGGAACACCTGAGCCGGCTGCTCGACGGGCGGATCCTGAAGCTGCTGCTGGCGCCGGCCAAGGGCCCGTTCCGGCTGATGGGCGTCGGGATGAGCATGGTCACGAACGCGCTGTCCAAGATCCTCGGCGCGCAGGTGTTGGCCGACGTGCAGACCTTCGTGGCGGCCTTCGAGACGCTGTTCGGCGGGTTCGGCGAGCGCGCCCGGCGTACCCGCGCGGCCCTGGCCGGGCCGCAGACGTCGTTCCTGGTGGTGGCCAGCCCGACCCGCGACGCGCTGCGCGAGGCGACCTATTTCGTCGAACGTCTGCGCGAGGAACGGATGCCACTCGCCGGGGTGGTGATCAATCGAGTGCACTCCTCCGAACTCGATCTGTCGGCCGGGCGGGCCGAGGCGATCGCCGAGGATCTCGATCCGGCGACCCACCAGGCGCAGATCCATGCGCTGCGCCGGCACGCCGCCCGGATGACCGAGATCGACACCGAGCGCCGCCTGCTGGACCGGTTCCGGGCCGTCGCCGCCGGCGTACCGATGGCCTATGTGCCCGACCAGGGCAGCGACGTGACCAGCACCGACGACCTGCGCGCGATCCGCTTCGCCGAATGGGCCGGTTGACCCTGATTTCGATTTTTTCGATTGCACTCGGTGCATGGGCACTCCTACCCCACGACGCTCCACAACCGTCCGCGGCCCCAAGACCTATGTCCCCTCCCCCGAGTCGGAATCCGCCATCGAGAAGTTCGCCGCACAACTCGAGGCGCTGACCGAGGCCAGTGCCGATCGGCCCGCGCTGATCGGCCCCCACAATGAGCTGATTCCGCTGCCCCCGGAAGCCTTCGAGGTGCTGGCGCAGGTCTATGAGGCAATGAAGCGCGGTCTCGCCATCCATGTGGCGCCCCTGAACGCCCAGCTCACCACCCAGGAGGCGGCCAACTACCTCGGCATCTCACGCCCCACCCTGGTGAAGCTCCTCGAGTCGGGAGCCATCCCGTTCATCAAGCCCGGTCGCCATCGATACGTGCGCATCGACGACTTGATCGAGTACGCCGAGCAGTTGCGCACCAGACGATCCGAGAACCTGGACCAGATGGCACGAGACGCAGAGGACGATGACCTCTACGAGCTGCTCGACGGCCCCCCACCCAAGATGCGGTGAGTTGTGCGTTTGCCTGTCTTCCTCGACACGAACGTCATCGACCCGGTCTCGCTTGCCGACACCCTCATGAGGTTGGCGGAAGTCGACGTGATCCGACCACACTGGTCGGCCGATGTCATGGCCGAGTTGGTTCGAAACCTGGGCAAGCGCCTGCCCCGGGAGAATGCAGCCAAGCGCGCACTCGCGATGGAGGCCGCCTTCCCCGAAGCAATGGTCACCGGCTACGAAAGCTTGGTCGATGGGATGACCAACGACCCCAAGGACAGGCATGTTCTGGCCGCTGCAGTCCACTCCGACTGCCAGGTGATCGTCACCTTCAACACCGGCGACTTTCCTGACGACTCCCTCGCGCCCCACGACCTTGTCGCGGTTCACCCAGATGCGTTCCTGCTGGATCAACTGGAGCTCTATCCGCAACTCGTCCGCCGGTCGCTGCAGCGACAGTCCGCGGCTACCGCGCGGCCGCGCCTGACGCTGCTGGAACTGATTGAGCACTTCGAACGGATCGGACTGCGCGGGTTTGCCACCGAGCTGCGCCGCAGCTGGCCCGATCTGACAGGTTGAGAGCAGTCGACCGCTGGCCGGCAGGTCAATCCCCCGCGAGCATCGCCTTCCAGGATTCGACATCGGTACGCGAGCGCAGCAGATGCCGGCGCTCCCGCTCGGTCATCCCGCCCCAGATTCCCCATTCGATCCGGTTGTCCAGGGCCTCGGCGAGGCACTCCCGGCGGACGTCACAACCGGCACAGACCTGGCGCGCGTCGCGTTGCCTGGCGCCCTCGACGAACAGGGCGTCCTTCGACCCGGCACACTTGGCCTGCAGGGTCCACTCGGCGACAAGCTGGGCCATTGGCTCCCCCTTGCGGTTCGGCAGCACACTTCATTGGGTTCCGCCCCCATCGCCGGGCCCTGGGTGAGGGCCAGACTCTAGGACGCTGGCGACCAACTTAGCGGTTCGTTCACGAACCTGTAACCTCCGACTTCTGCGGTACGTGACCCGCGAGAAGTTCGGATTGCCCGGGCCGTCGCGTACCCTGTCGCCATGCCCAACAGCTCCGAGCGCGGCGCGACGCTGCTGTACTCCTTGGCCATGTTCGGTGTCGTCAGCGTGATCTGCGGCATCCTCGTCGCTGGCCTGATGGTGCCCTATGCCGCGCTGGCGACCGCCGGCGCGAAGGCCGGCGCCTCCACCGTGGAGGACCTGCCGGAGGATCTGGTGATCCCGCCGCAGTCCCAGCGGACCTCGGTCTACATGGCCGACGGCAAGCTGTTGACCAACTTCTACGAGGACTACCGGATCTACAAGCCGCTCGACGACATCTCGCCGACGATGGTCTCGGCGCAGCTCGCGATCGAGGATCACCGCTTCTACGAGCACGGACCGCTCGACCTGACCGGTACGCTGCGCGCCCTGGTCACCAATGTCGGCGGCGGCGACACCCAGGGCGGCTCGTCGATCACCCAGCAGTACGTGAAGATGGCGCAGATCGACATCGCCAAGCGCAACAACGACCAGGCCGGGATCGCTCGGGCGCAGGAGAGCACGATCCAGCGCAAGATCCAGGAGTTGCGCTACGCGATCGCGCTGGAGAAGCAGCTCAGCAAGGACGACATCATCGAGCGATACCTGAACATCGCGATGTACGGTCCGTCGGTCTACGGCGTCGAGGCCGCCGCGCAGGTCTACTTCGACAAGTCGGCGAAGGATCTCGATCTGGCCGAGTCGGCCTTCCTGGCCGGCCTGGTGCAGAACCCGACCCGGACCGACCCGGCGGACAACCCCGACGCCGCCCTGGAGCGCCGCAATGTGGTGCTGAACCGGATGGCCGAGCTGCAGCTCGTCACCCGCGACGAGGCGGCGAAGGCCAAGGAAGAGAAGTTCGACCCGAAGAAGATCGAGCGGCCGACCAACAACTGCGCCAACTCGCGCTATCCCTTCCTCTGCGACTACGTCAAGAAGACGATCACCACCAACCCGATGTACGGCGAGACCCCGGAGGATCGGGAGAACCTGCTGCTGCGCGGCGGGCTGGAGATCCAGACCGAGATCGACCCCAAGGCCCAGGACGCCGCGGAGAAGGCCGTCGCCGACATGATCTCCCCGAAGGACCCGGCCCTGGGCGTGATGAGCCAGATCCAGCCCGGCACCGGCCTGATCATCGCGATGGCCCAGAGCCGCCCGGAGATGGGCAACAAACCCGGCCAGACGTTCTACAACTACGCCGTGTCGCGCGAGATGGGCGGCGCCGAGGGCTACCAGATGGGCTCCACCTTCAAGGCCTTCACCGCCGCCGCGGCGATCGAGAAGGGCATCCCGCTCTCGCAGACATACGCGTCACCTTCCGGAATGGAGTTCAAGGGACGCACAATGCAAACCTGCAACGGACCGGTGAAGTCCAATCAGTACGACCCGAAGAACTCGACCCGCAGCGGCACCTTCAACATGCGCCAGGCGACGGCGTACTCGGTGAACACCTACTTCGTCCAGTTGCAGCTCGCCGCAGGCAACTGCCGAGTGGCGCAGATGGCCGACAAGGCGGGCCTGCAGCTCTCCCAGGGCGGCACGCTCGTTGATCCTGGGCCGACCGCCAACGAGAAGGATCCGATGGGCTACGACAACTACACGTCGTTGACCCTGGGTATCGCCGATGTCACACCGCTGTCCGTCGCGGAGGCGTACGCGACCTTCGCCGCGCGCGGCAAGCACTGCAAGCCGATCATCATCAAGGCGATGAAGGACTCCAACGGCAAGGACGTCAAGGTGCCGAGCGCCGACTGCAAGCAGGTCATGGACCAGGGAGTCGCCGACGCCACGACCGAGCTGCTGCGCGGCGTGATGAACGGCACCGGCGCGCCGGCCAGGATCCCCGGGGGCTACCCGCAGGCGGGCAAGACGGGCACCATCGACTCCAACAGCGCGGTGTGGTTCGCGGGCTACACCCCGGAGGTCGCCGGTGCGGCGATGATCGCCGTCGACAAGACGAACGACTACTGGGACAACCGCCGTAAGAGCCTCAAGGGGATGCGCCTGCCGGAGAGCGGCACCTACCTCGCCGGTTCGGGCGGTGGCGACGCCGGCCGCGGCATCTACGCACCGGCGATGGAGAAGGCGCTCGAGGGCAAGCCGCGTACCGGATTCAAGCAGGCGTCGTCGAAGTTCACCCAGGGCAAGAATGTCGACGTCCCGTCCACCAGCGGGATGAGCGCCTCGCAGGCGCGGGAGACCCTGGAGGGCGCAGGCTTCAACGTGGCGCGGCAGAGCGTGTACTCCAGCCAGCCGTCCGGCAGCTACCTCGGGACCTCGGCCAATGGCAGCGCGAAGGCGGGCCAGACGATCTACCTGATGTATTCGAAGGGGCCGCGGCCGAAACCCGCCCCGGCCCCGGCGCCGAAGAAGGAGCCGGAGAAGAAGGACGACAAGAAGCCGGAGAAGAAGGACGAGAAGCCCGCGGACAAGCCGCAGACCCCGAGCGATTCGGGCGGTGGCTGAGCTGCCCCGCGCCCGGAGCAACGTCCTGACCACCGCCGGCCTCGTTCTCGGGGCCGGCGGTGCCTGTCTTGCCTACGGCGCATTCATCGAGTCCCGGGCGTTCCGGCTGCGCGAGGCGACCGCCCGGTGCCTGCCGCCCGGCTCGCCGTCATTGCGGCTGCTGCACGTGTCCGACCTGCACCTTGCGGCGGGCCAGCGGCACAAGATCGACTGGGTCGCCGGGCTCGCCGAGCTGGATCCGGATCTGGTGATCAACACCGGCGACAACCTGTCGGGCCCGTTCCCAGAACGCGTGCTCGAGGCGTACGCCGGGCTGTTGGGCCGGCCGGGCGCGTTCGTGTTCGGTTCCAACGACTACCTCGCCCCGGTCGCCAAGAATCCGCTGCGCTATCTCGGCGGCTCCAGCGCCACCCACCCGCAGAAGCCGGTCTCGCCCGAACGGCACCTCCCCTGGCGCCCGATGCGCGACGCCTTCCGGGACGCGGGCTGGGTCGACCTGACCAATGCCCGCGGTGAGCTGGAGGTGAAGGGGGTACGCCTCGCGCTCCGCGGCGTCGACGATCCGCACATCGAGCTCGATGACTACGCGGCGGTGGCGGGTCCGGCGGACCCCGCCGCCCTGAGCATCGGCCTCGCGCACGCGCCCTATCGCCGGATCCTCGACGAGATGGCGCGCGACCACGTCGACCTGATCCTCAGCGGGCACACGCACGGGGGCCAGGTCTGCGTACCCGGTTTCGGCGCCGTCATCACCAATTGCGACATCGACCGGGCCCGGGTGAAGGGCCTGTCGACCCACTCGGCCGATGGCTGGACCTCGCTCCTGCACGTCTCCGCGGGCCTCGGCATGTCGCCATTCGCGCCCTACCGGTTCGCCTGCCCGCCCGAGGCCACCCTGCTCACCCTGCTGCCCCGCTGACCCTGCTGCCCCACCGAACGATTGGCTGACCGCGCCGCGGGTGGGCTACACTCTCCCGGTGCCCGCTTGGGCACACGGGGTGTGGCGCAGCTTGGTAGCGTGCTTCGTTCGGGACGAAGAGGTCGCAGGTTCAAATCCTGTCACCCCGACTTTTTGATCATGATCGGCACCTGCTCGGCGCCGGACCCTCAGCACCCGTTCGCGTGTTGTTAACCGTTTGTTGACCGCCCATCCCTAGCTTCGGGACTGTCCACCGACCCCGAGAGCTGGGATCACCGTGACCGCAACCGGTTCCACTCCTGCCCACCCCTGGACCTCAACCACCACCCGCGTCATCGCGCACCGCGGCGCCTCCGCCGACGCCCCCGAGAACACCCTTGCCGCGGTCGAGCGCGCCATCGACGACGGCTCCGCCGTGGTCGAATGCGATGTGCAACGCACCGCCGACGGCGAGCTCGTGGTCCTGCACGATGCGACGCTCGCCCGCACCACCGACGCCGGCTCGGTCTTCCCTCGCCGCAAACCGTGGAACGTGGCCGATCTCACGCTTGATCAGGTACGCCGACTCGACGCCGGCGCCTGGTTCGGCGCCGAGTTCGCCGGGCAGCGCGTACCCACCCTGCGGGAGTGGATCGACGCGATCGGCACCCGCGCCGGAATGTTGATCGAGGTCAAGCATCCCGACCGCAAGCCCGGCATCGAGAACGATCTTGCCGAGACCCTGCGGGCCAGCCAGTGGGCCCGCCGCGCGCTGCACGACGGCCGCCTCGTGGTCCAGTCCTTCGATCATGACTGGCTGCGCCACGCCTACGCGCCCCTCGGCGACGGCGTACCGCTCGGCGCGCTCTGCCTCGCCCGCCCCAGCTCACGTCAGGTGCGCGCGATCTCCGAGTGGGCCGACCAGCTCAACCCCCGGCTCGGTGCCACCGACCGGGCGCTGGTCGACGCCGCCCACGAGTGCGGCTTGTCGATCAACGTCTGGACGGTGAACGGCACCACCGACATGCGCCGTCTGATCGACGCCCGCGTCGACGGCATCATCACCAACAAGCCCGCCAAGCTGGCCGCGCTGGCGCGCAAACACGGCGGGCTCACGGTGGGCGCCTGACCCGGCAACCGGACCACCGCGTCCCGGCGGCTAGGATCACCGGGGACGTAGGAGGAGTGCATGGACAAGGTGGTCTCGTCCGCGGCGGAGGCCGTCGCAGACATCGGGGACAAGGCATCGCTGGCGGTCGGTGGGTTCGGACTCAGCGGCGTGCCGGAGGTATTGATCCAGGCGCTGCACGACGCCGGCGTCACCGATCTTGAAGTGATGTCGAACAACTGCGGCGTCGACCAGCTCGGACTCGGCCGGCTGCTGATGGACAAGCGCGTCGCGCGGGTGGTCGCCTCCTATGTCGGCGAGAACAAGGAGTTCGCGCGGCAGTACCTCTCCGGTGAGCTCGAGCTCGAGCTCACCCCGCAGGGCACCCTGGCCGAGCGGCTGCGGGCCGGCGGTTCCGGGATTCCCGCGTTCTACACCGCGACCGGAACGGGTACGCAGGTGGCCGAGGGCGGGCTGCCGTGGCGCTACGACGCCGAGGGGAACGTGATCAAGGCGTCGCCGCCGAAGGAGACGCGTACCTTCACCAATGCCGACGGCAACGAACAGGAGTTCGTGCTCGAAACTGCTCTCACGCCGGACTTCGGCCTGGTCCGGGCATGGAAGGGCGACCGGCACGGGAACCTGATCTATCGGGAGTCCTCGCGCAACTTCAATCCGCTCGCCGCGATGGCCGGGCGGGTCACCATCGCCGAGGTCGAGGAGTTGGTCGAGCCCGGTGATCTTGATCCCGACTCGATCCATACCCCGGGCGTCTTTGTCCAGCGCGTGGTCGCGCTGACCCCGGAACAGGCCGCGGACAAGCCGATCGAGAAGAGGACGGTACGCCCGCGCGGCGGCGACCCCGGCGACAAGATCGAGAAGGAGGGCGACGTCTGATGCCGTGGACACGCGAGGAGATGGCCGCCCGGGCGGCCCGGGAGCTGACCGACGGATCCTATGTGAACCTCGGCATCGGGCTGCCGACGCTGGTGCCGAACTATGTCGATGACGAGACCGAGCTGGTGCTGCAGTCCGAGAACGGGCTGCTCGGCGTCGGGGCGTACCCCTATGAAGGCGAGGAGGACCCCGACCTGATCAACGCCGGCAAGGAGACCGTCACCCTGCGCCGGGGCGCGTCGACCTTCGACTCGGCGACCTCGTTCGGGATGATCCGCGGCGGCAAGATCGATGCGGCGATCCTCGGGGCGATGCAGGTGTCCAAGGATGGCGACATCGCCAACTGGATGATCCCCGGCAAGATGGTCAAGGGGATGGGCGGCGCGATGGATCTCGTGCACGGCGCCAAGCGGGTGATCGTGCTGATGGAACACGTCGCGAAGGACGGATCGTTCAAGATCGTCAACGAGTGCTCGCTGCCCTATACCGGCAGGGGCGTCGTGCAGCGGATCATCACCGACCTCGGGGTGATCGACGTCACGGAGGCCGGGCTGAAGCTGGTCGAGCTGGCCCCAGGTGTGACCGCCGACGAGATTCGCGCCAAGACCGAACCCGAGCTGGCCGACTGACGCGGCGCGGCTCCAACCGACGGCAGCGCGAGGGACCTGTCACCTCCATCCGCGAGCCGAACCGGCAGCCGCGGGATCAGCGCGCGCGGGCGGGCGGCGGGCCCGCCGGGATCTGCTGCGGTGCCCGTACGCAGACGGCGGCGATCAGCAGGGCCACCCCGACCACGCCGGTCACCACCCCGGGCAGCGCCAGCAGCGACACGACCGGGCTCGCCAGGGGCAGATCCAGCGTCGTGACCACATACGGCAGCAGGTACGCATATGCCGTGCCCAGGACAGTGGAAACCAGTAGCGAGGCGCAGCCGATCAGACCAAGGCTGCGGCGCGGGCCCGTCGCCCGGGTACCGATCAGCACCAGCCCCACGACCAGCACGATGACCTCGGGCAGCCGGAACAACACGGCCGACAGAACATTCGTCACCCGCGCAGGCTAGGCCGCGCGCGGGTCACCGCCCGGTGCCGGCGTAGACCGTGGCCTCCTGGTCGCTGTCCAGCCCGAAGGCGGTGTGCGCGGCACGTACCGCCTGATCGACCTCGGCCTCGTCGACCACCACCGAGATCCGGATCTCCGAGGTGGAGATCATTCCGATGTTGACGCCCGCCTCGGCGAGCGCGGTGAAGAACTTCGCGGTCACCCCCGGATGCGAGCGCATCCCGACGCCGACCACGGAAACCTTGCCGATCTGGTCGTCGTAGAGCACGTTCTCGAAGCCCACATCGTCCTTGATCGCGTTCAGGGCATCGACGCCCTTCTTCCCGTCCGCGGTCGGCAGGGTGAAGGAGATGTCGGTCCGGGAGGTGTTCACCTCCGAGACGTTCTGCACGATCATGTCGATATTGATCTCGGCCTCGGCGACCGCCGAGAAGATCTTCGACGCCTCGCCGATCCGGTCGGGTACGCCGACGATGGTGATCTTCGCCTCGTTCCGGTCGTGGGCAATGCCGGAGATGATCGCCTGTTCCACGGGATTGGTCCCTTCGTCGGGTTCGGTCACCCAGGTGCCGTCGAGATTGTTGAAGGAGGAGCGGACGTGCACGGGCACGTTCTCGCGTCGGGCGTACTCCACACAGCGCAGATGCAGGATCTTCGCGCCGCAGGCGGCCATCTCGAGCATTTCCTCGTAGCTGATCCTCGGGATCCGCCGGGCGGCCGGCGCGATGCGCGGATCGGCGGTGAAGACCCCGTCGACATCGGTGTAGATCTCGCAGACGTCCGCACCGAGCGCGGCCGCCAGCGCGACGGCGGTGGTGTCGGAACCGCCGCGGCCGATCGTGGTCACGTCCTTGGTGTCCTGGCTGACCCCCTGGAAGCCGGCGACGATCACGATGTCGCCCTCGCCCACCGCGGACTCGATCCGCCCCGGCGTGATCTTCAGGATCCGCGCGTTGCCGTGCACGCCCGTGGTGATCACCCCGGCCTGGGAGCCGGTGAACGACCGCGCCCGCAGGCCCTGGTCGTGGATCGCCATCGCCAGCAGCGCCGCGCTCATCCGCTCGCCGGCGGTGAGCAACATGTCCAGCTCGCGCTCCGGCGGCTGCGGGGAGACCTCATTGGCCAGGTCGAGCAGTTCGTCGGTGGTGTCGCCCATCGCCGAGATCACCACCACGACGTCGTTGCCCGCCTGTTTGGTGGCAACCACCCGCTTCGCGACGCGCTTGATGCTTGCCGCGTCGGCCACGGATGAGCCGCCGAACTTCTGTACCACGCGGGCCACGGGTGTCCCTTCTCCTCGTCTGGTCCGGGGCTACTGTAGTTGGCGCGCGGACGCGAGAGGGTGCGCGCCCGAGAACGGAGATGGCAATGACGGACCCGGCGCGGCTCCCGGCGAAGCGGATCGGAGACTCCGAGCGCGACGAGGCGGTCCGGTTGCTCACCGAACACATGTCGGCGGGGCGGATCGATTCGGCCGAGTTCGACGATCGGATGTCCCGGGCTCTGTCGGCCAGGACGATGGGCGATCTGGATCCGCTGTTCGCCGATCTGCCCGGTGCCCGCCCCGACCAACAGGTCGTCCCCTCCGCGCCGGCCCAGCCGCCGGTGCCCGCTCCGCGCGACGACACCCTCAAGCGGGTCGGCCAGGTCATCGTCGCGCTGCTCTGGCCAGCCGCGATCATCGCGATGATCGCGTTCGGCGTCTGGTGGCCGATCCTGATCCCGATCTTTGGCAGCGGCGCGATCGCGGCCGCGTTCGGACTGAACCATGGCGACCGCCGGCCCCGAGACCGCGAGCGGGACCGGCGAGGGGAGCTGCCCGGTGGCGACCGCGATCAGCACTGACCGCACCCGGCGCGGCGGCCGACTCCGCGTCGTCGGCCTGACCGCGCTGACGATCACGATCCAGTACTTCGTCATCGAGGCCATCGTCGCCGGAGCATGGATCGATCCGGCGTACAGCTACGTCAACAACTACATCTCCGATCTCGGCGCCCCCCGGTGTGCGACATTCGCCGACCGTGCGGTGTGCTCGCCGTTGCACGCGCTGATGAACGCGTCGTTCCTGTTCCAGGCCGTGCTGGTCGCGGTCGCGGTGGCCACGCTGGGTCCCCGGCTGCGGAGCCGCGGGCGTTGGCTGGTGATCATCCTCGGGTCGATCACGGCAATCGGGATGGCGATGGTCGGGATCTTCCCGGGATCGGTCGTCGAGGACCTCGGAAGCGATCCCCTCCTGCACGGGACCGGGGCGATGCTGGCCATCCTGGGCGGCAATCTGACCGTGCTGTGCGTGGGCATCGTCGCCCGCCGCGGGCCGCTGCTGGCGGCCGGTTCCTTCGTGGCCGCCGCGGTGGGCCTGTTCGCGGTGCTGGCCCAGACCGTCTTCGGCACCGATCTTGGCCTCGGTCGCGGCGGGGTCGAACGGCTGATGGTGAATCCCTGGCTCGTCTGGGCCATCGTCGTCGGCGTACTCGGACTGGTACGCCGTCGCCGGCCTCACGCCTAGCGCGCCCCCCGGGCCCGCGGGTTATGCAGTGCCCGCGCGATGGTGATGGCCGCCGCCCTGGCCGCCATGTCGAATCGGGGCAGGCTGATGCGGCCGGCCACGCCGGAGATGGAAACCGCCGCGATCACGTCGTCGGCATCGAAGATCGGCACGGCGACGGCAGCGACCGTGTTGAACGATTCCCGCCGGTCGAACGCGACACCGCGCTTGCGAATCTCCGCCAGCTCCGTCCGGAGTGCATCCGGCTCGGTGATGGTGGCCGGGGTCAATCGGCGCAACGGCTCACCGAGCGTGCGCTCGACAATCTCGGCGGGCGAGAAGGCCAGGATCGCCTTCCCCGAGCAACTCGAGTGCGCGGGCCAGCGCGTCCCGCTGCGCTGCGGCAGCCGGGGTGCGTCCCGCCCGCAATAGGTGTCCAGATAGACGACCTCCGGACCGTCCAGCACGGCAAGCCCGACGTTGAGGTTGGTGGCCCGGCTCAGGTCGGTCAGGGTCGGCCTCGCCGCGTCACGAAGCGTCCGCGCGCGCGGCGCCGCCTGCCCGAGTTCGAACACGAAGGTGCCCAACTGCAAGCCGTTCGCCGTTCGCTCGACCAGCCCCAGACGCACCAGCTCAGCGACCAACCGGTGCACCGTGGTCTTCGGCAGTTCGGTGCGTCGGGTGAGCTCCTCGACGGTCATCCGTGTTGCCGGCTGGAGGAAGGCTCGCAGGATCTGCACCGAACGACCCATCACCGAGACCTCGCTCGTGTTCCGATGAGTGGGACTCATCCATTGATGATCAAGTCCGTCTCCTGCATTGTCAATGGCACAACGAAGAACTGAAGGAGGAGGATTGCCGGGCTACGTCGGCGGTCAGGAGGACCTGTTGATCGACATCACGCTGGACATCGCGGGGGCCGGGCGATGATGTGGCCGGTCGGGAGTGCCCGAATCCACCGCGTCACCGAGACCGCCCACTGGCCGTTTCCGCCCGAGGAGGCCTTTCCCGACTGGACCGCCGAACACGCAGCACAGGCGGCTCGCCGGTTCCCCGAGGCGTACGACGCGACGACGGGTGAGCTTGTGCTGTCGATCCACACCCATGTGATCGAACTCGGCAATCTCCGAATCGTGGTCGATGCCGGCAATGGGGATCACAAGCCGAGACCGGTGCTGGCGGCCCATCACGGGTTTGCGGCGGGACAGCCCGACCGCCTCCGCGCCAGCGGCTTCCCACCCGACAGCATCGACGTGGTCGCCACGACGCACCTGCATCCCGATCATTGCGGCGGCAACACCGTGCTGCGCGACGGAGGGTGGATTCCGACCTTCGGCAACGCGCAGTACCTGATCGTCCGCGCCGATCAGCACTGGCTGGACCGGCTCGGCGAGCCCGGGGCCGGCACCGTCGAGTCGGACCTGGCGCGGATGCGCGAAGACAGCGTGCGGCCGTTGGCGCGGCAGATCCAGGTGGTCGACGCACCCCACCCGATCGCGGACCACGATGGCACCCGGGTACGCCTGGAACCGGCGCCGGGCCACTCGCCCGGACACTGCGTGGTGACCGTCGAGGCAGCCGACGGGTCGGGTGCGCTGATCGGCGGCGATCTCCTCCATCACCCGTTGCAGCTTGATCATCCGGAGCTGGTACATGTGGGAGACGGCGACCCGGAAGCCGCCGCGGCAAGCCGCCGGGCCTGGCTCGGCCTGGCTGCCGAGCGGCGCTGGCCGGTGCTCACCGCCCACTTCCCCGAGGGAGCTCCGCAATTGATCACCGAGACCGCGGACGGCCTCGCCTGGGTCGAGCGCGCGAGCCAAGACGCGGGGCCGAGCCGGCAGCCATGACCGGGGCCACGCTGATCACCTTGTCGCCGTGGATGCGACAGCGGCGCGGCGAGCGGGTGGGGACTCCATCGGGCTAGGCTCGCCGGCATGAGCACCCCCGACATCGTCCGCTGGGGCATCGCCGGTCCCGGCAACATCGCCAACTCGCTCGCCGCCGACTTCCCGCACACCCCGCATGCCGAGCTGGTCGCGGTCGCATCCCGGTCGGCGGAGCGAGCCCGCAGGTTCGCCGACGAACACGGCACTGCCCGGGCGTACGGCAGCTATCGCGAGCTGATCGACGACCCGGACGTCGACGTGATCTATGTCGCGACCCCGCATCCGCAGCATCTGGCGATCGCCGAGGCGGCGCTGCGGGCCGGCAAGGGCGTACTGGTCGAGAAGTCCTTCACGGCAACCCTGGCCGGTACGCAGCGGCTGGTCGAGGTTGCGCGCGAGACCGGACGGTTCGCGATGGAGGCGATGTGGACCCGGTTCCAGCCGGCCATCGCCAAGGCTCGCGAGCTGGTCGCCGACGGTGCGATCGGGCGACTCGGCGGCGTGCAGGCCGACCTGTGCATCGGCCGGTCGTTCGAGGCGGGCAACCGCCTGTTCGAGCCCGAGACGGGCGGCGGGGCCCTGCTCGACCTCGGCGTCTATCCCGTGTCATTCGCCCAGCACTTTCTCGGCGATCCGGACCGGGTCGAGGCGATGGGAGCCCGCTACGACAACGGCGCGGACAGCTCCGCGACGGTCCAATTGGGGTACGCCGACGGCCGCCTCGCGTCCTTGTACTGCTCCATCGAGAACGCCGGCCCCGGCCGGGCGATGCTGCTCGGCAGCGACGGCTGGATCGAGGTGCCGCCGCGGTTCCATCACCCCGACCGGGTGATCTTGCACCGCAAGGGCGCCGAGCCGGAGGAGTTCGTCGCGCCGCGCACCGGCGCCGGGTATGCCCACGAGCTGATCGAGGTCACCGAGGCGGTGCGCGCCGGGCGTACCGAATCCGAGCTGATGCCGCTGTCCGACACCGTCGCCGTGATGGCGATCCTTCAGCAGGCCGCCGACCAGATCGGTCTCGAGTTCGCCGAGGCCACCGAGATCCCGACCTGATCCGAGGTGGTTCGCCCTGCGCGCCCCCACCCAACACCTACTGGCCAGCCAACCAACACTTGCTCGCCCACCCCACAGCTACTGGCGCACCACCCAACACTTGCTCGCTCACCCCCCACAGCTACTGGCGCACCACCCAACACCTACTCGCTCACCCAACAGCTATAGGTGTTGGGTCACCGCGCAGGTGTTGGGTGAGCGGCGAGGGAGGCACCGCCGCAGAGCCGGCGTGGGGCGTGCACGGCTCCCGGAGACCCTGGCCCGAAGGACCCGGTACGCCGTCGATGCGGCGCCGAGTCGAGGCGCCGCCGCACCTGCGTGACTCTCGGCGACGCCGGTGTCGTACTTCGCCGCGTCACCACGCGATCCGTCGGCGTGGCGGGGACTGCGAGAGTCAGGACGGTGCGCCACCCGGGGCCGACAGCGCCTGCCACGCCAACCCCGCCCAACGGTCGCACCCGCTGCTCGCCGTGGCGCCTCACCCCGTGACCCGTGCCTGGCCCTGCCCGCCCGCGCCCACCCAACACCTACTCGCCAGCCACCCAACACCTACCCACCAGCCACCCAACACCTACCAACCAGCCACCCAACACCTACTCGCTCACCCAACAGCTATAGGTGTTGGGGCACCGAGCAGGTGTTGGGTGAGCGGTGGCCCAGCTATAGGTGTTGGGGCACCGAGCAGGTGTTGGGTGAGCGAGCAGGTGCTGGGTGAGCGGCAAGGGAGGCACGGCAGCAGAGGCCCGGGCCGGGCGCGGTTCCCCGGAGAGCCGGGCCCGATCAGGCCTTGGCGATGCCGACCGCGAGCCCGAGGTCGGCGTCGCGGACCGCGGCGGCGCCCGGATCGGCCTCGGTCATCTCGACCGCCAGCACCTCGTCGGCGATCAAGGCGGCGTGCTCGCGTACCGCCTCGGCCAGCTCGGCGTCCTGCGTCGACCAGGTCAGCGCGATCCGGTCGGAGACATCCAGGCCGGCGTTCTTGCGCGACTCCTGGACGAACCGGACCACATCGCGCGCCCGGCCCGCCCGGATCAGCTCCGGGGTCAGCGCTAGGTCGAGCGCGATCGTCTCGCCCTGCTCGTTGACCACCGACCAGCCCTCGCGCGGCCGCTCGGCGATGATCACCTCGTCCGGCCCGACCTCGACGCTCTCCCCACCGAAGTCGATCACCGCCTTGCCGCCGGCCGCCAGCGCATCGGCCAGCGCCGCCGCGTCGGCGGCCGCGATCGCCGCGGCGACCTGCGGGGTCTGCTTGCCGAACCGCTTGCCCAGCGCCCGGAAATTGCCCTTGGCCTCGTGATCGACAAGATCGCCGGCGCCCGAGAACGGCTCGACGGTGCCGAGATTGAGTTCCGCGGCAATCTCGGCGCGCAGCTCGTCGGTCAGGGTGGCGTACGCCCGGCTGGGCACCAGCGCGCGGCGCAGCGGCTGCCTGATCTTGACCTGCGCATCCGCGCGCGCGGCCCGGCCCAGCTCGACCAGCCGCCGGGTGAGATCCATCGCCGAGTCGAGATCGTCGTCGACCAGCCCGGCATCGAGCAGCGGCCAGTCGGCCAGATGCACCGACTCCGGGCCGTCCGGATCCGAGGCCCGGAAGAGGTCCTGCCACACCCGCTCGGTGATGAACGGCACCAGCGGCGCCATCAACCGGGTCAGCACGTGCAGCGTGTCGTGCAGCGTCTGCAGCGCGGCGGGATTGCCCTCCCAGAACCGACGCCGGGAGCGCCGCACGTACCAGTTCGACAGCTCGTCGACGAACTGCGTCAGCAACTGCCCGATCCGCTGGGTGTCGAAGCTCTCGTACGCCGCGGTCACCTCGCGCACCAACACGTTGGTCGCCGAACGCAGCCAGCGGTCGAGCACGTGATCACTGTCGCCGGAACCCACCTCCGCCGGAGACCAGCCCGCAGCTCGGGCGTACAGGGCCTGGAAGGCGACGGTGTTCCAGTAGGTCAGCAACACCTTGCGGACGGTCTCGGTGATCGTCTTGTCGCCCACCCGCCGCGCCAACCACGGCGACCCGGCGGCCGCCATGAACCAGCGCACCGCGTCTGCACCGTGCCGGTCCATCAGCGGGATCGGCTCCAGGATGTTGCCGAGATGCTTCGACATCTTCCGCCCGTCCTCGGCCAGGATGTGGCCCAGGCACACCACGTTGCGGTAGCTGTTGCGGTCGAAGACCAGCGTGCCGACCGCCATCAGCGTGTAGAACCAGCCGCGGGTCTGGTCGATCGCCTCGGAGATGAAGTCGGCCGGGTAGTGGCCGTCGAACTCCTGCTCCGAACCCTCCGCATGCGGGAATCCCCACTGGGCAAAGGGCATCGAGCCGGAGTCGAACCAGGCATCGATCACTTCCGGTACGCGGCGATAGGTGCCCTCCTCGCCCGGCCGGGTGAAGGTGATGTCGTCCACGAACGGCCGGTGCGGATCCAGCTCGTCAAGATCACGACCGGCCAGCTCGCCCAACTCGGCCAGCGACCCGACGGCGATGATCTTCGTCGGATCGGCGTCATTGCGCCAGATCGGCAGCGGCGTACCCCAGTAACGCCGCCGCGACAGGGCCCAGTCGACATTGCCGCGCAGCCAGTCGCCGTAGCGGCCCCACTTGACGTTCTCCGGGTGCCAGTTGGTCGCCTCGTTCTCCCGGAGCAACTCATCCTTGATCTTGGTCGTCCGGATGTACCACGACGGCAGCGCGTAGTACATCAGCGCGCTGTGGCAGCGCCAGCAGTGCGGGTAGGAGTGCTCGTACTCCAGATGCCGGAACAGCAACCCACGCGAGCCGAGGTCGTCCATCAACGGCTGGTTGGCCTGCCGGAAGTAGGTCCCGCCGACCAGCGGGATACCGTCCAGGAAGCGGCCGCGCTCGTCGATCGGGTTGATCAACTCGACGCCGTTGCGGCGTACCGACTCCATGTCGTCGGCGCCGAAGACGGTGGCCTGGTGCACCAGTCCGGTGCCGTCGTCGGTGGTGACGTAGTCCTCGGTGACGACGAAGTGACCCTTGCCGGTCCACTCGACGATGTCGAACGGGCGCTGGTAGTCCCAACCGACCATCTCCGCCCCCGTGAACGTCGGTCCGGCACTCCACCCCTCCCCCAACGCCTGCCCCAGCAGGGATTCCGCGACCACGACCGGCTTCTCACCGTCCTTGCTCGCGACGGTGTAGGTGACGTCGTCCTTGACCGCGACCAGCGCATTCGACGGCAGCGTCCACGGGGTGGTGGTCCAGATCAGCAGGTCGGCCTCCCCGGCATACGGGCCGGAGGTCAGCGGCAGCCGGACATAGACCGACGGGTCGATGATCGTCTCGTAGCCCTGCGCCAGCTCATGATCACTGAGCCCGGTACCGCAGCGCGGACAGTAGGGCGTCACCCGGAAGTCCTCGGTGAGCAGCCCGGCCTCGAAGATCTGCTTCAGCGCCCACCACACCGACTGCACATAGGACGGGTCCATCGTCCAGTACGCGTCGTCCATGTTGACCCAGTAGCCCATCCGCTCGGTGAGCTCGGCGAAGGCGTCGACGTGGCGCTGGACCGATGCCCGGCAGCGCTCGTTGAACGCCTCGACCCCGAAGGCCTCGATGTCGGGCTTGCCGTTCAGGCCGAGCTCGCGCTCCACGGCCAGCTCGACGGGCAGCCCGTGGCAGTCCCAGCCGGCCTTGCGATCGACCCGGAATCCCTGCATGGTCCGGAATCGCGGGAACACGTCCTTGAAGACCCGCGCCTCGATGTGGTGCGTACCCGGCATCCCGTTCGCCGTCGGCGGCCCCTCGTAGAACGTCCAGTGCTCGCCGTCGCGGGTACGCTCCAGCGACTTCGCGAACGTGTCCTGGGAATCCCACAGCTCCAAGATCTCGTGCTCCATCGCCGGGAGGTCGATCTGGGCGGGCACGGCGGCATAGCTACGGGAGGGCTGCGCGGCGGCGGTCATCGGGTGGTCCTCGGTCGTCAACCTGGTGAAGGGACGACGCCGGGACGTGTGTCCGGGCCGCGGTACCACCCTTCTTGACGGCGTACGCCGCCCTCTTGCTTCGTGCCGCGGCCGGGTCTAGTTGGCTCGCCCCCGGATCGGGGCGGCGGTTCTTCCGGCAGCTCCGGGGTGATGGCCCCATCCGCGCCGTGCGACGCAGGCGAGTCTAGACGATCACGCAAGCCCGGGCGCGCCGGCAGGCGCCGGGCTCAGGCCGGCGCGACCCGACGCAGGGAGCGAACGATCCCGAGCACCACCAGCGCGCTCACCACGTTGACGGCCAGACAGCCGGCCATCGCCTGCGCCGGGGTGAGACCGGCGGTCTGCAATCCGGTCAGGAGGGCACCGTAGACCGCCACCCCGAGGCCCAGGGCAGCCTGCTGCGCGGTCGCGAAGAGCCCGCCGGTCAGGCCCGCCACCGCCAGCGGTACGCCATCCATCACCGTCGCCACCAGCGGGCCGTACTGCCAGGCCTGCGCCAGGCCGAGCAGCACCAGGAGCGGCTGCAGCAGCCACGGGCTCGGCTCGGCCGCGGAGCCACCGATCAGAACGATCAGGGCCAGCAGCGCGACGATCTGGGCGATGGTGCCGACGATCATCACGTTCGGGTTGCTGCCGAGCCAGATCCGGACCCGCCCGACGACCAGCGAGCCCACCACGAAGGCCAGCGCGAACGGCACCAGCGAGAGGCCGGACCGCATCGGGCTGGCATGCCACTGCCCCTGGCTGATCAGCGCGTACTCGTACATGAACGCCGAGAACGCCCCGAAGAACAGCAATGCGATGACCAGTCCGCGGGCGACGGCGGGTTCGGCGAGCACGCTCGGCGGCACCAGCGGTACGCCGCCTCGTCGCTCGAGCCGGCGTTCCAGGCGCCAGAACATCGCTCCGAGGGGAAGCACGGCGATCAGCGCAATGATCATCCAGATCGGCCAGCCGGCGGTCGGGCCGAGGCTCACCGGGACCAGGAAGCAGGCGATCAGCAGACCCAGGGCGATCGTGCCGGGGTGATCATTGGCGGCCGCCTGCGGCGAGCGCGAGCTCGGCAGCGTGATCGCGCCGAACAGCGCGATCGCCCCGAGCAGCCCGAGGACCCAGAGCAGTGGGCGCCAGCTCGTGCCGAACAGGTTCGCCTGCAGCAAGGCCCCGCCGAGCACCTGGCCGGCGGCGGTACCGAGGCCGCCGGCGCCGGCATAGGCCGACACCAGCCGCACCCGCGCGACGCCGTTGGTCGACACCTGGATGATGCTGAGCAGTTGCGGCAGGTACAGGGCGACCGTCGCGCCGAGCAGGATGCGCAGCCCGATCAACGTCCACGGCCCGGGGGCGAGGCCCGCCAGGATCGCCACCAGCAGTGTCGCGGCGTACCCGATGATCACCAGCCGGCGCCGCCCGTAGCGGTCGCCGAGTCGCCCCGCCGGGATCACGAAGACCGCGAGCGCCGTGGCGTACCCGCCCATGATCAGTTTCAGTTGACCGGGATCGGCGCCCAGCTCCGCGGCCAGTTGGGGGAGGGCGACGTTCATCGAGCTGAACACATAGGTCGAGGAGAAGATGCCGATCAGGATCGCCGCGATCCCCCACGGGCGCAGCCCGTCGCCGCTACTGATCC
The DNA here is from genome assembly GCF_013408305.1 of Naumannella cuiyingiana. NCBI lineage: Bacteria > Bacillati > Actinomycetota > Actinomycetes > Propionibacteriales > Propionibacteriaceae > Naumannella > Naumannella cuiyingiana. The sequence continues at coordinate 2,059,862 of NZ_JACBZS010000001.1, read as the reverse complement.
TCACCCGCCGATTGTCCACCCGCTCCGTCACACCCTGTTCGGTCATGTATTCGAGCATCCTCCCGGCGGTATCCAGTTACCAGACGGCGTTCATCCTGGTATTGAGACCACCAGACTCGACCCCGCGCCGGAAGGCAGGATGGGCCCATGCCCACGCTGACGCGCCATCACGAGCTCGGATCGTTCCTGCGCAGCCGCCGCGAACGGCTGCAGCCGACCGATGTGAAGCTACCGGCGGGTGGGCGGCGGCGCACGCCGGGGCTGCGCCGGGAGGAGGTCGCGCAGCTCGCCGGGGTGGGCGTGACCTGGTACACGTGGCTGGAGCAGGGGCGCGACATCAATCCCTCGGCTCAGGTGCTCGGCGCGATCGCGCAGTCGCTGCTGCTGAATCCGGACGAGACCCGGCATCTGTTCACCCTGGCCGGGATTCCGGCCCCGCCGGCCTCGCAGTTGTCCGAGACCATCACCGCCGAGCATCTCGCGCTGCTGGACCAGTTGCTGCCGTTTCCCGCGTGCTTCCAGACCGCGCGCTTCGACGTGCTCGCCTACAACCGCAGCTACCGGTTCCTGATCGGCGACTTCGCCGCGTCGGGCGAGTCGAACTGCCTCGTGCACTGTTTCCTGGATCCCGAATGGGCGGCCGCCTACGGTGCAGAGATTCACCAGGTACGCCGCCGCGTCGCGAGCCGACTGCGCTCCAGCCAGGCCAAGCACCTGGAGGACCCGCTCTGGCAGGAACTGATCGGCCGGCTCGGCCGGGAGTCCGCCGAGTTCCGCGAGCTGTGGTCGTTGCGCGATGTGATGCGCAACGGACCGCACACCAAGACCATCGATCACCCGCGGGCGGGCGTGCTGCGGCTGAAGTTCGGTGGGATGTGGCTCGACGGCGCGCCCGGCGTCCGGTTCACCCCGATGACGCCGGCCGACGGGCCGAGCGCGACGGCGCTGGCCCGCTTCGACGAGTGGTACGCCGAGGAGCCGCGGGTCTACGTGCCCGCCGCGGACTTCGCCGGCTCCGGATCCCCGGTCGGCCGCCGCGACCAGTAGGCGGCGAGCGCCGAGCCGGACAGGTTGTGCCAGACGGAGAAGATCGCGCCGGGCAGGGCCGCGATCGGGTTGAAGTGCTGCGCGGCCAGGGTGACGGCGAGGCCGGAGTTCTGCAGGCCCACCTCGATCGCGACGGTACGCCGGGCCGCCACATCCAGGCCGGTGATCTTGGCCGCGCCGTAGCCCAGCAGGTAGCCGAGCAGGTTGTGCACGATCACCGCGATCAGCACCACGCCGGCCACGGTGAGGATCCGCGACGCCGAGCCGGCGACGATGATCAGCACCGCGGTCGCGATGCCGAGCACCGAGATCAGCGGCAGGATCGGGGCGATCGCGTCGACCACCCCCGGTAGCAGCCGGCGCAGCACCAGGCCGAGCAGCACCGGCACGAGCACGACCTGGACGATCGAGATCAGCAGCGCGGGCGCATTGACCGGGAGATAGCTGCCGCCGAGCAGCAGCACCAGCAGCGGGGTCAGGATCGGGGCGAGCAGCGTGGAGAACGTGGTCATCGCGACCGACAGCGCGACATCGCCCTTGGCGAGGTAGGTGATCACGTTGGACGCCGTTCCGCCCGGGCAGCAGCCGACCAGGATGACGCCGATCGCCAGCATCGGATCGAGCCGCAGCACCACCGTGATCAACCAGGCGACGCCGGGCATGATCACATACTGGGCGACCACCCCGACGGCGAGCGCCCAGGGGCGCTTGGCGACGATGGCGAAATCGGAGCCGCGCAAGGTCATGCCCATGCCGAGCATGATCAGCGCGAGCAGCCACGGGATGGCCGGCGACCAGCCGGAGAAGGTGGCCGGCGAGGCCAGGCCGATGCCGGCGGCGATCAGCACGATCACCGGGGTCAGCGTGGCCGACCAGCGGCCGATCGTCTTCAGGGTCGAGGTCTCACCACGTCGTGCCATCAGTCCTCCCAGGGCGTCCCGGGTGACTCTAGTGGGAATTTCCCGACCGGCGGGCGGCTACCGATCAGACCTCGACGTAGCGGCGGCCCTCGAAGGCCCGCCCGAGGGTGACCTCGTCGGCGTACTCCAGATCGCCGCCCACGGGAAGCCCGCTGGCCAGTCGGGCGACCTGCACGCCCATCGGCAGCAGCAGCCGGCTGAGATAGCTGGCGGTGGCCTCGCCCTCGAGATTCGGGTCGGTGGCGAGGATGACCTCGGTGACGGTGCCGTCGGCGAGGCGCTGGCAGAGCTCGCGGACGTGCAGGTCGCCGGGGCCGATGCCGTCGATCGGCGAGATCGCGCCGCCGAGCACGTGGTAGGTGCCGCGGAACTCCCGGGTCCGCTCGATCGCGACGACGTCCTTGGACTCCTCGACCACGCAGATCACCGTGCGGTCGCGCTTCGGATCACGGCAGACCCGGCAACGCTCGCCCTCGGCGACGTTGAAGCAGACCTCGCAGTAGCGGACGCTGCTGCGCACCTTGTTCAGGGTGTCGGCCAGCCGGGCGATGTCGTCGGGGTCGGCGGCGAGGATATGGAAGGCGATCCGCTGGGCGCTCTTCGGCCCGACGCCGGGCAGCCGCCCGAGCTCGTCGATCAGGTCCTGAACGGGTCCCTCGTACAACGCAGTGCCTCCCTTCGCCGCCGGCTCAGCCTAGCCGCGGCGACCAACACTGCCGGTACGCCGCGCGCGACCCGGACTGGCGGGCTCAGCCGGGCAGGCCGGGCAGGCCGCCACCGAACGGCCCGCCGCCGGCTGGTCCGCCGCCGGCGGGGCCCCCGCCGAGACCGCCGGCCACCGGGCCGAGCTTCTCCTCGGCAAGCTGCTGGGTCTTGGCCTGCGCGTCGCGATAGGCGGCGATGATCAGGTCGCCGAGCGACTCGGTGTCCTCGGGATCGGCGGCCTCGGGCTTGATGTCGATCGCGGTCATCTCTCCGGTGCCGGTCAGGGTGACGGTGACGAGATCGCCACCCGCGGACCCGGTGACCTCGGCGCTCGCCAGCTCCTCCTGCGCCTGCGCGAGCTGTTGTTGCATCGCCTGGGCCTGGGCCAGCAGGCCCTGCATGTCTGCGCCTTCTCCGAACATCTCAGTCCTCTCGGATCGGGAACCTTGTCGGCGTCCCCGGGTGTGCGTACCGGGCCAGCGTAGCCAGCGCCCGGCGCGTTCTCGCGGGAACGCATCGGGTACGCCGGTCAGCGCTCGACGGGCTCCTCCGCGATCAGCTCGGCGCCGAGGTGCTTGGACAACAGCTCGCTGTGCGAGGCGCCCGCGTCCTCGACCGGATCGGATTCGCCCGGCTCGGGCTCCTCCTCGGGCTGGTCGGCCGACGCTACGCCGCCCGCGCGGGTGGGGCGGATCCGCTCCCGGGCCGCGGCGGAGCGATCGCTGGTCGGCGGGGCGGCTCGCCAGGGGTCGTCGTCGGGCGGCGGGGGCTCGCCCTGGGGCGGCGGGCCCTGCCAACCGCCGCCGGGCGGGGCGCTGGACTCGCGGGCGGAGGGTTGCCGCGGGGGCGGGGCCTGGTCGGCCGACGGCGCCGGCCGCTCGGGCGGGGCCGGCCGCGATGCGGGGCGCGACGCGCCGCCCTTGGCCGGGGCCGCGGACGAGTCGACCATGGTGGTGATCCGCAGGTCGACGCCGAGCGCGGCGACCAGCGCCTCCCGGAGCACGTCCTCGCCGCGGCCGCGCCCGAAGCTCTCCCGGGCGCCGGCATTCGGCATCGCCAGGGTCAGGGTGCCGTCCAGCACCTCCGCCACCTGCGCGTTCTGGCTGACCAGGATCCAGGTGAACCGATGCAGGCGCTTGACCTCTTCGAGCACGTCCGGCCACAACCGGCGTACCTCCGCCGTGTTCAGCGCGCCCGGCTGTGCCGGTGGTGTCTCTTCGGCCGGGGGCGGCTCGGGGGTCTTCGCCGCGGGCGGTGCCGGGGTCTCGGCCGGGGGCTCCGCCGCGCGCGGCGCCGGGGCCTCGGCCGGGGGCGGTGACGCCTCGTTGACCCGGCCGGCGTCCTCGGTCGGCGGGGTCTCGACGGAGCCGGGCTCGGGCGCGCCGGCCGGACGGGCATTCTCGGCACCCGACGGCGCCGCGGTCTGCGGCTCGCTCCTGCGTCCCGCGTCCATCCCGATCCGGCGCTCCAGGCGGTCCAGGCGGGCATGCAGGCCGCGGTCGTCGACATCGGCCCCGGGGAGCAGGATCCGCGAGCACATCAGCTCCAGGTGCAGGCGCGGCGCGGTCGTCCCACGCATGTCGGTCAGTCCGCGGGCGATCACCTCGGCACCGCGGGTCAGCTCTCCCGGCCCGAGGGCGGCGGCCTGGGACCGCAGCCGCTCGGCCTGGTCGCCGGCGACATCGATCAGCCCGCTGGCCACCGCGTCGGGCACCTGCGCCACCACCAGCAGGTCGCGCAGCCGGCGGAGCAGGTCCTCGGCGAACCGGCGCGGGTCCTGGCCGACCTCGATGATCTTGTCCACCCCGGCGAAGACCGCCCCGCCGTCGCCGGCGGCGAAGGCGTCGACGATCTCGTCCAGGAGCGAATCCGGCGTGTACCCGAGCAGCGCGGTCGCCTGGGCGTACGAGACTCCGGAATCCTCCGCGCCGCCCAGAAGTTGATCAAGAACCGAGAGCGAGTCGCGCACGGATCCGGCGCCCGCGCGCACCACCAGCGGCAACACGGTGCTGTCGACGGCGATTCCCTCGGCCTCGCACAGCCTCGCCAGATAGGCGCTCAGCGTCTTGGGCGGCACCAGCCGGAACGGATAGTGATGGGTACGCGAACGGATCGTCCCGATCACCTTGTCCGGCTCGGTCGTGGCGAAGATGAACTTGACGTGCGGCGGCGGCTCCTCGACCAGCTTCAGCAAGGCATTGAAACCCGCCGTGGTGACCATGTGGGCCTCGTCGACGATGTAGATCTTGTAGCGGCTCTGCACCGGCGCGAAGAACGCCCGCTCGCGCAGGTCGCGGGCGTCGTCGACGCCGCCGTGGCTCGCCGCGTCGATCTCGATCACATCGATCGAGCCCGGCCCGCCGCGGGCCAGGTCCCGGCACGATCGACACACCCCGCACGGCTCCGGCGCGGGGCCCTTCTCGCAGTTCAGGGCGCGGGCGAGAATCCGGGCCGAGGTGGTCTTGCCGCAGCCGCGCGGCCCGGAGAACAGGTAGGCGTGGTTGACCCGGTTGTTGGCCAGCGCGCGCTGCAGCGGTGCGGTGACATGGTCCTGACCGATCACCTCGGCGAAGGTGTCCGGGCGATACCGCCGGTAGAGCGCGAGCGGCGCATCCGGCGGCGGTTCGCTCGCCTGCTGACCGGCGGCCGCCGGAGCGGGTGCCGCGGGCGCATCGCCCCAGAGCGCCTCCTCCTGCTCGAAGGGCGCCTGCTCGAAGGGCGCCTGTTCGAAGGACGCGGGCGGATCCTCGCCGAAACGGCCCTCGTCGAACTCGTCCTCGCTCACCCGGCAACCCTAGTCGGCGCCACCGACACCGACCACCGATCCGCCCGACCGGCCGGACCGGACGGGGGTACGCCGAGACGCACCCCCACCCGGCGCCTCAGCGCACCCGCAGCCGCGCCGTGCCGGTCGTGGCGGCACTGGCCTTGTCGCCGCCGTAGGCGACCTCGATCCCCAGCTCACCGCTGGCATCGTCGGGCACGGTGATCTCGAGATCCGCGCGGCCCTTGGCCAGGTCGATCCGAGTCTGCGGAACGCCGTCCACGAACACCACGACCCAGCCGGTCGCGTTGTTGCCGGCTCCGGTGATCAGGGAGCGCACGGTCACCTTGTCCCCCGGGCGGGCCTCGGGCCGGGCCAGCCGCACCTGGACGCCGACCTTGCCCGAACCGATCTCCTCGGGCAGCAGGAATGCCGGCATCGGCTGGTCGTTGGCGGTCAGGTCGATGCCGAACTCGCTCGCGAAGCGCACCTCGGACGTCCAGGAGGTGTCCCCGTCGTCCTCGGTGATGTCGAAGACGCGGCCGCCGCGCAGGCGGTTCCGGTCGGAGCCGGACAGGCCGTAGGTGCCGAAGCCGGTGCCCGGCGAGTAGCCGAGGCGTACCCCGTAGTAGTTGCCGAGGTAGCTGTTGACGTGATCATGGCCGACGAAGACGCCGTCCACGTCGCCGCGCTCCAGGATGGCGCTGAACAGGCCGGAGTTGAACGGGCCCGGGCACTCGTCCTCGTTGCGCTCGCCGACGATGCCGTGCCGCGACTTGCCGCGCGCGGCGGCGCCGGATCCGCGGGTGTCCACGCCGCCCCACCACATGAAGCGGTGCTCCCAGAGCGCGATGTGCTGGAAGAGCAGGCCGCGGAGCTTGCGGCCGAGCTCTTGCTCCACCCGCGTGGACTCGTCGCGGTACCAGGCCACCTGATCCATCCGGACCCAGTCCCAGGTCGGGTAGCCGGTGAAGTCCTGCCCGGCGATCCGACCCGGCGCGTAGCGGCCGGAATCGATCAACCAGATGCCGTACGCCGGTGCACCACCCTGACCGGATTCGATGATCAGATGCGTGTTCGAGGTACCGGTGAGGCCGTCGATGTTCGGGCCGTTCAGGTTGTAGTCATAGCTGCGGTAGAAGTCGAGCATCTCCGCCTCGTCGACACCGGATGCGCTGAAGGAGTCCTCGTCGTGGTTACCGAAGGTGACGGCCCAGGGAATCCGCCGGGACTCCATCGGCAGCACGACATTGTTCAAGGCCTGCTTGACCTGGTAGAGCGAGCGCGGGCCGCCGGTGATCACATCACCGTTGATCACCACGAAGTCGGGATGCTCATCGTCGATGATGCGCTCCATCGTCTGCACGGTGCGCTTGTCGGTCAGATGATCATCCTGGGTGTCGTTGAACTGGATGATCTTGAACTTGCCACCGGAGAACTGGAGCTTCTTGCCGGCACGAGTGGTCGAGGGACCGAGATCGACCGGTGCGGCCTCGGCCGGCGTGGCGCCGGCGATGGCGGCCGCGCCGAGGGCGCCGAGACCACCGGCGACGAGCAGGCCGCGGCGGCCGACGGTGAGCGGGGAACCGGGCGGGAGAATGTCATCGGACATGGGGGGCCTCCTTGGCAGGTGGGACGACGGCTGAAGCCATCGAACCTTTGACAGGGAAACTCCCGGCGACGACGGGGTTACATCCGCGCGGCCCCGGTCAGGCCGCGGCGGGAGGTCGGAAAAATAAGGGGCCCCCCGCGCACCCGACAGAGCTCACTGACCCTTGCTGCCTTCCGGCCCTGGGGGATTGGGCGAGGTGACGCCACACGGGGGACCTTCGGAGCAGTCTAGGCGCTCGGTGCGCCGGCTTCCACTCGGCGCCGCGGCCGATAGACGAGCCGCCGGAGCCCGACTTCGGCCGGGCCGCGCAGCCCGGCTCGCTCCGTCAGGTACGCCAGCCCCAGCGTGACCAGCCAGCCGGCGATGGCGACGAACGCCATCGACCAACTGGAGAGGCGCGCGCCGAGGCCGAGACCCCAGGCCGAGAGCAGCGGTGCGAACATGATCGACTGGGCGAGGTAGCCGCTGAGTGAGCGTCGGCCGAGCGCCACCATTGCCACGACGGGAGCGCCTGCGGGCCGGCGGCGCCGGGCGATCGCGTGGGCGGCCAGCCCGAACGCCGCGGCGTACCCGATTCCGGCGAAGACGCCCGTGTAGAACTGCGGCACGAAGTATGCCCAGCCATGCGCCACGCTCGGACCGCCGAGGTGCTCGGCCGCCGTCGCGGCGCCGCCGAGCCAGCCGACGCCGACCCCGATCACGGCGACCCGGCGCAGCAGCGGCAGGTGCCGCCCGGGCTCGTCCAGGATCCGGTGCCGGGAGGCGAGGATCCCGCACAGGAACGCGGTCGGGATCGACAACAACAAGAAGGCCATCATCGGGAGGGTGAACACATAGCCCGTGATCCGAGCGAGCGCCGAGCTGAGATAGTCCGGGTCGCTGATCCCGATCCGCGCCTCGGCCATCGGATTGCCCGGGGGCCCGGCCCCGGCCGGGGCGAATGCCCCACTGAGCAGCGACAGCACACTCATGATCGCGCCGAAGACGAACAAGATGATCAACCAGACCTTGATCGTGGCGTCCTTGCGCCCGAAGAACAGCGGCACCAGGACCAGGCCGACGAGGCCGTAGACGCCGATGATGTCGCCCGCCCAGAGCAGGAAGGCGTGCGCCGCGCCGATGACGATCATCCAGAGGTGGCGGACGCGCAGCAGGCGGCGGGCCTGCTTCGGCGGCGTGCCGGAGGCGGTCTGCCGGGCGTAGAGCTGGCCGATGCCGTAGGCGAACAGGAACGCGAACATCGGGTACGCCCGGCCGTCGGTCGTCGTGATGATCACCGCCTGGACGATCGAGTCCGCGACACTGCCCGGTGTCGGATGCATCTGGACAGCGCCCGGCCGCGTCGCGTACAGGAACCAGGGCGTGTTCGCCAGCGCGATCAGCAGCAGCATGGCCCCGCGCGCCAGGTCCGGCGCGAGCGCGCGCTCGGCGACGGGCGTCGAACGGGCGGGCCCCGCGGCGGTGGGCGGTCGGGACATCGGCTCTCTCCTGGGGCGGCGATCGGCTGGCTCTCTGCGATCCTGCCGTGCCGCGGGCTCATCGGCATCCGGGAAGGCCCGGGCTCGGCCGCCCCGCCTCGGGTTCGCGTCGGCCGGGCCGCCTCGGCTATCCTGCCCGGCGGAGGATTCGCCTAGTGGCCTATGGCGCTCGCTTGGAAAGCGGGTTGGGTTAACGCCCTCAGGGGTTCGAATCCCCTATCCTCCGCCAGACGCGGCCGATCCGCTCCCGCGGGGCCGCGGCCAACGCCTCGCGATGCCCCGGTCACCGCGCCCGGACCTCCCGGGCCGCCGCGACCAGATTCGTCAGCGCGCGGCGTACCTCCGCCTCGCCACGGGTCTTCAGCCCGCAATCCGGGTTCACCCACAACCGCTCGGCGGGCAGGACGTCCAACGCGCGGTGCAGCAGCGTGGTCATCTCGGTCGTCTCCGGTACGCGGGGCGAGTGGATGTCGTAGACGCCCGGCCCGACCGCCCGCCCGAAGCCCGAACCGGCCAGATCCCCGAGCACCTCCATGCCCGAGCGCGCCGCCTCGACGGAGGTCACGTCGGCATCGAGGCCGTCGATCGCCTCGATCACCTCGCCGAACTCCGAGTAACACAGATGGGTGTGGATCTGGGTCGCGTCGGCCACCCCGGAGGTCGCCAGCCGGAACGCCCCGACCGCCCAGTCGAGGTAGGCCGGCTGCTCGGACCGGCGCAGCGGCAACAGCTCGCGCAGTGCCGGCTCGTCGACCTGGATGATCACCGTGCCGGCGGCCTCCAGGTCCGCGCACTCCTCGCGGATCGCCACCGCGACCTGGTCGGCGACCTCGGCGAGGAGTTGATCATCGCGGACGAACGACCAGGCAAGGATCGTCACCGGGCCCGTCAGCATGCCCTTGACGGGCCGGTCGGTGAGCGACTGGGCGTACCCGATCCACTCCACCGTCATCGGTGCCGGCCGCGACACGTCGCCCCACAGGATCGGCGGTCGCACGCAACGGCTGCCGTAGGACTGCACCCAGCCGTTCGCCGTGATGGCGAAGCCGTCGAGCAGCTCGCCGAAGTACTGCACCATGTCGTTGCGCTCCGGTTCGCCGTGCACCAGCACGTCGAGCCCGAGCCCGGACTGCAGCTCGATCACCTCGGCGATGTGCCCGCGCATCACCCGGGCATAGGCGTCGTGATCGAGCCGCCCGGCGCGGTACTCGGCCCGCGCGCGCCGGATCTGCGGCGTCTGCGGGAAGGACCCGATCGTCGTGGTGGGCAGCGCGGGAAGGTCGAGCCGTTCGGCCTGGACGCGCGCGCGTTCGGCGGCATCGCTGCGTCCGGTGCGGCCCGCGCGGGCGGCGGCGACGCGCTCGCGCACCTCCGGGCGCCGGACCCGCGGATCGGCCGACCGGCGCTCCGCAGCGCGCCGGGCTTCGGCCAACCGGGGCGCGACCGCGTGCGGGCCGTCGGCCAGCGCCCGCGCGAGGGTTCCGACCTCGTCGATCTTCTCGGCGCCGAAGGCGAGCCACTCCCGCACGGCGGGGTCGAGCGCGTCCTCACCGTCGAGGCCGTAGGGCACGTGCAGCAGCGAACAGGAGGTGGAGACGGCGAGCGAGCCGGATCGTGCCGCCAGCTCGTGCAGCGTGGCGATGGCGGCATCCAGGTCCGTGCGCCAGACATTGCGGCCGTCGATCACGCCCGCCGCCACGGTCAACCCGGACAGATCGACACCATCGGGTACGCCGCCCGCGACCAGGTCCAGCCCGACCCCGTCGATGCCGCTCGCGGCAAGCGGCCCGAGCGCGGGACCGGGGTCGCCGAAATAGCTCTGGACCATGATCGCGGGACGGTCGGCAACGGCCGCGAGCCGGCGGTACGCGGCCGTGATCTCGTCGATCCTTCCCGCGCTCAGATCGGTCGCGAGGACCGGTTCGTCGAACTGCACCCAGGACGCGCCGGCGGCGGCCAGCTTGGGCAACAGCTCGGCATGGAGGTCGACCAGCTCTGCCAGGCGCGTCCACGGGTCGGCCGATCCCGGGGCGGGCTTGGCCAGCGACAGGAAGGTCGCCGGACCGATGATCACGGGACGCAGCGACACGCCGGACCGGTCCCCGGCGACGGTGCGCGCGAGTGCCAGATCGTCCAGCACCGCCTCGGGATGCAGCGCGAAATCGGTGTCGTCGGCGATCTCGGGCACCAGGTAGTGGTAGTTGGTGTCGAACCACTTGGTCATCTCCAGCGGCGCCAGCCGGTCAGTGCCCCGGGCGGCGGCGAAGTAGCGATCGCGATCATCATCGATCGCGGCGTACCGTCGCGGCAACGCCCCCAGCAGCGCCGCGGTGTCGAGCATCTGGTCGTAGTAGGAGAACGTGTTCGTGGGCAGCGCATCCACTCCGCCGTCCAGCAACCCGCGCCAGGCGGCGCGGCGCAGATCGCGGGAAACTCCGGCGAGCAGGTCGGCGTCGGCCTTGCCCGCCCAGTAGGCCTCCAGCGCCCGCTTCAGTTCGCGGCGCGGCCCGATCCGGGGCAGCCCGGCGACGGTCGCGCGAAAGGCGCCAATCTTGTGGTTGTCGGTCATCGATGTCTCCGGTCGTCGCTGTCATGCCGCCTCGTCGCGGGCGCACGCCAGCGGCGGCCGGCGCACGTCTCGGCAACGGCCGTTCTGGTCGGCGCACGCCCGGTCCACGAGGCGGTCGGCCGCCGGGTCGCTCGGGACCCGGCACGGCTGGCAGGTCTTCGGACTCACGGGCGTCCCTGCCATGGGCAGGATTCCTACTGGCCGTCGCTTCCCGGGCTCGCACCCAGTGCCGATGACGGCGGTCGTTCCCATTCACCGCTGCGGGACAGTCCCGGATTCCCACCGGGTTCCCTCTCGCGCCCGGACGGCTCGCACCGCCCGCGCACTGTCCCCGGCCGGCGCGCCGCCCGGAGAAACCAGTCGCACCTCGATGACAACACACCGATCGTCCGGGGTGCGGCATGATCACTCCGCGGACACCGAATAATCGATTGCCGCACCGGCTCCGACTGCGTAGCGTGATCGTCAGTCACCAACGGAAGGGAGGAAGACGATGATCAACAATACGACCGCCGGCGTCGCCGCCGTCTTCGCCTGTTCCGGGTCCTTGCGCTGACCTTCCCGTCGCGCCGCCCGGAACGATCACCCGGGCCCACGGGCCCAGCCGCCCGAAACGTCAACGCAGCAAGGACCTCTCATGCGACATCTCGATCCCCTGTCCCCCTATGCGGCGCTGAGCATCAGCGCCCAGCACGCCCTGGCCAAGAGCCAGTCCCAGCTCAGCCGCGAGGCGGCCCGTAGCTACGAGCGCCGCTCGGCACTGCGTCAGCGCCGCCGCCGCACCCGCTGAGCCGGTACGCCCGCGCGGCACGTCGGACACGACGCGTCGCGCGGGCGTACCCAGGTGATCATTCCGTCGTCGGCACCGTCCGCGGCTCCATGATCAGCCTGGCAAGCGCCTCACCCTGATCGATGCGAACACCGTCGCGCTGGACCTCAGCCCGAATCAGATCGATCCCGCGCCGATGATCAAGGTCATCATCGACGGTCCGCTGCGCGACTCCTGATCATCAACCGACCGCGACGACGCCGTCCTTCCAGTAGCCCATGAAGGACAACTGCTTGCGCGGCAGACCAAGTTCGTTGACGAGGCTGCGGCGCAGGCCCGTCACCCAGCCGGCCTCGCCGGCCAGCCAGGCGTACCGGTCCTCGTCGGCCGACGCCTCTTCCCAGATCAGCAGCCCGTCGCGCTCGCGGTCGGTCTCCTCGACACCCTCGCCCGGCACGCCGGAGGTACGCTGCCGCGCCCACTCGAGCACATGCGGGGTGGCGTCGTCGCCGACCCGCTCGCCGGTTCGGGCGACCCAGCGCACCTCGACGCCGTCCGGCGCCTCGACCGGCTGCGCGTCGTCGGCATGGGGCACCTCGATCACGGCCAGGCCGGTCGCCTCGGCCGGCAGCACCGACAAGATATTGCAGATCGCCGGCGCGGCGGTCTCGTCGCCGACGAGCAGCAGCTCACGCGCCCGCCCGGGCTGCCAGGCGACGCCCGAAGCGTCGTGGCCGGGCACCCGGGCGTCCGGCCCAACCAGTAACACCTGCTGACCCGGCGCGGCGGTCAGCGCGAAGCGCGACGCCGGCCCCGCGTCGCCGTGACAGGCGAAGTCGATGTCCACCTCGCCCGCCTCCGGGCGGACATCGCGCAGCGTGTAGGTGCGCATCGGTGGCCGACGCTCGTCCGGGAGCTCGCGCCACGCGGCGTACCAGTCGTCGGCGCCGGCCAGCGTCTCCGGATCGGTGCTGAAGATCAACTTCACTCGCTGGTCGAGCAGGGTGGCGCCGCAGAAAGCGAGCTCGGGGCCCGCCAGGGTCACCCGGACGAAGCTCGGGCTGATCCGCTGCGCGCGCAGCACCTCGGTGCGGAAGATCCGGTACGGCTTCGACATGGGCCTGCTTTCTCGCTGCGGGTGGGGCCGCAAGCGAGGTTAGGTGAGCCTAAGCAAAATGTCGAGTCGGGTCAGCGCCTCCGCGCATTACCGAAGATGCTGCGGAAGATCTCCCGCGCGGCGGTACGCCCGATCTGGCGGACCATCGTGTTCTTCGACAGCTGCTCCAACAGCCCCGGCTCCGCCTTCGTGTGGCGCTCGCGCGGCGGCTCCGGCGGCGCGTCCGGGCCGGGCGCCGGTGCCGGAGCAGCGGGCGGGGCCGCGGCCTGCGCGCCCGCGGTCAGCCGCGCGGCCAGCTTCTCCCGGGCGGACTCGCGATCGACGGCCTGGCCGTACTTCGCGAACTGCGGCGAACCCTGCACCGCGGCGCTCACGTCCTGCGCCGGCGCCGGCGCCATCAGCGACCGCGGCGCCAGCATCCGGGTCCACGCCACCGGGGTCGGCGCGCCGTCGGGGTCCATCACGGTGACCACGGCCTCGCCGATGCCGAGCGTCTGCAGCACCTCACCGAGGTCGTAGGAACTGGTCGGGAAGGTCGCGACCGTCTGCTTCAGCGCCTTCGCGTCGTTCGGCGTGTGCGCGCGCAACTGGTGCTGGACGCGCGAGCCGAGCTGGGCCAGCACGTCCTCGGGCACGTCCTTCGGCGTCTGGGTGACGAAGAACACGCCGACCCCCTTGGAGCGGATCAGGCGTACCGTCTGGCCGATCGCCTCCAGGAACGCCTTCGACGCATCCTTGAACAACAGGTGCGCCTCGTCGAAGAAGAACACCAGCTTCGGCTTGTCGGCGTCCCCGACCTCCGGCAGCGTCGCGAACAGGTCGGCCAGCAGCCACATCAGGAAGGTCGAGAACAGCGCGGGCCGGTTCTGCACATTCGGCAGCTCCAGCAGCGAGATCACGCCCAAGCCGTCGGGCCCGACCCGCAGCAGGTCCTCGGTGTCGAACTCCGGCTCGCCGAAGAACTCGTCGCCGCCCTGATCGGCGAGATTGGTCAGGCTGCGCAAGATCACGCCGACCGTGGCCTTGGACAGGCCACCGATGGAGCCGAGCTCGTCCTTGCCCTCGTCGCTGGTCAGGAAGGTCAGCACGGCCTGCAGGTCGGACAGGTCGAGCAGCGCGAGGCCGGCCCGGTCGGCATAGGAGAAGACCAGCCCCAGCGAGGACTCCTGGACCTCGTTCAGATCGAGCACCTTCGACAACAGCACGGGCCCGAAGCTGGAGACGGTGGCGCGCAACGGCGTGCCCGTGCCGTCCGTGCCGAGCGCATAGAACTCGACCGGGAAACCCGTCGGCTGCCAGTCCTGGCCGATCTTCGCGGCGCGCGCGGTCAGCTTGTCCGAGGGCTGACCCGGCGCCGAGATGCCCGACAGGTCGCCCTTGATGTCGGCCGCGAATACCGGTACGCCGGCCTCGGACAACTGCTCGGCGAGCACCTGAAGGGTCTTCGTCTTGCCGGTACCCGTGGCTCCGGCGACCAGCCCGTGCCGGTTCATCATGGCCAGCGGGATGCGTACCCGGGCGGCCGGGACCGGCTCGTCGGCCTCGACGAGCACGCCGAGGTCGATCGCGGGTTCGTCGAAGGTATAGCCCTCGGTGATCTGGGTGATGCGTTCGGCATCACCGGAGCGCTCCGGCGCCTTCTCGGTGGCCTCGGGTTGCTGGGCGGCAGGCTCGGTCATGGCCATAGGTTGGCACACTCCCCCGGCGGCCCAGCAGGCAATCTCCCCAGCAATCTCTTGGCAAAGCATCAGGCAATGGACGCCAAATCGTGACCTGGACCGCGCGGGACCGCTGGAGGCGTTGGCTACAGTGTCGGGCGTGATCTTCAAGCGCGTGGGCGACGGCAGGCCGTATCCGGACCACGGCTATGTCCAGAAGCAGTGGGCAGCGATCCCGCCGCATCAGGTACGCCTTGATCAGTTGGTCACCACCAAGCGCAATCTTGATCTCGAGGCACTGCTCGAGGAGGACTCGACGTTCTACGGCGACCTGTTCGCCCATGTCGTGTTCTGGCAGGGAGACCTCTACCTCGAAGACGGGCTGCACCGGGCGCTGCGGGCGGCCCTGCAGCAGCGCCAGACCATGCATGCGCGCGTCCTGGAGCTCAAGTAGCGGTGGACGAACCGACCTCGGACACCGCAATACGCGTACTGCGGGGCCTGAAGACCCCGCTGACGCTGCTCGCGCTGCTGGCGCTGCTGTTCGTCGGGTTCCGCGTCGGCTATGACTGGCTGACCGCGCCGCCGCCGCCGCCGGAGGTCGAGCCGTGCGAACCGCAGCCGGTGACCGACGGTCAGTTGAAGGCCGAGCAGGTCACGGTGCGGGTGTTCAACGCGGGCGGGCGTCGCGGCCTGGCCGCCGAGGTGACCAAGGCACTGCAGGACAAGGGCTTCGTCGTGGCCAGCACCTCGAACTACGAGGGCGACGACGCCGGCCGGCCGGCCGGGACGATGATCGTCGGCGCCGCGCCCGAGAATCCCGAGGTGCGGCTGGTGGCCGGATTCTTCCGCGATGCCGAGATCGTCGGCGACGGCCGGGCGGATCGCTCGGTCGAGATCCGGGTCGGCGAGAAGTACCCGGGATTCGTCGACGACGCCGCCAATCGGATCGACTACGCCGAGCCGCAGATCTGCCTGCCCCAGCTCATCCAGCCCGGCACCGCCAACTGAGGCGCACCGTCACGGCGTACCGTCTCCGCGGAGGGTACGCCGGGCGGCCCGCCGCCATCCGGCCAGCCGGCCGTGCCGGCTGACCAGCCGGAGCCGATTCTCCACCGCGCCCCGCAGGGCGGCCGGGCTGACGATCAGCAGCGTGTCTCCGGCCCGGATCACCTCGGCGGCGCCGGGAGCGAACATCGCGTCGCCGCGGATCACCAGCGAGATGGCCACATTGCGCGGCAGCCGCAGCTCGCCGACCTCCACTCCCGCGAGGCGCGAGTCGGGCGCGACCCGGAGTTGCAGCAGGTCGGCGGAGATCTCGTCCAGGCTGGAGACCTCGAGGTCCACCTCGTCGGGCTCGGTGTCGGCGAGGCCGAGCCGCCGGGCGAGCCAGGGCAGGGTCGGCGCCTGCAACAGGGTGAAGATGATCACGAAGACGAAGACCACGTCGAACAGCAACAGCGCATTGGGCACGCCCTCGACCAGCGGCACGGTGGCCAGGATGATCGGGACCGCGCCGCGCAGGCCGGCCCAGGACAAGAAGATGTCCTCGCGCCAACCGAGCCGGAACCAGATCGTGCAGACGAGGACGGACAGCGGGCGGGCCAGGAAGGTCAGCGCGGCGCCGGCGACCAGCGCGATCATGATCACGTGCGGGGTGATCCGAGCCGGACTGGCCAACAGCCCGAGCATCACGAACAGGCCGATCTGGGCGATCCAGCCGACCCCTTCCACGAACGAGCGAGTGGCCGTCCGGAAGGGCAGCCGCGCATTGCCGATCAGCACCGCCGCGGCGTACACGGCCGCGAAGCCGGAGGTGTGCAGCACCGAGGCGACGCCGAAGGCGAGGCAGGGCAGAGCGAGGGTGGCGATCGACTGCAGCCCCGAGGAAGGCAGGTTCACCCAGCGCAGCAGGCGTATCCCCAGCCAGCCGACCAGGCCCCCGCAGGCGACGCCGACGACCAGCTCGAAGACGCCGAGCGCGATGGTGCCGAGCACGCCGCCCGAGCTCTCGAGGGTGGCGCTGCCCGCGGCGATCAACGAGACCATGCTGACCACGAGCACGGTCGGCGCGTCGTTCAAGCCCGACTCGGCCTCGAGCACGGATCGCAGGCGTTGGGGCAGCGGGAGCCGACGCAGCACCGAGAAGACCGCCGCCGAGTCGGTCGGCGAACAGACGGCCCCGAGCAGCACCGCGATCCACCAGTCCAGGCCGAGGGCGAAGTGGGTGATCACGGCAACCACGGCGATGGAGACGACGATGCCCACGGTGGCGAGCAGCGCACCAATCCCGATGGCGCCACGGATCTCGGTCCACCGGGTGGTCAGACCGCCCTCGGCCAGGATCAGCACCAACGCGGTGAAGCCGATCACATTGGCGAGCTCGAAGTTGTCGAATCGGACACCGAGTCCGGAGTCGCCGATCGCGGCGCCGATCGCCAGGAAGATCAACAGCGACGGGAGGCCGAACCGCGAGCCGAACCGGGTGGCGAGGATGGCCACCACGACGACCAAGGACCCGGCGAGCACCGCAATCGACAGCTCGACCATCGCGCTCACCTCCCCACCTGGGCCACAGTCTCTCGCATCACCCCTGGGGCCCGCGGCCGATCCGCGCCGCTGCGCGCGGTGTGGTCGCGATTGGAAATCGCGGGTGAACTGCCGGTATCCTGACCGGCGGTGACGTGTCTGAGCGGCCGAAAGAGCTCGCCTCGAAAGCGAGTGTAGGGAGACCTACCGTGGGTTCAAATCCCACCGTCACCGCCAGCCGGGCCCCGCGATCGCGGGGCCCGTTTGCATGTCGGCCGCGCGAGCGCGCCGGGCGCCATGATCAACTGCGGCGGAGATGATCGCTCCATCTCACGATGTGGAACGTTTCGTAATCAGATCGAGATACGCGCTGATGCCGCCGGGACGCCGCCTGCCCATGATCATCATCGGCGATCTCGGCGATGCGACCGGTCGGGCCATTGCACCCGGGCCGCGAACTCCGATTACGTGGTGGGTGGATCGACCGGCAACCGCCGCCGATCCGAAACGGAACAGACAAAGAGCCATATCAGAGTCCGAATTCAAGGAGTGAACCACCCCATGTTCCGGAAACTGACCATCGCGGCGATACCGCTGACCGCGGTCGGGCTGATGGCAGGCGCGCCGGGCGCTGCACCGGCGGATGCCGCACCCACCGATCCCGAGCGGCAAAAGATCGTCGAGACCGCAGAAAGTCAGGTCGGCACCGTCGCCGGCCCCGGTGCGGACAAGTACTTCTACGGCGAGTGGGACTACCTCAACACCAGCGATGACGCGTGGTGCGCGGGCTTCACCTCCTGGGTCACCCAGGACCAGCTCGGTCTCCAGCCGCACAACGAGGTCGGGGTCGAGGCCTATGTCGACCTGGCCGAGGCCAACAACGGCCTGTCCCTGACCACCGAACCGAAGACCGGGGATTTCATCGTCTACGACTGGGACAAGAACGGCGTCTGGGACCACATCGGAATCGTGAAGTCCATCGGCGACGGCACGGTGACGACCATCGAGGGCAACACCTCCGGGCCCAAGGCCGACTCGCAGGTCGCGGAAAAGCAGCGCGACACGTCGGGCACCGACTTCACGCTCCAATACATCACCATCAATTGAGCACGACCCCCTTTCGACAATTTCAACAATCCGGAAACACAGAAACACAAGGAGAACTGAAATGACCACGCGTACCCACACCCCCGCCGTCCGCGGTCTTGCCGGCCTGGCCGTCGCCGCCGGCGCCACCTTCGGCCTGCTCGGTCCGCTCGCGGGCACCGCCGTCGCGGCCCCGAACGAGGGCACCCACGTGTCGGCGACCGACACCGCGTCCTGCGAGGTCCCGGCGAACGCCGATCCCGAGGTCCTGACGATCATCGAGCGCGAGCTCGACGAGCGCGATGCGTCGGCCAAGGTGCGCCTGTCGGCCTACGAGGCCGCCTGGGTCGAGTCCCACGCCAACAACCTCAACTGTGGCGACAGCGACTCGCTCGGCGTCTTCCAGCAGCGCCCGTCCGCCGGCTGGGGTACGCCCGAGCAGGTGACGAATGTCGAGTACGCCACCAATGCCTACCTCGACCAGGCGATCCCGAACGACGCGAACAACCCGGGCTACACCGCGGGCCAGCTTGCCCAGTCGGTCCAGCGCTCGGCGTACCCGGATCGCTATGACGAGGCCGAGGCCAAGGCCAAGGAGCTGCAGGCCCAAGCCCAGGGCTGACCGGCACCGCAACCAGACGCGAGGGCCCCGCGATCGCGCGGGGCCCTCGTCGTGTCATGCCGCGTAGATCTCGACCTCGCTGGCCTTGACCGACAACACGACCGGCCGGCCGGGCGCGAGCCCGAGCTCGGCCACGGCCGCCGCGGTCACGTCGGCGGCGAACCGATCGGTGTGTACGCGGATCCTCTCGCCCAGCGGCTCCAACTCCGTGATCATCGCCTCGAAGGCGTTGCGGGTGCTCACCCCAACGGGCCGATCCGTCGAGACCACCACCGCGCTGGGCGAGAACACCGCCACGGCCGCACCCGTGCCGAGGCGCTCCTCGTCGATCACGTGCCCGATGATCACCGTGTCGTCCGGAGCGCGCAGATGATCACCCGCGCGGACACCGGACAGCAGATTCAGGCCGGCGAACCGCGCCCCGAACCGGCTGCGCGGTCGCGCCAGCACCTCCGCGGTCGGGCCGGACTCCGCGATCCGCCCGCTCTCCAACACCAGCACCCGGTCGGCGAGCAGCAACGCGTCGAGCACGTCGTGGGTGACGATCACGACGGTACGCTCGGCCAGCACTCGCCGCAGCAACTGCCGAATCCCGACGGCGATGTCGACGTCCAGCGCGGACAGCGGCTCGTCCAACAGCAGTACCCGCGGCTCGGCCGCCAGGGCGCGCGCGATCGCCACCCGCTGCGCCTGCCCGCCGGACAGTTCCCCCGGTCGACGACCGGCGAACTCGACCGCGTCGACCTCGGACAGCCAGTGTCGCGCGCGGGCGGCGGCCTCGGTTCGCCCCGCGCCCGCACTGCGCGGCCCGAAGGCGACATTCTCGGCCACCGTGAGATGCGGGAACAGCAGCGCTGCCTGGGCGAGCAGGCCGACCTCGCGGCGATGGGGCGGCAGCCAGAGGCCCGTGTCGAGATCGAAGATCGCCCGGTCGCCGATCATGCCGCGGCCGTGATCGGGCCGCAGCCACCCCGCGATCACCGACAACAGCGTCGACTTGCCCGCCCCGTTCGGACCGAGCACGGCCAGACACTCGCCCGCGGCCACCTCGAGCTCGAGATCGAACCCGCGATCGGCCACTCCCGCGCGAAGCCGAAGGCCGGGCGGCGACGGCGTACCCGCACTCACCGACCCGCACCCCGGTCGTCCTGCCAGCCGCGGACCAGCCAGATCACGGCGACGGCCAGCACCACCAGCAGCAGTGACAGGGCCACCGCCGCGTCGGGGTCGGTCTCGCGTTGCAGGTAGATCTCCAGCGGCAGGGTCCGCGTCACCCCCTGCAGGCTGCCGGCGAAGGTGATCGTGGCCCCGAACTCGCCGAGCGAGCGCGCGAACGCCAGGATCGCCGCCGAGACCAGGCCGGGCAGCACCAGCGGCAGCGTGATCCGCCACAGCGTGGCGCTCGGCCCGGCGCCGAGCGACATCGCGACCCGCTCGTAGCGCTCACCGGAGCTGCGCAGCGTACCCTCCAGACTGACCACCAGATAGGGCATCGAGACGAACGCCTGGGCCAGCACCACGGCGGTGCTGGTGAAGGAGATGTTGATCCCGGCGATCTGCAGGTACGCCCCGAGCAGCCCGAGCCGGCCGTAGGTGTAGAGCAGGGCGATGCCGCCGACGACCGGCGGCAGGACGAGCGGCAGCAGCACCAGCGATCGCAGCAGGGACTGTCCGGGGAAGCTCGTTCGGGCGAGTACCACGGCGAGCGGTACGCCGAGCAGCACGCAGATGATCATGCTCGCCGCCGATGTCTGCACGCTCAGCAGCAGCGCGGCCCGTGATGATTCGCTGGTGATCAGGGCGGGGAACCGCGCCCAGTCGACCTTGATCAGCATCGCCGCCAGCGGCAGCAACACGAAGCCGGCGCCGATCGCGGCCGGAGCCAGCAGCCAGCGCGGCACCCGGACCGCGTCGCCCCGGGACCGCCTCGACGCGCGCCGCCTCGCCACCGCCTCCGTCACGGCCGTGCGAAACCGGCGTCGGCCAGCACCCGCTGGCCGTCGGGGCCGGTGACGTGGGCAATGAACGCGTCGGCCAGGTCCGGCTGGCCGCTCGTGCCGACCCGGGCGATCGGATACACGTTCACGGCGGCGGAGGACTCGGGGAACTCCACACCGGCGACCCGGTCGGACGCCGCGCTGACATCGGTGCGGTAGACCAGCCCGGCGTCGGCCTCGCCGCTGGCGACCTTGTTCAGCACATCGGTGACCGATTGCTCCTCACTGACCGGTGCGATGTCGATGCCGGCGGCCTCCTCGACCGTGACCGACGCAGCGCCACACGGCACCTGCGGCGCGCAGAGCACGGTCACGATCTCCCGATCGGCCAGATCGGCCAATCCCTTGACCTGCAAGGGATTGCCGGGTGCGACCGCGATCTGGAGCGTGTTGCTCGCGAAGTCGACCGGCTCGGCGGCCGTGAGATCGGCGTCGGTCAGCTTGGTCATGTTCGCGGTGTTGGCGGAGGCGAACACATCCGCCGGCGCGCCCTGCTGGATCTGCTGGACCAGGTTGGCCGAACCGTCGAAGTTCAGCGCGACGGTGGTGCCGGGATTGGCCTGCTCGAAGTCGTCGGCGATCGTGGTGAAGGTGGTCTTCAACGAGGCGGCCGCGAACACGGTGAGGGTACGCCCGCCAGCCCCGTCGGTCGTGGGCTGCCCGGTGTTGCCGCCGCAGGCGGCCAGCGATGCGACCACCCCGGCGACCAGCAGCGCCACCCCGCGTCGCGTCGCGATGATCATGACTTCTCCTCCGGCACCTCGATGACGACATTGGTCGACTTGATGCTCGCCGTGGCGACCACACCGGGTTCGAGCCCGAGCTCGTCCGCGGCCTCGCTGCTCATCAGGGAGACCACCCGGTAGGGCCCGCACTGCAGCTCGACCTGGGCCATCACGGTGTCGCGGGTGACCTTGGTGACCAGGCCGACGAAGCGGTTGCGCGCCGAACTGGTCAGCCCGACCGGTTCGGGTACGCCGGGCGCCCGCTCCCCTGCGAACCGGGCCAGCTCGCGACCGTCGATCACCTTGCGGCCGGCGCCGTCGGCGCCGGCCGACAGCGCGCCGGAGGCGACCCAGCGGCGTACCGTGTCGTCGCTGACGGCCAGCAGGCGCGCGACATCGGCGATCCGCAGTTGCGTCATGCCGAGCATGATTGCACACGATATGCGGGCCTGCGCCTCCGCTCGCGCCCGCATCCGCGGCGTCAGCGCCGCCCGGCGAAGAACGCGGTGAGCAGGGCGTCGGATTCTTGGGCCCGTACGCCGCCGATCACCTCGGGCCGGTGATTCAGCCGCGGGTCGCGTACCACGTCGAACAGCGACGCGACCGCACCCGCCTTCGGGTCATAGGCGCCGAAAACCAGCCGCGCCACCCGGGACAGCACGGACGCACCCGCACACATCGTGCACGGCTCCAGCGTGACCACGAGCGTGCAGCCGGACAGCCGCCACTCCCCGAGCCGCGCCGCGGCCCGGCGCAGCGCGAGCACCTCGGCATGCGCGGTCGGGTCACCGGTCAGCTCCCGCTCGTTCCCGGCCTCGGCGATCAGCTCGCCGCCGGCGTCCAGCACGACCGCGCCGACCGGAATGTCACCATGATCGGCCGCGGCCCGCGCCCGGTCCAGCGCCTGCGCCATCGCGGCATCCCAGCGCGACGCCATCGATGATCAGGCGAACTCGGCGTCGACCACCCGGCGCACCTCGCGCCCGACGCCGAGCTTGTCGGCGATGTCGAGAACGACCTCGTCGGAGTCTGCGTCGTCGTCCAGTTCGGCGACGAAGCCCTCGAGATCGAGTTCGCTGATTCCCACATCGGCAAGCAGGCCAAGATCACCGAGCGGCTCGGCCTCGTCCTCGTCGATGTCGGACTCGCCCAGGTAGTCGGCGACGTCGCGCGCGATCGGCCATTCCGTCGCGGACGCGGCGTCGGAGACGAGCGTCTGCACCATGCGACCCCGGACCCGGACGATCACGAAGACCTCGCCCACCAGCGAGACGAATCCGATCGCGCCGGCATCGCCCGGCAGCCGGCGGAGCTGGACGATCAGCTCCTCCAGATCGTTGGCCAGCTCCTTCGGCAGCGCGCGGGCGACCGCGACGCCGTCCTCCCGATAGACCGCGAGGACGAGATCGATCTCGTCGTCCTCGGCATCCTCGGGCTCGTCGTCCAGTTCGTCGTCTTCGTCCTCGTCGAAGTCGGAGTCCTCGGCCGCGGCATCGGCCTCGCGGCGCGACGGCGTACCGGACCCACCGGCACGGCCCAGATCGAACGACTCGTAGTCGTCGACGTCGTAATCGCTCATCTCCGCCTCCCGTTCACCGCCCCATGGTGACAGATCGTGACCGCCAGCGGCACCGGCAAATGCGGCAGGTTCGCTCGGACCTCTCCGGCCGTGTGCCAAAGTGCCACCTGTGGAACTCCGCGTCGTCGACCACCCGCTGGTGGCACACAAGCTGACCCTGCTCCGCGACCGCGACACCGACTCGCCGACCTTTCGCCGGCTGACCGAGGAGCTGGTCACCCTGCTGGCCTACGAGGCCACCCGCGAGGTACGCGTCGAGCCGTCCACCGTGCCGACACCGGTGGCG
The DNA here is from genome assembly GCF_013408305.1 of Naumannella cuiyingiana. Lineage (NCBI taxonomy): Bacteria > Bacillati > Actinomycetota > Actinomycetes > Propionibacteriales > Propionibacteriaceae > Naumannella > Naumannella cuiyingiana. Next base: position 2,036,399 of record NZ_JACBZS010000001.1, on the reverse strand, counting down.
GCCGCTCCCGGGGTACGCCTGCGCGAGCCCCGGCCGATGGTGGTGCCGATCCTGCGCGCCGGGCTCGGGATGCTGGAGGGCATGTCGCGGCTGATGCCGACCGCCGAGGTCGGCTTCGTCGGGATGGTCCGCAACGAGGAGACGCTGCAGCCGGTGACCTATGCCGAGCGGCTGCCGACCGATCTCTCCGGGCGCCAGTGCTATGTGCTCGACCCGATGCTCGCCACCGGCGGTTCGCTCGCCACCGCGGTGCGGTTCCTGGTTGATCGCGGGGCCGACCACATCACCTGCATCTGCCTGCTTGCCGCCCCCGAGGGGATCGACCGGATGCGCGAACTGCTGGCCGAGCTGGAGGTGCCCACGACGCTCGTGGTGGCGGCGGTGGACGAGCGGCTCAACGAACAGGGCTTCATCGTGCCCGGCCTGGGCGATGCCGGCGACCGTCTCTACGGTGTCGCCGACTAGTTCATGTCATGAGAATACATAACATGAATCGTTCATGTTATGGCCATACATGAGTCGCCCGGGGCCCCTAGCGTTCCTCTCGTGACGAAACAGCCCACCGCCATCGCCCGCATCCAGGCGGCGCTCGGCTCGTTGGTGGCGAGCGAGCGGCGCGTTGCCGAGATCGTCCTGGCCGACCCCCGCGCAGTCATCGGCTCCACGGCGGCACAGCTCGCCGCCCGGGCCGACACCTCCGCGACCACCGTCATCCGCTTCGCCCGCAGTGTCGGCTTCGCCGGCTACCAGCAGCTCGCCATCGCGCTGGCCATCACCGAACCGACCCTGGAATCCGCAACGCCGCTCGAGTCGGCCGACACCCCGATCGAGACCCTGCGCAAGATCGCGACGATCGGCTCCCAGTCGCTGCGGAAGACGGCCGAGTCCGTCGACCCCGCCGCGCTGTCCGCCGCGGTCTCCGCGATCGCCGAGGCGCGCCACGTCCTCGCCATCGGGGCGGCGCTCAGTGCGCCGGTCGCCCTGGACGTCGCCTACCGCCTGAACCACCTCGGCATCTCCGCAGACGCGCCGGCCGACAGCCAGATCCAGCGGATCCGGGCGGCGCGGCTCGGGCCGGCCGATGTCTGCCTGGTCTTCCTGCACGGCGGGACCTACCAGCCGGTCATCGACCTGCTGCACGACGCGGCGGCGACCGGCGCCACCATCGTCGGCGTCACCTCGTTCGTGCGTACGCCGCTCGCCGAGCTCGCCGATCATGCGCTCGTTGTCGGCGCCGGCGTCGTCGGGGCCGGGGTCGAGGCCTGGGCGTCGCGGTTGTCCTTCCTGGCGGTGGCCGACGCGCTGGTGCTCTCGGTGATCAACATGAACCCGGGACAACATCGCGCGTCGCTGGCCCGCATCCAGGAACTCGTCGAAGGCGGTGGGCTGTGAGCGACGCCCGCAATCGAGTGGTGCCGATGCTGCTCATCGGCCCGGCGGCGCTCGGCATCATCGTGTTCGTGATCGCCCCGCTGATCATCGTGTTGGCGCTCAGCCTGTTCCGGGTGAACCTGATCGGCGGCACGATGACCTTCGCCGGGCTGGACAACTTCGTCACGGAGCTCCAGCACCCGGAGTTCGTCACCAGCATCCGCAACACGGTCACCTACGGCCTGCTCACCGTCCTGCCCTCCCTCGCGCTCGGCCTGATCGTCGCGCTGGCGATCAACGGCCTCACCCGCGGGCAGGGCTTCTGGCGCAGCGTCTACTTCCTCCCGGCGGCGACCACGCTCGTCGCGATGAGCGCGGTCTGGCGCTGGATGTTCCGGCCCGACACCGGGGTCGTCGACACCGTCCTCGGCCCGCTGTTCGGCCTTCGCGACTGGCTCGGCGACCCGAATCTGGCGATGGGCGCGATCGCGATCGTCGGCATCTGGCACCAGTTCGGGCTGATCACCGTCCTCTACCTCGCAGCCCTCGGCACGGTCCCGGGCGATCAGTACGACAGCGCCGCCATCGACGGCGCGCGCGACTGGAGCCGGTTCTGGCACGTGACCTGGCCGGCACTCGGCCCGACCACGGTGTTCGCCTTCGCGGTCACGGCCAGCTCGGCGCTGCAGGCCTACGACGTGATCGCGGCGATGACCGCGGGCGGCCCGCTGAACTCCACCACCACCCTGACCTATGCCATCTGGTCACGCGGCGTGCACTTCTTCGACATCGGCCGGGCCGCGGTCCTGTCGCTCGCGCTGCTGGCCCTGTCGATCCTGGTCACCGCCGTCCAACGCACGGGGTACGCCCGCCGCCTGGAAGCCGGGGCCGTCCGATGAAGATCATTCCGCAACTCGCCCGTCATGGCCTGCTCGCCCTCGGCGCGGTCTATGTCCTGGGACCGATCGCGCTGATGCTGCTCAGCGCGTTCACCCCGACCGACGACATCCTGGCCGGCCGCTATCTGGCCAACCTCACCCTCGGCAACTTCGTCGAGGTCGCCGAGCGGGTCCCACTGGCCCTGTACTACCGCAACTCGATCATCGTCTGCCTCGGCACATTCCTGCTGCAGGTGGTGGTCTGTGTCCCGGCGGCCTATGCCCTCGCCCGGCTGCGCTTCGCCGGCCGGACGGTCGGGGTCTGGCTGCTCGGCCTGCTCATCCTGTTGCCTTTCCAGGTGATCGCGATCCCGATCTACCTGGTCTTCCGCAATGTCGGCCTGATCGACACCCTGCCCGCGTTGATCCTGCCCTTCGTCGGCAACGCCTTCGCGATCTTCCTGCTCCGCCAGTACTTCGTCTCGCTGCCGCAGTCGATGTTCGACGCCGCCAGGATCGACGGGGCCGGTACGCTCGCCGTGCTGCTGGAGATCGTCGTGCCATCGAGCCGCCCCGCGATCACCTCGCTCGGGGTGTTCACCATCACCGCCGCCTGGAACGCCTACTTCTGGCCATCCTTCGTTCTCACCGACCAGTCCTCGGCGACCATCCCGTTCGGCGTGATCAGCTTCGTCAACTCCGATGCCGTGACCGACTACGGCCCCCAGATGGCGATGGCCACCCTGTCCGTACTTCCGCTGCTCGCGGCGTTCCTGATCGCCCAGCGTCAGTTCATCCGCGGCCTTGCCCTCAAGGGCCAGACCGGCTGACCAGCCCCGACGACCACTCACCCCACTCGCTCGGCCAGCGCCGTTCGAGCTCCTCGCCCTGCCCCCGAACGCTCAGCACAAGGAAGATCATCATGAATCGTTCCGTCCGTATCCCTGCCCTCGCCCTGCTCGCCTCCTCGACCATCGCGGCTCTGGTGCTGACCAGTTGCGCCTCCCCCGACAGCACGGCCTCGACGACCGACAGCCCGGTGATCATCGTCTCCGGCCAGTCGGCCCAGAACGGTGAGCTGCTGCAGCAGCTCTTCGACGACTACAACGCCGCGAACGCCGCGGCGCCCGTCACCTTGCAGATGTCGGCCGACACCGATGTCGACACCGCACAGAAGGCCCTGGTCAGCCTCGCCTCCGGCAAGGGCCCAGACGCCGTCCGGGTCACCAATGCCACCTACCAGACCATGATCGACGCGGGCGCCGCGCAGCCCGCCGATGCCTGCCTCACCGAGTCCGGCGCCGAGCTCGACCGCCGCGTCCTCGACGGCATCGCGGTCGACGGCACCAGCTACCAGGTGCCGTGGTACGTCACGCCGAATGCCCTGTTCTACAACGACGACCTCTTCGTCAAGGCCGGCCTCGATCCGGACAAGCCGCCGACGACGATGAGCGAGTTCCACGAGGCCGCCAAGGCGATCGCGGCCACCGGCGCCGCCGGCGGCACGGCGTACTTCGGCAACGACTACAACTTCCAGGGCTATGTCGCCTCGCTCGGCGGCCGGGTGTATGACCCGCAGACCAAGGCGCTCGGGATCGACAGCCCCGGCGGCACGGCGGCCTTTGACCTGTTCGCCACCATGGCGGGCGACGGCAGCAGCCCCGTCTACTCCAACTTCTTCGCCGAGGCCAACGAGGCCTTCGCGGCCGGCAAGCTGGGCATGATCATCACCTCGGCCTCGGGCTACCCGGCGCTGAAGGCCAGCGGCAAGGTCTCGATCCGGCTCGCCCCGGTGCCGACGATGGACGGGGGCAAGCAGGTCGCGGTCAGCTCCACCAACGGCTTCGTGATCACCACCAAGGATCCCGCGCGTCAGCGGGCAGTCTGCGACGCGCTGCAGACGCTGCTCAGCCCCGAGGCCGTGACCAGGACGGTAGCTGCCACGGCCACCATCCCGTTGCTGCCGTCGGTCGCCGACGACCCCGCGTACCTCGCGGATGTCTACGAGAAGAACCCCGACTGGGTCGCGGTGCGCGAGCAGCAGACCACCCCCTGGGTGTCGCTGCCGGGCGGCGCGCACGCCGAGTACAGCAAGGCCTACGTGGACAGCCAGCTCCGCGTGCTGCGTCGGGAGACCCCCGCCGCAGAGGCCGTCACTTCGTTGCAGGCGGCCACGGCCGACCTGCTCGCGGCGCAGTGATCATGAGCGCCGCGCTGACCGTGCAATCGGTGACGAAGACCTTTCGTCCCGGCGAGCCCCGCATCCTCGATGACATCACGCTGACCGCCGACGCGGGCCGGATCACCACCATCCTCGGCGAGTCCGGCTGCGGCAAGACCACCTTGCTGCGCATCGTCGCCGGCCTGGAGGAGCCCAGCTCCGGCCGGCTGCTGATCGCCGATCGCGATGTCACCCGGCTGGCCCCGGTCGACCGGGATGTCGCGATGGTCTTCCAGACCTTCGGGCTCTATCCGGCCAAGACCGTGGCGAAGAACATCGAGTTCCCGCTGAAGATGGCCAAGGTGGCCCCCGCGGAGCGGCGTACCCGCGCCGCCGAGGTCGCCGCGATCATGCACATCGAGCACCTGATGAACCGCCTGCCCGCCGAGCTGTCTGGTGGGCAGCGGCAGCGGGTCGGCATCTGTCGGGCGCTGGTACGCCGGCCGCGGCTGCTCCTGATGGACGAGCCGCTGTCCGCGCTGGATCCCAAGCTGCGCAACGAGCTGCGTACCGAGATCGTCGCCCTGCAGCGCGCCATCGGCTCGACCATCCTCTACGTCACCCACGACCAGACCGAGGCGATGACCATGTCCGACACGGTCGTGGTGATGCGGGGCGGGCGGATCGAGCAGGCGGGACCGCCGGACAAGGTGTTCGCACGGCCGGCGAGCACCTATGTGGCCGAGTTCCTCGGCAACATGAACCTCAACCCGGCACCGGATGTCGAGCGTGCTGGCGGGTACGCCGAAACGGTCGGCATCCGACCCGAGCACTTCGGGCTGGCCGGCACCCGCCCGGCCGCCGAGGACGACTTCGTCGTCAGCGGCCGGCTCGAGCGCTGCGAGCTGCTCGGCGCCGATCGGATTCTGCACGTGCGGGCCGGGGAGATCCTCTGGCGCGCACGGGTCGATGCCGACGCGCCGATCGGCGACGAGATCACCCTGGTCGCGTCGCGCGACCAGGTCCACACCTTCGACACCGAAACCGGAGCCCGACGTGCCACCTGAAGCCCTCTCCCCCCGCCGCCCCCGCCTGCTGGTCACCGACCTGGACGGCACGCTGCTCACCTCGCGGCGTACCGTCACCGACACGACCGTGGCCGGCCTGGCCGCGGCCCGGGACGCGGGGCTGACGCTCGCCGTCGCCTCGGCCCGACCCCTCCGCCTGATCGAGGCCGTGCTCGGTCCGGAGGTGATCAAGCTCTTCACCGCGCTGATCGTGTCGAACGGCGCGGCGGTGCTCGACGCCGCCACCGGGACGCTGCTCGCCGAGCAGGCGCTGTCCCCCGAGCACACCAGGACGGCGATCGAACGGCTGCGCGCGCAGTGGCCCGGAGCCGGGTTCGGCTGGGAGTCGGGCACCGAGTTCGGCTGCGACGCGGCCTTCCTCGAGCTGACCCGGACCGAGCCGATCCTGCGCGACGCCCACCCCGACCGCGTCACGCCGGAGCCCGCCGGCACGGCAAACCAGCTCGTGATGTCCGTGGCCGGGATCAAGCCGGCCGAGCTGCTGGCCCCGGCCGCCGCCGTGCTCGGCGGGGCCTACGACGTGACCGACTCCCTCGGTGGCGTCACCGAGGTCGCGCCGGCCGGGGTCAGCAAGGCGACCGCGGCGGCGCTGTGGGCCAAGTCGATCGGCCTGGGGCTCGCCGATGTCGTGGCCTTCGGCGACGAGCACAACGATCTACCGCTGCTCACCGCCGCCGGGCTCGGGGTGGCGATGGGCAATGCGGCCGATCACGTCAAGGCCGCGGCCCGCAGCGTCACCGCCGGCAACGACGAGGACGGAGTGGCCCGGTTCCTGACCGAGCACCTGCTGCCGACCCTTCGAGGGGCACAGTGAGCACGACGATCCTGCAGGTTTCCGATCCCCACCTCGGCGCCTCCGGTGGCCCGGAGCGCGCCGAGCTGGGACGCCGGCACTGGGCCGCCTTCGCCGAGCGGGTCAGCGCCGACCCGCCCGCGCTGGTGGTGGTCAGCGGCGACATCGTCGTCGACGATCCCGACGACGAGGCCGACCAAGCCGAGGCAGCCACGGCGGTGGCGAGCCTGGGCGTACCCACGCTGGTCCTGCCGGGCAACCACGATGTCGGTGATCATCAGCTGCGGCGGGGCCTGCCCGCCGATTGGCACGGCAAGCTCGTGACCGCCGAGCGGGTCGCCGCGTGGGAGGCGCGCTGGGGGCCGTCGTTCCGGAGCCTGCAGCTCGGCTCGTGGACGATCATCGGGATCAACGCCCAGGTGCTGGGCAGCGGCACCCCGCGCGAGGCCGAGCAGTGGGACTGGCTGGAGCGGACGGCGCTGGCCGCGGGCGACCCGCGCCCGAAGCTGGTGTTCCTGCACGAGTCGCTCGGGCCCCGGCCGGAGGACACCGGGAACGACTCCTGGCTGAGCGTGCCGACGGCGCCCGGGCACCGGCTCGCCGCGCTGATCCGGGACGCCAACGTTGCCCTCGTCGCGGCCGGGCACACGCACAAGTATCTGGCGTGGTCCGGCGACGGGATCGCGCAGGTCACGGCGCCGAGCCTCGCCGGGCCGATCCTGGTCCGCCCGGACATGACCGCCGCGTCGGGCGATCCGGACGCGGGGTGGCTGGACCACACGCTCCACGACGACGGCACGGTGCGGTCCGTCCGGCGCCTGGTCTGAACACCCCGGGCCCGGCAGACCGTGGTCCGGCGCGCCGGACGATCTCAACGCGTCGGATCAGTAGTACCAGGGGAATGTCGACCAGTCGGGGTCGCGCTTCTCCAGGAACGCGTCGCGGCCCTCGACGGCCTCGTCGGTCATGTACGCCAACCGCGTCGTCTCCCCGGCGAACACCTGCTGGCCGATCAGCCCGTCATCGATGGCGTTGAACGCGAACTTCAGCATCCGCTGGGCGGTCGGGCTCTTGCCACAGATCTTGCGCGCCCAGTCCAGCCCGGTCGCCTCGAGTTGATCATGGTCCACGACCGCGTTCACCATGCCCATCCGGTGCGCGGCGTCGGCATCGTAGACATCGCCGAGGAAGAAGATCTCCCGGGCGAACTTCTGCCCTACCTGCCGGGCGAGGTACGCCGACCCGAACCCCGCATCGAAGGAGCCGACGTCGGCATCGGTCTGCTTGAAGCGCGCGTGTTCCCGGCTGGCCAGGGTGAGATCGCACACCACGTGCAGGCTGTGCCCGCCGCCGGCGGCCCAACCGTTGACCAGCGCGATCACGGGCTTCGGCATGAACCTGATCAACCGCTGCACCTCCAGGATGTGCAACCGCCCGAGCCGACCGGCGTCGACCGTGTCCGCGGTCTGGCCGTCGGCGTACTGGTATCCCGACCGACCGCGGATCCGTTGATCACCGCCGCTGCAGAACGCCCAGCCCTGGTCCCGCGGCGACGGACCGTTGCCGGTGAGCAGCACGCAGCCGACATCGGAGCTCATCCGAGCATGATCAAGTGCGCGGTAGAGCTCGTCCACGGTGTGCGGGCGGAACGCGTTGCGCACCTCCGGACGATCGAATGCGATCCGCACGACCGGGACGTCGACCGCCCGGTGGTAGGTGATGTCGGTGAAGTCGAATCCCTCGACCTTCCGCCACGCCGCTTCGTCGAGATTCTGCCGTCCCTGCGCATCGTTCACCCGCGCCACGCTACCGCCGCCCGACCGTGGCGGCGGCGAGGGTGCAGGATGGGAACATGCGTTCGGAGGCCTCGATCATGCACCTTGATCTTGATGCCTTCTTCGCCTCGGTCGAGCAGCGCGACAAGCCGTCGCTGCGCGGCAAGCCGGTGATCGTCGGCGGGCTGGGCCGGCGCGGCGTGGTGTCGACGGCGTCGTATGAGGCCCGGGTCTTCGGCGTGCACTCGGCAATGCCGATGCACGAGGCCCGCCGGCTCGCGCCCCATGCGGCATTCCTGTCGGGCCGCTTCGGCAAGTACCGCGCGACCAGCGCGATCGTGATGGGCATCCTGCGCGAGATCTCACCACTGGTCGAGCCGCTGTCGCTGGACGAGGCCTTCGTCGATCTCGCCGCCGGCGCCGACCCGCCGGAGTTCGCCCCGCCGGCGCTGACGAGATTCGGCATCGAGCTCAAACAGCGGGTCCGCGAGGCCACGGGCGGCATCGTCGCCTCGCTCGGGATCGGCAGCTCCAAGTTCATCGCCAAGCTCGCCACCGAGCTCGGCAAGCCCGACGGGTGCCATCTGGTCGAGCCCGGAACCGAGGTCGAGACCATCGCGCCGCTCGCCGTCGGCGTGATTCCCGGCGTCGGCCCGGTGACCCGCGACAAGCTGGCGCGCCTGGGCGTACGCACGGTCGCCGATCTCCAGCAGCGCTCCCTTGCCGAGCTGAACCGTGAGCTCGGCCAGGCCCACGGCACCGGCCTGCACCACCTCGCCTTCGCCCGCGACGATCGCGCGGTCGATCCCGAACGCGAGTCGAAGTCGATCTCGGTCGAGGACACCTTCGAGACCGACATCGCCGACCGGGCCGAGCTGCGCCGGATCGCCGAGCGGCATGCCCGGCTGGTCGCCCGCCGAGTGGGCGAGCAGGGGTTGTTCGCCCGCACGGTGGCGATCAAGGTACGCCGCCCCGACTTCTCCACCGTGACCCGCGCGCGTACCCTCCGGGGCGCGACCGACCGTGCGGAGGTGATCATCGGCCAGGCGCACGCGCTGCTCGACGGGCTCGATCTGGCCGACGGCGTGCGGCTGCTCGGGGTGGGCGTCAGTGGATTCTCCGAGTCCGCGCAGGAGGAGCTTTTCGACCTCGGTACGCCGACCGCGGGCGCCGAGCCGGAGGCGACGCAGCAGACCGACTGGGCCGACCCGGAACCGCGCCGCGCGCCGAGCCTGCGCCCGGGTGCCGACGTCCGGCACCGTGAGCACGGCGACGGCTGGGTCTGGGGAGCGGGGCTGGGGCGGGTCACCGTCCGGTTCGAAACCGCGCTGACCGGCCCCGGCCCGGTGCGTACCTTCGCCGAGGACGACCCCGATCTCGAATTGCTTCCGGATTGATCTAGGTTAGGCTCTCCTTCATCGCTCGCGTCGCCCGTGTTGCGACCCCACCGAACGTTCTCTACGAGGAGCCTGCATGCCGACCACCCGCCGCACCTTCCTGACCGGACTGTCCGTGCTCGCCGCCGCACCGGCGCTCGCGGCCTGCTCGACCGGCGGGGCCCCGGCGGACCAACAGCCCGCGGCCGGTCCCGCGGGCGCGGGCTTCCCGGTCACGATCGAGCACAAGTTCGGCTCGACGACGATCGAGCGGGAGCCGCAGCGGGTGGTGCTGGTCGGGCTGACCGACCAGGACACCATGCTCGCCCTGGGCAAGGCGCCGGTCGCGGTGACCGACTGGTACGCAGACGACACCCCGGGGCGGATCTACCCGTGGGCGCTGGACAAGCTGGGCGACGCGCCCCTGCCGGAGGTGCTGAGCGGCGAGGAGATCGAGTTCGAGCGGATCGCCTCGCTCGCCCCGGATCTGATCCTCGGCCAGTACGCCGGCGTCCAGCAGGCCGACTACGAGAAGCTCTCGGCGCTCGCACCGACGGTGGTGCAGCCCGGAAACGTCCCCGACTACGGCGCCCCCTGGGACGTCGCGGCGATCACCATCGGCCGCGCGATCGGCAAGGAGGCGGCGGCGCGCGAGCTGGTGGACGGCGTCAAGCGGCAGCTCGCCGAGGCGGCCGCGGCGAACGGGTTCGCCGGCAGGTCCGGGGCCGTCTTGTCGGCCTGGGAGGGCATGTATGTCTACGGCCCCGACGACCCCCGCTCCCAGATGTTGCGGGAGCTCGGCTTCGCGTTCCCCGAGAAGCTGCTGCAGGGCAAGTCCGATCGGTTCGGCTGGGCGCTGAGCCCGGAGCGGACCACGGACCTGAACGGCGTGGACCTTGCGATCTGGACCGCGACGCCGGACCAGGTGGCACAGCAGACGGGCGGTGTGTGGGCCAAAACCGACACCGCCAAGCAGGGCCGCGGGATCTTCATCGAGCCGAAGCCGGCCGACTACGACATCGCGTTCAGCTTCGTCACCCCGCTGAGCATCCCGTACGTGCTGCAGCGCCTCACCCCGCAACTGGTCGCGGCGATCGACGGCGACCCGGCGACGAAGATCCCGCCGCCGGGCGCCTGATCTCCCGACCGTCTGCCGGTCAGCCGTTCCGCGGCACGGCGCGCGACCCGGTCCGGGTCGGTGCGGGATCGGCGTCATCCTCGGCGAGCGCCTCGGCAACCTCAAGCGTCACCTCGCGGCGGAAGACGTTCTCCTCGATCCGGCGACGCTGGGCAAGATCACGACTGAGCGCCTTCCACAAGCTGATGCAGATGCCGATCATCACCACCGAGAACGGCGCGGCCGCGATGATCGTCATCGCCTGCAGCGAGGATAGCCCCAGGCCCTCGGTACCGGCGCGGTAGCCGGCCCACAGCAGCACCAGCGCGATCGCGCCCTCCATGGCCGCCCAGAACACCCGCGACCAGACCGGCGGGTTCTCGTCGCCGCCATGGCTGATCATGTCCACCACGAACGATCCGGAGTCGGAGCTGGTGACGAAGAAGATCATCACCAGCAAGATCGCGAGGCCGCTGAGCAGCGCGCCGCCGGGCAGTCGGGACAGCATGTCGAACAGCGCGGTGTTGGTGGAGACCGCGCCGTCGATGATCAGCCCGCCGCCGCCGGCGACCTCCTGCCAGAGCGCGGTGCCGCCGATCACCGAGAACCACAGCGCGGTCATCAGGGTCGGCACGAGCAGCACGCCGACCACGAACTGGCGGACGGTACGCCCCCGCGAGATGCGCGCGATGAACACGCCGACGAACGGCGCCCAGGCCATCCACCAGCCCCAGTAGTAGGTGGTCCAACCGCCGAGCCACTCCTCGCCGTTCGTGCCCTGGTAGGGCAGCGTGGCGAAGGACAGCCCGATGAACTGCTGGATGTAGAGCCCGATCGTCTGCACCATCTCGCGCAGCACGAACAGCGTCGGGCCGACGGCCAGCACGACGAGCACGAGCGCCGCGGCCAGGACCATGTTGATGTTGGACAGCCACTTGATGCCCTTGTCCAGCCCGGACAGCACCGACAGCGTCGCGAGCGCGGTGATCCCGACAACCAGCACGAGCTGCACGATCTCGCTGTCGGGCAGCAGGCCGATGTGGGCGAGGCCAGCGGCGATCTGCGCCACGCCGAGACCCAGCGAGCTGGCGACGCCGAACAGCGTGCCGACGATGGCGGCGACGTCGATCACGTGGCCCCAGAATCCCTTCACCACCCGGGTACCGAGCAGCGGCTCGAGCGCCCAGCGGATCGAGACCGGACGGCCGCGCCGGTGCACGGCGTACGCGACACCGAGGCCGACCACCGCATAGATGGCCCACGCATGCACACCCCAGTGCAGGAAGGTCTGGGTGAGCGCCTGCTGCGCCAGGGCCCCCGGCGCCGCCCCGGCCAGGTCGGGTCGCGGGGAGGCGAGGTGATTCAACGGTTCGGCCGCGCCCCAGAAGACCAGGCCGATGCCCATCCCGGCAGCGAACAGCATGGCGATCCAACTGAGCGTGCCGTACGCCGGCTCCTCGTCGTCCTTGCCGAGCTTGATCCGGCCGAGCGGGGACACCGCCACCACGACGGAGAAGATCACGAAGCAGGTGACGATCAACACGTAGTACCAGCCGATGCCATTGGTGACATAGCTGTTCAGGTTGGTGATCCACTCGCTGAACGGACCGCCGCCGACCGCGGCGATGATCACGAACAGTCCGATGATCACCGCCGCCGGGATGAAGACCGGCCAGTACGGCCGGTTGCCCTTCGGGACGACCTCTTCGCGGATCCGGTCGCCGCTCGGGCCCGCCGGCGTACCGGTCTCGGTCGGTGCTGTTTCTTCGGAGTCTGTTCGGATGCTCATCTCATCGCTCTCTGCTGGTTCGCGCGGCTGTCGCGCTGCGTATCGCTCGGGGTACATACAGACCTTTGCGACTGATCAGTCAGATGGCAACTCGGCGCGCGCGCCCAGGATGCCGCCCCGGAAACGCAACGAACCCCGGGCCGGGTGGGCTCGGGGTTCTGCTGCGCGCTCGGAGGGACTCGAACCCCCAACCTTCTGATCCGTAGTCAGATGCTCTATCCATTAAGCTACGAGCGCAGGATCGGTCGACGACCGGGAAGACACTGTACCGGCGCGCCCGCGGCCCGCCAAATCAGGCGGACGATCCGAGCAGCCCCGATTCCCTCACTGGTTCGTACCAGTTGACGCACGATGCGCCCGCACCCAGGCCCGCGCATCGAAGTGCTCCAGACATCCGATTTTCCGCGTAACTGCGGGAGTGACGTGGGCCACGTGACGATCTTCACAGCAGAAATGTGGTCTGAAATGTGTAATACCAGTGAGTGTGGTGGGCTACCCTCAATGCCACTTGTCCACTGGTACACACACAAGGTTGCCGACGGACCACCCCCGACATCGTTCACCCACCCCAATGACGGGCCGAAGCCCTGGAGGAGCCGATATGACAGCGACCGCCGACCCGCTGACGGAAGCCGCGCCGACCACCCCCGCGCCGACCACTCACAAGGGCCTGCTGGCCTGGGTGCGCGAGGTGGCCGAGCTGACCAAGCCGGACGCCGTGGTGTGGTGCGACGGCAGCGCGGAGGAGTTTGCCCGCCTGACCGCCCAGATGGTCGAGGCCGGCACGCTGGTACGCCTGTCCGAGGAGACCCGCCCGAACTCCTTCTACGCCCGCACCGACCCCGACGATGTCGCCCGGGTCGAGGATCGGACCTTCATCTGCTCGGCCCGCGAGGAGGATGCCGGCCCGACCAACAACTGGCGCGAACCCGCCGAGATGAAGGCCGAGCTGACCGAGTTGTTCGACGGCTCGATGCGCGGACGCACCATGTACGTCGTCCCGTTCTGCATGGGCCCGCTGGACGCCGAGGACCCGAAGTTCGGCGTCGAGATCACCGACTCCCCCTACGTCGTGTTGTCCATGGGCGTGATGACACGGATGGGCGCCGGCCCGCTGGCCGCGCTGACCGAGGGCGGCACCGAGCGCGACTTCGTGCCCTGCCTGCACTCCGTCGGCGCCCCGCTCGAGCCCGGCCAGGAAGACGTCGAGTGGCCGTGCAACACCACCAAGTACATCGTCCACTTCCCCGAGGAGCGCGCGATCTGGAGCTACGGATCGGGCTACGGCGGGAACTCGCTGCTGGGCAAGAAGTGCTACTCGCTGCGGATCGCCTCGGCGATGGCCCGCGACGAGGGCTGGATGGCCGAGCACATGTTGATCATCAAGCTGACCAACCCCGAGGGCAAGGTCTTCCACATCGCCGGCGCCTTCCCGAGCGCCACCGGCAAGACCAATCTCGCGATGCTGGAGCCGAGCCTGCCGGGCTGGAAGGTGGAGACGCTGGGCGATGACATCGCCTGGATGCGCTTCGGTGCCGACGGTCGCCTGTATGCCACCAACCCCGAGTTCGGCTTCTTCGGCGTCGCGCCCGGCACCGGCTGGAAGACCAACCCGAATGCCATGCGCACCCTGGAGAAGGGCAACACGATCTTCACCAATGTCGCGCTGACCGATCACGGCGACATCTGGTGGGAGGGAATGACCGAGCACCGGCCGGACCACCTGACCGACTGGCGGGGCAATTCCTGGACCCCGGAGTCCGAGACGCCGGCCGCCCACCCGAACAGCCGGTTCTGCACTCCGATCGAGCAGACCCCGACGCTGGCGCCGGAGTACAACACCCCCGACGGCGTACCGATCGACGCGATCCTGTTCGGCGGCCGCCGCGCCAGCACCGTGCCGCTGGTCGCCCAGGCCCGCGACTGGACGCACGGCGTGTTCATGGGCGCCACCTGCTCGTCGGAGACGACCGCCGCGGCCACCGGCAAGGTCGGCGTGGTCCGCCGCGACCCGATGGCGATGCTGCCGTTCATGGGCTACCACGCCGCCGACTACCTGAACCACTGGCTGACCATCGGCGAGCAGCACGACGACGCCAAGCTGCCCGCGATCTTCTACGTCAACTGGTTCCGCAAGGACGACAACGGCAAGTTCATCTGGCCGGGCTTCGGCGAGAACTCCCGCGTGCTGAAGTGGATCACCGAGCGCCTGGAGGGCAAGGCCGACGCGATCGACACCCCCGCCGGCGCGGTGCCCACCCCGGACGGCCTCGACGTCGAGGGCCTGTCGGTCGGCGAGGAACAGGTCGCGGCGGCGACCAAGGTCGATGTCGAGGAATGGAAGGCCGAGCTGCCCCTGATCGAGGAGTGGTTCGACTTCCTCGAGCGCGTCCCGGCGCCGATCCGCGGCGAGCTGGACAAGCTGCGCAGCCAGCTCTCCTGAGCACGCATCGCCGACGCGGCCCGGGTCGTTCCCCCACGGAATGACCCGGGCCGCGTTTTGGCGAGCCGCCGCCGGAATCGGTAGGGTTCGCTTGACGCGGTACGCGCGTTGGAGGCGTCGCCTAGTCCGGTCTATGGCGCCCGCCTGCTAAGCGGGTTGAGGGCTTCAACCCTCTCGCGGGTTCAAATCCCGCCGCCTCCGCGCAGACCCGCCCCGGGCCGACCGGGGCGGGTTTTCGTCTTCCGGGCCCCGATGCCCGGGTCCACCGCGGCTCCCGGTGCCCGGCACCGATATATCGTCGGGGCACGTGATCATCCGGCCGGCCCGCCGCCTCCTCGCCTCGCTGGCGCTCGCGCTCTGCACGCTGCCCGTGCTCGCCTCCCCGGCGCGCGCCACGATGACCTGGTCCGGGCCGCCGATCGCCGCCAGCACCGCCACCGCCCAGGCCTGCGCCGACCTGCTCTTCGTCGGGGTACGCGGGTCGGCGGAGCCGGCGCCCTACGGACCGACCGTGACTGCCGTCCGCGACGAGCTGGCCCGGCGTACCTCCGATGCCCCGGGCGATGCCTCGCTGCTGGTCCGCGAGGTCTTCCTCGACTATCCCGCGGTCTCCCCGGAGACCCTCGGCGCGACCGGCGCCGACCGGCTGCTGTTCGATCCCGAGATGCCCCCGACGCAGTTCTTCGACTCGGTGCGCGCGGGCCGCGGCGACCTGATCGACCTGCTCGCCGACTCCGGCCGGCGCTGCCCGGGCGAGCGCTGGGTGATCGCCGGATTCTCCCAGGGCGCGCAGGTGGTGACCGAGGCGCTCGCCGATCGTGCGGTACGCGAGGACGCCGACGACCGCCTGTTGGGCGCCGTCTTGCTCGGCAACCCGGCCAACGGCCCCGCCTCCCAGGGCACGAACCTGGCCGGCGACGCACGCCCGGACGCGATGGGGCTGTCAACGAGCCTGCACTACATCCGGGCACGGATCGCCGGTGCGCGCCAACCCGACGACGCAGGCGGTCTCGGCGGCGCCCTGCGGGCGGTGGTCGAGTTGTCCGAGGGCCCGCTCGACGCGGCCCTGGCCGAGCGAGTGCTGCGCAGCCGAGGGCTGGCGATCGACCCGGTGATCGCCGGGCGGATCACCCAGGTCTGCCGGGCGGGCGACCTGATCTGCGACTCCGGCCCGGGCCTCGGCCGGATCGTCTTCGCCCAGGCGCCGCTGCAGGACGAGGTGGACCGGGCCCAGCCGATCCACCTCGGCTATGCCGAGCTGCTGGAGCCCGCGGTCCGGCCGACGGTCGACGCCGTCCGCGGCTGGGCGCCGAGCGTGCACCGGGCCGTTCCGTTCTGGCAGCGGCCGGAGGCGCCGCTCGCCGGCGCGATCCTGCTCGCCCTGGTCGGGACCGGCGCCGTCGTGCTGGTCCGGCGCCGGACCGACCGGGCCCGGCCGGGGAGCGATCCGCAGGCGGACCCGACCACCGGCTCCGGCGATCGGATGTGACCAGCGCCTCAGCCGGGGTGCTACCACGGGCCGATCTCTGCGCCCCGGCGGCCGCATATCATGACCGAGGCCCTTGGCGAGCCGCCACGCCGACGCACCCGACCACGAACAGGACGAGATGACCAACGCGAGCACCCCGCGACCCCAGCGCGCGCGCCCGGTCGGTCAGCGCGGGCGTCGGTTCGGTTTCGGGCAGAGCACGTTCTGGACCGTTGTCGGCAGCCTGCTGCCCGGTTCGGGACTGATCGCCGGTCGCCGTCACCGCAGGCTGGGCATCGCCCTGCTCGCCCTGTTCGCCATCGGGATCGCCTCGCTGCTGATCTGGGCCGCCGTCGATCGCCGCAGCCTGCTGCAGCTCGCGGTCCGGCCGGCGCCGTTGATCATCGCGGCGATCGGTCTGCCGCTGGTGGCCCTGGTCTGGGTCGCGGTGATCGTGCGTACCCATCTCGACACCCGGCCCGCGGTGTTGACCACGCTCCAGCGGGTGATCAGTTCGGTACTCGTCGGCGGGCTGGCCTTCGCCGTGGCGGCGCCGCTGGCGGTCGCCGGCCGCTATTCCTACGACCAGTTCGGTCTGGTCAGCCAGGTCTTCCGCACGACCGACGATTCCCAGTCCGGGACGCGGCCGGATCTCGGTGGCGACAATCCCTTCCAGGACAAGCCCCGGGTCAATGTGTTGTTGATCGGCGCCGACGATGCCTACGGCGGCGACAAGGGCAACATCCGCACCGACACGATGATGCTCGCCAGCATCGACACCCGCACGGGCGACACGGTCCTGGTCAGCATCCCGCGGCAGACGATGCACATCCCGTTCCCGGCCGATTCCCCACTCGCGCGGTACTACCCCGACGGCTACACCAGCAGCTACGACGAGGCCGAGGGGATGGCCAACGCGATCTACTACAACGTGCCACAGGAGGTGCCGGCCGACATCCTGGGCAAGACCGATGATCTTGGTGCCGATGTCCTCAAGCTCGGCATCGGCGAGGCGACCGGCCTTCCGGTCGACTACTACGTGATGGTCAACTTCCGGGGCTATCGCAAGCTGATCGATTCGCTCGGCGGGATCACGGTCAACATCAACCGGCACGTCCCGATCGGCGGCAACACCGACCGCGGCATCCCGCCGGAGGACCAGCTCAATCCCGGTCCCAACCAGCATCTGGACGGTTTCCAGGCGCTCTGGTTCGCCCGCGGCCGTTACGGTCAGGACGACTACCAGCGCAACATCCGGCAGCGCTGCTCGGTGAATGCGATCATCCAGCAGGCGAATCCGATCAACGTCCTGCAGCGCTACGAGGCGATCGCGAGCGCATCGGCGAGCATGGTCGAGACCGACATCCCCCAGGAGATGCTGCCCGCGATGGTCGACCTGTCGCTGCGGGTGAAGGACGCGAAGGTACGCAGCCTCGCCGCCTTCGACGGCGACGACTCCCTGAGCACCGCCGATCCCGACTTCGATGCGCTGCGCCAGCGCGTCCAGGAGTCGATCAAGGAAACCGAGCAGGCCGCGCCCAAGAAGCAGGAGCCGGCCCCGCCCGGCGGCGAGCCCGCGCCGCCCGGCGGAGGCGGCACCACCGAACCGCAGCCCGAGGAGTCCGAGGAGCCGTCGACCGCGCCGTCCACGGACGGCGGCGACGGAGGCGGGCAGCCCAGCGCGGCGCCCAAGGAGCGCAGCCAGGATCTCGCCTCGAGCTGCGAGTTCGACCCGAAGGCGGCCGCGGAGTCGCAGCCCTACTACACGACCGGCCGCTGAGGCGCGCTCAGGCCAGCGGGCGATAGCCGCGGTCGGCGTCCAGGCGCTCCTTCAGGTCGGCGAGCATCGCGCGGGCCCGGGGGTCGCTGGTCGGCGCCGGTGACAACACATGCCGATCCGGCTCGCCGAGCAGGCCGATCCGGTGCCCGCCCGCGGACATCGTGACCTGCCGCGTCCGGTCCCAGCGGCCCGCCACCGTCCCGCCCGGTCCGGTGATCCGGTAACCGTCGGCATCGAAGGCGAAACTCGCGCGGGACCGGCGTACCAGGATCAGCGCGGCGAGCGCCAGGACGATGCCGAACGCCAGCACGACACCGCCGAGGGCGACCACCCCGATCGGCCATCCCCCCGAACTGCCGGCGACCAGCAGCACGGCGCCGAGCACGGCACAGCCCGCGGCGATGGCATAGGCCCGGGTCGGCGGCGGCGAGGTGAGCACATGCTCGGTCGGCGGACGGCGCTCACCGGAATCGGCGGGCGGGCGCTGCGGCGCATCGGTCACGGGCTGGCTCCTGGTCGGGGGCGGCGGCGAGGGTGGGATTCGAACCCACGGAACGGTCTCCCGCTCGGCCGCTTTCAAGGCGGCTGCACTAGTCCACTATGCGACCTCGCCCGGCCCCGGGATTCCCCGAGGGCGCCATCATCCTAGCGGGGCCTAGGCTGGCGGACATGTACGCGGTGACGCAGTCCGAGCCCGGTCCCCCGTCGGTTCTCACCTGGTCGCAGGTGCCGACACCCGAGCCCACCGGTGACGAGGTGTTGATCAAGATCCGCTCGGCCGGGGTGAACCGCGCCGACCTGCTGCAGCGTCAGGGCGCCTATCCGCCGCCGCCCGGCGCGCCGGACATCCTCGGCCTGGAATGCGCCGGTGAGATCGCCGCGCTCGGCCCGGACGCCGACGAGTGGGAGGTCGGCGACCCGTGTGTCGCGCTGCTCGCCGGCGGCGGGTACGCCGAGTACGTCGCCGTCCCGCAGGGCCAGGTGGTGGCCCCGCCCGAGGGCGTCGACCCGGTCAGCGCCGGTGGTCTGATCGAGGTGGCCGCGACCGTGCTGTCGATGACCGAGCTCGCCGGGCTGGACAGCGGCGACGTCTTCCTCGTGCACGGCGGTGCGGGTGGCATCGGCTCGTTCGCGATCCAGTACGGCCGCGCGGTCGGCACCGAGGTGATCACCACGGCCGGCAATGCCGACAAACTCGCGTACTGCCGCGAGCTCGGCGCCACTCACGCGCTGGACTATCACGACGACTGGGTCGCCGGGGTGGCCGAGGCCACCGGAGGCGACGGCGCCGACGTGATCCTGGACGTGATCGGCGCGAAGTACCTGTCGGCCAATCTCGAGGCGATGGCCCACGACGGGCGGATCGCGATCATCGGGCTGCAGGGCGGGTCGAAGGCCGAGCTGGACCTGAATGCCCTGCTCCGCAAGCGCGGAGCGGTGATCGCGGCCTCGTTGCGTTCGCGGCCGGTGGACCAGAAGTCCGCGATCTGCGCCGCGGTCGCCGACGACGTCTGGCCGCTGTATGCCGACGGCGCCATCCGCGTACCCAACGAGACCCGGATCCCCATGCCGGAGGCCGCCCGCGCGCACGAACTGCTCGAGTCGGGGGCGAATACCGGCAAGATCGTTCTCACCGTGTGAACCGGCGCCCGGCCGGCCCGATCCGACATCGTCGTATGGTGGCGTCATGACCCAGCAGCCGGATCCGCAGCAGCCCCAGGCCGACCAGCAGCCCGCCGGTGGCGCCGCCGGCGAGGGCCAACCGCAGGTCATCGCCGGTGCGACCGGCGACGGTCGCGGCTTCATCGTCGGCCCGCAGGGGATGGCCGTGGAGCGGGCTCCCGGGACCGAGGGCGAGGAGCCGTCGGTGACCGATCAGGTCGAGGAGCCCGCGAAGGTGATGCGGATCGGCAACATGATCCGCGCGCTGCTGGAGGAGGTACGCTCCACGCCGCTCGACGACCCGAGCCGGGAGCGGCTGCGCGAGGTCTACGGCGCCAGCATCGACGAGCTCAAGTCGGGGCTGTCGGAGGATCTGGCCGCCGAGCTGGAGCGGATCACCGAGCCCTTCACCGCCGACGAGACGCCGTCCAACGACGAGCTGCGGATCGCCAAGGCCCAGCTCGTCGGTTGGCTGGAGGGACTGTTCCAGGGCATCCAGACCGCGTTGGTCGCCCAGCAGATGGCGGCCCGGGCGCAATTGGAGCAGATGCGCCGGACCCTGCCGGGCGGACCGCAGCCCGGCCAGCCGCAGGCGCCGCAGCGGCCGGCCGGCGGCACCGACGGCATGTATCTCTGAGGTAGCACGGCCGGGCGCGCTCCGGCTCGGCAAATTCTCAACAAATCTTCTGCCGCTGTGCTGGCGGCTGATCGGTCCGTTCGGCTAGGTTCCCGGCAGGTCGGCGCCCCCCAGGCCGATTCCGGTGGTTCGGGAACCGTTCCCCGTAGCCGTCGCGTCGCATGCCATGACCGCATGGAATCACGTTGGGGGGAAACCTCGTGAACACGTTTCGTACCGCACCGATCGCCGATCCGGACGACCCCGGCCAGGGCCGCCACCCGCAGGGTTGCGCCTCGCGCCCGGAGCTCTTCCAGCACCCGCTCGTGGAGGAGCCGCCGACCAGCAGCGCTCCGCAGTCGGTACGCCGCGAGTACTCGGTGCTGGTGAACGAGGCCCGCGCCGTCTGCGCCGCCTGCCCGCTCCGCCGGGACTGCCTCTATGACGCCGTCGTCAAGCACGATGTGGCGGGCTTCGTCGCCGGCACCACCGAGATGGAGCGACGGATGATCCGCCGCCAGTTGGACGTCACCGTCGAGGCCGAGGATCTGGACACGATGGCGGGCGTCTTCCGCAGCGGCCGCCGGATCGACCACGACGAGGTGGTACGCCTGCGCCAGGCCAATCCGCACGAATCGCTGGAGATGCTGGCGCGTCGACTCGACTGCTCGCTGTCGACCGTGAAGCGCCACCTGCGCCGCCATCGGCGCGGCCAGGACCTGAAGCCGAAGCAGACCGTCCCGACCCGCGGTGAGGTGCTGCAGGCGGCGAGCACGCCGCGGCATGCCGGCATCGGCGCCGCCTGAACCGCCGGATCAGAACCAGCGGCCCAGCGCCGCGGGGGTGCCGCCGTCGGCGAATCCTCCGGTGACGGCGTCGGCAGCGGTCCGGACCTCTTCGGGGGCCTCGGCCATCGCGACCCCTCGGCCGGCCCACTCGAGCATCTCGATGTCGTTGCGGCCGTCGCCGAGGGCGAGCACATCGGCGGGATCGACGCCGAGCCGGTGGCAGACGTCGGTGAGACCGCTGGCCTTGTCCACCCCCTCGGGGGCGATGTCCAGCCACGCGCTGTACCCGATGAAATAGGACACCCCGTGCAGGCCGAGCCGCTCGGCCAGCGCGATGAACTGTTGATCATCGGCGTAGGGGTCGCGGATGATCACCCGGGTCACCGGCTCGCCGCGCAGTTCGGCGATGCTCGCCGGGATCATCTCGCCGTGCAGGTCCCCGTCGGGGAAGTCCGCGCTCACCCGGTAGCCGCGGCCGATCACCTCGGCGGCGATCAGCGCGCCGGGCGCGAGTTCGGAGACCTTGTCGATCACCCGCGCCGGATCGAAGGTGACCTGCCGGATGATCTCGGCCGGCGGATAGGAGACCACGACCGCGCCGTTGGAGCAGACGGCGTACCCGTCCGGCAGACCCAGCGCGTCGAAGATCGGCTGTGTGCTGTGCCAGCTACGCCCGGTGGCCAGCACGACCGGCACGCCCGCGTCGACCACCCGACGGACGGCGGCGTGGACGTCCGGCGGCAGCACACCCTCGTGATCGACGAGTGTTCCGTCGATGTCCAGCGCCACCAGCTTCGGGCGCCACGCCGCATCCTCGGCCCGCGACTGCACCATCACCGGACGGGGGTCAACAGGTCGCGGCCGCCGAGATAGGGGCGCAGTGCCGCGGGCACCCGGACGGAACCATCGGCCTGCTGGTGATTCTCGAGCAGGGCGATGATCACCCGCGGCACGGCGACCAGGGTGCCGTTCAGCGTCGCGACGGGCGCGATGCCGTCGGCGAACCGGCCGCGGATGCCCAGCCGGCGGGCCTGGAAGTCGGTGCAGTTCGAGGTCGAGGTGATCTCCCGGTAGCGGTCCTGGCTGGGCAGCCAGGCGTAGCAGTCGAACTTGCGCGCCGCGCTCAGACCAAGATCACCGCCGGCCAGCTCGAGCGTCTGGTAGGGCAGCTCGAGCAGCTCGATGAACTCCTTCTCATACCCCAGCAGCCGCCGATGCTCGGCATCGGCGTCGGCCGGGTCGGTGTGCACGAACATCTCGACCTTGTCGAACCAGTGCACCCGGAAGATTCCCCTGGTGTCCTTGCCGTAGGAGCCGGCCTCGCGCCGGAAGCTCGGGCTGTAGCCCGCGTAGCGGCGCGGCAGCGTCTCCGGGTCGAGGATCTCCTCGGAGTGATAGGCCGCCAGCGGCACCTCGGCGGTGCCGACCAGATAGAGGTCGTCGCGCTCCAGGTGGTAGACGTCGTCGGCCGCCTGACCGAGGAAGCCCGTGCCCTCCATCGCCGCGGGCTTGACCAGCGCGGGCGGCAGGATCGGCGTGAAGCCCCACTCCAGGGCCTTGTTCATGGCCAGATTGATCAACGCCAGTTCGAGCTGGGCGCCGACGCCGGTGAGGAAGTAGAACCGCGATCCCGAGACCTTCGACCCGCGCTCGATGTCGATCGCACCCAGCAACTCGCCCAGCTCCAGGTGGTCGCGCGGCTCGAAGCCTTCGGCGGCGAAGTCGCGCGGCGTACCCACCGACTCCAGGACGACATAGTCGTCCTCACCGCCCTCGGGCACCCCGTCGGCGACGATATTGCCCACGCCCGCGAGCAGCGCGTCGAAGCGGGCCGAGGCGGCCTCGCTGTCGGCCTGGCGCTGTTTGACCTCGGCGGCAAGTTCCCTGGTCCGGTCGAGCAATTGCTGCTTGCGCTCGCCGTCGGCGCGGGCAACCTCCTTGCCGAGCGACTTCTGCTCGGCCCGCAGCTCCTCGAAGGCCGCGATCGCCGACCGTCGGGCCGCGTCCGCGGCAAGCAGCTCGTCGACCACCTCGACAGAGGAGCCCCGCCGCCGCTGCGACTCGCGGACGGCCTCGGGGTCGGTGCGGAGCAGTCTGGGATCGATCACGGCGAACAGCCTAGCCGCCGGGTCGCGTGCCAGAATCGACTTGTCATGGCTACCCCCGACCGCCCGAGGCGGCGTCCCCTCGGCCGCCCCTCGATGTATGCGATCTGCTTCTCCGGGATCGCCGTGGCGCTGTTGGTCGCCTGGACCGCGCTGGTCGCCCTCGGCGGATTCGTCGCGACGCTCGACCAGGCCACGCTGGCTCCGGTGCCGGACCCGGCCAACCCTGCAGTACAGGTGGCGGCCGCGCTCGGGGTGGTCTTCTGGCCCGGCGGGTTCATCGCGCTGCTGCTCGGGCTGGCGTGGTGGGCACAGCGCAGACGACTGCGCAATGTCGCCATCGCCCTGGCGGTCGCCGCGCTGCCGGGCTCGGCCCTGGCCTGGCTGATGAAGCTGGTCGGCTCGCGCCCGCGGCCGGACGAGCACCTGCCACAGATCACCGAGATCGGACCCGCCTACCCGTCCGAACACATCGCCACCCTGACCACGGTGGCGATCATGGTCGCCGTTACCGCCGTGGTCACCCGGCAGCGCCGGTCGGTGGTCCGCGCCTGGCAGATCGCCGGTGTCGCTGCGGTGCTGATCATGGCCGCCAGCCGCTGGCTGGTCCGGGCCAACTGGGTCTCCGACCTGGTCGGCGGCCTGCTGCTCGGTGCGACCGTCGCGGCCTTCTCGCTGATGATCGCCGGGGTACGCGTGCTGCCCCGCGCCGGGTTGGCCGCGCTCGCCCAACCCCGCCAGCACGTGACCAGCCCAGCGCACCCACACCGGCGCTGCGCGGTGATCGTCAACCCGAGCAAGATCGCCGACGAGGCGACCTTCCGCCGCCATGTCAGCTACGAGTTGCAGCGCCACGACTTCCAGCGCACGCTGTGGCTGGAGACCAGCGTCGATGATCCGGGGCACGGGATGGCCAAGATCGCCGTCGGCAAGGAGGTCGATCTGGTCGTCGTCGCCGGCGGGGACGGCACCGTCCGTTCGGTCTGCCAGGGGCTGGCCGACAGCGGCATCCCGTTGGGAATCGTCCCGGCGGGCACCGGCAATCTGTTGGCGCGCAATCTCGGCATCCCGCTCGACGAGCGCGCCGCCATCGATGTCGCCTTCGACGGGCGCAACCGGGTGATCGATCTGGTGCAGGTCCGCCCGGATGATCAACCCGAGAGCCTGTCGTTCTCGGTGATGGCGGGGATGGGTTTCGACGCGTTGATCTTCGACCAGACGGCCGACGAGCTGAAGCGGGCGGTCGGCTCCGCGGCGTACTTCGTGACGGCCGCCCGCGCCGCCGGCAACGAACCGTTCCAGGCCAAGGTGTCGATCGACGACCACCTGGCGCTGCGCCGCCGGATCAGCCTGGTGGTGATCGGCAATGTCGGTGAGCTGCAGGGCGGCATCCGGCTGTTCCCCGAGGCCGTCCCGGACGACGGGCTGCTGGAGGTGCTGGTCGCCTCACCGCGCAGCCTGGGCGACTGGGCCCGGCTGGCCACGAAGCTGGTCGTGCGCAGCGGAGGCGAGGACGCCCAGTTGACCCGCCTGCGGGGCCGCTCGGTCGAGGTGATCACCGAAGAGCCCGAGCCGTACCAGCTCGACGGCGACACCATCGGGCACTGCCGCCGGCTCTCGGCGCGGACCCGGCCGGGCGCGTTGACGGTTCGCGTACCGGGCTGATCAGTCGAGCGAGTCCAGCCACTCCCGGGCCGCGGCGTAGTCGCCGTCGGCGGAGCCGCGCGGCACGTCGGGGGTACGCCCGTCCGCGCGCGGGTAGGAGCCGAGGAAGACGACCCGCTGGCAGACCCGGTGCAGGCCCATCATCGCCTCGCCCAGGCGGGCGTCGCGGATATGACCCTCGGCGTCGATCGAGAAGCAGTAGTCACCCAGGGTCCGCTTGGTCGGCCTCGACTCCAGCCGGGTCAGGCTGACGCCGCGGGAAGCGAACTGCTCCAAGATGTCCAGCAGCGCGCCCGGATGGTTCTCGAACATGTAGGCGACCAGCGTCGTCTTGTCCGCGCCGGTCGGCTCGGGCAGCGCGCCGGCCGGCGCGACCCGCACGAACCGGGTGACCGCATCGGGGTTGTCGGCGATGTCGCCGGCCAGCGCGACCAGCCCGTGCCGTTCGCCGGCGATCGGCGCACAGATCGCCGCGTCGAAGACCGAGTCGGGGTCGGCGACCTCGGCGGCCGCCGCGGCGGTCGAGCCGCCCTCGGTGACCACCGCCTCCGGCAGGTTGGCCACCAGCCAGTCGCGGCACTGCGCGTAGGCATGGGGATGGGTGAGCACCCGGCGTACCGCCGACAACTCGGTGCCCGGCCGGGCGTAGATACCGAACCGGACCGGCAGGACGACCTCGCCGACGATGACCAGGCCGTTGTCGCGGGCAAGGTTGTCCAGCGTGGCGGTGACGCCGCCCTCGACCGAGTTCTCGATCGGCACCAGCGCGCTGTCGACCCTGTTCTCGCGGACGGCCGCGATGGTTTCGGCGACGGTCGCGAAGGGCTGCGGGTCGCTGATGTCCCGGATGGTCAGCAATGCCTGGTGGGTGAAGGTCCCCTCGGGACCGAGATAGCCGATCGCCACCGCGACAGGCTAGCCGGGCCGCGCGGGCGCGCCCGCCGGGTATCGCGGGCCGATCAGCGGGTGCTGGCCAGCGACTCGTCGAGCGCGGTGCGGATCTCGAGGAATCCCGGGTCCTCGGTCAGGTCGGTACGCACGATGGTGGTGGCCGTCCAGACGATCCGGGTGCCGTCCGGCCACACCTCGGCCTGCACGATCTGGGCCGTCTCGAACTCGCCCTCGATCCCGGCGAACCGCATCACCGCGCGCTGTTCGACCAGGGTGCTGCCCGCCCGCTGGCCCGGCCGGACGACGGGCTCGGCGGTGCTCACCACGCGTTCGGCGGCATCGACGGTCCGCTGGTGCCGGGCGGCAGCGACCGCGCGTCCGAGCTCCTCGCCGTCGTCGCCGGGAACCGACGGATCGACCAGGCCGACCTGGAAGCTGCCGCCGTACTTGTCCGCCGAGTCCGACGAGGTGATCCCGGACGCGCCGGACGCGATCAGCGGCGGGATCGGCCGGGCCTTGGTCGAGTCGCCCTCGCTGTTGAACGGGAATGACGGCAGCGACGCGCCCCAGATCCCGTGGATGGAGATCTCGCTGTAGTCGGCGACGACCTCGGGCGCGTCGATGCGGGGTACGCCGAGATCCGCCGGGGCCACGGCCGCCGGCGGCTGGTTCAGCACCGCCTGCACCCCGCGTACCGTCAGCACGGCGAGGCCGATCACCAGTGCCGCGAGAACCGCCCCGCCGACGATCAGCGCGCGCCGGGCGCGAGGCCCGAGCAGCGGGTCCGGCCGCACGGTCCGCCGGGCGGGCCCCGGTGGCGGGGATTCCGGTTCGGTGGTGAGCCAGTCGGTCCACTCCGCACCGTCCCACCAGCGGTAGGTGCCGGTGAGCCCGCGGGGGTCGTGGTACCAGCCGACATTCCCGCCGTCACGGGCAGGAGACGCGGGAGTTCCGGGACCGGTCGGGTCGGCGGCGCGGGCCGGCTGGCGATACGGCGTCGACATCGATCACTCCCCCGTTCGGGTCTTCGTGGCGACGCTAGCCGCTGCGCCGGGAATCTCGCCAGCAGCTGCCGTGAGCTCGCCCGCGCCTGCCGTGCCGGCCGGCGGCGCAGGATCGGTGCGGGTGCTGATCAGGCTGCCCGCCCGGCGGCAGGCGTAGTACCACCAGATGACGATCGCCGACACCACGCCGAGCATCGCGGTGGTCGTGCCGACCTGCCGGACGCGGGCGACGACCTCCTCCAGCAGCGCGCTCTGCCCGACCACCCGCCCGGGATTGAACGCCAGGTTCAGCACGAGCCCGCGGGCGAGCATGATCACGTCCAGCCGACTGGCGCCGTAGAGCGCGATCGGCACCCACGCCGCGAGGTCGTACCAGGGCAGCGAGTAGGGCGCGGTGCACAGCCAGGCGACGGTGAGCACCACGGCGGTGCGTACCGCATCGCTCAAAGGATCGCGCCGCGGGTCGAGCTCACCGGAGAGCCCGAACAGGCGCCGGCGCGGCAGCACCCGGGACAGCATCCAGGCGAGCGTGATCATCCCCAGCCAGCCGAGCAGCGAGACCAGGTCGTAGCTGGTCTCGCCCGCGACGAAGGTGACCAGCAGCTTCTGCACCGGCGCGAGCCAGCTCACCTCGGACAGATAGCCGCTGTTGCGGGCGGCCTGGCCGAGCGCCTCCGGCTCGAGGACGAAATAGGCGATCGAGGACGGGATGCCGGCGCCGATGATCGCCCGCAGCATCGCGGGCAGATCACGTCGGTACGCCCAGACCATCGCGATCCCGTAGAGGCCCAGCGTCGCCTTGACCGAACAGCCGATGCCGATCAGCACGCCGGCCACGAACGGCCGCCGCCGCAGGAACCAGAACGCGGCGACGCCGAAGGAGATGGCGATCGCCTCGTTGTGCGCGCTCACCACCACCGCCCAGATCATCACCGGGTTGAGGATCGTCAGCCAGATCACCCGGGCCTGCAGGCGCCGGTCGCCGCGGGCCAGCCCGACCGCGAGCGTGCAGGCGATCACCATGAAGATCATGCAGACGAGCTGCAACCAGAACACCACGTCGTGCACCGTCTCGCCGCCCAGCCGGTTGGCGCCGATCTGGATCCAGTTCAGGATCGGGCCGTAGACGCTCGGGGTGTCCTGCCAGGGCCGCTCGGTGTAGACGAGGATCGGGTCGTACTGGGTGCGGAACAGCCCGGCCGGCGTGACGGCGTACGGGCTCATCCCGAGCACCGCGATCCGGCCGTAGGCCGCATACATCAACACATCCGCCGAGGTCAGCGGCGGGACGCCGATCGTGATCAGACACAGGGCGACGCCGAGGCCGAAGCAGCGGCGCAGCCGCGGCAGCCAGCCGCGCGCCAGCGCCCGCAGGCCGATCCACATCCCGGCGCCGCCGATCGCGATGGACGCCCACAGCGCGCCGGTGACGAGCCACTCGTTGCGCCACGGCGCGGGGGCAGCGATGTGCCAGGGCGGCAACAGGCTGCCGTTGCGCGGACCGAGGTCGAGCGTCACCACCGAGGGGCCGAGGAAGCCGACACACAGATAGATCGCCGGTGCGAGCAGCAGCGCGGCCAGCGCGATCCGGGGGCTGGTCGTCCACGATGCGGCGCCGCCGCGATCGGCGCGATCCGGGCTGGTCGGGGCGCTGAACCAGTCCAACAGCGCGAGGGGCCGAGGGACCGGGCGCGGTGCTGCCGGGCTCGGCGCCGGTGGGCGTGGGTGGACCACGGCACCTCCTCTCGGCATCTCTCGGCGGCGGGCATCGCGCGGCACCGACGGGTCGGCAAATCGGGGCAAGATTAGTCGACCCCGGCGCGGGCCGGACGCGATGCGGATCGTTCGAACGGCGCCGGGCTGTCGGTCGCCGTCGGTGCCGGGTCGGGCGCGGCGCACTATGGTCGGCACATGGCTGAAGCTTCCACCTCCGACGGCGTTGCGGCACCCGGCGAAGCGGCGGGCCCGGGCGAACAGGGTCCGGGCCAGCAGGGTCTGGGCCGGCAGGGTTTGGGCGTACGCACCGAGACCGGGAAGCTGCGCACGGTGTTGCTGCACCGACCGGGCGACGAGCTGCGGCGGCTGACCCCGCGCAACAACGACCAACTGCTGTTCGACGCGATCCCGTGGGTGGACCGGGCGCAGGCCGAGCACGACGCCTTCGCGCAGGTGCTGCGGGACCGCGGGGTCGAGGTGTTGTACCTGGCGAACCTGCTGGCCGAAACGCTCGGCGACGAGCTGGCCCGGTCCCGGGCGATCGACCTGACGCTGAACGATCTTCGACTGGGTGATCAACTGCGTACCCTGCTGCGCACTCACCTGGCCGAGCAGCACCCGGACGACCTGACGCATCTGCTGACCACGGGCCTGCGCAATGACGAGTTCCCGACGCGGACGCTGGTCACCTCGCTGATGGCGCCCGATGACTTCCTGATCGACCCGCTGCCGAACCTGTTGTTCACCCGCGACTCGTCGGTGTGGATCGGCGACAACCCCGCGGTCACCTCGCTGGCCATGCCGGCCCGGTCGCGCGAGACCCAGCTCACCGAGTTGATCTATGACCATCATCCGCGGTTCGTGGGCAACGAGACCTTGTACGGCTGGGATCGCGAGCATGTGGAGGGCGGCGATGTGTTGGCGCTGGCCGACGGCGTGCTGGCGATCGGGATCGGCGAGCGGACCACACCGGCGGGTGCGGAGCGGTTGGCCCGGACGGTGCTCGGCGCCGGGCTGGCGCACACCGTGGTCGCCGTGCCGATCGACCAGCAGCGGGCAACCATGCACCTGGACACCGTCTGCACGATGGTCGACGTGGACGCCGTGGTGATGTATCCGAATGTTGCCGACCGGCTGGCGGCGTTCAAGGTCACCCGCGACGGCGACGATCTGGTGATCGGTGAGCGCCGGCCGTTCCTGGAGGTGGCGGCCGATGCGATGGGGATCGATCAGGTGCGGGTGATCGACACCGGCCTGGACCCGGTGACCGCCGAGCGGGAACAGTGGGACGACGGCAACAACACCCTGGCCCTGGAGCCGCGCGTCGCCGTGGCGTACGAGCGCAATACCGAAACCAATGCCCGGCTGGAGAAGTCTGGCATCGAGGTCGTCGCCATTGCCGGCTCCGAGCTCGGTTCCGGTCGCGGCGGACCCCGGTGCATGTCCTGCCCGATCGAGCGCGAACCCGTCTGACGGGGCGGGCTGGGCAAGCGCGGGTCAGGTTCCACTCGGCGCCGTCCCGCACCGCGCGCGCCGCGCCAGCACGGGGCGAGGCCCCGACCCCGCGGGTCGGGTGGAACATCCCACGCCGACCGGAGAAGTGCGGTTACCTGCGCGCCAGCGCCCGGGACAGGGAGCCGAGGATCACCATCGCCCCGATACTGACGACGATGGCGCCCACCGAGGAGCCGAGCCAGCTCGGCGCGGTGAAGCCGATGGCGTCCCGCACGCTCGTCCACAGTGCCGACCAGCCGGGCACGTCGCCCGGGTAGATCAACTGGTACGCCACGAAGCCGCACGCCCAGGCCAGCACCGGCGCCAACCGGAACGGCGCCCGGTCGGAGACGTCCCAGCGCTGCCGACTGATCCAGAAGAAGTCCGCGGCCGCCACCGAGAACAGCGGCACGAAGACCGAGCCGATCAGATAGAGGAACGACTGGTACTGCCCGAAGTCGAGCAGTGCGGCCAGCAGCATCGCCAACAGCCCGACACCGACGGCGACGACGCGCCGGTCCGCCCGGCCGACCAGGTTCTGCACCGACATGGTGGTCGAGTAGATGTTGGCGAAGGCCTCGTCGACCTCGTCGATCATCAAGATTGCCAACGCGATCCCGCCCGCCGGCAGGGCCACCAGCGCGCCGATCAACCGGTCGCCGTCGGCCGCACCCGGCAGGTGCACCACCGCAAACACCCCGAGCGTGTAGTAGCCGATCGCCGCCAGCCCGTAGCCGATGCCCGCCCCACCGGCGGCGGCCAGCCTAGTCCTGGAGTGCCGCGCATAGTCGGCGGCGAGCGGGGCGAACGAGACGACGCCCGCGACGGCAAGATCGACACCGGGCCAGAATCCGGAGGCGGCACTGGCATCGATCGGTGTCGCCGGCTGCATCAGCACCTGCACGAACAGATAGACCGAACAGGCCAGCACCAACCAGATCATGATCTTGCGCAGCAACCGCACGGTGCCGAGCGGGCGGATCGCCATCAGCGTCGCCAGCACACCGCCGATGATCACGAACGGCAACCGCCACTGCGGCCCGAGGATGTAGGCCGCGGTGGTGGCGATCACGATGATCTCCATCGTGGCCCAGCCGATGTTCTGGAAGATGTTCAGGGCCGTGGGCACGGTGGAGGCGCGGCGACCGAGCAGGCCACGCAGCGAGACCATCGACGGGGCGCCCGTGACGGCGCCGAAACAGGCAGATCCCGCGAGCAGCAGTCCCCCGATCAGGCAGCCGACGATGATCGCGCCGACGGCGCCCCACAGCGACCCGACGGTCATCGCGACCAGGGCGCCGGTGAGCGGACCGAAGAGCGACACCCCGAGGTTGCCCCACATCGCGAGCTGGCTCCACAGGCCGAGCGGGCGAGGTGGTTCGGTGGTGAGGACGAGCGGGGCCTCCGCGGCCCGCGTGACGGGAGAACTGGTGGCAGAACCACCTTGGGCAAGCTTCGACATGATGTCCTTCCTGCGCCGGCATTATCCGATCAGGTTCATCCGGTCGGCGGACCGGGCGGTGATCATCTCCCGCCACTCCGCCCTCTCAGCCCGCCACATCGGCGCGAGCTCCCGGGGTTTGGGGTGGACGCTACTACGCGGCGAGCCGCGTTCCAACCTGTCCGCCCGTCGAGCCGCTAGCCTGTTGGGCGAGCGGTGGTTCCGCAGAGAGGGGATCGCGATGGCCGGGCTGACCTTGGATCAGATCGTCAATGACGGCGCGCTGTGGGGGCTGCTGGCCCAACACAGCCTGAGCACCGAGATCGCCGGACGGCTCGGCGACCGTCGGGAGCACGACGTTGATCTTGCCGCCCCGAAGCTGACCATCAGCGGTGACGGCGCCAGCATCGAGGCGGTCCCGCACCTGATCGCCTCCGTCGCGCCCGGGCCGCGCACGGTCCGGTGGGCCTGGGCGCTGCCCGAGCTCGCCGAGCTGCCCGCGGCGGCGCTCGCCCGGCGCCTGCGCGACTTCGGCCAGAGCCAGGGGGTCGAGCCGCTGACCAGGGCCGAGGTGGGCTTCGACGAGTTCTCGCCGAGCCCGGAGGGATCGGACGAGACGGATTCCGTCGCCGGGCAGGTCGCCATGATCGCCAGTCAGGTGATCGGCGAGGTGCCGTGGTTCATCGCCCAGGCGGGCGAGACGAAGGTGGTGACGCTGCTGCAGGGCGGCCCTGCGCTGCCGCGGCCGGAGATCGGCGACCTGATGGCGGCGCTCCCGGAGGGGCTGATGGCCGGTCAGATCACCGACGCGCCGCGCGCGATCCGCAGCCTGTTGAACCGCATCCCCGCCTGGCGGGGCGAGTGGGGTCCGGCGGGGGTACGCATCTCCGACGGCCGCGGCAATGTTGACGTGCACCTCGACGGGGACGGCCAGGTGACCGAGATCGAGGCCAATTCCTGAGCCGGCTCAGCCGGCGCCGACAACGGGCCGGCCCTGCTCGACCCAGCCGGTGATCCCACCCTCGAGATTGATCACGTCGCGGCCCGCGGATCGCAGGTACGCCGTGGCGCGCGCCGACCGGCCGCCGCCCTTGCACATCGCGACCACCCGGTCGCCGACCTCGTCGGCGCGCTCGACCAACTGATCGAGCGGGATGTGCGTGGCGCCGTCGACGTGGGCCTCGTCCCACTCCTCCTGGGTACGCACATCGAGCAACTGGTAGCCCTCGTCGATCAGCCGCTGCGCGCCGGCCGGGTCGGTGCCGGGGATCTCGGTGTGGTTCATCGGGGGTCCTTTCGATTCCATGATCGGTGAGTAAGGGATCGGTGAGTAAGGGATCGGTGAGTAAGGGATCGGTGTGTACGGGATCGGACGATCATGATCGGGTCGACCATGATCACTTCAGCAGACGTGACATCCGCCGATCGGCCAGGGGTTTGCCGCCGGTCTGACAGGTCGGGCAGTACTGCAGCGAGGAGTCGGCGAAGCTCACCTCGGCGATCGTGTCACCGCAGGTCGCACACGCCTGCCCGGTACGCCCGTGCACCCGCATGCCCGACTTCTTCTCGCCCTTCAGGTCCTTGGCGGCGAGGCCGGCCGACCGGCGTACCGCCTCGGCGAGCTCGCCACGCAGGGCGGCGTACAGCCGATCGTGCTCGTCGTCGGTGAGCGCGCTCGCCGCCTTGAACGGCGACAGCCTCGCCGCGTGCAGGATCTCGTCGGAATAGGCATTGCCGACGCCGGCGAGCTGGCGCTGGTCGCGCAGCACGCCCTTGAGCTGGGCGCGGCCGGCCGCGTCGAGAATCTCGCGCAGGCGATCGGGCCCGAAGTCGTCGGCCAGCGGATCGGGGCCGAGCGTGGCGATCCCGGGCACCTGTTGCGGGTCGGTCACCACGTGGATGGCGAGCTTGCGCTGGGTACCGGCCTCGGTCAGGTCGAAGCCGGAGTCGTCGTCGAGCCGGACCCGCGCGGCCAGCGGCCCCTTGCCCGGCTTGGGCGGCGCGGCAGGCAGCTCGTCGGACCAGCGCAGCCAGCCCGCGCGGGCGAGGTGGAAGATCAGGTGTACGCCCTGGGCGTCGAGGTCGAGCCATTTGCCGTGCCGGCTGACCCCGGAGATCGCCAGACCCTGCAGCGCCGCCGGCGGCGGATCGTAGGTCTTCAGCGCCGAGAATGCGGCGAGGTCGAGGCGCGCGATCGAACGGCCGGCGGTCTTCTCGGCCAGGAAGCCGCGCAGCGACTCCACCTCGGGCAGCTCCGGCATGTCACACCTCCCAGTGCGGGCCCCATGCTAGTCGGCGCGATCCCCGGCCGGGGTCGCTGTCAGGGCCAGGCGGGGGCCGGCAGTTCGAGGGCGACGGCCAGCCGCTGCAGATACTCCGCCCGGGGGATCTCGATCACCCCGAGGCTGCCCAGGTGATCGGTACGCCATTGCACGTCGAGCAGCCGGGGCCGGCCGTCGCCGCCGAGGATCCCGACCAGCGCCAGCAGCGCCGCCTTCGATGCGTCCCGGCCGTGCTCGGGGTCGTGGAACATCGACTCGCCGGCGAACAGGCCGCCGAGCCCGACGCCGTACAGCCCCCCGACCAGCCGGCCGCCCGGCCCCCAGGCCTCGACCGAGTGCGCCAGCCCGCGCCGGAACAGGGCGCGGTAGGTCCGCCGGATGTCGTCGTCGATCCAGCCCCCCTCGCGGCGCTCGTCGGCGCAGCCGTCCAGCACCTGCTCGAAGGCGGTGTCGGTGGTGATGGCGTACCGCTTCGCGCTCTTGCGCAAGGAGCGGGTGACCCGCATCCCGTCCAGCGGCAGGATGCCGCGGCGGACGGGCGAGTACCAGGCGATCAACGGCTCGCCGTCGCGCGGACCCACCCCGCCGAGCGGCATCGGAAAGGCGCCCGTGGCATAGCCCTCCACGACCAGCGACTCGTCGAGGCCGGTGGAGAAGGAGACGAGATCCTGGTCGGGCCAGGAGCTCGGGTGCAGAAAGACGCCCACCAGACCATTGTGCGTACCCGCTCCGACACGCCCGGACCTCAGGGTCCGCCCCGGGTCGCGCGCCGGCCGGGTGTGCCGTCGCCGCGCGTAAGCTGACCACCGAACCCCTCGCGCAGAGCCAGGAGGAGACATGGCATCAGTGGGCCGCACGCTCGCGCAGAACCTGACCGCCGAGCGGACCACCGAGGTCGCCGGAGGCGCGCTGCGGCGCGTCCTCGAACTGGCGATCGACGGCATCGGCGTGCTCCCGGGGGCGCGCACCGCCGCCGGCCGCCACCTCGAGCGGGTCGGCCAGGTCGAGGGCGCGATCGACGGGGTGATCTCCCAGCACGTCGCGCTCGCCGGCGCCCAGGGGTTCGCCACCAACGTCGGCGGCATGCTGACCCTGCCGATCTCCATCCCGACCAATCTCACCGGCCTTGCCGTGCTGCAGACGCGAATGGTTGCCGGGGTCGCGCACCTGCGCGGGTACGACTTGGAGAAGGGACAGGTACGCACGGCGCTGCTGATGTGTCTGCTCGGTGCCGACAGCCTGGAGCGGGCCGAGGAGTCGATCCCTCGGCGCCCGATGATCGTTGCGACCGCCCCGGTCTTCGACCCGCGCCTCGATCGCAAGATCGCCACGCTCGTCGTCGGCCACCTGAGCACCCGGGTGACGGGCAAGCAGGCGGCGCTGATGTTCACCAAGCGGGTGCCGGTGCTCGGCGGCGGGGTCGGTGCCGCGGTCGACGGCTGGGAGACGCGCGCCACCGGTCTGTTCGCCAAGCAGGAGCTGGTCGCCCGCCGCGCGATCCCGAGCTGACGCGCTGGCCAACTCGACAGCGGCGCGGATTCCGGTTTAGGTTAGGTTGTCCTTAACCTAGAAAGCGGTTCATGCTCGCCAACTACCTGATCGGTCTGCGCGAGGGCCTGGAGGC
Source organism: Naumannella cuiyingiana (assembly GCF_013408305.1). Classification (NCBI taxonomy): domain Bacteria; kingdom Bacillati; phylum Actinomycetota; class Actinomycetes; order Propionibacteriales; family Propionibacteriaceae; genus Naumannella; species Naumannella cuiyingiana. The sequence goes on along the minus strand of NZ_JACBZS010000001.1, from coordinate 2,001,072 downwards.
CTGCCTGATCGTCAGCATCCTGATCGCCTACCTGGTCAAGACCGGCCGGCGCGAACTGCTGTCCCGGATCTGGCTCGGCGTGGGCATCGCCGTCGTCATCTCGCTCGCCTTCGGCGCCGTACTGACCTTTGGCCCGCGCGGCCTGACCTTCGAGGCCCAGGAGGCCATCGGCGGCGCCCTGTCGATCATCGCGGTCGGCTTCGTCACCTGGATGATCTTGTGGATGGCTACCGCTGCCAAGTCGCTCGGGCGGGTGCTGCGCGAGAAGGTCGACCGGTCCGGCGGCGGCTGGTCGCTCGTGGTGATCGCGATGTTGGCGGTCGGTCGCGAGGGGCTGGAGACCGCGTTGATCCTGTGGGCGGCGACCCAGGGCGCCACCGGCGGCAGCGGCGCGATCCCGCTGCTCGGCGCCGTGCTCGGCATCGCCACCGCAATCGTGCTCGGCTTCTTGTTCTACTCAGGCGCCCTGCGAATCGACCTCGGCAAGTTCTTCGCGATCACCGGGGCGTTCCTGATCATCGTCGCCGCGGGCGTGCTGGCCTACGGGGTGCACGATCTGCAGGAGGCAGGCATCCTGCCCGGCCTGCACTCGCTGGCCTTCGACGTCAGCGCGATCATCCCGCCGGCATCGTGGTACGGCACGCTGCTGAAGGGCATCTTCAACTTCTCTCCCGCCACGACCTGGCTGGAGTTCGCCGCCTGGTGGGCCTATCTGCTCATCGTCGGTTTCCTGTTCCTGCGCGCGCTTCGGCGTACCTCCGCCGCGGCCGCGCCCGTCCCTACCGGAGAACCTGCATGATCAAGTCCCACCGCTGCGCGGGAGCTGCCTGCCTCGTCGCGGCTCTCGCCGTCGCGCTCGCCGGCTGCACCGACAACACCTCCGGCGCCGCGCCGGGCGATCCGCGCGCGCTGACCGTGCAGTCCACCGACGACGCCTGCACGGTCTCCGGCGGCGGCGCACCGGCCGGCACCCTGACCTTCTCGGTGACCAACGGCGGCAGCCAGGTGACCGAGTTCTACCTGCTCGGATCCGACGGGTTGCGGATCCTCGGCGAGGTGGAGAACATCGGGCCCGGCCTGTCCCGTGACCTGGTCGTCAACGCGCCGGCCGGCGACTACTTCACCGCCTGCAAGCCGGGCATGATCGGCGACGGCATCCGCAACCCGTTCTCGGTCGCGCCGTCCGATGATCAACCGGCAGTCTCGGCCGATGATCAGCAGCTCGCCGAGCAGGCCGACCAGCAGTACGGCTCCTACGTCAAGGACCAGACCGAGCAGCTTCTCGCACAGACCCGCGCCTTCGCCGAGGCCTACACCGCGGGCTCCGACGACGAGGCCCGCCGGCTCTACCCCCGCGCCCGGATGCACTGGGAGCGGATCGAGCCGGTCGCGGAGTCCTTCGGCGATCTCGACCCGAAGATGGACGCGCGCGAGGCCGACCTGCAGCCCGGCGAGGAGTGGACCGGCTGGCACGTGATGGAGAAGGATCTGTGGCCGCAGCGGGCCGAGAACTACACCGCGCTGACCACGCAGGAGCGCAAGCGGTACGCCGACGACCTGGTCGCCAACACCGAGGACCTCTACAACCGCACCCGCGACCTGACCTTCAGCACCGACCAGATCGGCAACGGTGCGACCGGGCTGATGGAGGAGGTGGCCTCGGGCAAGGTCACCGGCGAGGAGGAGTACTGGTCGCGCACCGACCTGTGGGACTTCCAGGGCAATCTCGAGGGCGCGCGGGTCGCCTGGCAGGGGCTGCGGCCGATCCTGCAGAAGAAGGATCCCGATCTGGACGCCACCTTGGAAGAAGAGTTCGCCGCCACCCAGGCCGAGCTGGACTCCCACCGCAGCGGGGACGGCTGGAAGAGCTACGACGAGCTCACCGAGGACGACATCAAGGCCCTCTCCGACCGGGTCAATGCGCTCGGCGAGCCGCTCTCCCGGCTGACCGCGGCCGTCTTGTCCTGACCCCGGGGACGACATGACATCGAGCACGACGGGCGCACCGGCATGACCCTGTCGCGGCGCGGCCTGATCGGCGCCGCCGGGGGCGCTGCGGCCGTGGGCGCCGCCGGCCTGGCGGGCGGCCTGGCGCTCGGTCGCACCGCCGAGCCGCCGCCCGACCCGCTTGCCCGGACGTATCCGTTCCACGGCGCGCACCAGGCGGGCATCGCCACGCCCGCCCAGGATCGACTGCACTTCGCCGCCTTCGACGTGCTGACCGACGACCGGGCCAAGCTGGCGCGGCTGCTGCGCGCCTGGACCACCGCGGCCGCCCGGCTCACCCAGGGCCTGGCAGCCGGCGAACAGGGCCCGACCGGTGGTTCCTACCAGGCCCCGCCGGATGACACCGGCGAGGCCATCGGCCTGCCCCCGTCGGGCCTGACGCTGACCTTCGGCGTCGGACCGGCGCTGTTCGACCGGTTCGGCCTGGGACAGCGGCGACCGGAGGCGCTGACGCCGCTGCCCGCGTTTCCCGGCGACGCCCTCGATCCCGATCGCTCCGACGGCGATCTGTGCGTCCAGGCCTGCGCGGACGACCCGCAGGTCGCCGTGCACGCGATCCGCAATCTCGCCCGGATCGGCATGGGCACGGTGTCGGTACGCTGGAGCCAGCTCGGCTTCGGGCGTACCTCCTCCACGTCGACGGCGCAGCCGACCCCGCGGAACATGTTCGGCTTCAAGGACGGCACCGCCAACCTGAAGGCAGAGGAGCCCGACCTGCTCGACCGGCACGTCTGGGTGCCCGCCGGCCGCGATCCCCGGGAGGACTGGCTGGTCGGCGGCAGCTACCTCGTGGCGCGCCGGATCAACATGACGATCGAGACCTGGGACCGGACCTCGCTCGCCGAACAGGAGCGGGTGATCGGCCGCAGCAAGGCCGAAGGGGCACCGCTCAGCGGCGGCGACGAATTCGCGGCGCCGGACTTCGCGGCCGCGGGTCGCGGCGGGCTCCCGCTTATCGATCCGCGAAGCCATGTCGCGCTCGCCCACCCCGATGCCAATGACGGCGTGCAGTTGCTGCGCCGCGGCTACAACTTCGTGGACGGCAGCACGCGGCTCGGCCGACTCGATGCCGGGCTGTTCTTCCTCGCCTTCGTGACCGACCCGCGGACCCACTTCATCCCGATGCAGACCCGGCTGGCGAGCCGGGATGCACTACAGGAGTACCTGCGCCACACCGGCTCGGGCCTGTGGGCCGTGCTGCCCGGGGTCAACGAGGGCGGCTGGCTCGGCGAGACCCTGCTCGCCTGACCGGCCGATCAGCCTCGGGCGTAGGCCGCGACCAATGTCCGCTCGGAGCGGGTGAAGTAGGCATCGAGGGCATCGGCCGCCTCGGCCATCCGCCCCTCGGCGAGCAGCGCGGCAATCGATGCATTGGCGTCCACGAAGGGCGCGTGCAGGTACTCGGCATCGGCAATCGTGCGAAACGCCAGCCGCAGCTCAGCGGCCAGGCGCGCGAACCACTGGTCGAGCCGCTCGCTGTCGGCCAGGGCGACCAGGCCCGCGTGGAAGGCCATGTTCATCGACCCGACCTGGCGCCAGCGGCCCGCGCGGCGATGCTCCTGCGCGGCGGCGACCGCCTCGCGGACGGCGCCGAGCGCGGGGTGCCGGGGCACGGCATGGCGTACCGCCTGTTCCTCGATCATCCGCCGCACTCGGTAGATGTCGAGCAGCGAGGCGAGGCTCGGCACCCGGACGAAGACGCCGCGATGGTTGTGCCGCTCCAGCAGGCCGTCGTGGATTCCGATCCGGTACGCCTCCCGCAGCGAGTTGCGCGAGACCCCCAGGCTCTGGGCGAGCGCCGCCTCGTGCAACTGCTGGCCCGGCGCAAGCGCACCATCGATGATCATCGAACGCAGCTCGGCGGCGGTGCGCTCGGCCAGATCGAGTCGCGCACCGGGCACCCGGCTCGGCGCGTCATTGGTCCGCACCGACTCATCGTAGGGGCGGCCGCGGCCGGATCCGGCCAATTTCCTCAACGATCTGGTCATTTTGTTCAACAACTTCTAGGGTGACGCCCATTCGTCGGCGCGTTGCGCCGCCCAGGCCCGAGGAGCGTGCGCGATGGCAGCCACTGGTGAGGAATCCACCGCCGAACAGGCGAAGTCCTTCGCATCGGCCCGCCGGATCTCGCTGATCGGGGCGATCTTCATGATGGCCACCAGCGCCATCGGGCCCGGCTTCATCACCCAGACGGCCACCTTCACCGCCCAGCTCGGCGCAGCGTTCGCCTTCGGCATCTTGTTGTCGATCCTGATCGACTTCGCGATCCAGTTGAACGTCTGGCGAATGGTCACCGTGTCCGGGATGTTCGCACCGCAACTGGCGAACCGGGCGATCCCCGGGTCGGGGTACCTGCTCGCCGTGTTGATCATCATCGGCGGCCTGGCCTTCAACATCGGCAACATCGCCGGCGCAGGCCTGGGCCTGAAGGTGCTGTTCGGGCTCGACCCCAAGATCGGCGGTGCGATCAGCGCCGCCATCGCGATCGCGATCTTCCTCTCCCGGCGCGCGTTGGCCGCGGTCGATCGGGTGCTGATCGTGCTCGGGCTGGTGATGATCGCGCTGACGGTCTATGTCGCCGTGGTCTCGGGCCCACCCGTCGCCGACGCCCTGCGCCAGACGGTGCTGCCGGACACGCTCAACTTCGCCGCGATCACCACCATCGTCGGCGGCACCGTCGGCGGCTACATCACCTACTCCGGCGCGCACAAGCTGCTCGACTCCGGCACCACCGGCCCCGAGCACGTCAAGGAGGTGAACCGGGCGGCCGTCAACGGCATCCTGGTCACCGGCGTGATGCGCTACGTGCTCTTCCTGGCCATCCTCGGCGTGGTGGCCAGCGGCGTCGTGCTCGACACCTCGGGCAATCCCGGCGCACAGGCCTTCCAGGCCGCCGCCGGCGAGGTCGGTTTCAAGGTCTTCGGCGTGGTGTTCTGGGCGGCGGCAATCTCGTCGGTGATCGGCGCCGCGTACACCTCGAGCTCGTTCTTCTCCGCATTCAGCGACCGGCTCACCCAGCGCACCCGCAGCTTCATCACGATCGGCTTCATCGCGGTCTCGCTGGTGCTGTTCCTGCTCTGGGGCGCGGCCCCCGCGGCGATCCTCGTCTTCGTCGGCGGATTCAACGGCCTGGTGCTGCCGATCGGCCTGACCATCTTCATGATCATCGGCTGGTTCCGGCCCGGCCTGCTCGGCGACTACCGCTATCCCCGGTGGCTGCTGGTCGTCGGCACCGCAGCCACGGCCCTGAGCTACTACATGGGCGCGGTGTCGATCGGCCCGATCTTCGCCATGGTGTCGGGATCGTGATCATTCCCGACGCCGACAGCACTCCGGCCCGCGCCCGGTCGGCGTACCGCGCCGGCCTGGTCGCACCGACCGCCGGCATCGCCCGCGGGTACGCCCAGGCCAACCTGATCGCCCTGCCCGCGGACCAGGCCGATGACTTCCGCGCCTTCGCCCGGGCCAATCCCCGGCCGTGCCCGCTGCTCGACGAGACCGCGCCCGGGGCCGTGACCAGCGCCCTGGCGGGTGATGATCTCGACCTGCGCACCGACCTGCCCGGCTATCGGATCTGGCGTGACGGCGAGCTGGTGGCCGAGGTGGGCGACGCCAGCGCGGCGTGGTCGGAACGCGATGATCTTGTCGCTTTCCTGATCGGCTGCTCGTTCACCTTCGAGTTCGCGCTGCTGGCGGCCGGCGTACCCGTCCGACACATCACCGCGGGCCGGAGCGTGCCGATGTATGCGACGACCGTGCCCTGCACACCGGCCGGCCGGTTCCACGGCCCGCTGGTGGTTTCGCTGCGCGGCATCCCGGCCGATCGGGTCGATGACGCGATCGCGATCAGCGGCCGCTATCCGGCGGTGCACGGCGCCCCGATGCATGTCGGCGACCCGGGGGCGCTCGGCATCGCCGACCTGGATCATCCCGATTTCGGCGATGCCCCGATCCTCGAGCCCGGGGACGTTCCGGTGTTCTGGGGCTGCGGGGTGACGCCGCAGGCGGCGGTGCTGGCCAGCCGCCCGGCGTTCGCGATCACCCACTCCCCCGGTCACATGTTGATCACCGACACCCCCGACTCCGCCTATCTCGAACCGCCCCTGCAGCAGGAGGTCCGATGACCGCGATCGATCTGAACAGCGACATCGGCGAGGGCTTCGGCCGATGGAACCTCGGCGACGACGAGGCCGTCCTCGGCATCGTCTCCAGCGCCAACATCGCCTGCGGCTTCCATGCCGGCGACCCGCGCGTGATGGCGAGGACCTGCCGGATCGCCGTCGACAACGACGTCGCGATCGGCGCACATGTCGCCTATCGCGATCTGGCGGGTTTCGGCCGCCGCGCAATGGATGTGGCGAGCGAGGACCTGGTCCCGGAGATCATCTACCAGATCGGTGCGCTGTCCGCGCTGGCCGGCGCGGCGGGCGGGCGGGTGAGCTATGTGAAACCGCACGGCGCGCTCTACAACACCATCGCGGTCGACGAGCGACAGGCGCGCGACGTGGTCGCGGCGATCCGCGAGGCCGACGACTCGCTGGTGCTGCTCGGGCTGGCCGGCAGCGTCGTGCTGCGGATCGCCGAGGAGGCGGGACTGACGACGGCGAGCGAGGCCTTCGCCGACCGTGCGTACCACGCCGACGGCACGCTGGTCTCGCGCCGCGAGCCCGACGCGGTGTTGCACGATCCGGCGGAGGTGGCCGAGCGGATGGCGCGGCTGGTCGCGGCGGGCGAGTTGATCTCCGTGGAGGGTACGCCGGTGCGGCTGCGCGCCGATTCGATCTGCGTGCACGGCGACAGCGCGGGCGCGGTCGAGATGGCCCGCGCGGTCCGCGATCGACTGCTCACGGACGATATCTCGGTGCGGCCGTTCGTCGGCCGATGAGCGAGCGGCGCCACCTGTCCGCCGGGGACCGGGCCGTACTGGTCGAGCTGGTCGACCTCGAACACACCCTCGGGCTGCTCGCGAGCCTCCGGCAACGCCAGCGCGTCGATCCCATCCCGGGGCTGGGCGAGCCGCTGCCCGCGGCCCGGACCATCATGATCGATTTCTGTCCCGAGGTGATCACTCGCGCCGAGTTGATCACCGAGCTGGCCGCACTGTCGGATGAGCCGCGGCCGGCCGGCGACGGACCGCCGATCGAGATCGATGTCGTCTACGACGGCGAGGATCTCGACGAGGTCGCCGGGCTGCTCGGCCTGACCCGTGACGACTTGATCGCCCGGCACACCGGCGGCGAATGGGTGGCGGCCTTCGCCGGTTTCGCGCCGGGATTCGCCTACCTGGCCGGCGGAGACCCGATCTTCGACGTCCCCCGCCGGTCCTCGCCGCGGACCCGCATCCCCGCCGGCTCGGTCGGACTCGCCGGCCGTTTCTCCGGCGTCTACCCGCGGGAGAGCCCGGGCGGCTGGCAATTGATCGGGCGTACCGCGGCCACCATGTGGGAGGCCGACCGCGACCCGCCGGCGCTGCTCGCACCCGGCACCCGGGTCCGCTTCCGGGCGGTCGCGCAGCTCGCGACGACAGCCCCGGCTCCGGACCCGGCCGCCGAACCCGATCATGACCGGGGCCTCGAGGTGATCATCCCCGGGTTGCAGAGCACGCTGCAGGATGCGGGACGGCCGGGCAACCTGGCGATGGGCGTCGCCGTTTCCGGCGCGTTGGACATCCGGGCGATGCGACTGGCGAACGGACTGGTCGGGAACGTCCCCGACGAGGCGATCCTGGAGATTCCCTACGGCGCGTTGACGTTGCGGGCGCGCGGTCGCTGCGTCGTCGCCGTCACCGGGGCCCGCGTCGGTGTGATCATCACCCGGTCGGGCGGCGAACAGGTCGTCGTCGATGATCAACGCCCATTGGCGCTGGACGACGGCGACGAGCTGGCGCTGGGCGTTCCGGCCGGCGGTGTCCGGGCAATGCTCGCCGCGCGCGGCGGATTCGCCGTCGATGCCGTGCTGGGCAGCCGTTCCACCGACACCCTGGGCGGGATCGGCCCGCCTCCGCTGCGCGCCGGGCAGGTACTGGGGCTGCGAGACATCGTGCCCCCGGCCCGCGCGGTCGGCGACCCGGTGCCGTGGCCGGACGAGCCCTCGGGATCGCTCGAGGTGCCGATCATGCTCGGCCCGCGCGACGACTGGTTCGACGCCGATTCCGTGCAGCGGCTGGTCACCGAGCCGTGGCTGGTGACCGAGCGCTCCGACCGAGTCGGGCTCCGGCTCGGCGGCGGACGCCCGCTCGTGCGTACCGAGCAACGCGAGCTGCCGAGCGAGGGCGTGGCCACCGGATCGCTGCAGGTGCCCCCGTCGGGCGAGCCGATCCTGTTCCTCGCCGACCACCCGATCACCGGCGGATACCCGGTGATCGCGGTCGTCGACTCCACCGCGCTGGGCGCGCTCGGCCAGGCGCCACCGGGGACCGAGCTGCGGTTCCGGCTGACCGACCGGGAAGGATGATCGGGTGCGACGAGTCCTGATCGCCGACCGGGGCCCGATCGCGGCCCGGATCGCTCGCGCCTGCGCCGACTCCGGTCTCACCTCGATCGCGGTGTACGCCGATGCCGACTTCGACGCCCGGCACGTCCGGCTCGCCGACGAGGCGTACGCCGTGCCGGGCGCGACCCCCGCCCGGAGCTACCTGTCCGGGGACGGGATCATCGCCGCGGCACGTGCCGCACGCGCCGACGCCGTGCATCCGGGGTCGGGCGGCCTGGCCGACAGCGCGGACTTCGCCCGCGCCGTGCGGGCCGCGGGGTTCACCTGGCTCGGCCGCCCCCCGGAGTTCGTCGACCGCGCACCGACGCCCGGCCGCGGATCGCCGCGGTCGCGCCGGATCGAGGTGCCCGTGCTCGCCGACCCCTACGGCACGGTCGTCGCGCTCGGCACCCGGGACGCTTCGGTGCAGCGCCGCGGCGGGTCGCTGATCGACGAGGCGCCGGCGCCCGCGCTCGGCGCGGAGCTGGAGCGCGAGCTGCGGGCCGCCGCCGTAGCGGCGTACACCGCCCGCGGCCCGGTCGGCCGGGGCCTGAGCGGCCCGGGTTTGATCAACGGGGCGAGCGTCGCGTTCCGGCTGGACGCGGACGGTACGCCGTCCCTGCTCGACGTCAGCTTCCGGCTGACGCCGGCGCACGCCGCGACCGAGGAAACCACGGGCATCGATCTGGTCGTGGCCGGATTGCGGGTGGGCTCCGGAGCGCGGCTCGACCCCGCACTGGCCGAGCAGCGACCGCGCGGGCACGCCATCACCTTCCGGATCAGCGCCGAGGACCCGGGACGAGGGTTCCTCCCCGCTGCCGGCGTCGTCCGGGGGGTGGCGCCGCCCGGCGGGCCCGGCGTCCGGCTCGACTCCGGGATCGAGGCCGGGTCGGCCGTCCCCGGGTTCGACCCGCTGCTCGCCACGCTGACCGTCTGGGGCCCGGATCGACCGGCCGCACTGGCCCGGGCCCGGCGCGCGCTCGGCGAGTTCGACGTGGCCGGCGTACCCACCGTGTTGTCGTTCCATCGCGCCGTGCTCGACCAGCCCGCCTTCGCCGAATCCGAGCGGTATCGGGTGCACGAGAGCTGGCTGGAGACCGAGTTCGCGGCGCCACTGCCCGACTTCCCGGCCGGGCGCGAGCCCGACGCCGACATCGGGCGTACCCCGATCCTGATCGACGGGCGGCCCGGAACTCTCGGGTTGCCGGGCCCACGGTGAATGCATGCGACGCGGCCGCCGGAGCCGGGCTGCTGCGCCGACGCCGCGGGTGACAGGCGACGCGGGCGGTCACTTTTTCCCCAGATGCGTTCGCGCAGCGCCACTGACTTGTGTATGGTGCCGAGGGTCTGCACGCCCCGCGCTTTGACGCCGGGTGTGGGATCACAATCGAGAAACTCGATATCGGGGGATATTGATGAAGACACGGTCTTCCGTGCGCGCTGTTTTGGCCGCACTCACCACAGCTCTGCTCGCGCTGGGCGCGCTCGTCCTGACGAGCCCCGGCACCGCCAAGGCCGACGAGATCTCCGGCGCCATCACGCAGGTGACGACCGAGCGGACCAGCGGGTTCGACGGGCCACTTCGCCAGTGGGAGAACTTCGACGTTCGAGCCAACTGGGCGGTGGACAGCACGGCCAAGGCCGGGGACACCTTCCGCTTGACGATCCCCGAGGGCGGCCCGGAGATCCAACTCTTCGCCAAGGATTTCCCGCTGAAGACGGCGGACGGGCAAACGGTCGGCAATTGCGCCGCGACCCCGAAGGAGATCGTCTGCACCCTGACCGATTTCGTCGAGAGCCACGACAATGTCGAGGGCACCTTGTGGTTCACCGCGCGGGCGACCAAGGCCTACGACGGTTCGGAGACGGTGTGGACGTCCGGTGATCACGAGGTCACCATCCAACTGCCGGGCAGCGGCGGTGTGATCGGCGAGCCCTGGCCGCGACCGACCGAGCCGCAGAAGGCCGGCTGGCAGGTCCTGGAGAACGGTGACCTCGTCGAGTACCGGATCGCCGTGCCCGCCAGCTACATCCAGGCCGGGACCCGGGTGACCGACCAGTATGACTCGCGGCTCAAGTTCCTGCCCGACGAGTTCAACGTCGCGGAGTTCCCCGAAGGCGCCTGGAACGAGAGCGGTCCCGACTGGGAGGCCGGTGGTCGTAGCCTCGAGCCCAACGTCGACTACGTCCTCACCGAGGGCCCCGACAACAGCTTCACGGTGACCTTCGCCAACGCCGGACTGGCCGGTGCGACCTACCTGATCCAGTACCGGATGGACTCGACCGGCGTCCCGGTCGGCACCGAGTTCAGCAACACCGCCGGCATCGATGACGTCGAGGTCACCACGCGGGTACGCAAGGTCGACGCCGGCGGCGACGGCTCCGGCGACCTCCCGCCGACGCCGACCCCGTCGGAGACCCCGACCCCGACCCCGTCGGAGACCCCCACCCCGACCCCGTCGGAGACCCCCACCCCGACCCCGTCGGAGACCCCCACCCCGACCCCGTCGGAGACGCCGACCCCGACCCCGTCGGAGACGCCTACCCCCACCCCGTCGGAGACCCCCACCCCCACGCCGTCGGAGACCCCCACCCCGACCCCGTCGGAGACGCCGACCCCGACCCCGTCGGAGACCCCCACCCCCACGCCGTCGGAGACCCCCACCCCGACCCCGTCGGAGACCCCCACCCCGACCCCGTCGGAGACCCCGTGCGTCCCGCCGACCGGCCCGAGTGGGTCGCCGAGCCAGGGTCCCGGCCCGTCGGAATCGCCCTGTGTGCCGCAGCCTCCGGCGCCGAGCGACACGCCCGACACGCCGACCGGTCCTGACACGCCGAGCAGCCCGAACACGCCGCTGGCTGACACCGGTGGCCAGGTCGGCCCGCTGGCCGTCGGCGCCGCGGCGCTGGCCGCGCTCGCCGGAGCCGGTCTGCTGACCCGGCGTCGCCGGGGCTGACCCGCAACGACAAAGGCCCCCGCACCCACCTCGGGTGCGGGGGCTTTTGCGCGTCAGGTTCCACTCAGGTCACCGCCTCCGCGGCCGAACCGCGGCGCCGCGGGGTCAGCTGCCCGATGCGCCCGATCGAGTGGCACACCAGTCGCGCGCTGCCCCGGCTTCCTCGCCCGCCCGGCATTCCGTGCCCGAGTTGCGTGCGCCTCACCGAGCCCGGCCGCTAGGTCGCGTGCCGCTCCCGCTCCAGGTTCACCGGCACCGGATCGGGCCGCTTCGGCTCGCGCCCCTGCCGATACTGCGGGCCGCGGATCCCCGAGACCACCCAGGGGCCGAGGTGCCGCATCGTCCAGTGCAGATGATCACCGATCCGGGGCCGGGGATGCGCGGCCAGTCGCAGGTCCAGGTCCGTCGCCCAGTCCCGGTCGCTGCCCGGCAGCCCGACCAGCCAGGCGAGCGCCGCACCGACCAGCGTGTGGCCGAGGGTGTTGATGTGCAACCGGTCCTCGCCCCACAGGCGGGGATCCGATGCCATCGCGACATACTCGAAGTCGATCATGGAGACGTCGTGCAACAAGGCGGCCTCCCGGACGATCCGGTTCAGCGCCAGCAACCGCTCGCGGACCACGGTGGCGAGCGGGTTGGCACGGGCCAGGTCCGGATTGGTGAAGGTCAGCACGCGGATGCCGGCGGCCCGGGAGCGCGCGAACATGTCGTTCAGGTCGTCGGCGATGGCGCCGAAATCGGGTCGCAGGCCGATCACATCGTTGATCCCGCCCACGATCGTCATCACATCGGGGCGCAGCGCAAGTGCCGCGTCGAACTGCCGTGCCCGGATGTCGGCCAGCCGCAGCCCGCTGACGGCGAGATTGGCGTACTCCAGTCCGGGCGAACCGTTGCTCGCCAGGTGGGCGGCGAACCGGTCCGCCCAGCCGCGCCAACCGCCCGTGCCGTCGCCATCGACGAGACCCTCCGTGCTGGAGTCCCCGATCGCGACATAGCGGCGAAACCTCGGGGCATCGGGCCCCGGCAGTTCGACCGTCGGGTCGACCAGGAGCGCGATCTCGTTGCCGTCCGGATCGGCCACCCCCTCGCCGATCAGGTGGCCGCCGAGCCGCAGCACATGATCCGCGCCCCGCTCGACGGACGGTACGCGAAGAGCCAGGCGCGAGGAGGCTCCGGGGCCGGACTCGAAGGCCAGCCGCTGACCGCCGGGTGCCAGCACCATCGCGCGATCGGCAGCGGGCTCGGCGATCCGTCCGCCCAGCAGCCGCGCCCAGAAGAAGGCCAGCGGCAGCGGGCCCGGGCTGCGTACCACCACGTGGTCCAGCACACCCGACATGCGCTCATTCTGCCCGCCCGAGCCGCCGCCCGGCACGCGGGTCAGCGCCGGTCGATGCTCGCGATGCCGGGCACGACGGCCATCAGCGCGATGATCGCGACTCCGAGAATGCTGCCGGCGGTGATCAGTAGGTTCATCATGTGCCAACCGTGCCGCGCAGACCCCGGGCGGACCATCCGCTCGGGGTCTGCGGGCACCCCGACCACGGGCCCGCCGACCGCCGCCGGCAACCCGACCCCGGGCGCAGCGGCGTACCCGCGATATCCCCCTGTCGCTTGGGCCTGGACCCGATTTCGGGCAGGATTCGCCTGTGGAATTCACCCCCGACCTGATCGTCGTGTTCCTGACGCTGTTCGTCCTCGAACTCGTCCTCGGCATCGACAACGTCATCTTCATCTCGATCCTGGCCGGCCGACTTCCGGCCGAGCAGCGCACCCGCGCCCGGATCATCGGGCTCGCGCTGGCGATGGTGCTGCGGATCATCCTGCTGTTCTTCGCGGCCTGGATCGTCAGCCTGACCCAACCGCTGTTCTCGATCGGCACCTGGGAGGCGTTGCAGTTCAGCGGCCGAGACCTGATCCTGATAGCCGGCGGCGCATTCCTGATCTACAAGGCCGTCACCGAGATCCACCACAAGCTCGAGGGCCACGACGGCGAGCGCGATGCCGGCAAGGGCAAGACGTCGTCCTTCGGCGCCGTGCTGGTGCAGATCGTGCTGGTCGACATGGTCTTCTCCCTGGATTCGGTGATCACGGCCGTCGGCATGACCAACAACCTGCCGGTGATGATCGCCGCGGTCGTGTTGTCGATCGGCCTGATGATGATCTTCTCCGGCCCGATCAGCGCCTTCGTCAACAAGCACCCGACGGTGAAGATGCTGGCGCTCACCTTCCTCGTGCTGATCGGCGCCACCCTGCTCGCCGAGGGCTTCAACGTCCATGTCGAGAAGGCAATGATCTACGGCCCGATCGCCTTCGCCATCGCCGTGGAGGTGCTCAACCTGATCTACCGGTCCCGGCAGGAGAAGCGCCGCAACCAGCAGCCCGAGCCGGTCCGCCTGCACACGCAGTACGTCGAGGACACCGGCGTACCCGGAACCGACGTCAAGGAGCGCTGACCCGGTCGTTATCGTCGGGGTCATGAATCTCGAACGACCGACCGCACCGGATCCCTACGAGCTGCTGCCGCAGGTCCCCGCCTTCGAGGTGACCAGCTCGACCTTCGCCGACGGCGACACCCTCGCCGCCGAGCAGACCGCCGCGGGCGGCAGTGTTGCGCCGCAACTGGCCTGGTCCGGCGCGCCCGAGGGAACGGCGTCGTATGTGGTCAGTTGCTTCGACCCCGATGCCCCGACCCCGAGCGGGTTCTGGCACTGGACCGTGGTCGGCGTACCCGCAACCGTCACCGAACTGCCCGAGGGCGGGGCGCTGCCGGACGGGGCCTTCGCGGTACGCAATGACGCCGGCAGCGACAGTTTCGCCGGCGCCGCCCCGCCGCCCGGCGACCGGCCCCACCGCTACATCTTCGCGGTCAACGCGCTGGACACCGACGACCTCGGCGTCGATGCCTCGGCGTCGCCGGCGGTGGTGCACTTCAAGATGCTCGGACACGTCCTCGGCCGGGGTACGCTCACCGGGCGCTACGCCACCCCCGCGCAGTGAGCTCGGCCGAGCCGCTGAGCGCGCGGCTGTGGCGCGCGGGCGAACACGCCTACGCGCGGATCCTGCAGCATCCGTTCCTCATCGGGCTGGCCGACGGCAGCCTGCCCCGCGAACAGTTCGCCCACTACATCGTGCAGGATGCCCACTATCTGCGGGCCTACTCGCGCGCGCTGTCGACGCTGTCCGCCCGGGCTCCCACCGAGGATGCGGTGCGGATGTTCGCGCTGCACTCGGCCGAGGCGATCGACGTCGAGCGGGCCCTGCACGAGAGCCTGCTCGGTGACCTCGGGCTGACCCCCGCCGATCTCGACCGGATCGGCCCCGGCCCGACCACCACGGCGTACATGTCCTACCTACTCGCGACCACCGCGAGCGGATCGTTCGCCGAGGGCGTGGCCGCCGTCCTGCCGTGTTACTGGATCTATCGCGAGGTCGGCCGGGTGCTGGTCCGCGACGGCAGCCCCGACGAGCTGTATGCGCGCTGGATCGCGACCTACGGCGGGGACGAGTTCGACGCCGTCGTGGACCAGGCGCTCGCGCTCACCGACACCCTGCAGGTCAGCCCTGCAGAGTTCGCTGCCTGCGAGCGGCACTTCGCGATGGCCGCGCGCTATGAGTGGATGTTCTGGGACGCCGCGTGGCAACGCCTCCAGTGGCCGTTCTGAGCTGAGCCGGCTCGCGCGGTGGTCGGTCCGGGGCCGATCGGCCATGATGGGACGATGGTGATCGGAGAGCCGGCCCCGCAGCAGGCGCAGCGCCAGCCGCACCCGCCGCTGCCGAAGGCACCTCCGCACAAGGAACTGCCGGTCTACCAGCACCCGCCGACCAAGGTCACCTCCGACCAGGTACGCCCGCGCTACTTCTCCACGATGCTGGACATCGGCTTCTTCGTCCTCGCCGGCATCGCCTCGCTGTATCTGGCCTGGATCCTGGCGGCCGACGGGTTGAATGTCGACCGCCTGTGGTACTGGATCCCGTTCTGGGGCGTGCTCGCCTACCTCGCGCTGCCGCGGCTGCACCGGGTGCTGACCTGGATCTATGTGCCGGACTACTTCATCGGGCGGACCCGGACCAGCGACGGCCTGCTCGGCGACCCGGTCAATCTCGGCTTCCTCGGCCGTGAGAAACAGTTGCACCAGGTGATGGAGGACTCCGGCTGGACGCTGGCGCAGCCGATCACCGCGCGTACCGCATGGAAGATGATCGTCTCGTCGTTGTTCAAGCGGTCCTATCCGCAGGCCCCGGTCAGCCCGCTGTTCCTGTTCGGCCACCAGCAGGATTTCGCCTATCAGCAAGAGGTCGACGGGAATCCGCACAAGCGCCACCATGTGCGGTTCTGGAAGACACCGGAAGGCTGGCTGCTGCCCGGTGGGCATCGGGCCGACTGGTTGGCCGCCGGCACCTATGACCGGTCGGTCGGCCTCTCCCTGTTCACGTTGCAGGTCACCCACAAGATCGACGCGAACATCGACATCGAACGCAACTACATCGTGTCCACGATCGAGCACCATCATCCGGAGGTGCCGGTCGGCATCATCGAGGACTTCTCCACGGGCTATCACAGCCGCAACGGCGGCGGCGACGTGATCCAGACCGACGGCGACCTGCCGATCGTCGACGTGTCCGTCGTGCCGACCTCCGGATCGCAGCCGGTGCCGAAGAAGCCGCGGCGCCCGTCCTCGCTGATCCTCGGCTGCGTCCTGATCCTGCTGATGAGCATCTTCCCGACCGCCACGACGGTGCTCAACCTGCTGCGGCCGGACCTGTTCGCCGACGTCCCCGAACTGGGCGAATCGGAGGCCGGCGTCGCTCGCGCGGTGTCGATCGGCTTCGTCGTCCTGGTCGTGGCCCTGCTCACCGTGCTGGCGATTGCCACCGCGGCCGGGGTGGTGTGGACCCGCACGATCACGCTGTTGCTGCTCAGCGGGTTGATCATCGCGATCGCCTTCGCCGGGCCGGCGATGGGCTTCGGCCAGCCCGGCCGGTCGTTGAGCTTCGGTGACCTCAGCACGCTGTCGTTCGCGATCCTCGCGCTGCTGGCATTGTCGTCGACCTCGGTCCGCAATTTCGTCGAGGCCAAGCGACAGTTGCGTCGCGAGAACCGCAAGCGTCCCGCGCCGGAGTGACCGGCGGCCAGGACTGGGGATCCCCCCAGTGCGGGGCCGGGTTCGGCGCAGTAGCGTGATTGCGCGTCGCGGGTCCGCGGCGCCCGTTCGAGGGAAGGAACCCGACCATGGCGAAACCGACCGTGATCCTGGTACACGGCTTCTGGGGTGGCGCGGCCCACTGGGCCGGCGTGATCACCGAGCTGGACAAGCGTGGCTACGACTCGATCAAGGCGGTGGAGAATCCACTCACGTCGCTGGCCGACGACGCGGAGCGTACCCGCAAGATGATCAAGCAGGTGGACGGCCCGGTGCTGCTCGTCGGACACTCCTACGGCGGCGCAGTGATCACCGAGGCCGGCAATGAGGACAATGTCGTCGGGCTGGTCTATGTGGCGGCCTTCGCGCCGGATGCCGGCGAGAGCCCGGGCGCGATCAGCGAGCAGGCACCGCCGGAGGCCTTCCCCAATCTTGAGCCGGATTCCGACGGCTACCTGTGGGTGAAGGCCGACAAGTTCGGGGAGAGCTTTGCCCAGGACCTGCCCGCCGACCAGCAGCTCGTGATGGCCGTGACGCAGAAGGCGCCGTTGGCCTCGACCTTCGGCGACCCGATCACCGATCCGGCCTGGAAGTACAAGCCGAGCTGGTACCAGGTCTCGACCGCCGACCGCATGATCAACCCGGACAACGAACGCCGGATGGCCGAGCGGATGGGCCCGCGGAAGACGATCGAGCTGGACGCCAGCCACGCCTCCCTCGCCTCCCACCCGAGCGAGATCGCCGACCTGATCGACGAGGCGGTCGCCGACCTCGATCGCTAGGCCCGGCCGGCGATCTCGACAAGCCGTTCGAAGTCCTCGGCACGCGCCGCGCCTCGACCGACGAACAGTCCGTCGCAGCCGGGTACGCCGAGGAGTTCTGCGGCATTGTCGACGTCGACCGAGCCTCCGTAGAGCACGCCGGCGATCGCCTCGCCGACCGGCCACCGGCGTGCCACGGCATCGAACACGTCGACCAGCTCGCCCGGTTCCGGCCTCCGGCCCTCGGCACCGATGGCCCACACCGGCTCATAGGCGATCACCGCCTCGGCCGGTGTGGGCGCATCGGCGAGGGCCGCGGCGATCTGGTCGATGACGAAATCGGTCGACCGGCCCGCCGCGCGCACCTCGGCGGGCTCGCCCACGCAGATCACCGGGATCAGGCCGTGCCGCTGCGCACTCGTCACCTTCAACGCCACCGTGTGATCGGTCTCGCCGAACCATGCCCGGCGCTCGGCGTGGCCGATCTCGACCATCGACACGCCCGCCTCGACAAGCATGGGCATCGCGACCTCACCGGTCCACGGACCGGCATCGGCCCAGTGCCCGTTCTGGGCGCCGAGGCGTACCGCGGTACCGGTCCCCAGGGCGTCGCGAACCAGGTCGAGCATCGTGAAGCCCGGCATCACGAAGGGGACCACCCCGACCGGCGGCTCGACCGGGCCGACCCGGCGGGCCCAAGCCTCGGCCTCCGCGCGGGACTTGGTCATCTTCCACGAGGTGCCGACCCAGCGGCGCGTGGGTCCGGACACGGGCCGCTCAGTCCTCCAGCTTCTTGATCGCCTCGACCTTCGGCGCCGAACGCGACGTCGGGTCGAAGGTGTAGCCGAGCCACTCCTTGGCCAGACGCCGGGCCAGTTCGAGGCCGATCACGCGCTCGCCCATGGCGAGCACCTGCGCGTCATTGGACAGCACTGATCGCTCCACGGAGAAGGAGTCATGTGCGGTCGCTGCCCGGATGCCCTTGATCTTGTTCGCGGCGATGGCCATCCCCAGACCGGTTCCGCAGACCAGGATGGCGCGGTCGGCCTCGCCATCGCTGATCATGGTCGCGGCCTGCGCGGCGACGCCCGGGTAGTCCTCGGCCCGGCCATCCTGCGGCCCGAGCACGACGACCTCGTCCACCCGATCATCCGCGCGCAGGTCCTCGGCCAGCCGGTCGCGGTAGCGTACGCCGGCATCGTCGGCTCCGATGATGATCTTCACTGTTGCTCCTCGCTGTCGTCGCTGCTGGTCGGCTCGCCCGGCAGGTGCGGCGCCAGTGTCGCCACCACCAGGGCGAAGGAGACGGCGCCGGGGTCGGGGGTGCCGACCGAGCGTTCGCCGTGGGTACGCGATCGCCCGCGCCGGGCGACCAGATCGGAGGTGGCGGCTGCCGCGTCCCGGGCCGCGTCCGCGGCGGCGTTCCAGCGCCCGCGTGGCGTACCCGTGGCTGCGGCGAAGGCCTCGGCGAAGGGGACCACGGCGTCGAGCATGGTCTTGTCGCCGGGTCGCGCACCACCGATCCGCCCGAGCGCGTCGGCCGCGGCCGCGACCGCGGCGTCGAGCGCCCCGGGATCCGCGCCGGCCTCGTCGTCGAGCCGCGCCGCGGCGGCGCCGAGCATCGCGCCCCAGAGCGCGCCCGACGTCCCGCCGGCCTCCCTGGCCCAGCCGGCGGCAGCGAGCCGCGCCAGCGTTTGCGCGCCGGCCCCGGCGTCCGCGGCGTCCTCGGCGGCCGTGAGGGCGGCCCGGACGCCGCGCCGCATCCCGATGCCGTGGTCCCCGTCGCCCGCGACGGCGTCGAGCTCGCCCAGCCGGGATTCGGCGTCGGCGAGCGCGCGCTCGGCGTCGCGCAGCGCGTCCAGCAGCCGCGCGGCCAGGGCCCGCGACTCCTGCCCGCCGCGCTCGATGGCGGGGCGGGTCGGGACCGGACGGGCGGAGGGCCCGTGGTCGGGATGGGATTCGCCGGAACGGGTGAACGCGGCACTGGTGCAGGGGGCGAACCAACCGGCCTCGAGCTCGTCGTCCAGCCAGAGCACGGTGATCGAGAACCCGCTCATGTCGAGGGAGGTGCACTGCTCACCCACCACCAGGTCGCGCACGGTGAGGCCGGCCGCGGCCAGCGGCGAGCCGAGCGCGCGCGCCGCGACGAACAGTTCCTCGTGCGTCGTGGCACCGAGCCCGTTGACCATGATCACCACGCGGCCGTCGGCGTCGGCGGGCCGCTCGGCGGCGAGTCGGTCCCACATCAGCGCGACCAGCTCGTCGGCGCTCGGCGTGGGCAGCTCCTCCAACCCGGGTTCGCCGTGGATGCCGAGCCCGAGCGCGACCGTGCCGTCGGCAACGGTGAAGAGCGGTTCGGCGGCGCCCGGCAGGGTGCACCCGGAGAAGGCGGCACCGATCGTGAAGGTACGCGCATTCGCCGCGCGGGCGGCAGCGGCGACGCCATCGAGATCGGCACCGGCTGCCGCCGCCGCAGCGGCGATCTTGATCACGGCCAGGTCGCCCGCGATCCCGCGGCGGCGTGCCTCCTCCGCGGGTGGCGCCGAGGCGATGTCGTCGGTGACGGCGACGATCGCCGTGTCGCTGCCCTCCGCGCGCAGCAGCTCGCCGGCCAGGCCGAAGTTCAACACATCGCCGGCGTAGTTGCCGAAGCAGAGCAGGGCGCCGGCGCCGGAGTCGGCGGCACGGACCACGTCGGCGACCTCTTCGGCAGACGGTGAGGCGAAGATGTTGCCGCAGACCGCACCGTGGGCCAGGCCGGGGCCGACCCACCCGGCGAAGGCCGGATAGTGGCCGCTGCCGCCGCCGGTGATCACGGCGACCTGGCCGGGCGGCGTGGCACCACAGCGGACCACGCCGCCCGGCACCGGGCGCACCAGGTGCGGGTGCGCGTCGGCGAAGCCGGCAACGGCCTGCGCGGCGAAGTCCGCCGGATCGTTCAGCAGTTGACTCACGGTTGTCCCACCTTGTCGCGTTCGGGGTCCTCGGCCGGTGCCCGGGTGCCGCGCCGCGGCAGCAGGTGCCGCAGCGCCGGCAGCAGCGCGAGCAGTGCCGCGACGACGAGGACCCCCGTCGCGATCGGCGAGCCCAGCACGATCCCGAAGTTACCCTGCCCGAGCGCCGAGGTCTGCACCATCGCGCGCTCCAGCAACGGCCCGAGCACCAGGCCCAGCACGAGCGGCGCGATGGGCAGGTCGAGCTCCTTCATCACCAGGCCGATCAGGCCGAAGACCAGCACGATCCAGACGCTGAAGATGTTGTTGCTGATCGAGTAGGCGCCGACGAGCGAGGTGATCAGGATGATGGGATACAGGTAGCGGTAGGGAATCCGCAGCATCTGGGCGAAGACCGGCGCGAGCGGCAGGTTCAGCACCAACAGGACCAGGTTGCCGATGAAGAACGACACCAGCAGGCCCCAAACCAGATCGGGCTGCTGCTCGAAGAGCAGCGGTCCCGGCTGCAGACCGTAGATGGTGAAGGCGCCCAACAGCACCGCGGTCGTGGCGCCGCCGGGGATGCCGAGCGCCAGCGTCGGGATGAAGTTCGCATTCGCGGCGGCATTGTTCGCCGACTCGGGGGCCGCGACGCCCTGGATCGCCCCCTTGCCGAACTGCCGGCGATTCGGGTTGATCTTGGACTCCAACCCGTAGGCCATGAAGGAGGCGAGAGTGGATCCGGCGCCGGGCAGCGTACCGAGCGCGAAGCCGATTCCCGTTCCGCGCGCGATGGCCGGGCCCGAGGAGAGCAGGTCCTTGCGGGAGATCATCATGTCGCGGAAGCGCGCGCGGATCGGTTCGGCCGCGCCGATCCGCAGTTGCCGGAGCACCTCGCCGACGGCGAAGAGGCCGATCATCACCTCCACGAACGGGATGCCGCCGAGCAGATCGACCGAGCCGAAGGTGAAGCGGGCGGTACTGAATCCGGAGGCGACGCCCACCGTGGAGATCAGCACGCCGAGGATCGCCATCGCCGCGCCGCGCAGGAACGCTCCGCCCTGGAAGGTCACGACGATCACCAGACCGAGCAGCATGATCGCGAGATTCTCAACGGGCCCGAAGTTCAGCGCGGCCTTGGCCAGCGCCGGCGCGACGGTGAGCAGGGCGAGCAGCGAGACGATGGCGGCGAAGAAGCTGCCGATCGCGGCGATCGCCAGTGCCGGGCCGGCGCGGCCCTGGCGGGCCATCTGGTACCCGTCGATCGTCGTCACCACACTGGATGCCTCGCCCGGGGTGGAGATCAACACCGAGGTGATCGTGCCGCCGTACTGGGCACCGTAGTAGATGCCGGCGAGCATGATCAGTGCGGTCACCGGGTCGAGCGCGAAGGTGAGCGGCAACAACACGGCGACGCCGGTCGAGGAGCCGAGTCCCGGCAGCAGGCCGATCACGGTGCCCAACAAGACACCGATCACGCACCAGAGCAGATTCTGCGGCGTCAGTGCCGTCGACAGGCCCAACATCAGATTGTCGAGCATCTCAGCTCCCCCACAAGATTCCGGTCGGGAACGGCACCCCGAGGAACTTCTCGAAGACCGCCCAGACGGCGGCCATCACCACGACGGCGACCAGCGCTGCCTGCCACCAGCGACGCCGCTCGACGAGCAGCAGCACCGCGAAGATGAACAGCGTGAAGGCGATCATGAAACCGATGAAGTAGCCGACGATCACCGTGCCGAAGAGCAGTCCGACGACCGCGGCGAGCTGGCGGTTGCGTCGGGCTTGGCTGCGCCCTTCGGAGTCGATGTCGGGTACGCCGTCGCCGGCCGCGGCGCCGGCGCGGCTCGTGACGACGAAGTCGGCGACGGCGAGCACGGCCACCAGGGCGCCGGCGAGCGCTGGCAGCAGGCCGGGACCCACGCGCCCCTCGTCGTCGGTCAGGCCGTAACCGAGCCCGGCGATCACTGCGTACCCGCCGATGATCACCAGCAGTGCGGTCACCGCGCCGCGGGCGCGGTGCTGGATCGCGTTCATCGGGCCAACACCTCGCTCAGCGTGGCGTTGGAATCGTCGAGGAAGGCGCGGAAGTCGTCGCCATAGGAGACATTCGGCTGCATCAGGTTCTCGTCGATGTAGGCCCGGTAGCCCGGGGTCTGTTCGTACTTGCGTGCCGCGTCGATCCAGTAGGTGCGGGCCTCCTCGGAGATGCCGCCCGGCGCGATCACGCTGCGGAACTGGGCGAATGCCACGTCGATGCCCTGCTCCTTCGCGGTCGGCACGTCCTTCAGCCGGTCGTCGGTGTAGCGCTCCTCCGAGGTCGCGCAGAGCGCCTTCAGGTCACCGGACTCGAGTTGTCCGATCACCTCGCTGGGGCTGAGATTGGCGATCTGGATCTGGCCGCCGAGCAGCGCCGCGATCAGCTCGCCGCCGGACTCGAACGGCACCCGGTCGAACGTGACACCCTGGTCCTGTTCGATCAGCCGGAAGATCACCTCGTCGTGGCTGGTCGCGCCCGAGACACCGGCGAACATGTCCCGCTGGCGTACCGCATCGATCACGTCCGGACAGGTCTGGTACGGCGCATCGGCGGGGACGACGAGAAGGGTGTAGTCATCGCCGAGCTTCATGATCGGTGTGAACTTGGTGTAGTCGAACTGCACGTCCTGGGTCAGCGGCAGCGCCAGCAGCGCGGTCTCCGCGGGTAGCAGGACGTTGCCGTTGCCGCGCTTGCCGAGGAAATAGGAGTATCCGACCGCGCCGGAGCCGCCCTCGCGATTCTCGACGGTGATCGTCGAGCCGGTGATCTCCTCCAGTCCGGAGGCGATCGCGCGGCCGGACGCGTCGCTGCCGCCGCCCGCGCCGAAGGGGACGAGCATGGTCACCGGTCCACCGGGTATGAAGCGGCCGGTGGCGCCGCCGGCGCTGCCGCTGCAGGCGGCCAGCGCGATGGTCGTCAGCGCTGCCGCGGCCGCGACCGCCAGACGTCGTGCGATGGTGGACATCGTTGTCTCCCTGAGGCTTCTGCGGAGGTGTGGGTCAGGTGCGGGCGGCGGCGCGGGGGCGGCTGGCAACCGCGCGGGCGACCTCGAGGGCCCGCAGGTAGGCGCCGGGGTTCGCCTCGCCGCGACCAACGATGTTGAACGCCGTGCCGTGCGCGGGGGTGCAGACCGGGACGCTGAGCCCGCCGGCCATGGTCACACCGCGGTCGAAGCCGGTCAGCTTCATCGCGATCTGGCCCTGATCGTGATACA
The DNA here is from genome assembly GCF_013408305.1 of Naumannella cuiyingiana. Taxonomy (NCBI): domain Bacteria; kingdom Bacillati; phylum Actinomycetota; class Actinomycetes; order Propionibacteriales; family Propionibacteriaceae; genus Naumannella; species Naumannella cuiyingiana. The sequence goes on along the minus strand of NZ_JACBZS010000001.1, from coordinate 1,977,548 downwards.
TGGTCAGGACCCCGTCGAACTCGCGGTGCTGCAGGGCCCGGATGAAGATGGTGTCGCTCGGGATGGGCCCTTCGACGCGGATTCCGGCCTCTCGCAGCGCGGCGACGGCGGGCGCGATCAGGTCGCCCTCCTCGCTGCCGTAGTTGCCGTTGTCGCCGGCGTGCGGGTTCAGGGCGCACACGCCGATCCGCGGGTCCGCGGTGCCGTCCGCGACCAGGACGTCACGCAGCAGCGTGGCCCGCTCGATGATCAACTGCTCGGTGATCGCGGCGGCCACCTTCGAGAGCGGGATGTGCGAGGTGACCCGGGCGGTGGTCAGCTCGGGCAGGATGTTCAGCTCGGTCGCGCGCGTGCCGTCGTCGAGAACGGTCTCGAACCAGTCCATCTCGTCGCGGCCGGGCATCTCGGCCAGGTGCAGCGAGGTCTTGTTCAGCGGCGCGAAGACCACGGCATCCGCGAGACCCTCCCGGACGAGCTCGAAGGCACGACGGAAGTTGGCGAGCACCCACTCGCCACCCTCCCGGCTCGCCTGCGCCCGGGGAAACCCCTGCTCGGGACGGGACGCGCCGTTGTCGATGAGCAGTGGGACCCCGGGCTGCGGTGAACGCGACCACGGGAACTCGACCCCGGCGTCGGCCTGGGCCTGGGCAAGCTCGGCCTCGTCGGAGACCAGCAGATGGTCGGCGGCGCCCCGGACCCGCTCGTCGGCGAGCGCCTTGGCGACCAGTTCGGGGCCGACGCCGGCGGGGTCGCCGAGGATCAGCGCGATGCGCGGCTTGGTGGTGGTCATGCGTCCTCCCGGGTCGTGGGCAACGTGGCGATCAGGGATGCCAGGTATTCGCGATTGGCGGCCGCGACGCCGAGGCTGTCGCCGCCGTAGTGTTCGCAGGCGATCGGCCCTCGGTAGCCGGCCGCGTCGGCCATCGCGATCACGTCGCGGTAGTTGATCAGGCCGTCGCGCAGGGTGCTGGGCATCGAGGTGGCCCACGAGCCGTCACCGGCCTCGTCGCGCTGGTAGTTCTTGGCGTGCCAGTAGACGGCGTGCGGCAGGGTACGCCGGTAGGCCTCCCGCCAGTCCTCCACCGGCCGGTGCAGCCGGATCAGGTTGCCGACATCGGGATTCAGGCCGATCCCGTCGTGGTCCAGATCCTCGATCAGGCGTACCGCGTCCTCGGCGGTGCCGAGCAGGGTGTCCTCGTACAGCTCGAGCGCGAGTTTCATCCCCAGCTCGACGCAGTGATCGGCCAGCTCGCGCAGCCGCCGCACGGCGAGCGCCCGGGTCTGCGGGTCGGTCGGGTCCACCGGTCCCGGAGCGGTCCAGAACCACAGGGCGCGCTGCTGCGCGGGGGTCAGCGGGCGGTGCAGGCCGGTGGAGTAGATCGGCACCCCGAGCGCGGCCGCCGCGTCGATCGCGCGGTGGTGGTAGGCGAGATTGTCGGCCGAGCTCTCGGGATCGATGACGCTGCGACGCTGGATGTGCACCGCGCAGGCGTCGAGATGAGCCTCCTTGACCGCTTGGCCGAGCGCCGTGACCGCAGCGGGGTCGAGGTCGCCGATCGGCAACCAGATGTCGCCGAGTTCGAGGTGGTCGAAGCCGAGACCGCGGACCTTGGCCAGCTCGGCGAGCCAGAAGTCGGGGCCCGCATCGGCGACCGGGCGGCCGTGCCCGTCGACGGTCGCGAGCCCGAGCGAGCAGGCGGCCAGTGGCCACGGTGGCGTCTTCGGCATCGCGTTGGTCCCTTCGTCGGAATACACCGAGCATATTTCCTATAGGATCTGTGATTGTCAAGAGGCCGTGATCCCGATCCGCCGACTCAGTCGCTCTCCCGCCGCGCCCGCCGGCGTACCCCTTCCATGTGTGCACGCATCGCGTCGGCGGCGCCATCGCCACCGGCCTCGAATGCCGCCAGGATCGCGGCGTGCTCGGCAAGCGCCTCGGCGAGGTCGTAGTGCTCGGTGATGATCGTCTGCCGCATCCGGTGTACGTGGGCACCCAGATCGTCGGCCATCTGGGAGAGGAACCGGTTGGCCGCATGATCGAGAATCACCCGGTGGAATGCCCAATCGGCCTCGAAGATCTTGCGATGACCGGAATGATCATCCGCGACCGGTTCGGCGAGCAGCGCCGCGTGCTGCTCGTGGACCTCGCGCAGGGCTGGGGCGAGATCGACGGCTCCGCGCGCGGCCCGCTCAGCCGCGGCCACCTCCAGCAGCTCGCGCATCTCCAGCAGTTCGTCCATCTGGGCGCGGGTCAGTTGCTCCGCGACGCGATAGCCCTTCAGCGCGACGCGCTCGACGAGCCCCGTCCGCTCCAGCAGCACGAGGGCCTCGCGGACCGGTGTCTGCGAGACGTCGAGGTCTCGCGCCAGGCCGTCGATGCTCAGTCGCATACCGGGCGCCAACCGGGTCTCCAGCAGCATCGTCAGCAGACGCTCGTGCACCGCATCGCGCAATCCGCGCCGCTCGATCCCCGGCTCAGCCATGCCCGGAACGATAGCGAGCCGACCGGGCTGACGCCGGGTCCATGATCGAAACACCGACCCGGCGCCGTGCTCGGTCAGCGATTCGCGCCGCCCCGGCGACGGCCGTCGTCGGCGCCAGGATTCCAGTTGAGCACGCTGGCGCGCTCCAGGAACTCGTCGGACGAGATGTCGCCGCGGGCGAACCGCTCGGCGAGGATGGTGCGGGCATCGGCCTCCGGGCGGGCGGCCCAGGGCGGCGCCCCGAGCTTGCCGTTGCGGGCCAGGAAGAAGATCACCAGCGCGGCGGCGATCAGCAGCAGACAGAACATGAGTCCTCCAACGATGGGAAAGATGGGCGGGCCGGGAAAGTGACCCAGGCCGTCGAAACCGTGCGGTGTGTGTCGCATGCCAGAAGCGTCGCGCGGCGCGGGCGAGGAATCGTCAGCCCGGCGACGACACCTGCGCTACGTCCGGTGACGTAGCCGCGGCTACGCCCCTGCTCCGACGCGCGGCCCGGCGTGGCGAAATAGGCTCGGCGACGTGCAGAGCGACCCAGCGGCCATGCCCGCCCCGGCCGGCCCGCGCGAGAACCGGGCCGTCCTCGTCGATGTCGCGCTCGCGCTGGTCATCGGCTGGATCCTCGGCGCCGCCGCCCAGGTCGCCCACTGGTCCGGACAGCTCGCGCCCGGGCGGCGCCACGGGCCGGGTCCCACAGGCAACGAGGCTGGCCACGACTGGCCGCGCTGGGCCGAGGGCATGGGTCAACCGCCGCCCGGGGTGCCCTGGCCCGCGTTGATCGCTGCGGTGGTGATCCTGCTGGCCGTGGCGCTGCGCCGGGCGTACCCGCGTGCCGCGTTCGCCGGTGCGCTGGTCGGCGCGATCGGCTATGTCGCCGCCGGCGCCCCGTTCCCGGTGACCTTGATCCCGCTGGCGCTGTGCGGGTACGCCGTCGCGGGGCGCGAGCCGTTGCTGCGTTGGCTGCCGATCGGGGTGCTGGTGCTGCCGCTGGCGGTCGCCGGCTGGTGGCAGGAGGCGGCGGTCGGGCTCACCGAGCCCGGTCCGTACGGGGTGTTGTTGATCACCGCCGCCGTGCTCGCCAGCGCGACGATGCTGGCGCTGCTCCGGCGAGCGCGACGCGATGCGCACGACCGCGAGCGCCGCGAGGAGCTTCGCCAGGCGGCCCTCGGCGAGCGGCTGCGAGTCGCCCGCGAGGTGCACGACATCGTCGGGCACAGCCTGTCGGTGATCTCGCTGCAGGCGGGCGTCGCGCTGCGAGTGCTGGAGCGCCGGCCCGACGAGGCGGCCGCGGCGCTGCGCGCCATCCGCGGATCCAGCACCAGCGCGCTGACCGAGCTCCGGCAGACGATCGCCGCCTTCCGCGACGACCCCGGCCGTGGGCCGACCGCGCCGCCGCCCGGCCTGGACCGGGTGGACGAGCTGGCCGCCGCGCTGCGGGCCGCCGGCCGCGAGGTGACCGTCGAGCGGTGGCCGGACCCACTCGGTCCGCTGCCTGCCAGCATCGAACTGGCCGCCTTCCGGATCGTGCAGGAGTCGCTGACCAATGTGGTCCGGCACACCGACCGGGCCGGGGCGGCGGTGCTGCTGCGGCGTACCGGCGACGAACTGCTTGTCGAGGTGGCCGATGACGGGCCGCCGTTGGCCGCCGAACCGACGCCGGGCGGCGGCCTGCACGGGATGCGCGAGCGCGCCGAGGGCGCCGGCGGGACGTTCGCGGCGCGCCGCGGCGAGCGCGGCGGCTGGGTGGTCTCCGCGCGGCTGCCGATCGGGGAGGCCCCATGATCCAGATCGTGGTGGTCGATGATCAGCCGCTGATCCGGATGGGCCTGCGGGTACTGATCGACAGCGAGGACGACCTGGCACTCGCCGGCGAGGCCGGGGACGGCCGCGCGGCACTGGAAGTCGTCCGCCGGGTACGCCCGGATGTGATCTTGATGGACATCCGGATGCCCGGGATGGACGGTCTCGCCGCGCTCCGCGAGATCACGGCCGACCCCGCGCTGGCCACCACCCGGGTGATCATCCTGACCACCTTCGAGCTGGACGAGTACGTCTTCGCCGCCCTGCAGGCCGGGGCCGCGGGATTCTGCATCAAGGACGACGATCCCGAGGAACTGCTGCGCGCGGTACGCACGGTCGCCGCGGGCGAGTCGCTGCTCTCGCCGTCGGTGACCCGCCGGGTGATCGCCACCTTCGCGGGCCGGCCGAGCGCGCCGGTCGCGCGGAGTCCTCAGCTCGCCGAACTGACCGATCGCGAGCGGGAGGTGCTCGGACTGATCGGCGAGGGCTGCAACAACGACGAGATCGCCGAACGGCTCGTGATCAGCAAGGCGACGGCCCGCACGCATGTCAGCCGGGCCATGATCAAGCTCGGCGCGCGCGACCGGGCCCAGATGGTGATCATTGCCTACCAGGCGGGGCTGGTCGGCTAGAGCTCACGCCCGCCCGGCGACCAGTCCAGCGAGGTGCCGGCCGATCTGCACGCTCGCGGTGGCCGCGGGCGAGGGGGCATTGACGACGTGGGTGATCCGGGGGCGGGAGATGATCACGAAGTCATCGCTCGGCGTACCGTCGCGCAGCACGAGCTGTGCCCGGACCCCGGCCGGGCTGCGAACGAGGTCCCCCGGCGCGACCTCGGGCAGCATTCGGCGTACCCCGGCCAGGAACGCGGGCGGGACCAGCGAGCGGGTGGTCTCGGCGATGCCGTAGCGCAGGTGCCGGCGGGCGAGCCGCCAGAACCCGGGGAAGCGCAACGTGTCGGCGAGCTCGCGCGGCGCCAGATCACGCCGGCGATAGCCCTCGCGGGCCAGGGCGAGCACGGCGTTCGGACCGACGTGGACGTGTCCGTCGAAGCCGCGAGTCAGGTGGATGCCGAGGAACGGCAGGTCCGGATCGGGCACCGGATAGACGAGGCCGTTGACGAGTTCTGGCCGGCGCAGCGTCCAGTACTCGCCCCGGAACGGCACGATCCGCAGCCGGCGGCGCTCGTCGTCGGGCAGCAGGCGGTCGCTGTACAGGCCGGAGCAGTTGATCACGTGATCGACGGCGATCTCGCCGCGGGTGGTCTGCAGCATCACGCCGCGGTCGGTCTCCAGCAGGCCGGTGACGGTTTCACCGAGGCGCAGGGTCGCGCCGCGAGCGGTCAGTTCGGCGGCGAAGGCGCGGGCCAGGCCGGCGAAGTCGGCGACGCCGGTGGAGTCGACCAGCAGTGCACCGACGCAGACCAGGTGGGGTTCTCGCTCCCGGGCCTCGCCCGGGGTGATCTCGCGGACGGGTACGCCGTTGGCTCGCCCGCGTTCGGCCAATGCGCGCATCCTGGGCAGCTCGTCCGGGCGGGTGGCGACGACGAGCTTGCCGGTACGCCGGGCGGTCACCCCGAGCTCGGCGCAGAGCTCGGGCAGTGTCTGCGCGGCCTCGGTCGCGAAGCGGGCCTTCAGACTGCCGGGCCGGTAGTACAGGCCGCTGTGGATGACCCCGGAGTTGTGGCCGGTCTGGTGCCGGGCCCAGCCGTCCTCCTTCTCCACGAGCACCACGCGATGGCCGCGGTCGGCGAGGGCCCGGGCGGTGCTCAGGCCGACGATGCCGCCGCCGATGATGCCGATCCTCGACGATTCCGGTTGCGCCACGGGGGCAAGAATAGGGCCCGGAATCAGCGGGGCAGGTGCCGCTTCGCGATGCGGGCCAGGGTGACGGCGCCGACCGCGCGCAACGGGTGCAGCGGATCCGGGTCGGCGGACCCGGTCGGACCCCCGAGCTCGGTGTGGGCGAGCGCGCTCATGATCACGTAGGCGTCGTTCCGGTCGAGCCCGTGCTCGGTGGTCAGCACGTCGAACAGCGACTCATAGGCCATCGTGATCGAGTCCTGGACCGGATCGCCCAGGCCAACGCAGACGATCTCGTCGCCGGTGTCCACCCGGGCCGCGCGGAGCGGAGCAAGACCGGCCCCGTCCTTGATCAGGTCGATCGTCACGCTCGCCCGGCCGGCGGCCTCGATGGCGATGAAGGACGACTCGCCCCTGCTCATCACCGCGTGCAGGTCGCCGATCGACAGCAGCGCGCCCGGCACCTGCACCGGCAGGTAGACCGTCGAGCCCGGGCGGGCGTCGGTGAGGTCCATGTTGCCCCCGGACGGGTAGCTCGGCATCACCGTCGACATCTCGCCATCGGCCGGCGCCACGCCGATGCAGCCGATCATCGGCGCGAACTCACAGGCCACCGCGTCGGTCAGTTGGACCCGGCCGTCGACGAGCGGCACCCGGCGTACCATCCACTCCTCGCCCATCGGGCCGGCCAGGGCGCCCACCCCCGGGATGTAGATCGACCAGCCGTATTCACCGAAGGTGATCTCCTCGATCTTCACGGCCAGCACGTCGCCGGGCTCGGCACCGGTCACGAACACGGGGCCGGTCACCGGATTCAGCGGCGCGTCGACCGCGGCGAGGTCGCGACGCTCCTCCATCTGGGCATATGCCGCATCATCGGTCTCGAAGGTGACGGTCTCGCCGGTCCCGGGCGCCACGGTCAGCACCGGTTCGCGGTCGGCGCGGAAGCCGGGGTAGGAACGGTCGCGGGTGATCAACAGGTCAGGCACTGGAGTCCTCCGTGGTTGCGGCGTGCTCGGGCAGGATCGAGGTTCCGTTGCGACGGTAGTAGAACATCACGACGACGCCGATCGCGAGCCAGACCAGGCCGCCGATCTTGGCCATCGGATCGGCGTTGATCAACACGAACCCGATGATGCAGAAGCCGACGATCGGCACCAACCAGTGCAACACGACGTTGCGCGAGTGCTTCCGCACGCCGTAGTAGGCGATCACCGAGACGTGCAGCAGCAAGAAGGCGGTCAGCGCGCCGAAGTTGACCAGCGCGGAGATCAGGTCGATCTGGCCGACGAAGAACAACCCGGCCACCAGGGTGATCCCGGCGATCAGGAAAATCGCTCGTTGGGGCACCTTGGTACGCGGGTTCACCTTGGCCAGGCCGGAGGGGAGCTGGCCGTCGCGGGCCATCGAGAACAGCAGTCGCGAGGTCGCGCTCTGGGCGGCGATGCAGTTGGCGATGCCGACCGCGAGCGCGTTCATGGCCAGGAAGGCGATCTCCCAGCCGGGGCTGGAGATGGACCCGACGATGCCGAAGAACGCGTTGTTGGTCTCGTCCTCGCTGAACTGGGTACGCCCGGGCACCAGGAGCGCCGCCAGCCAGGTCTGGGTGACGAAGAAGGTCGCGACGAGGATCAGGCCGCTGATCATGGCGATGCCGGCGGAGCGGCGCCCGCCCTTGGCCTCCTCGGAGAGGGTGGCGATCCCGTCGAAGCCGAGGAAACTGAGGACGGCGATGGACAGTGCGGCGGCGGCGAGCGCCGGGCTGAACTCGGCCGGGTTGAACAGCGGGGTGGTGGTGAAGCTGGCCCCGTTGACGCCGCGAGAGATGGCGGCGACGGCCATCACGACGAAGATCACCACGAAGATCAGTTCGGCGGCGAGGAAGATCCGGTTCACCACGGCGGTGAACGAGATGCCGAGATAGTTGATCACGGTGTTGATGCCCAGGAAGACGACGATCCACAGCGGCTTGGGCACTGCCGGGAAGATGCCCGACATCGACTCGGCGGCGAAGACGTAGAGCAGGGTCGGCACCAGCAGGTAGTCGAGCAGGATCGTCCAGCCGGCCAGGAATCCCAGCCGTGGGTCGAGGCCGCGACCGACATAGGAGTAGACGGAGCCGGCGATCGGGAAGGCCCGAGACATCTGGGCGTACGAGATCGCGGTGAAGATCATCGCCGCCAGGCCGATCAGATAGACCAGCGGGACCATGCCCCTGGACTCGTTGAAGACGACACCGAAGATGGCCCACGGCGCGATCGGCACCATGAAGACGAGGCCGTAGACGATCAGGTCCGTGGTCGACAGCGTGCGGTTCAGTTCCTGTCGATAGCCGAACTCGGCCAGTTCGGAGCCGTTCCTGCTCATCCCGCCTCCATCGCAAATGGTCTGCCAGGTAGTCCTATTCCGCGTAAAGGTAGGCCATCTGGGCCATTTTGAGAAGGGAGACTAGAGTCACCGCGTGATGGAGCTCGGGAAGCCGGCCGTGTCGGGCGAGATCGCGCGCCGGTTGATCACGGCGATCAGCGTGGGCGCCTACTCGCCGGGCGAGCGGTTGCCGGCCGAGCGGGAGTTCGCCCAGCGGCTGGGGATCGCCCGGGACACCCTGCGCCAGGCGTTGCACGAGGTGGCGGCGCTCGGGCTGGTCGAGGTACGCCGGGGGCGCGCTGGCGGCACCTATGTGACGATGCTCGACTGGGCCACGATCGCACCCGAGGTCGCCAAGCACACCCTGGAGAACGAGTTGCCGGCGATGCGGCAACTGTTCGACTTCCGTTGCCTGATCGAGGGCACCATCGCCCGGGCCGCGGCGCAGCGGCGCACGGCCCGCGACCTGACCAAGATCAATCGGCTGTTGGCGGAGTTCCGCGCGTCGGATTCGATGATCACCGCGCGCACCCTGGACCGCCGACTGCACGGCGCGATCGCCGCCGCGGCGCGCAATGAGCACCTGACCGACCTGAGCGCCCGACTGACGGCGCGCGTGACCCTGGGGTTCGGCGCGGAACCCTACGAGCAGGGGTTCTTCGACCGGGCGCTGGGCGATCACGTGCGGCTGGTGGAACTGATCAGCGCCGGCGACGCCGATGCTGCCGATCGCTGCGCGACCGAGCACTTCCGGATCACGCTGGAGACCATGCAGGCCGCGTTGCGCCGGGCGGTTCGCGCGTCGAGCACCGGCTCGTGAGGTGGCCGTCGCCGGCCGTGGGAGTCTGGGCGGGTGGCGTACCGGTATCAGAACCTGACGTCGGCGATCGCCGACCGGTCCTCGCCCCTGCGCCAGTATCTGGACGCGGAGTTCCCGCATGTGGCGCCGGTGCAACGGGCGTACCGGGAATCCTCGGGTCCGCTGCTGGTGGACGGTACGCCGGGCGTCGACCCCGCAACGCTCGGCGCGGCGTTCGACCTGCGGCTGCGCTTCGTGCTGGCGCCCGAGCAGGTGCCGGTCCAGGCGATGCAGGCCTTCCAGCGCAGCGCCGCGGCCATCGAGGTGATCGGCGAGGTGGCCGACGCGGCCGCTGCCGCCGCGCGCTCGGGCGATGAGGAGCTGCTGAGCCGCGCGACCTGGGCGCTGGCGCTGTGCGTGGAGGTCTACCGTTCGGGGCTGCGGCGCGGGTCGGTGCTGGAGCGGGTGATCGCGGGCGGCCGGTTCACCCCGGAGGTCCTGCTGGGGCTGGCGCCGCCGGGAGCGCTGCGGCAGCAGGCGAGGCTGGGCGAGATCGCCGCACGGGAGCTGCTGCCCCGGCTGTCCGGGCGGGTGACGGTTGGCCCGACGTTCGACGGGTCGGCGTACTGCCCCGCCGATGCCGACCTGATCAGCGGCGACCTGCTGCTCGAGATCAAGACGCGGCTCGGCGTACCGGACCGCAGGAGCGGGCAGCGCCACGACCGGCTGAGCGCGGCGGACCTGTACCAACTGCTGGGCTACGCGCTGTTCGATCACTCCGATGCCTACGCGATCCGGCGGCTCGGGCTCTACTCCGCGCGCTACGGGCACCTGGCCGAGTGGGGGCTCGGCGCGCTGGCGAACGAGTTGGCCGGGCGACCGGTGGACCTCGCCGCCGAGCGGGCCCGGGTCTGGGAAATGCTGGGGTCCCCGCAGGGCGGCGCATCGGAGCCTCGCGGCCGTGGCGCCTGATGTTCCACTCGGGAGGGCCCGTTCCGCGGCCGACGGCGCAATCGCGCGGCGGCGGACCGGCCGGTCCGCGCCGAGTGGAACATCTCAGGCGCCGCCGGGATGCCCGGGGAGCCCCGCCCCGGCCCGCAGCAGGACGCCCCGCCCGTCGCGACGCCACTGCCGCTCGCTCGCGTCGGTGTAGGTCATCTCGGACACCTGCCAGGTGGGCTTCTTCATGATCGGGCGGATGAGCCAGTCCTGTCGCAACTGCTCGATGTCATCGGGAAATCCCCAGTGATAGCGGTCGGCTTCGCGGCGCTCCACGTAGAAGGTGCCCGGAGGCAGGATCGTCAGGCGCAACCGCGGTTCGGGCTGTCCGTCCTGACGCGTGGCGAAAATCTCCACCGAGTAGACCGGGGCATCGGACAGGTTGACGATGACCATCCCGCGGCCGACCACCTCCCCGGAGGCGGGATCCACCGCAACGGCCACCCAGCCGAAGACACGGGTGGCCTGCGCGCGCTCGGCCTGCTCCCTGGCCTTGTCATCCCGGGCCTGCTCGATCCGGTAGACACCGCGCGCCGTCAACGCCGCCCAGAAGGCCGCGCCGAGCGCGAACACGGACGTCACCGCGGTCAGCCACTCCATCAATCGCCCCAATCGATTCCGATTCGAGCCCCTGCGTCAGGATGCCAGAGCGGCCGGAGACAGAACGCAAAAACTCCCGACCGGATCGTTCCCGGTCGGGTGTGACCACCTCATTGAGCCCCCGTTGCTGCTGACCATTGTTGGCAAACTTGTCGGTGCAGGTGACCCTGTATGCGCACCATTACGCAAGCGCACTTCGAGTGACACCCAGCGGATCAGCCGCAAGACAAGGCGAGCGACTGACGCTCAAGATGTACCGCCTCACAAGCACCTCCTGATCAAGCAGTACCTCGTGAGCGTGCTAGCGTCGCGACGCTAACGCGGCAGGTTGGGATCAGTGACCCTGACCGCGTGGTCCACGCCCGGGCTAGAGTTCCGGTCGACCCAAACGGCTTTTGACAGCATCAGCTCTCGCCCGTGTTGCGCCTTCCGCGGCCAAAGGATGTCCACCCGAGCCGCCAGTGAGACAGCCAACATCCCTAGATCAACGCTCCGACTCCTGGCGGCGAGCAAGATGTCCTAGAGTCCCCCCATGCACGATCAGGACTTGCGCGTCGCGATGCACGCCCATCTACGGGCCCTCCATGCGGGCGAGAAGGACACTCTGATCCTTAACGAGTTTTCCGTCGATGGGCTAGATCGGATAGATTTAGCAGCCATAAATGACCACCTAACCGGTTACGAACTCAAGAGCGCACGCGACTCACTAGTGCGACTAGAGCGCCAAGTGTGGTCCTACGGTCGCGTCATGGATTACATCACTATTGTGACCACTAGCGGCCACATGCGCCGGGCCCTTGAGATCGTTCCGAGCTGGTGGGGAATAATATCAGCCGCGCCGAGTCGCGACGAGATCTGTTTGAACCGGGCCAGGAAGGCTCGCAGGAACCCACATGTCAATACCACCTCACTCGCAGGACTTTTGTGGCGAGACGAGGCGCTTCAGGTGCTAACTCGCCACGGCATTGACTCGGGAGTTCGCACGAAATCCCGCGCAGAAATCTGTCAACGCCTGGCTACCGAAATGACCCTCGCACAACTGCGTCAAGAGGTGACAACGAAAATCAGGGCGCGCCGCGGGTGGCGAGAGAGTCCAGAACCACTGCAAAGTGGTGCGACATTGCCATCCTCAGGTACGACGCCGCGTTTCCTGGCCCGGCGGCTCGTGAAGCAACATCACTAAGATACCGGTCGCCACTGCTAAACGAAGCACCGCGATAGTAGGTGGCCGCGACTACATCCGTAGCGAGCTGCACGTACTGAGGACTAGGGTCGCGACGTGTGGCCGCTCGATGGATGGCCCACTCCGTGTCCAGCGTGTAGCGAATATTAGGCACGGGCGACCATGAGACGTCTGAGTACTGCGGCACACCTACCCCATAATCCGCGAAGGCGAGCTCCCTAGCCATCCATCGCGCTCGCAGGTGACCAAACGCCGCCGCATCAGTTCTCGGAATCAAGCCAACCGTACTGGTGTGGATGATATCTCCGACCACCGCGGGGAACCCCGAAAATGCTACCACCACAGAGCGCCAGTCCCCGATCTCTGGGACCGCCGACAACGCCGTATAAACGGCAGTTGAGCACACTGCCACGCCACCCTCCACGAGCCCCGCGTCCACGACCAAATCACAGTCCTGCACCGATTGCCCACACAGTGAGAGCACTTCACCAATTCTACTGGTTAACGCGAATGAGTCTTCTTCGAGGATTTCCTCACAATCAAGCCGGAGAACGATCCCGCGACGATCCTGAGCGACAACTGAATGTATCGCAGAATACGTTTCGATGTTCTCTTCCACGGTGACAACTGGAACAGCGCTTACAGCGCGAGCTCGAAGGTTCCCGAATAGGGCCTCCACGTCACTCGCCCATTCGATGGGTGCACGCTCTCCGCGGGCCAGCGGGTGCACCCACACCACGCCGTTCTGGTGACTCCATGCACGCGCAAGCTGATTCCACTTGCTCGTATCGATCACCTCAACGAGAGGTACGAAATGGGTCGGCGAGGTCTCTCTGATGGCTTGCATCTCTCCTTGCTTGCACTTCAACACTGCCACATAGTCGTTGTGCTGGAGCGGTGTGTTCTCAGCGACCATGTGTGCATGCTACGTCTTGCACAGGTCTTTAACTAGTAGGCTTCAACACCACAACTTCGAGACTTCAAGCGATCCGCTCCAAGCTCCTCATCTGGGGCTTTACTCTCCACGGGCATCAGTGCGCCCATGTGGGTCGGAATGCACTCCGTCCGGGTCCGCGAAGTCCTCCCGGGACAGGCCCTTGGCAAGCTCTCGACCGGACCTACCACCGAGACGGAGAGGTGCGCTGCTTGGGGCACTTCCATCGGAAAGCGGGCAAGACTGCCCCGCGATCCGATCCAAGGGCCCATAGAACGTCCTCATGATGAAGACCGCGTGGAACTGCCTGAAGTCCCATCACGCGGAGTTGAAGAGAAGCAGCACCCGAGTCCTCGGCACCACCCGGACCGGCATCCTGCTCGCGTTCATCGTCGCCGCCGCCGGCAGGGGCTTTCTCGTGCCCGAAAACGGTCACACGGAGAGCCTGAAGACCCGTTCCGCGCCACTGCTGCTAGACCGAGCAACAACGCGAAACTCCCGGCCAGAGCGAACCTGACCGGGAGTTTCGTGAACCTGACGGGCGTCCAATCGTGAACTACCCTTTGTGCGCGAGAGAGGATTTGAACCTCCACGCCCTTTCGGACACTGCCACCTGAAGACAGCGCGTCTGCCGTTCCGCCACTCGCGCGTGCTCATCCCTGAGCGAGGACACACGTTAGCAGACCGCGCGCGCCTCCCCAATTCTCGCCGGGGATCCTCACACGCCGCGGTAGGCGCAGCCAAGCAGTTCGGCGGCCGCGCGCAGCGTTGCCGCGTGGTGCCCGGTGGTCAGCACCCAGTGGTGTCCGGTGCCCGTGGCCGACCAGTCGTCGACCCACTCACCCGGGTCGCGGCCGAAGTGGACCCGCGAGGTGGTGTTGCCGATCCGCATCAGCGGCCCGGGAACCACCTCGCCCTGCGCCGCGATGAAGGTCAGCGAGCCGTCGCGCTCCTGGCCGAGGGAGAAGGTGGTCACGGGCCCCGCCGTCACGTCGAACTCGACCGAGACCCCGTAGCCGCGTTTGCCGTGGTAGACGCCGAGCCCGCGCAGCAGCGGCTGCCGCGAGGCGACCCGCAGGTGGGCGGGACCGTCGTGGCCCATCTCGACGACATCGTCGTCGAAGTTCAGCGCCTGCAGCTCGGTGAAGGAGCCACCGGCGCCGAGAGCCTCCGCGATCAGCATGGCGACGCTGGTCCGCAGTTCGTACTCCCCCGCTGCCGGTACGCCACGCGCGGTGAGCAGCGATGCACCAAGAATCATCCCCGCCCCGAGCCGCTCGTGCAGCTCGCCGGCCAGGCCGCGGTGGTAGTAGGCCAGCGAGTCCAGCGAGAAGTCGTCGACCAGCCGGTCGAGCCCCAGCGAGACACGCGCCGCCCAGTCCAGATCGCCCGGGTCGACCGAGCCGTCCAGCTCGAAGATCGACGAGGCCGCGGCAACCCGCTCGGCGGCGGCCGCGTCGTCGACCTCCGCGACCCGTTCGCGCAGGTCGTCGAACTCCAGCACCTCGACATGGCTGCCGAAGGTCGCCGGCAGCCGGGTCAGATCGGTCGACACGTCGAGCATCCCCGGATACAGGTGCCCCATCAGTCCGTGCCGGGCCCGGCGCAGCGCGGCACGCGCCTTCGCTGCCCGCAGCCAGGCGTCGATCCGGGCCCACGCCCGATCCGACCCGAGGTGGCCGGTGACCGAGCGGAAGTCGATGCCGGCCCGCCGGAAGACGCTCGCCACCTCGGGCACCGAGCACTGACCGCAGTAGGCCAGCCACTCCCCCGTGCCGAACCGCGCATGATCCATCCGCGGCCCGGGCTGCAGGTCGATGATCAACACCGGCGCGCCCGCCTGCTGCGCGATCGGCAGGACCATGTCGCTGGTCAGGTAGGTGGCGAGGTTGATCACCACCAGGTCGCAGTCCGCGGCCCGCAGGCGCGCGGCGGCCGCCCGGCCCTCGGTCGCGTCGGAGATGAATCCCGCGTCCACGACGCGGGCATCGGCCTCGGTGAACCGGCGGACGATCTCGGTCTGGGCACGCTGCAGCTCGGGCAGCAACTCCGGGAACTGCGGCCAGTAGGCCCCGAGCCCGCCGCCGACGATGCCGATCACCGGCTGCGGGAAGTCGCGGCGGCGTACCAGCGGATCGCCCGATTCCGGCACGTCGAGCCGCTCGGTGGCCGTCATCGGGCCGCACCCGCGGTGTTGCCCCGAGCCTCGAGATTCTCCCCGTACCGTTCGAGCTCGATCTGCTCCAGGCTCTTGCCTCGCGTGTCCGGCGCGAACAGCACACCGATCAGCAGCGCCACGACGAGTAGCGCGATCATGATCACGCCGACGAACGGTACGCCGCGGGTGGCGAGCAGCGTCGGGAACCAGTAGCTCAACAGGCCGACCACGATGCGGGCCAGGCAGAACAGCACGCCCTGCGCGCTGGCCCGGTAGCGGGTGGCGAACAGCTCGGCCGTCCACAGGCCGTAGAACGCCTGCGCGCCGATACCCGCGGAGACGCCCCAGAGCACGGCGAAGGCGATCAGCATCGGGCCGGTGACGTGGGCGAAGACGAGGATCAACCAGGCCGCAACACCGAGTGCCGCGCCGATGCCGTAGAGCAGGCGGCGGCTCATCCGGTCGGCGAGCAGCATGAAGCCGAAGTAGGTCGCGGCGACGGTGCAGCCCCACAGCAGCACCTGCAACAGATTCTGGGTGGTGGGGCTCTCCACTCCCGCGGTCTCGTAGACCCGAGGCATGAAGATTCCCATCTGGCCCGCCACCGCGCCCCAGATGGCGTACACGCCGAACAGGAAGATCAACGCGGTGATGTTCTGTTTGCGGCTGAGCAGCGCCTTCAGGCCGGCGAGCGGCGACATGGACACGCCGGGCCGGCGGCTCTCGGACCAGATCCGCGATTCCGCAAGCCCGCGGCGCACCCACCAGGTGATGAACGCGACCACGAACAGGTGCGCGAAGATCAACCGGCTGCCGAACAGGCCCAGCGGAACCAGCACGGTCGCGATGGCGAAGACCAGGAACGGTCCGAGCGACCAGGCGAGCTGGGCCATCCCGACATGACGAGCGCGCTGCTCGGCCGGCGCTTCCTCGGCGATGTAGGTCCACGCGACCGGTACGCCGGCGCCGACCGCGATGCCGGTCAGCAGCACGCCGACGATCAGCATCCATGGCGCAACCGCGAAGATCACGAAGGCCGTGCCGATCATGTAGAGCACAAGATCGTAGGTGTAGATGAACTTGCGTCCGAACCGATCGCCGAGCGGCCCGCCGATCAGCGCGCCGATCGCCGAACCGAACGCGTTCGCGCTGATCGCCGCGATGAATCCCACCGCGAGGTTGTCGAAGCCGAAGTACTCCTGCCAGAAGGTCAGGCTGGTCGCCAACGCGATGATCGAACCGGCCTCGATGTAGTTCGACATCGCGACCGCGATCGTCGCGCGCCAGCCGCGCAGCCTGGCCTTCGCAGGTTGGTTTGTGCTCATCTCGACACGTCCTTGTGTTTCGACCAGAGGTTCTGGTGTTGGGGCTGATTCAGGCGAGGTGGAAGTAGATCGGCAAGAACTCGGGACCGGTGCCCGGCACGAAGTACCTACCCATCGACTCCTGCCATCGGGCATTGATCTGCGAGCCGGCCATCGCCGCGACCGCGGCCTCGGCGTCGTCGGCCTCGAAGTAGCCGACGACGAGACCGTCGGCCTCGCGGATGAACAACGAGTAGTTGCGCCAGCCGGCCGCGCTGAGCGCCGCGAGCATCTCCGGCCAGACCCGTTGGTGCTCGGCGACGTAGTCCTCGATGGCCTCCGGGCGGATCCGCAACAGCAGGCAGGCCCGCCCCCGAGCGGTCTCCGACGAGACGGCTGTCCGCGCGTTCGCCACGGTCCAGGACCGCGTCATCGCAGCCTCCCTCCCTCGGATGCGCCGACGCTAACGGAAATATTGAGTCGTTTCAATAGGTGGTCCGGAGGCGCCGTCCGCGGCGATGGTGAGACCCCTCAGCCGGGCGGTGCGGCCGAGGCGCGCACCACGAGCTCGGGGGTGAACAGGATCTGCCGGGGACGCCCGCGCTCCAGCAACAGGCCGGCCGCCTCGGCTCCCATCCGGTAGGTCGGCTGGCGTACCGAGGTGAGCGGCACGGCGAGCTCGCCGGCGAAGGCGACGTCGTCGTAGCCGACCACCGAGAGGTCCGCGGGAACGGACACCGCCCGCTCGCGGGCGGCTCGCATCACGCCCAACGCGAGCAGGTCGTTGACACAGAACACGGCGGTCAGCTCGGGATGATCATCGAACAACTGGAGCATCGCGCCGTAGCCGTTGGCGGCATCCATCGCGGCCACCTCGATCTCGACCAGGTCGGCATCCGGGTCGCCGCCGGCCGCCGCGATCGCCTCCCGCGCGCCGTCGTGGCGATCGCGGCACTGCTTGATGTCGAGCGAGCCGTTGAGGAAGCCGATCCGTCGATGCCCGAGACCCAGCAGGTGATCCAGCGCAATACGCCCGCCCGCGACGTCGTCGGAGGCGACCGCGTCCAGGCCCAGACCGGACGGTCGATGATCAAGGAGGACAACCCGCGTCCCCTGGTCGAGCAGGATGCCCAGATTGTCGCCCGTGCCGCGCGACGGCGTGACCAGTACGCCCCGCAGGCGCTGCTGCGCGAACTGCTCCAGGACCCGGCGCTCGCGATCGGGATCGGCATCGGAGGAGCTCAGCGCCATCGTCAGTCCGGCCTCGATCAACCGGTCCTCCACGCCCCGAGCCATCTCGGTGAAGAAGGGGTTCGCGATGTCCAGCACGAGCATGCCGGCCGTCCTCGACGCTCCCTCGCGCAGTTGTCGGGCCGACGCATTCGGCACGAAACCGAGCTCGACGATCGCCTCGTGCACCCGCTCCCGCGTTCCGGCGGAGACGATCTCGGGCCGGTTGAGCACATTGGAGACCGTGCCGACCGAGACGCCGGCAACGCGCGCCACGTCACCGATACGTGCCTTCGTCGCGTCGCCCATCACCCTCCGCTCCGGATCTTGCGGGGCCCAATCAAATCTGATTGAATCGTTTCATACCAAGTGGGTCACGCCCCACCGAGGACGACGAAGGAGCCGTCATGGCATACGCCGCCCCGGAGCTCGCCGACCTGGACCGCGCCGCGCGGGCCGCGCTGGACGCCCAGACCATCGAGCTGCCCTCGTGGGCGTTCGGCAATTCCGGTACGCGGTTCAAGGTCTTCACCAGCCCCGGCACGCCGCGCGACCCGTTCGAGAAGATCGCCGACGCCGGCCAGGTGCACGCCCACACCGGGATCGCGCCGCGGGTCTCCCTGCACATCCCGTGGGACCTGGTCGACGACTTCGGCGCGCTCGCCGCGCACGCGACCGAGCACGGCGTCGCGATCGGTGCGATCAACTCCAATGTCTTCCAGGACGATGACTACAAGCTGGGTTCGCTGTGCAATCCGTCGGCCCGGGTACGCCGCAAGGCCGTCGATCACCACCTGCGCTGCATCGAGGTGATGCGGGCCACCGGCTCGACCGACCTGAAGATCTGGCTCGCCGACGGGCTCAACTACCCGGGCCAGGATGATCTTCGTCAGCGCCAGGACCGGCTCGCCGAGGGCCTCGCCGAGATCTATGCCGGGCTGGACGACGGGATGCGGCTGATCCTTGAGTACAAATTCTTCGAGCCGGCCTTCTATGCCACCGACATTCCGGACTGGGGCACCGCCCTGCTGCACTGCAGTGCGCTCGGCGAGCGCGCGAAGGTCGTGCTCGACACCGGCCACCACGCCCCCGGCACCAATATCGAGTTCATCGTCGCCCAGTTGCTGCGGGTCGACCGCCTCGGCGCCTTCGACTTCAACTCCCGCTTCTACGCCGACGACGACCTGATGGCCGGAGCCGCCGACCCGTTCCAGTTGTTCCGGATCATGCACGAGCTCGCCCGCGCCGGGGCCCTGGCGCCGGGCTCGATGATCAACTTCATGCTCGACGAGTGCCACAACATCGAGGACAAGATCCCCGGGCAGATCCGGTCCGTGCTGAACGTGCAGGAAGCCACGGCGAAGGCGCTGCTGGTCGACGCCGCCGCGCTCGCCGCCGCACAGCGCGACGGCGACGTGCTGGGCGCCAATGCCGTGCTGATGGACGCCTACAACGCCGACGTGCGGGGACTGCTCGCCGACTGGCGCACCGACCGCGGGCTGCCCGCCGACCCGATGCGGGCCTTCGCCGAGTCCGGCCACCTCGCCAAGATCGCGGCCGAACGCACCGGCGGCACCCAGGCCGGCTGGGGCGCCTGAGCGCCCGGCGTACCGACCGATTCCTCCCACCGAACCGATCCGGAAGGACCCACCCGACCATGACCAACCAGGCCGTCACCGACCTGCTCGCGCGCTCCAACCGGCTCGGCTCCGACCCGCGCAACACCAACTATGCCGGCGGGAACGCGTCGGCCAAGGGCACCGAGACCGATCCCGCCACCGGCGCCGATGTCGAACTGATGTGGGTGAAGGGCTCCGGCGGCGACCTGGGTACGCTCACCGAGCCCGGCCTGGCGGTGCTGCGCCTGGACCGGCTCCGGGCCCTGACCGGCGTCTACCCCGGCGTCGAGCGCGAGGACGAGATGGTCGCCGCCTTCGACTACTGCCTGCACGGCAGGGGCGGCGCGGCGCCGTCGATCGACACGGCCATGCACGGGCTGGTGGACGCGGCCCATGTCGATCACCTGCACCCCGATGCCGGCATCGCGATCGCCACGGCCGCCGACGGTGAGCGGCTGACCGCCGAGATCTTCGGCGACAAGGTGGCGTGGGTGCCGTGGCGGCGGCCGGGATTCCAACTGGGGCTGGACATCGCCAAGATCAAGTCCGAGAATCCCCAGGCGGTCGGCGTGATCCTCGGCGGCCACGGGATCACCGCCTGGGGAGACACCTCCGCCGAGGCCGAGGCGAACTCCCTGTGGATCATCCGCACCGCCCAGGCCTATCTCGACGAGAACGGCTCCGATCAGCCCTTCGGCGCCCCCCGCGACGGGTTCGGCGCCCTGCCCGAGGATCGCCGCCGGGCCAAGGCCGCGGCCCTGGCTCCCCACCTGCGCGCGGTCGCGTCCGCCGATCGGCGGATGGTTGGCCACTTCACCGACAGCCCCGAGGTGTTGGACTTCCTCGCCGGGGAGAAGCTCGGGGCGCTGGCCGAGCTCGGCACCTCCTGCCCCGACCATTTCCTGCGGACCAAGATCAAACCGCTCGTCCTCGACCTGCCCGCCGATGCGCCGATCGAGGAATGCGTGGCGCGCCTGGCCGAGCTGCACGAGGCGTACCGGGCCGACTATCGCGCCTACTACGAGCGGCACGCGACGGCGGACTCCCCGGCCATGCGCGGCGCCGATCCGGCGATCATCCTCGTCCCCGGCGTCGGCATGTTCTCCTACGGCAAGGACAAGCAGACCGCGCGGGTGGCCGGCGAGTTCTATGTCAACGCGATCAACGTGATGCGCGGCGCCGAGTCGGTCTCGACCTACGCGCCGATCGACGAGGCGGAGAAGTTCCGGATCGAGTACTGGGCACTGGAGGAGGCCAAGCTCGCGCGGATGCCGAAGCCGCGCAGCCATGCCGGCCGGATCGCCCTGGTGACCGGAGCCGCGTCCGGGATCGGCAAGGCGATCGCCGCCCGGCTCGCCGCCGAGGGCGCATGTGTCGTGATCGCCGACCTCGATCCCGCGCAGGCGCGCGAGGCCGCTGCCGAGCTGGGCGGCCCCGACACCGCCGTCGGCGTGGCCGCCGACGTGGCCGACGCCGAGGCCGTCCGCGCCGCGGTCAACACCGCACTGCTCGCTTTCGGTGGGCTCGACCTGGTGATCAACAACGCCGGCCTGTCGATCTCCAAGCCGCTGCTGGAGACCACCGAGTCCGACTGGGACATCCAGCACGAGGTGATGGCCAAGGGCGCCTTCCTGGTCTCCCAGGCCGCGGCCCGGGCCATGATCGAACAGCGCCTCGGCGGCGACCTCGTCTACATCTCGTCGAAGAACTCGGTCTTCGCCGGCCCGAACAACATCGCCTACAGCGCCGTCAAGGCCGACCAGGCCCATCAGGTACGCCTGCTCGCCGCCGAACTCGGCGAGCACGGCATCCGCGTCAACGGGATCAACCCCGACGGCGTCGTCCGCGGTTCGGGCATCTTCGCCGGGGGGTGGGGCGCCCAGCGCGCGGCCGTCTACGGCGTACCCGAGGACGAGCTCGGCGCGTTCTATGCCCAGCGCACGTTGCTCAAGCGAGAGGTGTTGCCCGAGCACGTGGCCAATGCCGCGGCCGCGCTCACCTCCGACGAGTTCAGCCACACCACGGGCCTGCACGTGCCGGTCGACGCCGGCGTCGCCGCGGCCTTCCTGCGCTGATCGGAGCCTGTGGTGATCAATCCCCGGGTCTTCGGCGCGATCGACATCGGGGCCTCCGGCGGCCGCGTGATGGCGGGGATCGTCGACGCCCGGCGGGTCGAGCTCGTCGCGGTGCACCGCTTCGCCAACGGGGCGGTACGCCGCGACGGCCACCTGCGCTGGGAGCTCGGCCGCCTGCTCACCGAGGTCGAGCGCGGACTGGCCGCGCTGGCCCGCGACTTCCCGCAGACCGAGTCGATCGGGATCGACACCTGGGCCGTCGACTACGGGCTGCTGGACGCGGCGGGCCGGCCGCTGGCCGATCCGATCGCCTATCGCGACGAGCGCACGGCGACCGCCGTGCCGCGCGTCGACGCCGCCGTGGACCGGGCCCGCCAGTACGCGATCAACGGGCTGCAGCACCTGCCGTTCACCACCCTCTACCAGCTCGACGCCGAACGCGACGGGCCGCTGTGGGACCGCGCCGCACACATCGTCCTGCTGCCCGATCTGATCGCCCACCACCTGACCGGGGCGCTGTCCACGGAGGCCACGAACGCCTCCACCACCGGCCTGGTCGACGTGCGCACCGGCGACTGGTCGGGCGAACTGCTCGCCGCGCTCGGGATCGATCCGGGATTGCTGCCGGCGATCGAGCAGCCCGGCACGGTGCGCGGGCGGTTGCGCCCGGAGCTGGCCCGCCGACTGGGTCTGGACGCCGCGGTGACCACCGTCGGCTCCCACGACACGGCCTCGGCCGTCGTGGGCGTACCCGCCGCGGATCGCGACATCGCCTTCGTGTCGTCCGGTACCTGGTCGCTGGTGGGTGTCGAGTTGGACGCGCCGGTGCTGGACGAGGCCAGCCGCGCTGCCAACTTCACCAACGAGCGCGGCGTGGACGATCGGATCCGCTACCTGCGCAATGTCGGCGGGCTGTGGCTGCTGCAGGAATGCCTGCGCGCCTGGGGCGTGTCGGGTACGCCGGCCGCGCTGCTCGCCGAGGCCGGGGCGCTGCCCACGGGCGGCGGGGTGATCGACGTCGACGACGCGGAGTTCATCGCGCCGGGCGAGATGCCCGAGCGGATCGCCGCGGCGCTGCGACGCGACGGTTGGCCCGAGCCCCGCACGCGGGCCGAGACGGTGCGGGTGATCCTCGACTCCCTCGCCGGGGCCTATGCCCGGACCATCGAGCAGGCCTCGGCGCTGTCCGGGCGTCGCGTCGCGACCGTGCACGTGGTCGGCGGGGGCGCCCAGAACGAGGCGCTGTGCCGGCTCACCGCCGCGGCGACCGGCCGGGAGGTGGTGGCGGGCCCGACCGAGGCGACCGCGCTCGGCAATGTGCTCGTCCAGGCCCGCGCCCACGGCGCCGCGCCGGCGACCCTGGAGGAGATGCGCGCGGGCCTGGCGGCCGGCCAGCAGCTGCGCCGCTACGCGCCCGCCTGAGCCATCATCCCAATCCCGACTGGGCCACTATCCCGACTGGCCCACGATGATGGTGGGCCACAATGATCCGGTGACCGAACTGCCCCAGCTCGACGCGGCGGAGCAGCGCATCCTCGGCAGTCTGTTGGAGAAGGAGCTCACGGTCCCGGGCTCCTACCCGCTGACGCTGAACGCCGTGCGTACCGCCGCCAACCAGACCTCCAGCCGCGAACCCGTCACCGATTACGACGAGCGCACCGTCAACGAGACCCTGAAGCGGCTGCGCGATGCCGACCTCGTCACCACCACCTGGGCCGGCGCCGGCCAGCGGGCGGTGAAGTTCGCCCAGACCATCGCCCACCGTGCGGGCTGGACTCCGGCCCAGCGGGCGCTGCTGACCGTGCTGTTGCTCCGCGGCCCGCAGCCGGCCGGCGCGCTGAAGACCCGCACCGAGCGCCTGTACGCCTTCGACGACCGCGCCGCCGTCGAGACCGAGCTCGCCGCGATGGCCGCCGCCGAGCAGCCGCTGGTACGCCAACTGCCACGCCAGGCCGGGCAGCACGACCCCCGCTGGATCCACCTGCTCGGGCCGGTCGAGCACGCCGACGGCGCCGCCCCGGCCGAGCCCGCGGCCGACCTGGACAGCGTGCTCGCCGCCGGCGGGCCGGCCCGCGACGACCGGGTCCGGGCCGCCTACGGCACGGTCGCCCGTTCCTATGCCGACAACTTCGACGACGAGCTCGCCGACGGCGAGCAGAGCCTGCCGTTCGAGCGTTGGCTGCTGGACCGGATCGCGGCCCTGGCCGGCGACGCGCCGATCGCCGACGCCGGCTGCGGGCCGGGCCACGTCACGGCGTACCTGAATCGCCGCGGCGCGCACGCGACCGGCATCGACCTGACCGAGGAGATGGTCGAACAGGCCCGGGAGCGCCACCCCGAGGGCGACTATGCCGTCGGTGACCTGCGCCAACTGCTCCGCCCAACCGGCGCGGACGGCTGGGGCGCGGTGCTCGCCTGGTACTCCCTGATCCACCTCGCCGGCTCCGAGCTCGCGCCCGCGATCGCCGCGCTGGCCCGCCCGCTGCGGCCGGGCGGCTGGCTGCTGATCGCCCTGCACGCGGGCGCGGAGGTGATCGGCCTCGACCGCTGGTTCGGCCACGCCATCGACCTGGACTTCGTCCTGCACCCGCCCGATTCCGTCCGCGCCGCGGCCGAGGCGGCCGGCCTGACCGACATCGAGTGGTACCTGCGCGGCCCGCAGGCCGGCGAGACGACCACGCGCTACTACCTGCTCGGCCGCCGGGCGCCCGAACCCGGCGCCTGATCCGCCGCGCGGGTAGCGGCAACTGTGCCGTTCACTGCGGCCCCATTAGTATCGACGCCGGTGGGTACGCTCGTCGGGTGTCCGCGCGTCGCGCCGGTCGGCCCTAACGCGGCCGACCCGGGGGTTTTCCGCAGCCATCGAGAAGGAGAGGAGGAGAGATGAGCGTGTTCGACCGCTTCGAGAAGCGGATCGAGGGAGCGGTCAACGGCGTCTTCGCGCGCGCCTTCAAGGGCGACGTGCAGCCCGTCGAGATCGCCGCCCGCCTGCAGAAGGAACTCGACTCGAAGGCCCAGATCCTCTCCCGCCACCGCCGGCTCGTGCCCAACGAGTTCGTCATCGAACTGTCCCAGCACGACTACGACCGGCTCACCCCCTACGGCAAGAAGCTGACCGCGGAGATCATCCCGGAGTTGCGCGGCCACGCCGGCAACATGGGCTATGAGTTCAACGGCCCGATCATGTTGCACTTCGATCTCGACGAGGACCTGCCGACGGGCCGGTTCAACGTCTCCTCCGAGGCGGTGGCCGAGGTGGACGGCAGTGCCGGTGTCGCGGCCGAGCCGGTGACCACCGGCAGTCTGCGCCGCACCCGGCTGGTGCTCGAGGTGAACGGCATGCGGCACCCGCTGAACCCGCCCGGCTTCACGATCGGCCGCGGCTCGGATGCCGACCTGCGGATCAACGACCCGGGCATCTCGCGCCGCCATGCGCGGGTCCAGGTCGGCGGCTCCGGGCTGGACCTGACCTACACGATCACCGACCTCGGTTCGACCAACGGCATCAGCGTGAACGGCGAACGGGTGCGCTCCGCGGAGCTACGCGACGGCACCCGGATCGAGATCGGCAACACCCGGATGCTCGTTCACGCGCCCTCGGGGCAGTAGATGGGTTCGGCGATCGCCGTCACCGTGATCAAGGTGGCCTTCCTCGCGCTGCTGTGGATCTTCATCCTGATCTGCGCATCGATCATCCGGACCGACATCTTCGGCCGCAAGGTCGCCACGGCTGACCTGCCGCACGCCGACCTCGACGAGCCCCGCCGCGGCCGGCGCCGCCAGCGCGGTGCACCGCGCCGGGTGGTGATCAGCAACGGCCCGCAGGCGGGCATCGAGGCCGACCTCGCGGGCGGCGTGGTGCGCATCGGCCGCAGCTCGGACTGCCAACTGATCCTCGACGACGACTACGTCTCGACCCGGCACGGCCAGGTGACGGTACGCCCGGACGGCATCATCGTCGCCGAGGACCTCGGCTCCACCAATGGCACCTATGTCAACGGGCAGCGGATCACCCAGCCGACGCAGCTCACCCCCGCCGACACCTTGCGGATCGGGCGTACCCAACTGAAGCTGGACAGCTGATGAAGCTCAGTTTCATCGCGCACTCCGAGACGGGCCCGGTCCGCAAGAACAACCAGGACTCGGGGTACGCCTCACCGCGGCTGCTGGTGGTGGCCGACGGGATGGGCGGCGCGGCGGCGGGTGATCTTGCCTCCGCGGTCGCCATCGACCAGTTCCGCCGGGTGGACGAGCGTGCCGCCGCCGATCGTGATCACACCCTGCGCGGCGAGGACATGTTGGCGCTGCTGGCGGGCGCGATCACCCGCGCCAACGACAAGATCGCCGATCTGGTCGCCGACGACCCCGAGCTCGAAGGGATGGGCACGACCGTCTCGGCGTACCTCTTCGACGGCGACCGGCTGGCGCTCGCCCACATCGGCGACTCCCGCGCCTATCTGATGCGCGACGGCGAGCTGCGGCGTACCACTCATGATCATTCCTGGGTGCAGTCGCTGATCGACGAGGGCAAGATCACCGAGGAGGAGGCGGCCACCCATCCGCACCGGAATCTGTTACTGAAGGTGCTGAACGGCCAGGCCGCGACCGAGCCCGACCTGGAGTTGGTCGACATCGAGCCCGGGGACCGGTTGCTGATCTGCTCCGACGGACTGTCCGGGCTGACCGATGACGAGTCGATCACCCGCGCGATGCGCCGGCCGGAGCTGACCGACGCGCTGGACGAGCTGATCGACCTCGCCCACGCCGGCGGCGGCATCGACAACATCACCATCGTGCTCGCCGACGTCCAGGGCGATGATGAGCGGCCAGCGGCGACCGGCACCGGCGAGGCCGCGGTAGCGCCGCTGGGCGAGCCCGTGACCAATGACGACGGCACCGAGGACACCCTGGTCCGCACGCCCCCCGCCGCGGGCGCCGGCTCCGACGCGCCCGCCGAGGCGCTCGAACCGATCGTGCTCGGCGCGGCGACCGAGCGCGCGATCCCGGCCGTCCGGCACCGCACGGCGGCCGAGCGCGCGGCTGCCGAGTCCGACGAACAGTTGCTGGTCGAGTCCGAGCGCGACGACGAACACGAGCGCTATGCACCGACCAGCCCCCCGCGGCGGCGCTGGCTGCGGATCGCCCTCGGCGTGCTCGCCGCGGTCGTCCTGCTCGGCATCGGCGCGCTGGCCGGCAACGCCTGGATCGGTACGCAGTACTACGTCGGGGTGGCCGGCGAGAACGTCGCCATCTACCGCGGCCTGCCCGATGACGTGGCCGGCGTACCGCTGTCCCAGGTCTCGGAGGTGACCGAGACCCGGGTCAGTGACCTGCCCCGCTACTTCCGCGACCGGGTCGCGGAGAACATCCGCGCGAGCGACCTGCCCGGTGCCCGGAACACGGTCGCGGAGCTGCGCGCGGCCGCCGAACTGTGCATCGCCCAGCGCAACACCGAACCACCGCTCGATCCGCAACCGACCCCGACCGCGCCGCCCGGCCCGACGCCCGGGACCGGCGAGTCGGTGGCGCCGGGCGCATCGCCGAGCGCCGGCACGACGCCGGCCCCCCGGGACACGGGCAGCGCCAACCCGAGTCCGACCACCACCAGCCCGACCCCGGGCGTCACGCAGGAATGCGGATGAGCGCCGCGACCGCCGAGGCGGGCACCACCGTCGTCTACCACAAGCGCCGCAATGTCGAACTCGCGATGCTGCTGCTGGCCTGCGGGATCGGCATCGCCGGCTACTGGATCACCTCGGTGAACCTGCTCGAGGAGGCACCGCCGAACCTGCCGGTGGTCGCCGGCATCTGGGTCGGGCTGGCGCTCGCCGCCCATGCCGTGATCCGCTGGCGGCTGCCCTATGCCGACCCGCTGATCCTGCCCTGTGTCGTCGCGCTGAACGGGCTCGGACTGGTGATGATCCACCGCCTGGACCTCGCCACCCGGTTCAGCGACCGGCCGACCGATGACGCCACCACCCAACTGATGTGGAGCGTGCTCGCCGTCGCGGTGTTGATCTTCGGCGTGATCGTGGTTCGCGACTATCGGCCGCTGCAGCGGTTCACCTATACCCTCGGCCTGGCCAGCATCGTGTTGTTGCTGTTGCCGATGCTTCCCGGCATCGGCCGGGAGATCAACGGGGCCCGGATCTGGATCGGGGTCGGGCCGTTCTCCTTCCAGCCCTCGGAGATCGCCAAGATCGCGCTGTCGATCGCCTTCGCCGGCTATCTGGTCGAGAAGCGCGATGTGCTCGCCCTGGCCGGCGCCCGGGTGCTCGGCATCGACCTGCCCCGGCCGCGCGACCTCGGCCCGATCATGATCGTCTGGGGCGTCGCGATGGCGATCTTGGTCTTCCAGCGCGATCTCGGCACCTCGCTGCTGTTCTTCGGGCTGTTCGTGATGATGCTCTACGTCGCCACCGAACGGCCGGGCTGGCCGATCCTCGGCACCTTGCTGTTCGTGGGCGGCGCGATCGGCGGCTACTTCGCGTTCAGCCACGTGCGGGTGCGGGTGCAGGCCTGGCTCGACCCGTTCGCCAACTTCGATCGCAACTTCCAGATCATCCAGGGCCAGTTCGGGATGGCGTGGGGCGGGCTGTCGGGCACCGGTCTCGGCGAGGGGCAGCCCTGGCGTACCCCGCTGGCGAAGTCGGACTTCATCTCCGCCAGCATCGGCGAGGAGCTGGGTACCGCCGGCCTGATGGCCGTGATCATGATCTACGCGCTGCTGGTGGCGCGCGGTTTGCGTACCGCCCTCGCCTCCCGGGATCCGTTCGGCAAGCTGTTGGCCGCCGGCCTTTCCTTCGTGCTGGCGCTGCAGGTGTTCGCGATCATCGGCGGGGTGACGCGGCTGTTGCCGCTGACCGGTCTGACCACGCCGTTCATGTCGCAGGGCGGCTCCTCGCTGCTCGCCAACTGGACCGTCGCCGGCCTGCTGCTGATCATCTCCAACCAGGTACGCCGTCCCGTCGTGGCCCGTCCGGCGATCCCCGACGAGGAGCGCACCCAGGTCGTGTCCGGTGGTGGTGAGCGATGAACCGCCCGATCCGCCGCGTCTCCGTCGTCGCGATGATCATGTTCGCGCTGCTGCTGGCCAATGCCACCTACACCGTGCTGGTCCGCGAGGGCACGCTGAATGCCGACCCGGCGAATCGGCGGGCCCGCGACTCCGAGTTCGGCCAGGACCGCGGACCGATCCTCGCCGTCGGCCCGACCGAGCTGGCGATCACCGAGCCGGTCGACGACCAGTACGGCTACCAGCGGGTCTATCCCGACGATCCCGAGATCTACGCGCCGGTCACCGGCTACTACTCCTACGACCATGCCCGCACCGCCCTGGAGAACTCCTACAACACCGAGCTGGCCGGCACCGACGACTCGCTGTTCATCCGTCGGCTGATGGACACCATCACCGGGCAGAAGCCGACCGGCGCCACCGTGGAGACCACGATCAACCCGGCCGCCCAGCGGGCCGCGTGGGAGGGCTTGGACGGCCGCAAGGGCGCCGTCGTGGCGATGAATCCGCAGACCGGGGAGGTGCTGGCGATGGTTTCCTCGCCGAGTTATGACCCGAACGAGATCGCCAGTCATGACATCGCCGACGCCAACGCGGCCTGGACCCGGCTGAACGACGATCCCGACCGTCCGCTGGCCAATCGCGGGGCCCGGGAGATCTACCCGCCCGGCTCGACATTCAAGCTGGTCACCGCGGCCGCCGCCCTGGAGGACGGGATGAACCCCGACACGCAGGTCGACTCCCCCGACAAGCTGACGCTGCCGCAGACCAACACCCAGCTCGGCAACGACACCAACTGCGGCGGCACCAGGATCACCATCGACCAGGCGCTGCGGGTCTCGTGCAATACCGCGTTCGCCAATCTCGGGCTGCAGCTCGGCGACGACAAGCTGCGCGACCAGGCCAGCCGGTTCGGCTTCGGCTCCCGGCCGCTGCCCGAGCTGGCGGCGGCGGCGAGCCGCTACCCCGACGACCCGAATGCGCCGCAGACCGCGCTCAGCGCGATCGGGCAGGGCGATGTGGCGGCCAGCCCGCTGCAGATGACGATGGTCACCGCCGGCATCGCGAACGGCGGCAAGGTGATGGACCCCTATCTGGTCAGCACCGTCCGCGGTGAGGACCTGTCGGTGATCAGTCAGAAGCGGCCGAGCGTGCGGTCCACCGCGATGAGCGAGGACAATGCCCGGGCCCTGCGCGAGATGATGGTCAATGTCGTGGAGGACGGCACGGGCTCCAATGCGCAGATCAGCGGGATCGGCGTGGGCGGCAAGACCGGTACGGCGCAGACCACGCCGGAGCGGCCGCCGTATGCCTGGTTCACCGCCTTCGCACCCGCCGACAACCCGACCGTTGCCGTGACGGTCTTCATCGAGGAGGCCGACATCCCGCGCAATGACATCGCCGGCGGACGCCTGGCGGCGCCGATCGCGAAGGACGTGATGGAGGCGGTACTGCGATGACCTCGAAGCTTTCCCGGGCGATGGGCCCATCCCCGGCGATGTCCCCCGGCTGTGCGGACTCAGTGGAGTGAACATGGACGAGACGAACAATTTCGACGAGCAACCGACCCGCCCGATCGGCGGCACGGGCCCGGACGATGCGACGACCCCGCGCCGGGCCGCCGCCTCCGGCCCGCTGCTCGGGGGTCGCTACGAGGTCGGCGGGTTGCTCGGTCGCGGAGGCATGGCGGAGGTACGCCAGGCCTACGACACCCGCCTCGGCCGGCCGGTGGCGGTGAAGCAGTTGCGCAGCGATCTCGCCACGGACCCGACCTTCCAGGCGCGGTTCCGGCGCGAGGCGCAGTCGGCGGCCGGGCTCAACCACCCCAACATCGTGTCGGTCTACGACACCGGGGAGGAGCTGAACGCCGACGGCGTCGCCGTGCCCTACATCGTGATGGAGCTGGTCGAGGGACAGACCCTGCGCGACATCCTGCGCGACGACCGCAAGATCTTGCCCGAGCGCGCGCTGGAGATCACCCAGGGCGTGCTGGATGCCTTGGCGTACTCCCACAAGAACGGGATCGTGCACCGCGACATCAAGCCGGCCAATGTGATGCTGACGCCGACCGGCCAGGTCAAGGTGATGGACTTCGGCATCGCGCGGGCGGTCGCCGACACCTCGGCGACGATGACGCAGACCGCGGCGGTGATCGGCACGGCGCAGTACCTGTCGCCGGAGCAGGCGCGCGGCGAGACCGTCGACAACCGCTCCGACATCTACTCGGCCGGCTGCGTGCTGTACGAGTTGTTGACCGGGCGGCCGCCGTTCATCGGTGACTCGCCGGTCTCCGTGGCGTACCAGCACGTGCGGGAGCAGCCGGTGCCGCCGAGCCAGTTCGATCCGCTGGTGACCCCCGATGTGGACACGATCACGCTGAAGGCGCTGTCGAAGGACCCGGCGGACCGCTACCAGGACGCGCGGGAGATGCGCGACGACATCAGCCGGGTGCTGGCCGGGGAGGGTGCGACGGCGGTGCTGCCGGCGCCGAGCCCGGCCCCCGACGCCGACGCGACCCGACTGAACCCGGCGGTTGTCGAGACCGAGACCGTGGAGGACGAGGAGGAGCCGAAGAAGTCGCGCCGGGTGCCGATCATCATCGGCATCCTCGCCGCCCTGGTCCTGGCCGGGCTGGTCGCTGGCTATTTCCTGCTGCGGCCGGCGCCGGCTCCGGCCCAGGTCGCAGTGCCCGCGCTGAACGACTTCACCCCGCAGGCCGCGGAGGCCCAACTGCGCAATGTCGGCCTGAACTCGCGGATCGAGACCGAACGCGGCGCCGATGACAACACCGTCGGCCGGGTGATCGGCCAGGATCCGCCCGAGGGCACGATGGTGAACCCGGGCAGCACCGTCACGCTGACCGTGAACGAGGGCCCGGAGAAGGCCGAGATCCCTGCCGGCCTGGTCGGCTCCAGCCGCGACGAGGCCCGCAAGGCGCTGGAGGACGCCGGTTTCAGCAACATCAGCGAGGAGGCCGACGACTCCAGCGATGCCCCGGAGAACGAGGTGCTCAGCGTCTCCCCGGCCTCCGGCCAGTCGGTACCGGTCTCGGACTCGGTCACGCTGCGCTACTCCAGCGGCTCGGTCGAGATCCCGAACTGGGTGGGCAGCACGCGCGAGCGGGTCGAGGCCGATGCCCGCGATCTCGACCTGCGGATCGACTGGCAGACGGAGACGACGAGTGATCAGCCCCCGGGCCTGGTCACCCGCAGCGACCCCGGGGCGGGCAAGTCCGCCAAGCGCGGGGACACCGTCACCGTCTGGCGGGCCGAGGCGCCGCAGCCGACCCAGCCGACCGACCAGGCCCCGGACCCCTCGCCCAGCGAGTCCGACGAACCGAGCGAGCCGGAACCGACCGGTTCCGCCGGCCCGCCCACCTCCGAGCCGACCGAGTAGTCGGAGCGAATAGCCGGCAGGGGATAGGCCGGGGAAAGGTGCGTCGGGAGGGGTACGCCGGAAGCGGATTCCCGTCCGGTGCCCTGACCTACCCCCAATCGCCCTGACCCACCCCCAACCGCGAACCCAACCGGCACCCGCGAGCGGAGCAACGCCCGCGGCTGCCGGTTCACCTCGCGGCTGCCTCGAGGAACCCTGATCCGCGAACCCAATCGGCACCCGCGAACCGAGTAACCTTCGCGGCTGCCGGTTCACCTCGCGGCTGTGCGTCCGGTTGTCAAAGTTGCTTGACACTAGGACAAGGACGCTTTACGTTAGCCGTATGTCAAGCAGCCTTTCCATCGGTCCTCGCACCACCGCCCGGCACGCCGGCCCCCTCTCGGCGCTGGACCACTTGCCCCTGTGGCCGCTCGGTCTGATTGCCGCGCTGCTGTTCATGCGTACGGCACTCTTCCTGCTCCTCGACGTCGGCCTGTTCGCGGCACTGCCGCAGGCCTGGCCGGGCAGCCAGATCTACCTGAACGCGCTGTTGATCATTCCGGACCTGGTGACCATCGGCGCGGTGGCGTACCTGCTGCACCGGCGCGGCGGGTCGATCCGCGAGGTACTCGGCCGGTTCCGGCCAGCCGATCTGGGTTGGGGCCTGCTGCTCGGGCTGATCATGTTGGCGGGCTTCCTCGCGGCAACCTTCGCCGGCAACCTGATCGTCTACGGCGGAGCACCGCCCGCACCGACCGGCGGGCTGCCCCAGGTCCCGCTGTGGGTCGGAATCGGCGCCATGATCGCGCCGCTGACCATCGCCACCGCCGAGCGCCTGACCTATGGAATCGGCCAGGACCAGCTCACGCGTCGATTCGGTACGCCGGCCGCGCTGATCGTCGTGGCGGCCTTCTTCGCCCTGCAGCATGCTCCGCTCGTGCTGGGCGGCGGCGCGGACGCGGTCGCGTCGAAGTTGATCGCCACCTTCGGCGCCGGCCTGCTGTTCGGGGGACTGCTGTTGTGGCGGCGCCGGTTGTGGCCGTTGATCATCGCGCACTGGTTGCTGGACATCCTCGGCCTGGGTCTGCCGACGCTGGCGTTGGCGCTGTCCTGAGCCGGTAGCCTCGGCGATCATGACACGGCGCTACGTTCGGCATCTGATCCTGGGCCTGCTGGCCTATGCCGTCCTGTTGGCAACGGCGATGGCGCTGCTCGGCCAGACCTCCGGCGTCCTGCGCTGGGTCGTGATGCTGCTCCCGCTGCCGGCGCTGGTCGCCGTCGCCTGGGCCGTCATCCGTTGGATCCGCGAGGCCGACGAACTCCAGGGCCGGATCGCGGTGGAGGGGATGGCGATCGGGTTCGCGATCGGATCGCTGGCCACCTTCGGCTACGGGTTGTTGCAGATCGCCGGAGCCCCGCAGGTCTCGTGGCTTCTCGTCTGGCCGGTCTATGCCGCTGGCTGGCTGATCGGTCGGTTCGTCGCTGGCCGGCGCTACTAGGCCGCCACGATGGAGAATGCGATCAAGGACCTGCGGGCCGAACGCGGCTGGACCCAGGCCGATCTGGCCGCCGCGCTCGGCGTCTCGCGGCAGACGGTCAACTCCCTGGAGAAGGGCCGCTATGACCCCAGCCTGCCGCTCGCTTTCGCCATCAGCCGCGTCTTCGCCCGACCCATCGAGCAGATATTCACCGATCCCGGCGCCGCCGGTTGAGCCGACCCGGCTCCCGGCGCCGCCCAATCCGCGAACCCAACCGGCACCCGCGAACCAAGTAACGCCCGCGGCTGCCGATTCAGCTCGCGGGTGCCGGTTCGGCTCGCGGCTGGAGGGGGACGCGGCACCCGCATGTCGGCACCGGGTGCGAAGCTGACGGGCATGGAGCAATACATCACCGTGATCACCCTCGCGGTCGAGGATCGCGCGGCGATGCGCCGATTCTTCGTCGACGGGCTCGGCTGGGCGGCGGCCCTGGACGTGGAGGATGTCCTCTTCCTGCGCGTCGGGCCGTCGCTCGTGCTGTCGCTGTGGGACCGGGAGTCCTTCGTCGCCGAGGTCGGCGAACCCGCCCGCGGCCTCGCGCCGATCACGCTCGCCCACAATGTCGGCAGCGACGCCGAGGTGGATACCGTGCTCGACCGCGCCCGGGCCGCCGGTGCCCTGACGGTGCAGCCCGGACAGCGCCGGGACTGGGGCGGCTACTCGGGCTATTTCGTCGATCCGGCGGGCTATCACTGGGAGGTCGCCCATGCCCCGGGCGGCGGCGTGCTCGGCGAGGCGCTGGCCGCCGGCCAGGCCTTCGCGCAGGGCTGATCGCCGTCGGCCGCGGTTCAGCCGGCTGCGATCAGCGGCCGCAGATCGCGGGCCCGCTCGGGCGCGCCGGGGTCGCCGCAGGCCGCCAGCCAGTTGGCGAGCACCTGGTAGCCGCCCTCGGTGAGCACCGACTCGGGGTGGTACTGCACGGCCTCGACGGGCAACTCGCGGTGGCGGATCGCCATGATCACGCCGGAGTCGGTACGCGCGCTGACCTCCAGCACCGGCGGCAGGGTCGGCGGCAGCAGCGCCAACGAGTGATAACGCGTCACCGTCAGACCCTGCGGCAGCCCGGCGAACACCCCGCGTCCGTCGTGATTGATCACCGACGTCTTGCCGTGCAGCAGCTCGGGCGCCCGGTCGACGGTGCCGCCGTGGGCCACCGCGATCGCCTGCAGGCCGAGGCAGACCCCGAAGATCGGCAGCCGGTCACCCCAGCCCTTGATCAACTCGATGGACGCGCCGGCCCGCTCGGGCGTACCGGGCCCGGGCGAGAGCAGGATCCCGTCGAACTCCGCCGCGAGGTCACCGGCCAACCGCTCGTCGTCATTGCGCCAGACCGTGGCCCGGGCGCCGAGCTGGCCGAGGTACTGGACGAGGTTGTAGACGAACGAGTCGTAGTTGTCCACGACGAGGATGCGGGCGGGCATGGGCCAATCCTGCCACTGCGTCCGTCGGTCAGCGCGGCTGGCGGGCATAGGCGAGGTCGGCCGAGCCCTCGTGGCCGGGCATCCGGACCTGGCCGTCGGTGCGCTCGGCGTAGCCCAGTTGGTACGCATCCACGTACTGCCGATAGATCCGGATCGCGTCGCTGTCGGCCAGCGCCGCCCGCAGGCGCTCGGGATCGCCGATGGCGGTGATCACATACGGCGGCGCATAGGGCCGTCCGTGCAGGACCACGGTATTGCCGACGCATTTGATCCCGGTGGTGGAGATGACGCGTACTCCCTGGATGGTCATCGCCTCAGCGCCGCCGGACCACAGCGCGTTCGCGACCGCCTGGATGTCTTGTTGGTGGACGACCAGCGCGTCGTCGGAGACCCCGGGCGGCTTGAGCTCGCGCGGAGCATCGGTCAGCGTGACCGTCACCGCGGGGCCCTCGACCGGCGTCATCGCCGCCGCCAACTCCAGCGCGGCCAGCCGCTCGCCGCGCGCGGGATCCTCCCCGCTGCGGGCGGCGAGCTGGTCGACCTCCGCGCGGGTGGCGGCGACCCGGCTGCGCAGCTCGTCGTTGCGCGCCGACTGCTCGGTGATCAGGCCGATCAGGTCGGTCTGCCGGTCGGGCCGCAGATCCGTGCCCCGGGCATTCACCGCCGATACCGAGATCATCAGCCCGCAGACCGCGAAGACCACCGCCGTGACGGCCACCGCGCGCCGGGAGCGCGGAACGGCCGGGTCCGGGCCCGGGCCGCTCCAGTCCTGCGCTGCCACGGCGGCCTCCTGTTTCCTCGGCGTGGGCTCCCCGCGTGCGGGCCGGCGTCGATCGCTCGCGGTGTGACCGCGAAGCAGTGTTCAACTACGCTACAGCGCAGCACAAGGAGGAGCGTTGCCCGAACCCAAGGTACGCAAGGCCGCGGCGGAGAAGAAGAAGGTCGCGGAGAACAAGAAGACGGTCGCCGCGCGCAAGGACCGGCAGGCCAAGGCGCCCGGCGCCGGCCGACGGTGGGTGCCGCCCACCTTCATCGCCACCGGCCTGCTCGGTGTGGCGTGGATCGTGGTGTTCAACCTGGCGCGGGACTACATCCCGTTCATGCGGGACCTGGGCAACTGGAACTACCTGATCGGGATCGGCCTGATGGCGGTCTCCTTGGGCATCGCCACGCAGTGGAAGTGAATCGCCGCGCAGCGGAAGTGAGCTGACCCCGCTCAGTTCGCGTCCAGCTCGCCCGGATCGGGCGCCATCAACTGCTCGATCAGCGGCACCACCTCGGCGATCGAGTCGACCACCCGGGTGGGCTGGTAGGGGTAGCGCTCGATCTGGTCCCGGCGGGTGGATCCGGTGAGCACCAGGATGCTGCGCAGCCCCGCCTCGATTCCGGACAGGATGTCGGTGTCCATCCGGTCCCCGATCATCACCGTGCTCTCCGAATGGGCATCGATCGTGTTCATTGCCGAACGCATCATCAGCGGATTGGGTTTGCCGACGTAATAGGGTTCCACACCCGTCGCGCGGGTGATCAGCGCCGCGACCGACCCCGTCGCGGGCAGCGGTCCGTCCTTGCTCGGCCCGGTCGCGTCGGGATTGGTGGCGATGAACCGGGCGCCCGCGTCGACCAGCCGGATCGCGTGGGTGATGGTGTTGAACGAATAGGTACGCGTCTCGCCCAGCACCACATAGTCGGGGTCACGCTCGGCGAGGACGAAGCCCGCCTCGTGCAGCGCGGAGGTGAGGCCGAACTCGCCGATCACATAGACCGAGCCGCGGGTCGCGCTGCCCCGATCGGCCGCGGACCGCGACTGCTCGGCCAGGAACTGGGCGGTGGCCAGCGCCGAGGTCCAGATCCGGTCCTCGGGCAGGTCGATCCCGGAGGCGTGCAACCGTGCGCGCAGGTCGCGCGGGGAATAGATCGAGTTGTTGGTCAGCACCATGTACTCGCGCTCGCAGCGCTGCAGCTCGCCGATGAACTCGGCCGCGCCGGGGATGGCGTGCTGCTCGTGCACCAGCACCCCGTCCATGTCGGTCAGCCAGCATCGCACCCATCGGTCGTCCATCGGCCCTCCCGGGTTCACGGATCTGGCGGGCGCGCGGCCCGCGGCACCACGCTACCCCCGGGACCGTGGCCGGAACCACGCCCGGCTGCCTACTGCTGGGGCTTGAGCAGCGGGAAGAGGATCGTCTCGCGGATCCCGACGCCGGTGAACAGCATCACCAGCCGGTCGATGCCGACGCCCACCCCGCCCATCGGCGGGGCGCCGAACTCCAGCGCGGCGAGGAAGTCCTCGTCGAGCTGCATGGCTTCGGGGTCGCCGGCGGCCGCGGCCAGCGACTGCTCGGTCAGCCGCTGGCGCTGGATCACCGGGTCGATCAGCTCGGAGAAGCCGCCCGCGCGTTCGGTGCCGCCGATGATCAGGTCCCACGCCTCGATCAGGCGGTCGTCGGTGCGGTGCGGCCGGGCCAGCGGCTGCGCGGACGGCGGATAGTCGTGCACGAAGGTCGGCTGCACCAGATCGGGCTCGACCAGCTCGCCGAACAGTTCCACCACCAGCTTCTCCGCGCCCCATGCCGGATCCACCTCGACGTCATGATCATCGGCGATCCGGCGCAGCTCCTCGGCCGTGGTGTCGGGGGTGATCTCCACCCCGACCCGCTCCGACAGCCCGGGGTAGACGCCCAGCCAGCGCCACTCCCCGTCAAGATCGATCACGCCGTCGGCGGTCTCGATCTGTCGCCGGCCGACCACATCGGCGGCGTCGAGAATGATCTTCTTCGTGAGTTCGGCGATGCTCGTCTGATCACCCCAGGCCTGATAGGCCTCGAGCATCGTGAACTCCGGCGCGTGAGTGGAATCGACGCCCTCGTTGCGGAAGATCCGGCCGATCTCATAGACCCGGTCCGCCCCGCCGACCATCGCCCGCTTGAGATAGAGCTCCAGCGCGATCCGCAAGGTCATCGGCACGTCGAAGGCGTTCAGATGGGTACGGAAGGGCCGGGCGGCCGCGCCGCCGTGGATCGCCTGCAATACGGGCGTTTCGATCTCCAGGAAGCGCTCGGCATGCAGCGTCTCCCGGACGCTGCGGGTGATCGCCGCCCGGGTCTGCAACAGCTCGCGCGCGGTATCGCGTACCGCAAGATCAACATAACGCTGCCGGACCCGCGTCTCCTCGGAGAGCTCCTTGTGCAGCACCGGCATCGGTCGCAGCGCCTTCGACGCCATCTGCCAACTGCGCGCCATCACCGACAACTCGCCGCGCCGGGAACTGATCACCCGGCCCGTCACCGCGACATGATCACCGAGATCGACCAGGCTCTTCCAGGCGTCGAGGCTCTCCTGCCCGACCTCGGCCAGCGACAACATCACCTGCAGCCGCTCGGCCGGATGCTCGGCGTCGAAACCGTCCTGCAGCGTGCCGAAGCACAGCTTGCCGGTATTGCGGATGAACACCACCCGTCCGGCGACGGTCACCTCGTCGTCGGTCTCCTCCCCGGCGGCCAGGTGGCCCCACTTCTGGCGTACCTCTCGCAGGGCGTGGGTACGCGAGATGTCGACCGGATAGGCCTCGGCACCGTCGGCCAGCAGCCGCTCGCGCTTGTCCGCCCGGACCCGGAGCTGCTCGGGGAGATCGGTCTCGGCCGCCACGGGTTCTGCCGCGGACGGGGGACGGGCATCACTCACCCGACCAACCCTAGCGGCCGGGCCGCCCGCCGCCCGCCGCAGCGGGCCGCGCCCTACGCTGAGCCCATGAGCTACGGCCAGAACCCCTACGGGCACAACCCCCCGGGCCAGCAGCCCGGCCCCAACCAGCCGGGCCCCCATCCGTATGGGCAGCCGCCCTACGGGCAGCAGCCCTACGGCCAGCCGCCGGCCCAGGACCCCTATGGACGACCCGGCGGCTTCGGCCCCGGCCCGAACCAGGGCGGCCCGAACCAGGGCGGCCCGGGTCAGGGCGGCCCGGGTCAGGGCGGGTTCGGTCCTGGCCCGGGGGGCCCGCCGCCGGGTTACGGCCAGCCGCCGGCCGCTCCGCGCGGACCGCACCAGCCGCCTGCCGAGCAGCGCGGGACCTCGGAACTGCCGATCGCCAGCCATGCCGTACCCGTGCACACCCTCGACGACGAGCCGTTGCTCTTCGTCACCGAGGCCCTCGGCGAGGTGATCGGCGTCGCGCTACGCCCGACCGGCGGCGACCCGACCGCCCATGCGCGGGCCCGCCAGCAGGCTGTCTCGGCGATGGCCACGATGGCGCAGGCCGCGGGCGCCGACGGCGTGATCGGGCTCCGCTTCGACACCGGGCCGGACGAGGTCGTGGCGTACGGCACCGCGGTACGCACCGAGGTCGACGAGGCCGAGGACGACGGCAGCGCGGCGCCCTCGGTGGTTGCCCGCGAGCCGGAGCCGAACCCGGCGAACTCCGATGACGACACCTCGCCGAGCGCGGCGGACTCGCTCGGCGCCGGCTCGGGCAGCCCGACCTCCTTCGGCGGCGGGTACGCCCGCCCGGACCGGCCCGGCGACCAGGGCTCGCCCTACTCGGGCTGATCCACGGCCGCCAGCGCGACCCGGCCCCCGTCGCGGGGCTGCCAGCGCACCGCGCCGAGATCCGGCACGATCGCATCGGCGGAGAGCTCGTCGCGCGCGGTGGTGGTGATCACGGCAAGGGTGGTGCAGCCGGCGGCGCGGGCGGCGACCAGGCCCTGCGGGGCGTCCTCGACGACGAGGCAGTCGCCGGGATCGACGCCGAGGCGCCGCGCGGCCAGCAGGAAGGGGTCGGGCGCGGGCTTGCCGCGCTCGACATCGTCGGCGGTGACCAGCACGTCGGGCGGGGCGAGCTCACTGGCCGCCAGCCGGGCGGCCGCCAGGGGCGCGGTGCTGGAGGTGGCGATCGCATGCGGTACGCCCGCCAGCTCCGCCATCGCCCGCACGGCGCCCGGCAGCGGGACCACGCCTTCCACATCGGCCAGTTCCAGGGCCGCGATGCGCGCGACGGCCTCGGCCACCCGGTCGGCCGGAAGCACCTTCGCGGCGATCGCGGCCGCCGGTACGCCGTGATTGCCGTCGAGCTGTTCGCGGGTGACCCCGAACTCGGTGGCCCACGTCGTCCACGAGCGGTTCACCGCGGGAGTCGAGTCGATCAGCGTACCGTCCATGTCGAAGATCACGGCGGCAAAGTCGCGGCCGCCGAACAACGCATCCCCACTGCTCACGGGGCAAGCGTGCCAGACCGGTGGGGGGACGCGCGCGGCCCGGTGAACCGCCGCAATGACTGCGGCGGAGGACCGGGCCGCGATGCGATCGCTCCCCCCCGTAATTCACGGAGCAATCAGACCTCAGACTCGCAGAAACGTCGCGGGGAAGGCAGCGTCGCGGGGTGACAAAATCCACGCCGTTGGGTGATTCTCACCGGTAGCTGGCCCGACTCCGGCCTAAGGTGCTGGGAAGCCGGCACAGCACGGTCCAGCAGAGGAGCCGCATTGACGCAGACTTCGGCACGTACCCGCCTGAACGAGACACTCGACGCGGCCGGTTCGCGACAGTTGATCATGGTCATTGCTCCGGCCGCCTTCGGCAAGACCGCCATGATCGAGGGATGGTTGGCAGCCCGTCCCGAGGTCGCGGAGCGGGTCGTGCGGTGGGAGCGCGGCGCCGAACTGCGGGCCGGCGCAGCGGCAGTCGGCAACGGCGACCGCCCGCCGCCGCTGGTCGTCGCCGATGGCACGATCGGCCCGGACCCCGACGAGATCGCCGGCCTGATCGCGGCGGTCGCGGACGGCGGCGGGCAGCTGCTGATTGCCTTGCGCGGGCGCCCGCAGCTCGATCTCGGCACGCTGGTGGTGCGCAACGACGCGATCGAGATCGGCGCCGGGGAGCTGGCGCTGACCCTGGCCGAGGCGGGCGAGCTGCTGCGCGGACCGAACCCGGAGATCGCCGACGAGGCGGTTGCGGGGCTGTGGGCGCACACCTTCGGCTGGCCGGGGCTGCTCGGCATCGTCCGCGGCCACCGGCACTGGGACTCCCGCAGCCAGTTGCACGCGCTGTTCGACGACTTCGTGCACAGCGAGGTGCTGGCCGGACTGCCCGCCGACGTGGACCGGACGCTGACCGCGGTGTGCACGCTGGACGAGGTGTCGCCGGATGTGGCCCGTGCCTTCACCGAGGATCCGGCGGCGTTCGCGATCTTGTCGACGCTGCCGCGGCACGGCGTACCGATCACCATCGAGGCCTCCGGCGCCCTGCGCGTCGCGCCGGTCGTGCTGGCCGCACTGCGGCGACGCCTGGCGGCCGAGGAACCGGAGCGGCTGGCCGAGCTGCAGCGGCGCTCCGCGCGCCGGCTGGCCAAGTTGCGCCGCCCGGAGGCGGCAGTCGGGATGGCGATCGACGCCGGCGAGCACGAGTTGGCGGCCGATCTGATGCGCTCGGCATCGGTCCGCCAGTTGTACCGGCTGGGCGCGGAGCACTCGCCGATGCTGGAACGCCTCGAGGGCTCCGGGGTGATGTCGGCCGGTGAGGCCACGCTGCTCCGCTCGCTGGTGCTCGCGCGGCGGCGGCCGGTCGACCCGGACGCGCTGCGCCGCACCATCGAGCGGCACGGCGTCGATGCCGCGTGGGAGCCGCTGCTCGTGGCGCTGCGCTGGCTGCTGCTGCGCCGCACCGGCTACGGCGACGACGGGTCGACGGTCGAGTTGGAGGACCAGACGACGCGGCTGTTGCGCGAGGAGGGGATACGCCCGGAGCACCTGGCCTTCCTGCAACTGGAGTACGGCGCGTTCCTGACCGCGGTCGGCCGGCTGCGGGCGGCGCGCGGCATGCTGCGGCTGGCGGTGACCACGGCGCGGCTGGAGTCGCTGCCGTGGGCGGTGGTGCGGGCGACGGCGTCGCTGGCCTGGGTGGACGCGGTGCGGTTCGGCAGCAATGCCGCCCGGGTGACGGCCGAGCGGGCCGAACAGGCGGCCGGCGCGGATCCGGTGTTGCGCGAGCTGCTGGCACCGGCCCACGGGGCGCGCGCGCTGCTGGCGATCGACCGCCTGGACGCCACGGAGGCGCGGCACTGGCTGGCTCGGGCCGAGCGCCTCGAGCTGCGCGAGGATCCCGCCAACCGTGCACACATCGCGGGCTGGGTCGAGATGATCGACGGACGACTGGATACGGCGCTGACGCTGATCGACGAGGCCCGCACTGCCGGGCTGGGGCGCGCGACCGCCTATCAGCGCGCCCGGCTGGCGATGACCGCGTTGCTGGCCGCGGCCGGTGCGGGCGATCTGGACCGCGCCGATCGCGAGCTGGAGACGCTGCGCGAGCTCGACCCGGAGCCGGAGGCCATGTCGGTGGACGGACTGGCGGCCGGGCTGTTGATGTTGCGGGGCGAGGTCGAGCAGGCGCACGCGATCTTCCTGCGGGCCGCGGAGATCGCTGCGCCGGCGAAGGACAAGCTGGCGCTGTGGCTGCTCTCGGCGCTGGTGCAGTCGGCCGACGCGATGCAGGACTACCGATTGGCGGTGGACACCTTCGACCGGGCCCAACAGCTCGCCGAGCAGCTCGGGCTGGAGGCCGCGCCCGGCCGGCATCGCGCGGTCACCAGCTTCACCCACCGGATCCGGCTGACGCCCGCCGAGACCCACGTACTGGCCAATCTGGCCGACGGCGAGACGCTGACCCGCGCCGCGGAGCGGTTGTTCATCTCCCCGAACACCCTGAAGACGCATCTGAAGCGGATCTATCGCAAGCTGGACGTCACCGGTCGCGATGAGGCGGTACGCCGGGCCCGGCTGATGCGGTTGATCTGAGTCCGGGCGTACCGGCTCAGCGGGCGCGCTGCCAGCGGGCGAAGAGCTGATCGTCGGCGAGCAGCAGCCTGGCCAACTCGAAGCGCCGGTCCGAGACGGGTACGCCGGACGTCAGGCGGGCCCCGTCGCCGGCCACGATCTGTGGTGTGGTGGTGACGCAGACCTCGTCGACCAGATCGGCGGCGAGCAGCCGGCCGAGCGTGCTGGGGCCGCCCTCGCTGAGGATCTGCCGCAGGCCCAGCTCCCGCAGGCCGCGGACGGCGTCGGCGAGATCGAGCTCGCCGTCGCCGGCGACCAGGATGTCGGCGCTGTCCCGGATGGCCGTCGGCACGGCCGCGCCACCGGGGATGATCAGGATCGGCCTGGTGGCGGCGTCGGTGAAGATCGGCGAGCCGGGATCCAGGCGCGCGGTCCGGGTGATGATCGCCAGCGGCGGCTCGGCCGGCCGGCCCGCCGCGGTTCGCAACTCGGCGAGCCGGGGTGGCAGGGTCAGCGGCCCGTAGCCCTCCACGCGTACCGTCTGCGCCCCGACCAGGACGACATCGGCGAGCGCCCGCAGGGCGGTCAGCACGGCCTGGTCGGCGTCGCCGGTCAGGCCGCCGACCCGGCCGTCAATCTGGGCGGCGCCGTCGATGCTGGTCACCATGTTGGACCGCAGCCAGTCCCGCCCGGCGGGCAGGGCGTAGGCATCGAGGGGGCCGAGATCGGCCGGTTCGGGGTAC
This sequence comes from Naumannella cuiyingiana, assembly GCF_013408305.1. Taxonomy (NCBI): domain Bacteria; kingdom Bacillati; phylum Actinomycetota; class Actinomycetes; order Propionibacteriales; family Propionibacteriaceae; genus Naumannella; species Naumannella cuiyingiana. The sequence goes on along the minus strand of NZ_JACBZS010000001.1, from coordinate 1,934,340 downwards.
AACTGGCGCATGGTCCGGACCCTAGAGGGACCGGTCCGAGCGCCCGCGCCGGGGTCGGGCCGCGCCGGTCAGCTCAGAGCTTGTCCCACTTGACCGTGATCACGCCCGCGCTGGTGCCGCCGATCGCCTCCATGGCGGCCTTCGACAGGTCGAGGCAGCGGCCCGAGACGTAGGGGCCACGGTCGTTGATCCGGACCACGACCGTCTTGCCGTTGCTCGGATTGGTGACCTTGATCCGGGTGCCGAGCGGCAGGGTCTTGTGCGCGGCCGTCATCGCGTTCGGGTTGAACCGCTCGCCGGACGCGGTCGGCTGGGGCTCCCAGTAGTAGGAGGCCTTGCAGGAGTTGCCGCTGGCCGGGCTCTGGGAGGTATCGGCCTCTTCCGAGTCACCCGAGCCGCCCGAACCCGAGCCACCCGAACCCGAGCCGCCGGAGCCGCCGGAGCCCGAACCGCCCGAACCGGAGCCGCCCGAACTCGAGGAGTCGGAATCGGAGTCGCCGGTGCCGACGAGAACGATCTTGTTCACCGGCTCCTTCTCCGTCTTCGCCTTGCCCTTCGGCTTCTTCTCCACGCTCTTGCCGTTGACGAACTTCTCGCGGATCGTCTCGACCCGGACGCCCTTCTTGCCCTCGGTCTTGACCTTCGTCTCGCCCTCGTCCAGCTCGCTGGTCCGGCGACGCTCGGTCTCGAAGTCGATGTCGGACTTCTTCTCCGACTCCTTGTACTCGACGACGTTGACGGTGATGCCCTTGGCGTCGAGATCGTCCAGCTTGGCGTCCTTGGCGGGCAGGATCTCGTCGTCGCCGTCGAACTTGATCTTGGCCTCGGTGAGCGCGTCGGAGACGGTGAGGCCGGTGGTGACGACCGTGGTGGCGGGCTTGCCGCCGACCGAGACCGGGACGTCGCGGGCCGGGGCGATGTCCAGGCTCAGGCCCTGGCGGCCGATCGGGGTGGAGCGCGACGCGCTGACCCGCGACTCCTCGCGGTAGCGCAGGGCGTCGAGCAGGTCACCGACGGTGAGCGCGGTGGTCGGCACGACCTTCTGGTCGCCGCCGGCGATGTTCAGCGTGACATTGCGGGAGTAGCGGACGACGATCTGGGTGCCGCTGGTGACGGGCGTCTGGGGCGCCGGCGCGACCTCGTCGCGGGCGCCGTAGCTGATGCCGCGCTCGGCCAGGACATCGGCGACGGTCGCGTCGTGGGTGGTCAGCGTCGTCGGTACGCCGTCGACGGTCAGGTCGACGGTCTTGGCCGTCGCCGTCCACGCGCCGAAGACGCCGCCGCTCGCCGCGAGCACGCCTGCCGCGATGGACATCGGAACGATCTTGCGCATCTTTCTCCACCAGAGGTCTTGCCGAGCCGGAATGTTGCCGTGGGTGCCGGTCCGCGTGCGGCGGGCCGGGCGGCCGCCCGACCATGGGCGACCTCAGCATCGTAACGGCCGCCCCGGACGATTCCAAACGAAACCTGAGAATCCTGAGGGCCGCCCCGCGGCAGGTAGGCAGGTGCCCACTCGGGACAAGTCGGTACGCCGACCGATCGACCGGCCCAGGGGCCGGCGACGGCCGCTCCCCGCGCGGCTTCGTCGACATCCACAAGCGTTGGGGAAAACCTTGCGCAACGCCCCACATCCCACGTCGACGGCGCGCCTGTCAAGCCGGCGACCGCGGGCCTCGCCCAGCCTCAGAAAAACTTCTTCCCACACCTCGGGGAGGAGCGTTTGCGCAGGTCAGGGGGCATTTCGGGTCGTCGTGGCGAGGGTTGTCCCCAGGTTCATGAACAGGCGGTGCACAGCGCGCCGGAGTGTCTCCACACCAAATCCGGCGTTGTCCACAGGGGCTGTGGACAACGCGCTTTGCCGGGGAGCCCCGCGGCCCTACCGTTGGCCGGGCGTCGCCTCGCGTGCCGGCGGCCGCCGCGCCTCGCGGCGAGTTGCGCCGGCCCCTGTCGGAGGCGGCGTTTAGCGTACGAACCAGGCGGACGGGAAGGCGTCGGCGGGAGCCGACGGGAGGGGAGGTCGTGGCGTGAGCGTTGCCGAGGTCCGATCGATCGATGCACCGCCACCGCCACCCGACCGCACCCCGCCGCAGGATCTGGCCGCCGAGCAGAGCGTTCTCGGCGCGATGATGCTGTCCAAGGATGCGATCGCCGACGTGGTCGAGATCGTCAGGGGCACGGACTTCTACCGGCCGGCGCACGAGTTCGTCTACGAGGCGATCCTCGACCTGTACGGGCGGGGTGAGCCGGCGGATGCGATCACCGTCGCCGCCGAGCTGACCAAGCGCGGCACGCTCGGCAAGATCGGCGGCCACCCCTACCTGCACGACCTGGTCGCCGCCGTCTCGATCGCGGCGAATGCCGGCTACTACGCCCAGATCGTGCGGGACAAGGCGATCCTGCGCCGGCTGATCGAGGCGTCGATGAAGATCGCCCAGATGGGGTACGCCGGTGCGGGCGACGTCGCCGACCTGGTCGACGAGGCCCAGGCGACCGTCTACGCGGTGGCCGACGGGAAGACGAGTGAGGACTACGAGCCGCTCAGCGCGCTGATGGAGTCCACCCTCGACGAGATCGAGTCGATCGCCAACCGAACCGGCGAGATGGCCGGCGTACCCACCGGTTTCATCGAGCTCGACGAGCTGACCAACGGGCTGCACCCAGGGCAGATGGTGATCCTGGCCGCCAGGCCCGCCGTCGGGAAGTCGACCCTGGGGCTTGACTTCGCCCGCGCGTGCTCGATCAAGAACGGGCTGACGTCGGCGATCTTCAGCCTGGAGATGAGCAAGACCGAGATCACGATGCGCCTGCTCAGCGCCGAGGCCCAGATCCCGCTCAATCACATCCGCAAGGGCACGATGAGCAATGACGACTGGGACCGGATGGCGGCCAAGATGAGCGAGGTGTCGGGGGCGCCGCTGTTCATCGACGACTCGCCGAATCTGACCATGATGGAGATCCGGGCCAAGGCGCGCCGGCTGAAGCAGCGCCACGACCTGAAGTTGATCATCATCGACTACATGCAGTTGATGACCTCGGGCAAGAAGGTCGAGTCCCGCCAGTTGGAGGTCTCGGAGTTCTCCCGCCAGATCAAGCTGCTGGCCAAGGAGCTCGAGGTCCCCGTGGTCGCGATGTCCCAGCTCAACCGTGGCCCGGAGCAGCGTACCGACAAGAAGCCGATGCTTTCCGATCTTCGCGAATCCGGTTCGCTCGAGCAGGATGCCGACATGGTGATCCTGCTCCATCGCGACGACATCTACGACAAGGAGTCCCCCCGCCTCGGCGAGGCGGACTTCATCGTCGCCAAGCACCGCAACGGCCCGACCAAGACCGTCGTCACCGCCTTCCAGGGGCATTACTCCCGGTTCGTGGACATGCAGCACTGAGCCGGGCGAGCTGCCCGGTCGCGTCGGCCCGAGCGGCGGACTCGTGGAATGTGGAATACTGTGAGCAGAGTCTCGGCCCGCGACAGCGGCCGAGACTCTTGTCATGACACACCAATGGCAAGGACAGCATCCCCTGATCGTCCGTCCGGCCCGCGAGGGCGATCGAGTCCCGCTGGAGCGACTGTGGCTGATCTTTCGGCACGAGATGTCCCGGTGGACCGGAGCGCTGCCCGATCCTGACGGCTCCTACCGTTCCGAACGACTTCTGCTGTCCCTGAGCTCTCCGTCATGGGCGGCGTGGCTGCTCACGGCCGGCGATCACCCGATCGGGTTCTGCCTGACCCGCGCCATGGACACGCCGGTACGTATCGTGACCAGCTTCTTCGTCGTCATCCCGGCGCGCCGAGCCGGTGCCGGAACCGCCCTCCTGCGCGGCGTGGTCACCGCGGATCCGGGAACCTGGTCGGTTGCCTACCAGGATGCCAACGCGGCCGCGGCGAGATTCTGGACCAAGGTTGCGTCGGCCTACGATCCACACCACTCGCTGGAGCGCAGGCGAGTGCCCGGAAAACCTGACCTGCCGCCCGACTGCTGGGTGACCTTCCGCGTACCGCCGGATCAGCGCGGCGCCGATCAGTGATCGCGACCCCTGGATCCGCACTTTCCCGGCCGGGAGCACTCGGTCCCGATTCCAGAACCGCTTGGCGGCGGGATTCTGCGGTAAGGACGCAGAGCTCCCAGCCAGAAAGGTGCGGGAGATCGACCGGACACCCGGGCACGGTCGGTGCCGGGTGACACAGTGGGACCATGACCGACCCGAAGCAGCGACTCTCCCACGACGACGTGCTGGCTGCGGACCTGCCGGACTGGCGCCAGGTGCTCAACGTGTTGCGCGCCCGGTTCCGGACCGGCGATTTCGCGACCGGCCTGGCGCTGGTGGACCGGATCGGCGCGGCGGCCGAGGCGGCCGATCATCACCCGGACATCTCGCTGACCTATCCCGAGGTGATCGTCACGCTGGTCAGCCACGATGTCGGCGCGATCACCTCCCGCGACATCGACCTGGCTCGCACGATCAGCGGCTTTGCCGCCGAGGCGGGGATCGAGGCAGACACCAGCGGCCTGAGCCAGTTCGAGCCCGGCCTGGACACCGCCGACGGCGAGCGGTTGGCGCCGTTCTACGCAGCGCTGTTGCGGGGCGAGGTACGCGACGGCGAGCCGTTCGACCCGAGCGGGCAGTCGCCGGCGATCTGGTTCCAGCCGGCCGACGCCGGCGGGCCCGAGCTGCCCGACCACGATCACGAACAGCGCTGGCATCTCGACGTCTGGGTCCCGCACGACGACGGCGAGCGGCGCCTGCAGGCGGTGCTGGACGCGGGCGGGACGCTGGTCAGCGACGCGGCCGCCCCCGCGTACTGGGTGGTCGCCGACGCCGACGGCAACCGCTCCTGCATCTGTACGCCGCTGCAGCGCTGAGCCGCAGTCACCCGAAGAAGGCGAGCGAACGCAGCACAGCAGGGTCGCCACGGGCCACCACGGAGTCGATGACATCGTGGCGCCGCCCGAACAGCGCGCGAAACAGTTCGTAGTCGCTCACCGCGGCCAACTCGGCGCCGTCACCGAACGACCCCGACTCACCGACCACCGTGCACTGAAGTCGCCCCGCCCGCTCGAGAAAGGTCAGCGCCGAGATCAACGTCGGCGCCCACAGGGCGGCACCGAGGGCCGGCCGGCCCCATACCTCGAAGACATCCGCAAGGTGCACGGCCACATCCCATTCCGGGGACGGTCCGGCCGGCGCCGAGGGCACCGCGTGGGTGACGTCTCGCCACCGCTGGACGAGCTGAGCCACGGAGGCATCCTGCAAGGCCTCGACGGCTTCATTGGCCTCATCCGCACTCGGCGGTCCCGTCACGCCTGAGATCGCGCGCTCCGCGTTGTCGACCAGGTGCGAGAGCACGTCGCGGGTGGTCCACAACGGAGTCCACGGCACCACCAGGCCCAGCTCCTGGGCACCTGTGGCCGCGAAAGCGCGTTGCCCGGCCGTCGCGAGTTCAACGTAGGACAATTCGCGTCCTAGCCTTCGCGGATCGTCATCGAGACGATCTTGTCGCCGTCGGTCACGAACGCGAAGCTCGACAGGCCGTTGGCGTGGCTGCTGCGCCAGTCGGCGATCACGGTGACGGTGTCACCGTCGACATCGACGCGCTGCGGGGTCATCGTGCCGCGGGCGCCGATGAACTCCACATCACTCCAGCCCCGGATCGCCTCGCGCCCGGCGAATGTCCGCCCCCAGTCGTCGACGTAGCCGGTCTCGGTGAACGCGTCGAGGAACGCATCCGGGTCGTGGCGGTTGACCACCTCGACGAACGAGGCGACGGGCTCCGGAATCCTGATCTCGGTCATGGGCGTCCTCCCGGCCGATCGGCGCTGTGACCACCATCCTGACAGTGTCGACGCTCACCGGTCGGACGCGGCCCGGACTAGGCTGAACAGATGCCGGCGACGACCTTCGACGACGAGATCCGCGCCGCGCTGGCCGAGCGGCGAGCCGCGCTACGGGCACTGCTGGAATCGCACGCCGACGAGACCGAGCGGATCCGCTCCGACCGCGACGCCGAGTATGACGACGAGCACGATCTCGAGGGCTCCACCCTGTCCGCCGGCTGGCAGCTTCTGGACGGCCTGCAGCGCAAGGAACTCCGCGAGATCGCGGAGGTCGATGCCGCGCTGGCCCGGCTCGCCGACGGCAGCTACGGGATCTGCGCCGGTTGCGGCGAGCCCATCCCCCGCGACCGGCTGCGCGCCCGCCCGGCGGCGACCCGCTGTGTCGCCTGCGCCTCGCGTACCCGCTGAGAATCAGGCTGCGAGCGCCGGGACGACCGGCCCCGCACCGGCACCGGTCAACCCGAACTCGCCCAGCAGCGCGCGCACCGCCCCGCGACGATCCGCCACGCGCACCGCCCGCCACGGCTCATCGGCCAGGACCCCCGCGACCGCGCCGACCCGCAGCCCGGACCAGGTCGCCCAGTGTCGATCGAATGCGCCCGCCCGGACCATCCGCTGCCGCGCCACCTGGCCCGCCAGCGCGTCGGAGCGCGCCACGTCGATGAACACCACCGACGGTGTCCAGCCCCGCCACCGGGCGATCCGCAGCAGCAACCGCCGGGTCCATCCGCGCGTACCCGGATCGTGCACGACGAGCCGCGCGCGGGGTCCGATCAGCACCCGGGCCAGCACCGCCAGGTGGTGCAACAGATGCACCAGCGGCCGGTAGTAGCGGTACGCCAGGCCGTGCCGGAGCCCGGCCGCCAACCGGGCGCGGGTCTGCTCGCTGTCGAGGATCCGCAGATCACCGCGCCGCGCGGCGAGCGCCCGCAACGCGGTCGACTTCCCGGCACCGGGTACGCCGCCGAGGAGCACCAGGTCGGCCGGAGCCCGGCTGGAAGGGATCATCCTCCAAGAATGCGCGTGCGCCGGTGAGGACCCAAGGCCGAGCCCGCGCCAACCGCCCCGACAGGTCAGTTGCGCACGCACCCGGGTCAGGACTCGTCGTCGCGCCCGCGGCGGCCGGTGAACCGCTCGGCGAGGCCGCGGGCCCGGTCGAAGAGCTGCTGTTGCTCCTCGCTCAGCGCCGGCTGGGCGTGCCGCGGGGCGTCCGGGAGCTGGGGGCGCGGGGCGGGCCGCGGTGGCGGCGGGGGCGCGGGCCGCCCGACGGCGGTACTACCACCCTCGGGCCCCTCGTCCGGGCGGCGTCCCTCGCGTACCGCATCCTCGAAGGCCGGCTCCGCGCCCTTGGACTGCAGCAGCGCGTTGCGGATCTCCTCGAACATGCCGCCGACCGCACCCGGATTGGACGGAAGGTAGAGCACATTCGACCGGCCGTTGCGGGCGACGTCCTGCATGGTGTCGAAGTACTGCGTCATCAACAACAACTGCTCCGCGGTCGCCTCGATGCCGACGCGGCGCAGCATCTCGTACTGCTCGGCGATGCCCTCGGCGATCGCCTTGCGCTGCGCGGCGACACCGACGCCCTGCAGCCGCTTGGCCTCCGCCTCGGCCTCGGCCTGGGTGACCCGCTTGATCTTGTCCGCCTCCGCCAGCGACTGCGCCGCGACCCGGTCGCGCTGCGCCGCGTTGATCGAGTTCATCGAGTCGCGCACCCGCTGATCGGGCGAGATGTCGGTGACCAGGGTGTTGGCGATCTCGAAGCCGTACTCGCGCATCTGCGCCGACAGGGTCCGCTCGACCGATGTCGCGATGTCGTCCTTGGACTCGAAGGCCTGATCGAGATTCAGCCCGGACAGCGCCGAGCGGACGACATCGAAGACATAGGACCGGATCTGCGCGGTCGGATCGGACAGCCGGTAGTACGCATCGCGCACGTTCGACTCGGGGATGACGTACTGCACCGCGACCGGCACCGTGACGAACACATTGTCCTTGGTCTTGGACTCGATGTTGACCTCGAGCTGTTGCACCCGCAGCGAGATCGGCTTGGTGGTCGACTCGATGAAGGGGACCTTGAAGTTCAGGCCCGGCCGGGCGACCCGGACGAACTTGCCGAACCGTTCGACGATCACGTTCTCCTGGGTGCGCACGGTGAAGAATGCCGTTGCCCGGAGCAAGATCAACGCCACCAGCACGATGATGATGATCAGCCCGACACCGGACAGTGCAAATGGATCCACGGCCACCTCCTCGCGCCTGCGGACCGGCCCGGCCCGCACGCCCCAGTCTGCCCGATGGCGCTCAGCGGTCGCGGGCGGGCGGTGGTTCGGCGTACCGGTCCAGCGCCCGCTGCAGGAATCCCGTCAGATCGCCGGTCTGGCCGTCGCGGGCACCGGCCGAGACGACCAGCGGCGGGTCGGTCGGCAGCAGGCGTACCCCGCGCAGCCGCTCGCGCCACCCGCCCGGCACGGTCAGCACGTAGAACTGTCCGCCGGCGCCGATGGCCAGCGATTTGTCGGTCTTCAGGTACCAGCCACGCGCGTCGGTACGCACCCGCGTACCGTCCAGCAGCCGGGCCCGCAGGGGCTCCGGCGCAATCGTGGCGGCGCGCAGTCGCGCCACGAAGGTGTCGATCAACTGCTGCGCGCGCTCGGCCTCCCGCGCCCGCGCGGCCGCGGCCAGCCGGGCACGGGACTCTGCGTCGCTGCTCACCCGGCCGACGATAGGGCGGCCGAGAGTCCGCGGGCGAGTGTCGGCCCGGCATGCGAGGCTGGGCCGGTGGCGACCGAACTGCACACGGCCCGGCTGCGGCTGCGGCTGCACCGGCTGAGCGACACCGACGCGCTGCTCGCCTACTACGGCGAGCCGGGGGTCGCTCGCTACCTGCTCGAGGGCCCCTGGACCGTGCGCACCGCGCCGAAGAAGGTGGCCCAGCGGGTCGAACGCACCGGGTTCGCCGACGACGGGACGGCACTGGCGCTGGTCGCCGAGGCCGACGGCACGGTGGTCGGCGACATCGCGCTCTGGCTGACCGACGACACCCGGCGCAAGGCGGAGATCGGCTGGGCGTTCAACCCACGATTCGCCGGCCGCGGGTACGCCACGGAGGCGGCCCGGGCCGTGCTCGACCACGCCTTCGACGACCTCGGCCTGCTCCGGGTGGTGGCCCAGATGGACGCGCGCAACGCCGCGTCGGCGCGGCTGTGCGAGCGGCTCGGGATGACCCGCGAGGCGCATCTGCGCCACGACTGGTTCGCCAAGGGCGAGTGGACCGACACGTTCGTCTACGGGCTGCTCGCCACCGACCGGGGCTAGTCGGACCGCCGGGCGCGTGCAAGGCTGGGCCACGGCACGCGAGGAGGCACCGATGAGCCCGACATCCTGGCCCGCACTGCGGGTGGACGACTGGACCGACACCCGCGAGACGCTGCACATGTGGCTACAGATCATCGGCAAGGTGCAGATGGTCTCCACCCCGTTGATCAACCACTGGTGGAATGTCACCTTCGAGGTGTCGGCGCGCGGGCTGCGGACCCGGATCGCGCGCGGGCCCGGCCAGGACTTCGACACCGAGTTCGACTTCGTGGACCACCAGTTGATCATCCGGGACACCAGCGGTGGGCAGCGTTCGATCAAGCTCGAGCCGAAGTCGGTGGCACAGTTCTTCGCCGAGGTGCAGCAGGCGATGGGCGACCTCGGCATCGGCTGCGACATCGACCCGCGCCCGAACGAAGTGAGCCCGGCGATCCCGTTCGCCCAGGACACCGAGCACCACAGCTACGACGCACAGGCGGTCAACCTGTGGTGGCGGCAACTGCTCGCCGCGGACCGGGTGTTCAGCCTGTGGCGGGCCGGGTTCGCCGGCAAGGACAGCCCGGTGCAGGTGTTCTGGGGCTCGATGGATCTGTCCTGCACGCGCTACTCCGGGCGTACCGCACCGCCGCACACCTCGCCCGGCCCGCCGAACTGCCCGCCGTGGGTGATGGCGGAGGCCGAGTCGCGGGAGAATGCGGCCGCCGGTTTCTGGCCGGGCGGGTCGGCGGAGGGCTCCTTCTATGCCTACTCCTATCCGACGCCGGACGGGTACGCCGAGGCCGCGGTGGCGCCCGGCTACTTCGATGATCAACTCGGGGAGTGGATCCTGCCCTATGACGAGGTACGCCGCAGCGCCGACCCCGACGCCGCGCTGCTCGCCTTCCTGAACACCAGCTATCAGGCCGAAGCGACGCTGGCCAAGTGGGATCGCAAGCTGCTCGACGTCAACCCGTTCCGGCTGGACAACAAGATCCTCGGCAGCTGAGTCAGTCGCGGACGGCCAGCTCGCCGAGCTCGGACCAGTCCGTGCCGTCGACCTCGGCGTTGATGATCTTGGGCGTCGCGGCGAGGTAGCGCGGCAGGTCCTCGGTGGCCCGCCTGAAGTGTTCGGAATTGACGTGCGCGGCGCCGGCTTCGCCGTCCCGGAACGCCTCGACCAGCACATAGGAGTGCGGATCGTCGACCTCGCGCGACCAGAAGAACCACAGACAGCCATCCTCGGCGCGGGTGGCCTCGGTGAAGGCGCGCGACAGGTCGGGCCAGTCGTCGGCGTACTTGGGCTGCACGGGGAATCGTGCGGTGATGAAGATCATCTCGGGAACTCCTTCGGTCGACTCGGGTCAGGACGCCAGGCTCGGTGATCAAGTGTTCGCAGTGTAGGCGCTGACCGCCCGATCCGGGCGCGCGTCGGGGCGGATACCGTGGGAACGCACCGACCGCACACCCGTCCCGGAGGTCATCGGATGAAGCCCACCGCCCTGCTCGCGCTCGGCCTCGCGGCCGGGGCGATCGGCCGTTACGCCAGCCGCCGTCGCCGCGAGATCGACGCCGTCGACCCCGAGCTGCGCGGGCCCGGCCTGTGGCCGCCGCTCGCCGTCGGCGACCGCGCCACTTTGACCCTGCTGCGGAACCTGCCGCTGCCCCGCCCGGCCGGACCGGACCTCGGCGTTCGCCGCGACCGTCGGACGGCCCCGCGATCCGACGGCGGGTCGCCGATCGAGCTGGTGGCCTTCGAGCCGGCCGAACGGGACCGCCGGTCCCCCGCGGTGCTGTGGCTGCACGGCGGCGGCACGATCATGGGTACGCCGGAGCAGTCGGCGCCGATCTGTGAGCGGATCGCCGCCGAGGTCGGGGCGCTGGTCGTCGCGCCCGACTATCGGCTCGCACCGGACCACCCGTTCCCCGCTGGGCTCGACGACTGCTTCGCGACGCTGCAGTGGCTGCACACCAATGCCGACTCCCTTGGCATCGATCCGGACCGGATCGCGGTCGGCGGACAAAGCGCCGGGGGTGGGTTGGCGGCCGCGCTGGCCCAGCGCGCCCACGATGCCGGCGGGCCCCCGATCGCCTACCAGGCCCTGATCTACCCGATGATCGACGATCGCACCGTGCTGGTCGATGATCACTCCGGGCGCGGCAATTTCGTCTGGACCCCGACCTCGAACGCCTACGCCTGGACCAGCTATCTGGGCCGGCCACCGCGAGCCGACGAGGCCCCGGAGTATGCCGCGGCGGCCCGGCGTACCGATCTGACGGGGCTGCCGCCAGCCTGGATCGGCGTCGGGGACCTGGACCTGTTCTTCGACGAGGACGTCGACTATGCCCGCCGCCTCCAGGACGCCGGCGTGCCGGTGGAGTTGATCATCGAGGCCGGGATGTACCACGGCGCCGATGACTTCGTGCCCAACGCGCCCACCATGATCGACTTCCGGCAGAGCATGATCGCCGGGCTGCGCACCGCACTGACCGGACGGATCGAGACCGACCCAGGATCGACAGGAGATGCGCGATGACGAATGTGATGATCATCGGCGGCCACGGCAAGGTCGCCCTACTGGCGGCGCCGCTGCTGGTCGAGGCCGGCTACCGGGTCACCGCGGTGATTCGCAATCCCGACCAGGCCGAGGCGGTGGCGGCGACCGGCGCGGCGCCCGAGGTCGCCGACATCGAGACGCTGGACACCGCAGGACTGACCACGCTGCTGGACGGCCAGGATGCGGTCGTCTGGTCCGCGGGCGCGGGTGGCGGTGACCCGAAGCGCACCATCGCGATCGACCAGGATGCCGCGGAGCGGTCGATGGACGCGGCGGAGGCGGCGGGCGCGCTGCGTTATGTGATGGTGTCCTATTTCGGCTCGGGAATCGACGACATTCCGGCCGACAATCCGTTCAGCTTCTATGCCGAGGCCAAGGCCCGCGCCGACGATCACCTGCGGGCCAGCGGGCTGGACTGGACGGTGCTCGGGCCGAGCCGGCTGACCACCCAGGAGCCGACCGGCCGGATCGAGCTCGGGGACGCGGCGGGCGAGGTCTCGCGCGGCAATGTGGCCCGGGTGATCGTCGCCGCGCTGGGCGATCGGGGGACCATCCGGCGTACCATCCGGTTCAACGACGGCGACGTCCCGATCGCCGAGGCGCTGGCGGGGCTGCCCGAGGAGTCCTGAGTCAGGAGCGGACCAGCCGGGCGATGGCGTCGGAGGCCTCGCGCACCTTGGCCTCGGCCGCCTCGTCACCCTCCTTGGCTGCGTCTACCACGCAGTGCCGAAGATGGTCGTCGAGCAGTCCGAGGGAGACCGCCTGCAGCGCCTTCGTCATGGCGCTGACCTGGGTCAGGATGTCGATGCAGTACTCGTCGTTCTCCACCATCCGCTGCAGGCCACGCGCCTGCCCCTCGATCCGGCGCAGCCGCTTCAGGTAGGCATCCTTGTCGCCGATGTAGCCGTGGCCCTGCTCGCTCATGCCCTGCTCGTTCATGACCGTCATGATACCCCCGCGGGGTAATCGGCCCCCGCCAGCTGTTCGCCGCCCCGACCCCCTCCGCCGACGCTGACCCAACACCTGTTCGCTCACCCAACGCCTATAGCTGTTGGGTGAGCGAACAGGTGTTGGGTCAGCATCCCGGGGAGGTGGCGAGAAGGGCGCCCGCTGCCCCGCAGGATCTCAGCGGGTACGCCGCGGCTCAGGCGAGGCGATATCCGCCCGCCTCGTCGACGGCCTCGCGTACCGCATCGACGTCCAGCTCGGCATCGGAGGTGACGAGCAGTCGCCCGGTCTCCAGCTCGACGTCGACGCCGGTCACACCCGGCAGCTCGGTGACCTCGTCGGTGACGGCGCGCACGCAGTGCTCGCAGGTCATCCCGCTCACGGTGTACTCGGTGATCACGAGCGCACCAACCTGGCGATGGCGTCGGCGGCCTCGCGTACCTTCGCGTCCGCCGCCTCGTCGCTCTCGCGGGCGGCATTCACCACGCAGTGACCCATGTGCTCCTCCAACAGGCCCAACGAGACCGCCTGCAGGGCCTTCGTCACGGCGCTGACCTGGGTCAGGATGTCGATGCAGTACTGCTCCTCGTCGACCATCCGATGCAGGCCGCGGACCTGCCCCTCGATCCGGCGCAACCGCTTGAGGTAGTCGTCCTTGTCGCCGATGTAGCCGTGCTGATGCGTGCCCATGCGTCCTCCGTACTGTCTGGGACAAGCATGCAGCACGGGGCAAGCTGCTCGCGAACCGTCGCGGCCGGGCGAGCCGGTGACGGACCACGCCACCCGTGCGATGCTGTGGCGATGAGCCAGCTGTCGGCGAGCGTCTCCCTCAAGTCCTCGACCGGGCGCTGGGTGCTCGCCGCCGCCACGCTGGGCTCGGGGATGGCGTTGCTGGACAGCACGGTCGTCAATGTCGCCCTGCGCCGGATCGGTGAGGACCTCGGCGCCAGTCTGTCGGACCTGCAGTGGATCTCGAACGGCTACCTGCTCAGCCTCGCCTCCCTGATCCTGCTCGGCGGATCCCTCGGCGACCACTTCGGTCGGCGGCGGATCTTCGTGATCGGGGTCGCGGGCTTCGCCATCGCCTCGCTGGCCTGTGGGCTCGCCCCGACCCCTGCTGTGTTGATCATCGCCCGGATCGCCCAGGGCGTCGCCGCGGCGCTGCTCACCCCGGGCAGCCTGGCCATGATCCAGGGCGCCTTCGCGCAGCGCGACCGCGCCCGGGCGATCGGCACCTGGTCGGGCCTGGGCAGCGTCGCCACCGCGATCGGCCCGTTTCTCGGCGGTTGGCTGGTGCAGTACGCGAGCTGGCGCTGGGTGTTCCTGATCAATCTGCCGATCGCGGCGATCACGCTGTACGCCGCCCGGCACGTGCCGGAGACCCGGGACCCCGAGGCGGTCAAGGGCTTCGACATCCCGGGCGCGATCCTCGGCAGCCTGGGGCTGGCGGGCATCACCTACGCGCTGATCGAGTGGACCGCACTGCCCTCGATCGCGGTGCCCGCGCTGATCATCGGTCTACTCGCCGGGCTCGCGTTCGTGATCAACGAGCGCCGCTCGCGAAACCCGATGATGCCCACCGGCTTGTTCGCCTCGCGCCAGTTCTCCGCCGCCAACGCGATGACGCTGCTCACCTATGCCGCGCTCGGCGCGGTGATGTTCTTCCTGGTCCTGCAACTCCAGGTGGTGTCGGGATTCGACGCGCTGGCGGCCGGACTGTCCACCCTGCCGGTGACGATCATGATGATCCTGCTGGCCGGCCGGGGCGGGGCGCTGGCCGCGAAGATCGGCCCGCGGCTGCCGATGACGATCGGACCCCTGCTCTGCGCGGTGGGTACGCTGCTGCTGGCCCGGGTCGGCCCGCAGGTCAACTACTGGCTCGACGTCGCGGCGCCGCTGACCATCTTCGGCCTCGGGCTGGCCACCCTGGTCGCCCCGCTGACGGCCACCGTCCTGGCCGCCGCGCCGGATCACCATGCCGGCATCGCCTCGGGGATCAACAATGCCGTCGCGCGCGCCGGCTCGCTGCTGGCGGTAGCCGCGCTGCCGCTGATGGTCGGTCTGTCCGGCGGCGACTACGCCGACCCGGTGGTCTTCGACCGCGGCTACCGCGCGGCGATGCTGTGGAGCGCCGCCCTGCTGGCCGCCGGCGGGGTGGTGTCGTGGTTCACCATCCGCAACCCGGAGCAGCCGACTGCGCGGACCGACTGATCAGGATCCGCCGCGCGCCGCCACCCAGGGCAGGAAGCCCGAGGCAAGCACGGCCTTGGTGAAGGGCCGGAGCCGCTCCAGCAACTCGCGGGCCTCCGCCTCGCGCCACGGGTACGCCGCGGCGTCGTCGGTGGCCGCCTCCAGCTCGTCGATCAGCTCCACCCCGGCCTCGCTGAGCCGGCCGCCCGCGGGTTCGATCAGGCCACGCTCGACCAGCGCCGCGACGGCATCTTGCCAATCGCTCTCCGACCAGTCGCGCAGCTTCAGCGCCTGCTCGCGCGGCGGGCCGCCGACATGGCCCTTCGGCGGGTCGGGATGCTCCGCGAGATGCAGGGCGATCGCCTCGACGCGCCCCAGCCCGGCATGGTTCAGCACCGCGATGTGTCCGTCGCCTCGCCACTCCCGCAGGATCGTCAGCTCCTGCCACAGGTCGACATGATCGATCCCGGTCGCCGGCGCCTCCGCCCAGGCCGCACCGAGCGGCCGGCCGCCGAGCGGCAGCGTGGCGTTCAGGTCGCTGATCGCGTCGACCAGCGCGGGCAGGTCCGGGGAGTCGACGAGCTCGCCGAATGCCGTGCGCAGCGCGCGATCCAGCATCTCGGTGCGGGCCCCGGCCAGAGTCTCCAGACCCACCTTGAGCACCCGCGGCCAGACCCGGTCCACCATCACCGGGTTGAAGCTGTGGAAGGCGGCCGCGACCACGGCCGGCGCCGCCTCGCCCATCGGCTGGGCGCGAACCCCGAAGTACCACGCACGCGGATCGGCCTGGACGCCCTCCGAGGCGGCCTGGGCCTCGGGATTGAAATAGGCGACCACGTGCAGCGGTTCGATCCGGGTGTACGCCGTGCGCGCCGCCGCTCGCGCCTCGTCCGGGTACCGTCGCGCCATGATGCCTCCCTGCGTCTGGTCCGATCAGGCTAGCGGGGGCCGCGGCTTGCGGCGTACCCGGCTTCGTGCGATCAGCGCGCGGTCTCGCGCTTGCGCAACGGACCCGTGATCAGCCCGATCAGCGCCGCCGCGATACCCATCACGATCGCCCCGCCGACGCCCCACCAGAACCCGTCGACGCGCAGCCCGAAGCCGAGCTGGTCGGAGATCACCGACACCAGCCAGAACAGGAATCCGTTCACCAGCAGGCCGAACAGGCCGAGCGTGATCACATAGAACAGGAACGTCACGAACTTGATCACCGGCGCGATGATCCCGTTGACCAGCCCGAAGATCAACGCGACGGCGAGATAGGTCAGGACGGCCGGGAGGGTCCCGGAGGCGTAGGGAATCAGCGCGACCCCCGGCAGCAGTGCCACCGTGACCCACAGCGCGAGGGCACTGGTGACGGTGCCGATTACGAAGTTCCGCATCCACCCATGATGCCCGCCGCGCTAACTTGCGACCATGATGATCCGGCCGGACACGCTCGCCGCCATCCGCGACGGCCGCGTGGATCTTGCCTTCCGGCGCTGGGACCGACCGCGGGTGAAGGCCGGGACGCGGCTGCGGACCGCCGTCGGCCTGGTCGAGGTGGTGGCGGTGGACCGCGTTCCCGCCTCCCGGATCACCGCCGCGGAGGCTCGCCGCGCGGGAGCGGGCTCCCTGGTCGAGCTGCGCGCGCAGCTCGACCACCATCCCGAGCGCCCGGTCTGGCGGATCGAGCTGCGCCACGCCGGGCCGGACCCGCGCGAGGCCCTGCGCTCCACCGTGCCCGACGCGGCCGAGATCGCGACGATCATCGCCCGGCTGGACCGGCTGGATGCCGCCTCCCCGATCGGGCCCTGGACCCGGGCGACGCTGGCGATCATCGATGCCCGGCCGACCGTCCGCGCGCCCGACCTGGCCGCCGACCTCGGCCGGGAGACCGCCGATTTCAAGATCGATGTCCGCAAGCTGAAGGAGCTCGGGCTGACCGAGTCGCTCGACATCGGCTATCGACTGTCACCGCGCGGGATCGCGGTCGTCGACCACGAGGCCGGCGGACCGCGGGCAGATCGGGCGGCGCCGCCGGAGGGTACGCCGATGCCGCGGATCGGCGCCCCGGCCACCCGCGCGCTGCGCCAGCAGGGCATCTGGACCCTCGATGCCGTCCGCGGCTGGACCGAACGCGACCTGCTCGCCCTGCACGGCGTCGGCCCGAAGGCCATCCGGATCCTCGCCGCCGCCCTCGCCGAGCGCGACTGGGCCTTCGGCGACCGCCCCCGCTCCTGACCCGCTCCCGAAACGTGTCGTCAGTTATCGCCGCCCGCCGGGGCCGGCGGGCGGCGATAACTGACGACACGCTTGGGGAGCGGCGGGTGCATGATCACAGCGCCCGCTGGCACCAGTACACGTCGTGCCAGGCGTCGAACTTCCACCCGATCCGGCGAAACACCCCGACGGGCTCGAACCCGAGGGCGGCGTGCAGGCCCTCGCTGGCGGGGTTCGGCAGGGTGATCCCGGCGACGGTCATCGCGTACCCGCGCTCGCGGAGCACCGCGAACAGCGCCTCGTACAGCGCCCGGCCCGCGCCGGTGCGCCGCAGCCCGGGCGCGAGGTAGACGCTCACCTCGCACGACCAGTCATAGGCCGCGCGGGCCTTGTGCGGGCCGGCGTAGGCGTACCCGACGACGCGATCGTCGCGTTCGGCCACCAGCCAGGCGTGCGCCGCCTCGATCCGGGCCGCCATCTGGTCGCTGGTCGGCACCTCGTACTCGAACGTGATCACCGTGTCGGTGACGTAATGCGCATAGATCTCGCGGCAGGCCGCCGCATCGGCCGCGGTCGCCTCGCGGATGGACACAGGACTCACGGCGATCACGCTAGTCCTCGGGTGATCGACGGCGCGTACCGCGCACGTAACGACATGTCGGCGTGCCAAGCTGAGCGCATGAGCACCGTGCTGCTGTTGCACTCTGCGCTGGGGCTGCGTCCCGCCGTCGGCGACTTCGCGGACGCGCTCCGCGGAGCCGGTCACGAGGTGATCACCCCCGATTTCTACGACGGCCAGGTCTTCGACGACACCGCGGGCGGGATCGGCTACCGCGACCAGGTGGGCGGGCGCGAGCTCTTCGAGCGGGTACGCCCGACGCTGGCAGATCTGCCGCCCGACACCGTCCTCGCCGGTTTCTCCCTGGGCGCCGCCTTCGCCCAGCGGCTGGCCGCCGAGCGGCCCGGGGCCGCGGCGGTGATCTTGTTGCACTACGCCGCCGCGCCGCGCGGGCGATGGCCCGGACAGCCCGTCCAGGTGCACCGGTACGCCGATGACAGTTGGATCGCACCAGCGGACGTGGCAGCCCTCGGTCGAGCGGTCACCGACTCCGGCGCCTCGTTCGCCGATCATGTGCTGCCGGGCTCCGGCCACCTGTTCACCGACCCGGCCACGCCGGACGGCGACGCCGCGGCCACCGCGCGCACGATCGAGAGAATCACCACCCTGCTGGCCAGTGATGGGGGAGGATGAGACATGGGTTCGGAGGTCGAAGGGGCCGACTACACCGACGAGGACCGCGCCCGGTTCACCGAACGGGTCGAGGACTGTCTCGGGGTGCTGGACGAGATGCTCGCCACCGACACCTTCGAGCACGCCCATCCGCGCGCCGGGATGGAGGTCGAGATCTATCTCGTCGGCGCCGACGGCCGGCCGTCGATGTCGAATGTCGACGTGCTCGCGGCGATCGACGACAAGGCCTTCGTCTCCGAGCTGTGCCGGTTCAACATCGAACTCAATCTGACCCCGCGCCACCTCGGGCCGGGCGGCATCCTGACCTTCGAGCATGTCGTCCGGTCGTCGCTGAACGATGCGGCGGCGCGGGCCGAGCCGCTCGATGTCGGGCTGGCCGCGATCGGCGTACTGCCCACGGCGACCCCCGCCGACGTGACCAGCGAGACGCTGACGCCCAATCCGCGCTACGCCATGCTCGACACCTACATGCGGTGGCTGCGCGGCGCGCCGTTCGAGATCGTGATCGACGGGCCGGAGCCGCTGCGGGTGAGCAGCGACTCGATCGCCCCGGAGGCGCTGTGCACGTCGATGCAGATCCATCTGCAGGTCTCCCCGGCCGACTTTCCCGGCTACTGGAACGCCAGCCAGGCGATCGCCGGCGTGCAACTCGCGCTGGGTGCGAACTCGCCCTACGTCTTCGGACATCGCTGGTACGCCGAGTCGCGGATCCCGCTGTTCGGGCAGGCGACCGACACCCGGACGCCGGACGAGCGCGCCGCCGACGTCACCCCGCGGGTGTTCTTCGGCGACGACTGGATCGGGTCGCCGATGGACCTGTTCCGGGCGAACATGCGCTACTCGCCGCTGCTGCCGGAGGTCTCCGCGCAGGATCCGCGGGCCGCCCGCGCCGCCGGCGAGGTGCCGGATCTGGCGGAACTGACGCTGCACAACGGCACCATCTACCGCTGGAACCGGCCCGTCTACGACCACACCCCGCCCGGCCCGCATCTGCGGATCGAGAACCGGGTCCTGCCGGCCGGCCCGACCGCGGTCGACATGATGGCCAATGTCGCGCTCTATGCCGGGCTGACCCGCGAGCTGGCCGAGCGGGCCGCGGAACTGTGGCCGGACGAGCCGTTCGACTGGGCGCGCCGCAACTTCGAGGCGGGGGTACGCGACGGCATTGACGCCACCCTGAGCTGGCCGGGGGTGGGCGAACGGCCGGCGCGCGAGCTGGTTCCGGAGGTGCTGTTGCCGCGCGCGGCCGCGGGGCTGGCGGCCTATGGCGTGGATGCGGAGAACATCGCGCACTACCTCGGGGTGATCGAGGGCAGGTGCGCGACCGGGCAGAACGGCGCGGCATGGCAGACTGCCGAGGTAGCTGCCCGCGAGGACGCTGGCATGAGTCGCGACGAGGCGCTGGCAGGCATGGTCCGTGCGTACCTCCTGCGGATGCATCGCAACCAGCCCGTGCACACCTGGCCGGTATTCCCGGCGAGTGAGGAGGAACCGGTCTGATGTCGGTGGTAGTGGGATATTCGACGAAACCCGAGGGACAGGCCGCGCTGACGGCCGCCATCGCGGAGGCACGGCTGCGCTCCACATCGGTGCTCGTCGTCCCGAACACCGACGCCGACGACCCGGGCGCGCATGCCGCCGAGTTCGAGGTGGCCGGAGTGGCGTGGGAGACCCGGCCGTCCTCGCCCGAGGGCGCCATCGCGGAGAACCTGATGGAGATCGCCGATGCCGAGGGCGCCGAGCTGATCGTGATCGGCCTGCGCCGCCGCTCCCCCACGGGCAAGCTGTTGCTGGGCATGCACGCCCAGCGGGTGCTGCTCGATGCCGGCGTACCCGTGCTCGCGGTGAAGGGCGACTGACCTCCGGGCGCCCGGGGACCTGATTGTCGACATGGAGGAGCCAGACCTCCGACCCCTGGCTTCTCGTTTGGGTAGTCGCTCCGCGCGTGCCAGAATGGCGCAGCGGAGCACCATTGACTTCCGGCTGGTGGTGTGCGCCCGAAAATCGAACAGCACGAGTCGAGCATTTTTCGAGAGGTTCTCTGTGACACCCGCCCCCAGCGAACAGCCCACCAGCGACGCGACCCCGGTCGCGGCCGCGGCGGCCCGGTCAGCCAAGGTCTCGGCTCCCGCGTCGGGATCGCGTACCGCCAAGAAGACAGGCACCGCGGCGAAGTCCGGGACCACGCGCAAGACCGCGGCGGCGAAGTCGGGCGAGTCCGGGTCGGCGTCGAAGAAGACGACCGCGGCGAAGCCTGCCGCCAAGTCGGCCCAGGCCAAGGGCGCCCCGGCGAAGAAGGCGCCGGCGAAGAAGGCGGCCGCCAAGAAGGCCCCGGCCAAGAAGGCGAGCACCAAGAAGGCCCCGGCGAAGAAGGCCGCCGGCGAGGCGGAATCCAACGGGACGAGCCCCGCGACGACCAAGGGCGATCTGGTGAACAAGATCGGTACGCCGGACGTGCAGGTCGAGATCGACGGCGACGAGGTGGTGCTGCGGGTCGGCAAGAAGGCCGGCCTGGACGATGTCGACGATGCGAGCTTCGACCAGGCCAAGGAGGCCAAGGACGAGAAGGAGCTCACCGAGGACCAGGGCTTCAGCCTCTCCGATGCCGACGATGCCGACGAGCCCGAGCAGCAGGTGATGGTCGCGGGCGCCACCGCCGACCCGGTCAAGGACTACCTGAAGCAGATCGGCAAGGTCGCGCTGCTGAACGCCGAGCAGGAGGTCGAGCTCGCCAAGCGGATCGAGGCCGGCCTGTTCGCCGACGAGCGGCTCGCCGACGACTCCAAGAAGGTCAAGGCGAACGACGTCGAGGAGTACTCCTGGATCGCCGACGACGGCCGCCGCGCGAAGAACCACCTGCTGGAGGCCAACCTGCGCCTGGTGGTCTCGCTGGCCAAGCGCTACACCGGCCGCGGGATGTTGTTCCTGGACCTGATCCAGGAGGGGAATCTGGGTCTGATCCGGGCCGTGGAGAAGTTCGACTACACCAAGGGCTACAAGTTCTCCACGTATGCGACCTGGTGGATCAAGCAGGCGATCACCCGCGCGATGGCCGACCAGGCGCGCACCATCCGCATCCCGGTGCACATGGTCGAGGTGATCAACAAGCTGGCCCGCGTGCAGCGGCAGATGCTGCAGGACCTCGGCCGCGAGCCCACCCCGGACGAGCTGGCCGAGCAGTTGGACATGACGGCGGAGAAGGTCGTCGAGGTGCAGAAGTACGGCCGCGAGCCGATCTCGCTGCACACCCCGCTGGGCGAGGACGGCGACTCGGAGTTCGGCGACCTGATCGAGGACTCCGAGGCGGTCGTGCCGGCCGACGCCGTCAGCTTCACGCTGCTGCAGGAGCAGTTGCACGATGTCTTGGACACGCTGAGCGAGCGCGAGGCGGGCGTGGTCTCGATGCGCTTCGGCCTGACCGACGGCCAGCCGAAGACGCTCGACGAGATCGGCAAGGTCTACGGCGTGACCCGCGAGCGGATCCGCCAGATCGAGTCCAAGACCATGAGCAAGCTGCGGCACCCGTCGCGCTCGCAGGTGCTCCGGGACTACCTCGACTGAGCCGTCTGGTCACTTGTGGTCACTTGTAGGTGACAGGGCGAGCAGTTACAGTTGATCATCGCGAGATCCTGGAAGCGAGCCTGACAAGGACCCGGACATGACCACCACCAGCCGTCAATCGCTGCTCGCGACCTTCGAAGATCGGGCACAGGCAGACCAGTTCGCTGCCTGGATTGAGCAGCACCGGCAGCCGAACAGGTCGGTCTCGGGCGACCTGGACCTCGGGCCCGAGCTCGCCAATCTGCTCCTGCGCGCGCTGCGCACCGTCGCCGACGGTGGGAGCGTCGTGTTGAGTTCGTTCCCGGAACTCCTGTCGACCACGGTGGCCGCCGACGTCATTGGCGTGTCCCGGAGCACCGTCATGCGGATGGTTCGCGATGGCGAGCTGCCGCACGTGAAGGTCGGCTCGCACACCCGGTTGCGCACCGATGACGTCTTCGCCGCTCGCGATCGCCGCCTGCAGCGCAAGCGCGAAGCGCTGCAGGAACTGATCGAGCTGGAGGACTCACTCGGGCTGTGACCGCGGGCGGAAGGCAACGCTCGATAAGGTCGTGACATGGCTGTCACGCGGACCCTGCCGGACGCCAACGTGCTCCACGGCAGAGTCCTCCGTGACTGGCTGTTCCTGCTGAATGACGAGACGGGCGGGCGAGCGTTTCGCCTGTGCTACACCGTGGACATCCTCGCCGAGACGATCAAGGGCATCCGCAGGGCGCGCCCTGACCTCACCGGCGACCAGATCACCGGCATCCACGACAAGATCGTTACCTTGATGGACGAGCGCATTGATCAGTACCCAGCCGGGACAGACGCTCCCGTGAAGGATCCATTCGACCGGCACGTCCACGCGGCCGCCGTCGCCGGTGCCATCGACGCCGTCATCACCAGCGACACAGGATTCCTGGGCCTGCCCGAAAGCGAGAAGGACGCACTGCGGTATGAGATCTATTCTCCGGACGAGTTCTTCCTGCTTGTCGATGACTCCATGCCAGCGCATGTGATGGCGGTGACCGGCCGTCAGCTCGCGCACTTCAGGTCGTCGGGCGACTCTTCAACGCTCTCGGCAAAGCTGCGGGCTGCGGGATGCCCTGGCTTTGCACAACGCGTTCAGCGCCATTGCATCGACCTCGCCTCGCACTGACAGACACACCTCGCCCATGATGCCCACCAGCTATTCGATCATCGGCGCCGACGCCTCGGCGGAGCTGATCGAACGGAAGTCCCGTTTCCTGGCGACGGTACGCCGGGTCGGGGAGGAGGATGCGGCCCGCCGGGTGATCGAGGAGTGCCGGCGTACCCACCGCGATGCCGGGCACCACTGCTCGGCGTTCGCGCTCGGGGTGCAGGCAGAGATCACGCGCAGCTCCGACGACGGCGAACCCGCGGGCACCGCCGGAATGCCCATCCTGGAGGCGATCCGGGCCCGCGGGCTGAGCGACGTCGTGGTCGTGGTGAGCCGCTGGTTCGGCGGGATCAAGCTCGGCACGGGCGGCCTGGCGCGGGCCTACGGCGAGGCGGCCGCCGCCGGCCTGGCCGCGGCGGGTGGTCGCGAACGCGAACTCGTCCGGCACGCCGAGGCGAGCGTCGCCCTCGACCGGATCGGCCGGCTGGACAACGACCTGCGGACCCGCGCCCCCACGCTCGGGCTGACCGTGGACGGGGTCGACTACGGCGAGCGGGCGCGAATCGCGCTCAGCGTGCCCGCCGCCCACTGGTCACGCGCGCAGGCGCTGTTCGCCGAGCTGGGACTCGACCCCGCGATCACCGGGGAGGGCTGGCGCGACCGCTGAGGCGCGCGATGGCAATCTGGGCGCCATGTCCGATCCTGCTCGGCCCGATGCCGACCTGCTCGCCACCGTCTCCGATCATGCTGACCGATGGTTCGCCGGCGGCTCCGCCCCGGGTTTTGCCTGGGGGTTGTTCCGCGACGGCAAGCTGATCGGCACCGGGATGCTCGGGCACGCGGGCGCCGACGGCGCTCCGCCGACCGAGCACACCGCGTTCCGGATCGCCTCGATCACCAAGTCCTTCACCGCCGCCACCGCGCTCGCCCTGCGCGATCGCGGCCAGCTCGACCTCGACGCCCCGGTCACCGACCTGCTCGACTGGCTGGTCGGCCTCGACGTGCCCGACGGCGCCGCACCACCGACCGTCCGGATGCTGCTGTCGATGTCGGGCGGCCTGACCAAGGACGATCCGTGGGCCGACCGGTTGGAGGCGCTCGGCGACGACGAGTTCCGGGCCATGATCAACAGCGGCGTCCGGTTCGGCGCCTGGCCGGGGACGCGCTATGCGTACTCCAATCTCGGCTACGCCCTGGTCGGGCAGGCCATCGAGGCCGCGGCCGGCCGGCCGTTCCCTGCCGTGGCGCGCGAACTGATCATCGACCCGCTGGGGCTGGACCGAACCGGTTTCGACGTGCGGATGGGCGATCCGATCGCGACCGGGTACGCCCGGACCGGGCGGCAGTGGGAGCCGCAGCCGCACACCGCGCCCGGCGCGTTCTCCCCGATCGGCGGCCTGTTCTCCACCGTTGTCGATCTTGCCGCCTGGGCGGGCTGGCTGACCGCCGCCTGGCGCCCGGACCGGTTCGACGACGACGCGCCGCTGTCGGCCGCCACCCGCCGGGAGATGCAACAGATCGTCCGGGCGTACCCGCCGGAGCCCTACGAGGAACACCTGTGGGGAAAGGGATACGGCTACGGGCTGGTGATCGAGGAGTCCGGGCGCGGGCGGACGGTGTCCCACTCGGGCGGCTACCCCGGCTTCGGTTCGCACCTGCGCTGGGACCCGGCCTCGGGGCTCGGCATCGTCGGCTTCGGCAATGCCAGGTACGCCAGCCCGGCGCGGTTCTGCGCCGAGGCCCTGGCGGCCGTGGTTCCGGACGCGCCGGAGGTCGTCCCCTGGCCGGAGACGCTGGCGGCGGCCGACCGCGTGATCGCGGCGATCGGGGCGGGCGATCTCGGCGCGCTGGCCGTCGAACGCGACGCGCTGTCGCCGAATCTGGTCCAGGACGGCACCCTCGCCGAGCGGCAGGCCGAGCTCGTCTCGGCGATCGACTTCCTCGGAGGCCTGCTCGGCGGCGAACCGGTCGGCGCGGCCTCCGACGACCCGTCGAAGCGGTCCTGGGACCTGCCCGCCGGACGCGGAGTGCTGCGCTGCTCCGTGAGCATGAACCCACGGTCGCCGGCCCAGTTGCAGCAGTTGGTGATCAAGCCTGTGCTGCGCGCCGACCTATAGGCTGCGGCGCGTGCAGATCGTCGAGACGACCCGGCTGTCGCGCGTGACCGGGGTGGGCGAGCCCAACGACACCGCCACCCGATTCGGGATCCACGGCACCGACCTGGGCTTCATCTGGGATGCCGGGCCCGGCGCCGGCGGCGACCCGCGGGTGTTCGTGATGTTCGGCGACACCTACGGTGAGGGCTGGGCCGGGCCGGGCGCGGGACCGGCAACAGCGCAGTGGCGCAAGAACACGCTCGCCGTCTCGACCGATCGTGATCTTGGTTCGGGGCTGCGGTTGGACGCCGCCGTGAGCTGGCCCGAACGCGGGATCGCCGCCCAGGTGATCAGATCCCTGCCCCGCTGGGTCGAGCACACCGTCATTCCGTGCTCGGGGATCACGGTGGGCGGGGTGCACTACGTGCACTGGATGTCGATCCTCAGGTGGCTCGGGCCCGGTCGTTGGCGTACCAGCCATGCGGGGATCGCCGTCTCGGTCGACGACGGGCTGAGCTGGCGCAAGCTCGCGCGCTGGTGGAACCCGACCGGTCGCGAGCGCTTCCAGGTCGGCTGCTTCGCCCGCGACGACGAGTGGATCTACCTCTACGGCACGACCAACGGACGGTTCGGCCCGGCCTTCGTGGCCCGGACCCGGCCGGCTGACATCGGCCAGCGGCGGGCGTACCGCTATTTCGACGGGCGGACCTGGGTACGCGGTGCGCACCGCGCGGCGCCGGTACTGCCGGGTAATGTCGGCGAGCTGTCGGTGGCCCGGCATGATCAACACGGCTGGCTCGCGATGCACCTGGACGAGCGACGGGCGGCGATCCTGGTGCGCCGCGCGCCGGAACCGACCGGGCCCTGGACCGACGGCGAGCCGGTCGCGGACGCCGCGGCGTACCCGGGGCTGTACGGGGGTTTCATCCATCCGTGGTGCCTGGCCGGCGGACCGCTGTACTGGACGATGTCGCAGTGGGACGACTACGACGTGTTCTGGATGCGGACCGAGCTGGGCTGATCGGTGTCGTCCAGTGCCTCGGCGATCGCGGCGAGGGCGTCGCGGCCGAGGGAGGCGTCCAACACGATCTGATCGGCGCCGGCGGCCCTGAGCTCGGTGACGCGGGCCGCAATGTCGTCCGCGCCGCCCCAGGCGATCACCGCGTCGATCAGCTCGTCGCCGAGCCCGTCGATCGCGGCCTGCGACAGGCCCGCCCGACGCAGGCTGGCGGCGTACCCGGGCAGGCGCGCGAGGAAGCCGACCGTCGCGTCGATCTGCTCGCGGGTCCGCGCGCGATCGGGCGCGAGTGCCGCGACCTGGTGGACGATCAGCAACGCGTCCGACCCGAGCACGGTGCGCGTCGCGGCGACCTGGCCGGGCGTGACCAGGAGCTGGAGCGCGCCGGCCGTCGCGCGGGCGGCGAGCGCGAGCTTGCGCGGGCCGAGGGCGGCGAGCATCGTCCGCTCCCGCGGTACGCCCGGAATCAGCTCGCCGAGGTAGCGCTCGGTGGCGGCGAGCCCGAAGCCGGCGTCGCCCGTGCCGATGATCAACCGGTCGGGGTATGCCTCGTCCAGCACCCGGAATCGGCGTACCAGCTCATCGGCGGGGTGCACGCTCATGGGCGCGACCGCCGTGCCGACGCCGATCTCGTGGGTGGCGGCGAGCACCCGCTGGACGGGATCGAGCGTCGCCAGGGCCCCGCCGGCGAGCCAGATGGTGGAGTAGCCGAGCCCGGGGAGCTCGGCCAGCCAGGCGGGAGGGTCGGCCGCATCTGGCCCGGACAGGCTGACGCCGAGGCAGCCACTGGGCCACAGTTCTGTCGAGGAGTGGCCGATCACCTGTGCGTGCATGTCGTCGACGCTAGGCGCTCAACCGCGCTTGAGCTCAAGGCCCAACACGGGCCTCATCGAGCGCGACGCACGCGCTCGGAGGTCCAGACCGGTTCCGCCGACTCGCGGACCTCCCCGTCGCCACCGAAGACCAGGAAGCGGTCGAAATCGCGGGCGAACCAGCGGTCGTGGGTGACCGCCAGCACCGTCCCGTCGAAGCCGGCCAGCCCCTCCTCCAGCGCCTCTGCCGATTCCACGTCGAGATTGTCGGTCGGCTCGTCGAGCAACAGCAGCGTGGCGCCGGACAGCTCAAGCAACAAGATCTGGAACCGCGCCTGCTGCCCGCCGGACAGTGACTCGAACGGCTGCTCCGCACTGCCGGCGAGCTCGTAGCGATCGAGTTTGCGGGAGGCCTCCTCCCGCGGCAGGCCCGTGCGGTGATCATCACCGCGGTGCAAGATCTCCAGCAGGGTACGCCCGATCAGCTCCGGATGATCATGGGTCTGGACGAACCAGCCGGGCCGGACGCGGGCGCCGAGCCGGGCGCGGCCGGTGTGGCCTACCGGTTCGATGATCAACTCGCCGACCGGCCGGTGTTCGGTGTCCGGATCGGAGCCGCCGGCCGCCAGCAGCCGCAGGAAGTGCGACTTGCCCGAGCCGTTGGATCCCAACACGGCCACGCGTTCGCCGTACCAGACCTCGAGGTCGAACGGGCGCATCAGGCCGGTCAGTTCGAGATCTTCGATGATCACCGCCCGCTTGGCGGTACGCCCGCCGCGCAGCCGCATCCGGACCTGCTGCTCGCGCGGGATGGCCTGCGGCGGCCCGGCGTCGACGAATCGCTTCAGCCGGGTCTGCGCCGCGCGGTAGCGCGAGGCCATGTCGGCGTTGTAGGCGGCCTTGTTCTTGTACATCAACATCAGCTCGCGCAGCTTGTGATGTTCCTCGTCCCAGCGCCGGCGCAGCTCCTCCAGCCGCGCGAACCGCTCGCGGCGCGCCGCGTGATAGGTGCCGAAGCCGGCCGGATGGACCCAGGCCGTGTTGCCCGCGGCACCGAGCTCCAGGGTGACCACCCGGGTGGCGGTCCGCGCCATCAGCTCGCGGTCGTGGCTGACGAAGAGCACCGTCTTCGGCGACTCGGTCAGCCGACCCTCCAGCCATTCCTTGGCCGGCACGTCGAGGTAGTTGTCGGGCTCGTCCAGGATCAGCACCTCGTCGGGTCCACGCAGCAGTGCCTCCAGGACCAGCCGCTTCTGCTCCCCGCCCGACAGCGTGGTCAGCTCGCGCCAGCGGACCCGGTCGAAACCGACCCCGAGCGCGGCGGTGCAGCAGGCGTCCCAGACGACCTCCAGCTCGTAGCCGCCCGCGTCGGCGTACTCCGCCAGTGCCGCGGCGTACCGCAACTGGGTGGGTTCGTCGTCGGCCTCCATCAGCGCGAGTTCGAGCCGGTCCACGTCGGCGGCGGCCGCGCGTACCCGCGGCGGTGCGACCGACAACAGCAGTTCGCGCACGTCGTCGGAGCCCTTGCCCACGGCCTGGCGCATGATGCCGAGCCCGCCCGAACGCGAGATCGTGCCCCGGTGCGGGTCCAGCTCGCCGGCGATCATTCGCAGCAGGGTGGACTTGCCGGCGCCGTTCGCACCCACGAGCGCGACCTTGGCTCCCTCGCCGACACGGAAGCTCACGTCGTCCAGCAGCCGCCGGCCGTCCGGCAGGTCATGGCCGATCCCGGACAGGTCCACGTGTCCCACGTCGGCCGATCCTGCCAAGCCCCGCGCGTTCTCGCGAACCGTTATCGGGGCCGGCCGGGCCGGCGTACGCCATCGGCCAAACTCGGGAAATACCTCCGGGGGGTTATGCGTTGCAGAGGGCGATCGCGAAGGAGATCCCATGACACAGAACACGGAGAACCGGCCGCACATCGTGTTGGTGGTCGGCAGCACCCGCCCGGTCCGGGTCGGCGACCAGCTCGCCGCGCAGATCGCGCCCGTGCTGGCCGAGACGACCGGCCTGGAGGTACGCACGGTCGACCTGACCGACCTGGCACTGCCGCTGCTCGACGAGCCGGTGATGGCCGCCGCTACCGACGACTACGCCAACGCCCACACCCGCGAGTGGAGCCGGATCGTGCGCGACGCCGCGGCGATCGTCTTCCTGACCCCGCAGTACAACTTCGGCTACCCCGGCGGGCTGAAGAACGCCATCGACTACCTGTACGCCGAATGGCAGGGCAAGCCCGCACTGATCATCAGCTACGGCGGCCGCGGCGGCGGTGCCGGGGCTGCGCAACTGCGCGCGGTGCTCGAGTTCATCGGCCTGCGGCTGACCGACGACGATGTGGCGATCACGCTCGCCCGCGACGCCTACGGCCCGGACGGGCGGCTGGTCGACCCGGCCACCGCCCTCGGCGACACCGCCGAGATCGCCGACGCCGGACGTGCGCTCGGGGCCCTGGTCTCGGCGCCCGCCGTCGGCTGACCCCGCCGTCGGTTGACCAGGCGTACCGACATGACGAGGGCCGGCACCCCGATCGGGGTGCCGGCCCTCGCCGTAGGTCTGTGAGACTGCTCTCAGGCGTGCAGCCGCGCGGTCTCGTCCTGGATCTTGAGCGCTACCTGCTTGAGCTTGGCCTCGTGGGCCTTGTTGTGGTGTGCGCAGAACAGCAGCTCGGCGCCACCCTCCAGGGTGACGCGGACATATGCCTGAGCGCCGCAACGGTCGCAGCGGTCAGCAGCGGTCAGGGCGTCGTCGACGATCGTGTTGCTCACTTGTGGCCCTCCTTCACTCTCGCCAGTCCAACGCCCTCGCGACCGGCGCTATTCCGGTCGGCGCCCATGCCTGGCTGTCGTGATTCGAGGGTACTCGGCGTTGCGGGCAATTCCACCGACATCCACGAGCCGGTGTGTGGCGTATCTCACGTCCGACGTCGGGCGCGGTGCGCCCACCGCGTGGGTACGCCGTCGCGGCGGCCCCCGCGGGTAGCCTCGGCGGGTGCCCAGCAAGCCCGCATCGAAGAAGCCCTCCGCCCGCACCTCCGCGGCGGCGCGCCCGCGCAGCGCCGCGACCAAGCAGGTCGACGGCGGCCGCGACTACGAGGCCCGTCACCTGCTGGTGCTGGAGGGTCTGGAGGCGGTGCGCAAGCGCCCGGCGATGTACATCGGTTCGACCGACACGCGCGGCCTGATGCACTGCCTGTGGGAGATCATCGACAACGCCGTGGACGAGGCGCTGATGGGCTTCGGCGACAAGATCACGGTTTCGCTGAACGCGAACGGCTCCCTCACGGTCGCCGACACCGCGCGCGGCATGCCGGTCGACATCGAGCCGCGCACCGGCCTGTCCGGCGTCGAGGTGATCTTCACCAAGCTGCATGCCGGCGGCAAGTTCGGCAGCGGCTCCTACAACGCCGCGGGCGGCCTGCACGGCGTCGGCGCCTCGGTGGTGAATGCGCTGTCGGTGCGCCTCGACGTCGAGGTGGACCGCAATTCCGCGACCTGGGGGATGTCGTTCTCCCGGGGTACGCCGGGCACCTTCGCCGGCGACGGGCCGGACGCGAAGTTCACCCCCGGCGGGGGGCTGAGCAAGCTCCGGCGCGCCAAGAAGGGGCTCACCGGGTCCCGGATCACCTGGTGGCCGGACCCGCTGATCTTCGGCGCGGAGATGAAGTTGGCGCCGGAGGAGTTGGTCAACCGCGCGCGGCAGACCAGTTTCCTGGTGCCGGGCCTGCAGCTCGACATCACCGACGCGCGGGGGCACGAGCCGGTTGCCGAGTCCTTCCGGCACGACGGCGGGATCTCGGAGTTCTGCGAGTTCCTGGCCCCGGACCAGGGCGTGACCGAGGTGCTGCGGCTGCGCGGGGAGGACACCTTCACCGAGACGGTGCCGATGCTGGACGACGCCACCGGCGCCATGGTCCCGACCGACGTCGAGCGCGACGTGGAGATCGACATCGCGCTGCGCTGGGGGACCGGCTACGACACGGTCACCCGTTCGTTCGTCAACATCATCGCCACCCCCAAGGGCGGCACCCACGTCGCCGGCTACGAGCGCGCACTGACCAAGATCATCGCCAAGACGCTGGACGGCACCCGCCTGCTGAAGAACGGCGAGGAGATCACCAAGGACGACGCGCTGGAGGGGTTGACCTCGGTGGTCACCGTGCGGCTCGCGGAGCCGCAGTTCGAGGGGCAGACCAAGGAGGTGCTCGGTACGCCGGCCGTCTCGCGGCTGGTGGCCAAGGTGGTCGAGGCCGAGCTCGGATCCTTCCTGACCTCGACCAGGGCCGCGGACAAGCAGCAGTCGCGGACGGTGCTCGAGAAGGTCACCGCCGCCATGCGGACCCGGGTGGCCGCCCGCGCGCAGAAGGAGGCGCAGCGCCGCAAGACCGCGCTCGAGTCGTCGTCCCTGCCGTCCAAGCTGCGCGACTGCCGCTCCTCCGACGTGGACCGGACCGAGCTGTTCATCGTCGAGGGCGAGTCCGCGATGGGCACCGCCCAGGCCGCGCGGCGCAGCGAGTTCCAGGCGCTGTTCCCGATCAAGGGCAAGATCCTGAACACCCAGCGCGCCTCGATCGGCGAGATGCTCAAGAACGCCGAGTGCGCGCAACTGATCCAGGTGGTGGGGGCCGGCTCCGGGCGTACCTTCGATCTTGACGCCGCCCGCTACGGCAAGATCATCTTCATGGCCGACGCCGACGCCGACGGCGCGCACATCCGGTGCCTGCTGGCCACGCTGTTCTTCCGCTACATGCGACCGCTGCTGGACGCCGGGCGGGTCTACACCGCCGTGCCTCCGCTGCACCGCTTCGAGCTGAAGAACCCGCGCAAGGGCCAGGAGAAGTACCTCTACACGTTCACCGAGCACGAGTACCAGCGCAAGCTCGCCGAGCTGACCAAGAAGGGGGTCCGGTTCGACGATCCGCAGCGCTACAAGGGCCTCGGCGAGATGAATGCCGACCAGCTCGCCGAGACCACGATGGATCCGCGGCAGCGGACGCTGCGCCGGATCACCGTCGACGACGGCGCCGCGGCCGAGACCACCTTCGAGATGCTGATGGGCAACGAGGTCGGGCCGCGCAAGGAGTTCCTGGTCGACGGGGCATACCAATTGGATGCGGAGCGGATCGACGCCTGATCATTCCCGGCCGTCTCAGATCGCGTGGCCGATCAGCGTGCCGACGCCGTAGCTGATCGCCATCGCCAGGCAGCCACCGCCGATATTGCGCGCGATCGCGCGGGCCCGCGGCGCCCGGCCGAGCCGGGCGCTGATCCAGCCGGTGAGCAGCAGCGCCAGCACGACCGAACCGACCGTGACCGCGATCCGCCAGCTCGGCGGCGGCAGCAAGATCGCCAGCAGCGGCAGCAGCGCGCCGACGGTGAAGCTGATCAAGGACGCGAAGGCCGCCTGCCAGGGGCGCGCCAGCTCGTCGGGATCGATCCCGAGCTCGGCCTCGGCGTGCGCGCCGAGCGCATCGTGTGCGGTGAGTTGCACCGCGACCTCCCGCGCCAGCTTCTCGCTCAGCCCCTTGTCCCGGTAGATCGCGGCCAGCTCGTCGAGCTCCGCCTCCGGCAGCTCGGCCAGCTCGCGGCGCTCCTTGCGCAACAGGGCCCGTTCGCTGTCGCGCTGCGTGCTGACCGACACGTACTCGCCGACCGCCATGCTCAACGCGCCGGCCACCAACCCCGCCCCGCCCGCGATGGCGATCGGCGCGGTATCGGTCGTCGCGCCCGCGGCGGCCATCACGATGCCCGCCACCGACACGATCCCGTCGTTGGCGCCGAGCACCCCGGCCCGTAGCCAGTTCAGCCGCGACGACCAGCCCGAGACGTGCGGCTCGCCCGGATGGGTGGTACTCATCCCACCAGCCTGCCCACACTGGCGTGTCGTTCGCCACGGCGGGCAGGCTTGCCTATGCGATCGCCCCGATCGCCTGCCGTGGCGGCCGAGCCGCGCTAACGTCGGGGCGTCCCCATCGATGAGGAGCAACGATGACCCCCCAGATATTCGTCGCCGAGACCTTCGGCACGGCGATCTTGTTGATCTTCGGCTGCGGCGTGGTCGCCAATGCCATCCTCGCGAAGTCCAAGGGCAACGGCGGCGGCTGGCTGATGATCTCGTGGGGCTGGGCGCTCGGCGTCTTCTGCGGTGTCTTCGTCGCCGCGAAGTCCGGTGCCCACCTGAACCCGGCCGTCACCCTCGGCCTGCTGCTCAAGGGTGACGACTTCGCCGACGGCGTACCGGCCTCGGTCGGCACGGCATTCGCCTACTTCGCCGCCCAGATGCTCGGTGCGATCATCGGGGCCGTCGTCGTCTGGTTGGCGTACCGGATGCATTTCGACGCCGAGGAGGACCCGGCCAATGTGCTCGGCGTCTTCTCCACCGGGCCACAGTTGCGCAGTCCGCTGTGGAACCTGATCACCGAGATCATCGCGACCTTCGTGCTGGTCTTCGTGATCATGAGTTTGGCCGGTACGCCGAACGAGCTCGGCCCGCTGCCGGTCGCGTTGCTGGTGCTCGGCATCGGCATCGCCATCGGCGGACCGACCGGGTACGCCATCAATCCCGCCCGCGACCTCGGGCCGCGGATCGCCCACGCGCTGCTCCCGATCAAGCACAAGGGCTCCAGCGACTGGGGGTACGCCTGGATCCCGGTCGTCGGACCGCTGATCGGCGGTGCGCTCGCCGGGGTGGCCGCCGCGGCGCTCTTCTGACAGCCTGAACCCGAACCCACCGCACAAGGAGGTGCCACCATGGCCGACTACGTGATTGCCATCGATCAGGGCACGACCAGCAGCCGCGCCATCGTCTTCGACTCCGCGGGCTCGATCGTCTCGTCCGGCCAGAAGGAGCACGAGCAGATCCTGCCCCGCGCCGGCTGGGTGGAACACGACCCGAACGAGATCTGGGCCAATACCCGTGAGGTGATCGGGCAGGCATTGTCCCGGGCCAATCTGACCCGGCACGACATCGCCGCCGTCGGGATCACCAACCAGCGCGAGACCGCGGTGGTCTGGGACAAGAACACCGGTGAGCCGGTCTACAACGCGATCGTCTGGCAGGACACCCGGACCCAGAAGATCGTCGACGAGCTGGCCGCCGACGGCGGCGTCGAACGGTTCAAGGACACCGTCGGCCTACCGCTGGCCACCTATTTCTCCGGGACCAAGATCAAGTGGATCCTGGACAATGTCGACGGCGCGCGGGAGAAGGCCGAGGCCGGCGATCTGCTCTTCGGCACCACCGACTCCTGGTTGGTCTGGAATCTCACCGGCGGCACCGACGGCGGCGTGCACATCACCGACGTCACCAACGCGTCGCGGACGATGTTCATGGACCTGAAGACGCTCGCCTGGGATGACGACATCCTGGCCGCCTTCGGCGTACCGAAATCCATGCTGCCGGAGATCAAGTCCTCCTCCGAGGTCTACGGAACCGTCGCCGCGTCCCAACTGCTCCGCGAGACGCCGGTTGCCGGCATTCTCGGCGATCAACAGGCGGCGACCTTCGGCCAGGTCGCGTTCGAGCGCGGCGATGCGAAGAACACCTACGGCACCGGCAACTTCCTGATCGTCAACACCGGCACCGAGATCGTCCGCTCCGAGAACGGCCTGCTGACCACGGTCTGCTACCGGATCGGCGATGCCGACCCGGTCTATGCGCTGGAGGGATCGATCGCCGTCACCGGTTCGGCGATCCAGTGGCTGCGTGATCAACTCGGGATCATCTCCGCCGCACCCGAGGTCGAGCAGCTCGCCGAGTCGGTCGAGGACAACGGCGGGGTCTACTTCGTGCCGGCGTTCTCGGGCCTGTTCGCGCCGTACTGGCGTGGCGATGCCCGGGGTGCGATCGTCGGCCTGACCCGGTTCGCCAACAAGGGCCACATCGCCCGTGCGGCGCTGGAGGCAACGGCGTTCCAGACCGCCGAGGTGCTGGACGCCGCCGACAGCGATGCCGGGGTCCGGATGACCGAACTGAAGGTCGACGGCGGGATGACCGCGAACGACGCGCTGATGCAGTTCCAGGCCGACATCCTCGGCATCCCGGTGATC
The DNA here is from genome assembly GCF_013408305.1 of Naumannella cuiyingiana. NCBI lineage: Bacteria > Bacillati > Actinomycetota > Actinomycetes > Propionibacteriales > Propionibacteriaceae > Naumannella > Naumannella cuiyingiana. The sequence goes on along the minus strand of NZ_JACBZS010000001.1, from coordinate 1,899,407 downwards.
CGGCCGAAGGTGATCGAGACCACCGCACTCGGTGCCGCGTACGCCGCCGGGCTGGCGGTGGGCTTCTGGTCCTCCACCGAGGAGCTGGTGAAGAACTGGCAGGAGGACAAGCGCTGGGAGCCGCAGCTCGACCCGGCCGAGCGCGACCGGCTGCTGCGACAGTGGAAGAAGGCCGTCACCAAGACCTTCGACTGGGTGGACGACGACGTGCGCTGAGCCCGCGCCCCCCTGGCCACACGCAGCCCGCCTCTCCATCCATTCCTCTCCCCGGCAGCTCCATCCACCCCCGCTCCACTCACCCCTCTCCTCATTCACCACCCCGACTCCACCCACCCCTCTCCCCGAATTGTTTCCGTAGTTATGCCCGCCATTCGAGCCGAATGGCGGGCATAACTACGGAAACAATTCGGGGGTGGGGCGGGGGCGGGGGCGGGGGCGAGGATCTTCGGCGGCGCGGCTCACGGCGCCGGCTGTTGCTGGGTGGCGCAGTGGATGCCCCCGCCACCGGCGGCGATGCCGTCGATCGCCACCGGCACGATCTCGCGCTCGGGGAAGAGCTGGCGCAGCTTCGTCGCCGCCGCCGTGTCTGCGCGGCGATCGCCGAACTCGGGCATGATCACCGCCCCGTTGCAGACGTAGTAGTTCACATAGCCCGCGGCGAAATCGTCGGTCAGGAAGTCCTCGCGAATCGCCCACGGCGCCGTCAGCGTCACGACCTCCAGCGGGCCGCCGTCGGCATCGGTCGCCTCGTTCAGCAGCGCCAGGTGCTCGCGGGTGACTTCATGATCGAACGACTGCGGATCCTCGTCCAACGCCGCCACCACCACGCCGGGTCGGACGAAGCGGGCATAGAAGTCGGTGTGCCCGTCGGTGATGTCGCGGCCGGCGACACCGGGCAGCCAGATCACCTTGCGGATGCCGAGCAGCCGGGCCAACTCGGCCTCGACGTCTTGTTGGGACCAGCCGGGGTTGCGGTTGTCGTTGAGCACGCAACTGCGCGTGATGATTGCCGTCCCCTTGCCATCGACCTCCAGCGCGCCGCCCTCCAGGACCAGCTCGGTGCCCAGCGCGGTGGCGCCGGCCTGCGCGATCACGGCCGCGGCAACCGTGGCATCGGCCGCGTGATCCTGCTTGCCACCCCAGCCGTTGAAGTTGAAGTCGACACCGGCGAGGCCGTCGCCACGCACGAAGACGGGGCCGGTGTCGCGTACCCAGAGATCGTCGATCTCATGTTCGACGATCCGCACCGTCGGGGCCAGCAGCTCGCGTGCCTCCGCGACGTCGCTCGGCCGGACCAGGACGCTGACCTCCTCGAACTCGGCGATGGTTCCGGCGAGATCGGCGAGGTTCTCCCAAACCTCATCGATCAGGTCGTCGCCCCAGATCGTCTCGGTCGCGCCGAGCGCCAGCCAGGTACGCGTGTGCGGCTCGCCCTCGTCGGGCATGGTCCACGCCATCTCGCCCCCCATCGCCCGCATGCGCCGCGGGTCGGCGTCGGCGTACCCATCGTCAGCCACGTACCGGTGAACGTCAACCGCCCAGCAGGAGCTTGATCGCGATGCCGATCATGATCGCGCCGATGACCACGTCCAGCACCCGCCAGGCGGCCGGGGTCGCCAGCAGCGGTCGCAGCGCTCGGGCACCGAAGCCGAGGGCGGTGAACCACCCGATGCTCGCGACGACGGCACCGCCGGCGAACCACCAGCGACCGGGATCGCCCTGCTGGCTGGCGATCGAACCGAGCAGCAGCACGGTGTCCAGATAGACGTGCGGGTTCAGCCAGGTCAGGGCCATCACCTTGGCCGCCGCCGACCAGGCGCTGCCCGCGGTCTCCTCGGCGGCCACCAGCCTCCCCGGGCGCAACGCACGGCGTATCGCCAACGCGCCGTAGCCGATCAGGAACGCCGCCCCGGCCCAGCGGATCACCGTCAGCAGCGCCGGCTGCGCGGTGACCAACGCGCCGAGGCCGGCGACGCCCGCGGTGATCAACACCGCATCGGAGGCGGCACAGATCGCCACCACCAACCCGACGTGGGAACGGGCGAGTCCTTGCCGCAGCACGAAAGCGTTCTGCGCGCCGATCGCGATGATCAGCGTCAGCCCGGTCAACAGGCCCGTCAGCATGGGGATGATCACGGGCCGACCCTAGGCGCCCCACCCGCTGAAGGCCATCGCGTAATTCTGCATTACCTGTAGCAAAGCTTCATCTAGGCTGGACACCCATGAGCGACACCCGAGGCTGGGATCGCGCCCAACTGGAGGCGCTGGCGGCCGCGGTCGACCACGAGACCTTCGACGCGGCGGCCCGCGCCCTGCACATCACCCCGTCGGCCTTCAGCCAGCGCATCCGGGCGCTGGAGCGCAGCGTCGGACAGCTCGTGCTGCGGCGTACCAAGCCGTGCCGAACCACCCCCGCCGGTGCGGAACTGCTCCGCCTGGCGCGCCAGCTCGCGCTGCTGGAGGACGAGACGGCGGCGCGGCTCGACGGGCCGGGCACCGTCACCACCCAGCTCCCGCTCGCGATCAATGCCGACTCCGTCGGCTCGTGGTTCGCCCCGGTACTGGCCGAGATCGGCACCTGGCCGGGCGTCGCACTGCGCCTCCGGATCGAGGACCAGGATCATTCCGCGGACCTGCTGCGCTCCGGCGAGACACTGGCCGCCGTCACCTCCGATCCGCAACCGGTCCAGGGCTGTTCGATCGAACCGCTCGGCGCGATGCGATATCTGCCCGTGGCGACCCCGGAGCTGATCGAACGCACCGGAGCGGTGACCTCGCGCGGAACGATCTGGTCGCGGCTACCGCTGATCCGGTTCAACGCCAAGGACGACCTCCAACACGGGCTGCTGCGCCGGCTCGGTGCCGAACCGGGTACGCCGGTCCACCTCGTCCCCAGCTCCGCCGACTTCGCCGTCGCGGTCCGCGCGGGACTGGGCTGGGGTCTGGTACCCGAGCACCAGTTGGGCGGCGACCTGAAATCCGGGCGCCTGTTGCGGCTCGGCCGCCGCCACGTCGACATCGCCCTGCACTGGCAGCGCTGGCGGCTGGCCTCGGACCTGCTGGACCGGCTCACCACGGCGGTACGCTCCGCCGCCCGCGCGCATCTGCGTACCCCCTGAATCGCGGCCGTGGGGGACGGCGGGATTGCCACCGGACGCCGGACCGTGTAAACATCTGCACATGCGATCAGATGTCGAGATTACGACGGTCGGCGGCTGTGCGACCGATCATGTCGACCCCGAGAAGGTCGCGATGGTGCGATCCGCTGCGCTGGGCGAGCCGGAGCTGGCCGCCACGGCGACGCTGTTCAAGCTGCTCGGCGACCCCACCCGGACCCGACTGCTCTACGCGCTGCTCGAGGCCGGCGAGCTCTGCGTCTGCGATCTCGCCGCGGCGACGGGCGTCCAGGAGGCGACCGCCTCCCACGCGCTGCGGTTGCTCCGCATGTCGGGGGTTGTCACCGCCCGACGCGAGGGCCGGCTCGTCTTCTACCGGCTGGCCGACGCCCACGTGCGAATGCTGCTCGATCTGACCCGCGAACACGTCTCCCACGCGGGCTCCGCGACCGATTCCAAGAAGGAGACCGCCTGATGGGTTCCGGACACTCCCACGCCCCCGCCGGGCACGCCGGCGGCCGCAATCGCTGGCGGCTCCAGCTCTCGTTCGGCCTGGTCCTGACGTTCTTCGTGGTGGAGCTGGTCTTCGGCATCATCTCCAACTCGCTGGCCCTGATCTCCGATGCCGGACACATGGCCGCGGATGTGGTGGCGCTGGGTGCCGCGCTCGTCGCCACGAAGCTCGCGAGCACCCGCGACGAGACGGGCAAGCGGACCTACGGGTGGTACCGCGCCGAGATCTTCGCCTCCGGCCTCGCCGTGTTGTTGATGTTGATCGTCTCCATCTCCATCGGCTACGGGGCCGTCGACCGGATCGGCAAGCCCGAGGTCGAGGTCAACACGATGATCATGTTCGTCGTGGGTGGCATCGGTCTGCTGATCAACATCATCGCCCTGTTGTTGCTGCGCGGTGGATCGAAGGAATCCCTGAACGTCAAGGGCGCCTACCTCGAGGTGATGGCCGACACGCTCGGCTCGGTCGGCGTGATCGTCGCCGGTGTGTTGGTCCAGGCGACGGGTCAGGCGCTGTGGGACACCTTGATCGGTCTCGCCATCGCGATCTTCGTCGCCGTGCGGGCGATCATGCTCGGCCGTGAGGTGCTGCACGTCCTCTCGCAGGGTACGCCGGACGGCATCGATGTCGGCGAGGTGACGACGGCTCTGGAATCCTGCCCCGGCGTGCAGAGCGTGCACGACCTGCACCTGTGGACCCTGACCTCGGGAATGAACGTCGCCACCGCCCACCTGGTCACCGACGACGGTGCCGACGCGCACAGCGTGCTCGATGCGGCACGCGAGGTGATGCGGACCAGGTTCGCGATCGAGCACGCAACTCTGCAGGTCGAGCCCGCCAACCACCAGGGGTGCGACGAGCTGGCCTGGTAGGCCGTCTGTTCGGTCCTCAGCGGCGGGGACGAAACACCGGACGCTCGCCGGCCAGCCCGGCCTTGCGGGCAATGGCGAAGTTGGCACCGAACAGCAGCGGGAGCTGGGCGGCGCGTTCGAGTGCGAAGGTACGCCGGTCGCTGCCCGGCCAGGCCCGGTCGAACAACCGCTTGATCGTCGCGATGGCATCCGGGGAACGTCCGGCGATCGAGGCCAGCAACTCCGTCGCAATCCCCTCGGGATCGTCGGCCAGCTCGGTGACCAGCCCGAGCTCGCGGGCCGCGGCGCCGTCGATCACCTCCGCGGTCATCGCCAGCCGCTTGGCGACGTCGATCCCGACGAGCTGGGCGAGGGTACGCACGCCGGTCATGTCCGGCACCAGCCCCCACTTCGCCTCCATCACCGACCAGCGCGCATCCGGCGTACCGATCCGGATGTCGGCCGCGAGCGCAAGCTGCAGCCCGCCGCCCAGGCAGTTGCCGTGAACCGCGGCGACGACCGGCACCGGGATCCGCCGCCACGCCCAGCAGGCCTCCTGGAACGTGTTCGTGCCGCGCCACGGGTTCGGCACGAACCTCGGCAGGAAATCGCGAGACGCGAACGAGACCCCCTTGAAGTCCAGCCCCGCGCAGAAGCTCGGGCCGGCCCCGGACAGGAGCACGCCGCGCAGCTCGCGATCGCGGCGCAGCCGGTGCGCGGTGGCGATCAGGCCGGCGAGCATCGCGTCGTTCAGCCCGTTGTGCTTGTCCGGGCGGTTCAGGCGTACCCGCGCGATCGCGTCGTCGCCGAGCTCGCAGATCACGGCCGCTTCGTCGCTCATGGACCCGAAGTCAATCACGGGCCGGGGAGCGGGAGAATGCCGCCATGACCCTGCCCGACCCGCTGCGCGCCGTGATCGACCGCACCGACGGCTTCATGCCGACCGACGAGGGCGAGGCGCTGCACGCGGCGGCGCTCGCCGGGCTGGGTGACGGCGTGTTGATCGAGATCGGCAGCTACTGCGGCCGCTCGACGCTGTTCCTGGCCGCGGCGGCGATGATCACCGGCGGCCGGGTGGTGACGATTGATCATCATCGCGGCTCCGAGGAGCACCAGCCGGGCTGGGCGTACCACGACCCCGGCCTGGTCGACCCGGCCACCGGAAGCATCGACACCCTCCCCCGGCTGCGGGACACCCTGAACCGGGCAGCCGTGGCCGTGCCCGGGATCGATGAGCACGTGACGATCATGGTCGGTCGTTCGGAGGAGATCGCGCGCTGGTGGCGTACGCCCGTGCGCGCCGTGTTCATCGACGGCAGTCATACGTTGGAGGCGGCCCGGCGCGATCTCGACGGCTGGGCGCCGTGGATCGAGGCCGGCGGGTTGTTGATCATCCACGACGTGTTCCCGGACCCGGCCGACGGCGGCCGGCCGCCGTACGAGATCTATCGTCAGGCGCTGGAGTCGGGCGCCTTCACCGAGATCGGCGCCCGGGGCTCGTTGCGCGTGCTCCGCCGGGGATGAATGCCGCTAATCGAGCCGAGTCAGGAGTACCCGTCCGTCGAGATGGGCGCTGATCAGCATCGAGTCGATCAGCGTCGGTGAGGAGATCACCGGCGAGGCGGAAAGCTGGCGCACCTTCCGGTACTCCCCGGTGGCCAGATCGAGCACGGCGAGATCACCCATGGTGCCGATCACATAGGCCGTCTCGCCGTCGATCACCGGCGCCGCATCCAGCGAGCGGGAGACCATCCGGTCGGTGGTCCACCGCAGATTGCCGGTAGCCGCCTCGACCCGGCTGGCCGCACCCCACTCGTCAATCAGCAACAGGTCCCCGCCGGCCAGCGGCCTGACCGCCGAATACAGGTAGGACTGCTCGATCGCCCAGACCTGTTCGCCACTCGCCCGGTCCAGCGCGTACCCGCCGGAGACCGTCGCCACGAAGACCGCGCGATCGTCGATCACCGTCGCCTGGGTCGTCCATGGACCGTAGATCAGCCTCCGGTAGGCGTCCGGACGATCGGCCAGCAGCACCTCCCAGACCGGCGAGCCGTCCTCGATCCTGACCGCCCGCGCCTTGCCGTCGCCGGTGCCGAGGAAGATCAGTTCGTCATCGGCGGCGACCCGGCCGGCGCTGATGCCGGGCTGCGGACGGGACCAGATCACCTCGCCGGAGGCGTCCAGCAACACCAGCTCGGCGCCGACCATCACCGCGACCCGTTCCCGCCCGGACGCTTTGAAGATCGCCGGGTCGGCCATCACCGGCCCTCCCAGGCCCGTGCGCCAGAGCTGCTTCCCGCTGTCTGCTTCCAGACCGATCAGATAGCCGTCAGCCGATCCCGCCACCAGCAGAGATTCATCCTCGCTGACCGCCAGGTTCGTCAGCACCGGCCCGGTATCGGCCTCCCAGGCGCGCGTCAGCCGCCGGCCGACCTGCAGCGCGGTCACGCCGTTGACCGCGCCCGGAACCACCACTCGGTTTCCGACCCGAACCGTGCCACCGGTGATGATCGCGCCGAGCGCGACATCGTCGACGGGTCGGTACGCGTCGGAATCGATGCGGAACGTCTCGATCACCCGCCAGCGCGAGTCGCCGTCGACGAACTCGACATTCACCCGGTGCTCACCCGGCGGCAGGCCGGAGATGTCCAGGCTCCCCTCGATGCTGCGGCCGCGGCGGGTGAGCTGGGTCCACTTCTCCGCGATCGATCCGGCGTAGAGCTGTTGCTGGTAGATCCCGCACCGGGCCGTCAGACCTTCGGACGGCTGGCTCGTCACGGCGGTGATCAGCAGCTCGTCCCCGCGTACCCGCACCCGCAGACGATCGGGTTGCCGACGGCGTTGCCGTTCGCGATGGCCGCGATGATCATCGAGCTGCAGGGCGACCACCTCGGTGATACGGCGGTCCTCGGGGCGTTCCGGGTTGTCGATGCCGACGTGTTCCACCAGCAACCGCGACGGTCGCCGGGCCTCGCCGACGACTGTCAGCCGGTAGTACTGGGCGGCGTTCTTGACGGCCGCTCCCTCCAACTGGGTGAGGCCGTTGAACAGGTCGATCAGTTGTCGGTGGGTGTGCCCGGCGAGCACGAGTTGCACATTGCGGCCCTCGATCGTTCGCAGCAGGTCATCGGTATTGACAACGTAGTAGTGGCCCTCGGCCATCGGATAGTGCGTGACCAACACCGTGGGGGTCTTCGCCGACTTGTTCTGCAGCTTGCGCCGCAGCCAGGCGAGGTCCTGTTCGGTGTAGTAGCCAACCTCTTGTTGCCAGATTGTCGGATCCAGCAACAAGAACTGGATTCCCGCCAGGTGCACCTCCACATTGCGTTGATCAAGGTATCGCTCGTACAGCTCCGCGGCCGTCACGTCCCAGCGGATCTCGTGGTTGCCCGGCACATGCCAGACGATGTCTCGCAGCGATCCCGGCACCAGGTCGAGATAGGCCTGGTACTCCGCCGCGCTCCCGTACTCCGTCACGTCACCCCCGTGCAGCACCAGGTCCGGCCGATCGGCCTCGATCGCAGCGAACACGGCCCGCAGGTTGGTCAGATGCCGGGCATTCTCCGGATCGACGTGGGTATCGGTCAGGAACGCGACGGTACGCCGAGACTCCGGCGTGCCTGGCTGAGCCGCGGCGCGCGGGGACCGCGTCGACGCGGCGGCCGCGCCCACCAGCACCGCCGCGCCGCCACGCAGCGCGGCGCGGCGGGAGAGGGCGCTCCGGTCGGAAAGATCGATGCCGGGTTCGGTGTCGCTCACGGCCCTGATTCTTCAGCGGCCACGCAGCGCGCGGCAACCCTTCGTGCACGAGTGCCCGATACGTTCGCCGCTTCCGATCAACGAATCTCCGCATCATGCTTGTACTTCTCATCAGGTGCAGTTCTGAAACAACTTTCATTCAGTCGCGCCCGACTTCGGACCTGCCTCCTGCAGGCCGCTCGAAGTCCGATCTCGGCAGGCATCGCGGCTGCTAGCGTCCGGCGCGAGCACAGCACGCAGCCAGGGAAGGGCGGCAATGGGAGAACGGGCCGACAGCGCATTGATCACCGTCGGCATCATCGGCGCCGGCGGGATCGCCAATGCGCATCTACCGGCATGGCGCGACCTCGGTGTCCGCGTACTGGTGTACTCCGTCGACGAGGGCGCCGCCGGGCTGATCGAGCGGCATGGCGCCGGTGAGGCCGTGACCAGCCTGGCGGAGCTGTTGGAGCGCGCCGACATCGTCGACATCTGCAGCCCGACCTACACCCATCGCGATCTGGTGTTGCAGGCCGTCGCGGCCCGCCGCCCGGTGATCTGTGAGAAGCCGCTCGGATTGGATCCGGAACAGGCGCGAGAGATCATGTCCGCCTGCGCCGCAGCCGGTGTCTCGCTGTTCCCGGCCCAGGTCGTCCGCTTCTTCCCCGAATACCGGGCGCTGCAGCAGCAGGTGGCCGCCGGCATCGTCGGTACGCCGGCCGTGCTGCGGTTCACCCGGATCGCCGAGCGCCCGAAGCGCGAGTGGTTCCATCAACCGGCGCTCGCCGGCGGCATCATCCTCGACCAGATGATCCATGACCTGGACATGGCCCGCTGGCTGGCCGGTGAGGTGACCGAGGTCTTCGCCCGTTCCGTCACCCGCGCGGCCGACACGGGCGAGGTGACCGCCGCCCAGGTGGTGATGCAACACGCATCAGGGGCGATCAGCAGCGCCTTCGGCGCCTGGGCGAGCGCCGGCACCAGCTTTCGAACCGCCTTCTCCCTGGCCGGCACCGCGGGCTATCTGCGCCACGATTCTGCCGACAACCGACCGGTACGCGTGGACGCCCCGGCGCCGGGTCAACCCCGCGGCGGCCTGCTCCCGCGCAACCTCGGCCGGAGCCCGTTCCATGATCAGCTCGGCGAGTTCTTGTCCGCGATCCGCGACGGCGCCCCCACCCGGGTATCGGCGTTCGACGGGGTGCAAGCGGTCGCGATCGCCACCGCCGCGTCGGAATCGGCACGGGCCGGGCGTCCGGTCCGGCTCGGCGACGCATGGACCAGCACGCAGCCCGAGGAGCGCAGCGCATGAGGATCGGCATCCACTCCCTCGCCCACACCCACGGGTACAGCTATCTGCGGGTCCTGGCCGAGCGTCCCGGGGTGGAGGTCGGGCTGGTGGACACGCCGCCCCTCGAGGGGTCACCACGCGGCCCGGAGGCTGCCGCCGCCTACGGCGCCCGGTACTTCGACGATCTCGATCAACTGCTGTCCTGGCATCCCGACGGAGTGATCGTCTGCACCGAGACGAGCCGGCACCGCGAGGCGACCGAGAAGATCGCCGGCGCCGGTATCCACGTGCTCTGCGAGAAACCGCTGGCGACCTCGCTGACGGATGCCGATGCCATGATCGAGGCCTGCGCCGCGGCCGGGGTGCACCTGATGACGGCCTATCCGGTGCGCTTCTCCCGACCGCTCGCCGCCCTGCAGGCCACGCTGGAGTCCGGGCAGCTCGGGGAACTGGTCAGTTATGCCGGCACGAACAACGGCAAGCTCCCCTCCGAACGGGCCTGGTTCTCCGAGCCGGCCGAATCCGGCGGCGGCGCGATCATGGACCATACGGTGCACATCGCCGACCTGCTGACGGTCCTGCTGCCTGATACCGAGGCGACCTCGGTGCTGGCGGCGGCCAATACCATGATCAACTCCGATCGCGCGCGAGCCGAGACCGGCGGCCTGGTCTCGATCGCGTATGCCAACGGCGTGATCGGCACGATCGATTGCAGTTGGTCGCGCCCGGACAGCGACCTGGTCTGGGGCGGCCTCACCCTGCAGGTGCTCGGCACCGGCGGTCTGGCCGACATGGACGCCTTCGACTCCCAACAGATCTCCGGATTCTCCGGTGAACAGGGAAGGCCGCTGCGGCGCGACTACGGCGAGGATGCGAACGCCGCGATGCTCACGGCCTTCCTCGACGGCATCCGCACCGGGGTCGCGCCGCAGCCCGACGGGCGTAGCGGTCGGCGCAGCATGGCGATCGCCCTGGCCGCCTACGAGTCGCTGGCCACCGGCAGCCCGGTCCGGCCCGGTTGAGCCCCGCAGCACGCCTCGGCCGCGCCCACCGGTCGCCCCGTCCCGCGAGTCCGCGGTCACTTCTCGGCCCCGGAGGTGAGCCCGTCGATCAGGAATCGCTGGACGACCGAGAACAGGATGATCACCGGCACCGTCACGGTGATCGATCCGGCCAGCAGGACGGTCACGGGCACGTCGAAATCGCTCAACTGCGCGATACCGAGCGGTGCGGTCCACTGCTCCCGGCGCTGGACCAGGAAGAGCAGGGCGTAGAAGTACTCGTTCCAGGCGATCATGAACGTATAGATTGCCGTCGAGACGACACCGGGGATCGCCACCGGCAAGATGATGTTCCACAGCATCCTGGGCAGCGAGGCGCCGTCGACCGTGGCCGCCTCCTCGATGCTGATCGGCAAGGCGATGAAGTAGTTGCGCATCATGTAGAGCGCGACCGGCACGGTGCTTGCCACATAGACCAGGAACAACCCGGCCAGCGAACCGGTGAGCCCGACCCGGGCGAGCAGCACGAACAGCGGTACGGACAAGACGATCCCGGGAAACAGATAGACCGCGAGGATGATCGCGTTCACCACGCCTCGACCGGCATAGCGCAGGCGGGCGGCAGCATAGGCGCCGAGCACCGATACCAGGATCGACAATACGACCGTGCACAGCGCCACCACCAGGGAGTTCAGGACGAAGCGCCCCAGCCCGAATCCGCCGGCCGACTCGTTCAGCATCGCGGTGGCATAGGCGGACAGATCGATCTCGTCCGGGCCGGGGATCAGCCGCAGCGGCTCCCGGATCACCGACGACGCCGGTCGCAGGGTGAGCAGTACGCCGTAGAGCACGGGGCCCAGCGAGGCGACCAGCGCGGCGGCGATGATCACGCCCCGGAGGACCCGCAGCGGGAGCGGGCTACGCAACGAGGAGCGAGAGCTCACATGGCCTCCTTGCGGCGTCCGATGATCACGTACGCGGCCAGCAGCACGGTCAGCACGGCCGACATCAGCAGGCCGTAGGCGGCGGCACTGCCGATATCGGCGCGAGTGATCAGCTCGGTGTAGACCTTCAGCGCCATCACCTGGGTGCCCCCCGCCCCCTCGGTCAGCAGATAGACCTCGTTGAAGCTCTGGAAGGTCCAGATGAATCGCAGCAGGCAGAGCAGCAGGATGACCCCCCGTAGCTGCGGCAGGACGATCTGCGTCAATGTCTGCCAGCGGGAGGCGCCGTCGAGCGCCGCCGCCTCCTCCAGCTCGGCGGGCACGCTCTGCAGCCGGGCGGTGATGAACAGGAAGGACAGCGGCGCGGAGCTCCAGATCTCGAAAACCACCACGACCAGCAGCGACAGCGGGATCGGAATCCCCCACGCCTCCACCGTGGTGGTGTTCAGGAAGGCCACCGGGGCCGACCAGCCGAGGAACTCCCGGCCGATCGCGTTGACGATGCCGTACTGGGGATTCAGCATCGTCTGCCAGATCGTCACCGCCGCGATGATCGGCAGGACATAGGGCACCAGCAGCAGCGCCCGCACGACACCCCGTCCGGGGAACGGCCTGCGCAGGCACAGCGCCAGCACCAGCCCGCAGCCAACCGATCCGATCATGGTCAATGTGGCATAGAGCAGGGTGGTGCCGAGCGCATTCCAGAAGGTCGGGTTGCCGAAAGCGCGCTCGAAGTTCGCCAGCGACCACTCGATCGGCTCGGTGCCGATCCGGGGGATGTCGACCAGCCGGATCTCGGAGAAGGCGAAGACGAAGACCAGCACCAGGGGCAGGATCGAGGCGAAGGTGATCACCAGCAGGGTCGGGAGGGTCAACAGTTGCCCCTGTCGGCTCTCCCGCCGCGCCAACTGTCCCCGCCGCGGCCGGGTCAGGACACGTTCCGTCACAGCCCTGCCCGTCACAACCCTGCCTGGACTCCCTCGACGGCGCTCTTCATGGCTGCGGTGACCTCGGCCGCCGGCCGGCCGCTGTACAACTGCTCGATCTCCGCGGCCAGTACCCCTTGGTTGAATACCACTCCGGCGAGCTCGGCATCGGGCGTACCCATGCCCCACTGGTAGACCGAGTTGATGCCGGTGGACATGCTGTCGACGAACTCCTCGCCGTACAGGTCGCCCGCGCTCGCCTTGGCGCCGGCACCGATCCCGAGTCTGCCCCAGGCGTCGAGATACTCGGTCGGGTTTTCCTGAGTGCCATTGCGCAGCGGGATCCGCCCCTCGGTGGCGACTGCGAGCGTGTCCACATAGCCGGTGCTCATGACGTACTCGACATAGCGCTGGGCGGCCTCGGCGTTGGCACCCTGCGGAATGTTGTACCCAAGCACGGTGCCGTACTGCCGCGGGTTGTCCGGGTTGAGTACGGTCAGGAACTCGCTCTGCTTGGCCAGGAAGGCCGGGTCGTCGGCGCACTGCTCACAGGTCGGCGGGTTGGCATCATCCAGCCCGGCGAGCTCGTCCAACAGGTGGGTGGAGAACAAGAGCATGCCCGCATCGCCGTTCAGGTACGCCGCCCGGGCGCTGCTGACATCGAAGTCACCGGAGGTCGAGGAGTTCCGCAGGGTCATGAACTGCTCGGCTGCGGCGGTGCACTCCGGGGAGTCGATGGTCACCGTGCCGTCGGTCACCAGCTCACAGCCGGCGGTCTGGAAGAGCGACTGGATTCCTTCGGTGGCCGAAGCGGTGCCGGCCTGAGTGCCGAAGGCCAGCCCGGTGATGCCCAGCTTCTCCTTGATCGTCGTCGCGGCGGCGGCCAGTTCCGCCAGGCTGGTGGGTGGCTCGACCCCTGCCTTCTCCAGCAGATCCTTCCGGTACGCGATGACATGGGTCCACCCGTCGCTCGGCACTGCGGCGGCCTGGCTCTCCGGGGTGAGCGCCTGCAGCGCGCGCTCGTTGAAGGTGCCCGGCCCGAGCGCCTCCACCGTGGCCGCTGCCGCATCTGTGTCGAGCAGGCCCTGGGCGTTCCAGGCGCTGGTCTGGGTCGCCGATGCGAGGATCACATCGGGCACGTCGCCGGAGGCGGCACCCGTGACCAGAGCCTGGTCCTGGTCGGCAGCGGCCATCGGCACCACGTCGACCTTGATGCCGGACTCCTGCTCGAAGGCGGCGGCGATCGCCTGCTGGGCAGCCAGCCGCTCGGGTGATGTCTGGGGCGTCCAGAAGGTGACGGAGTCAGACTCCCCGGCGTCACCGCCGGCGCCGGAGCAGGCGGCAAGGACCAGCACGGACGCGGCCGCGACGGCCACCGCCGAGCGATGCAGGAAACGGGACATGTGCAGCCTCCTCGGATCGCGGGGAGCGTGCAACACGGGTGCGTCGGCGCACGCTCGGTTCCTGTCCGCAACGTATCCCAGCTGTACCATTCGGTCGCAACACCCGCTCCTTTTGCAATGAACGATGATCCAAGACTGAGGAAGTGAATCAAATGACGCCTCAGATGGATGCGGTTGACCGGAGAGTCATCGGCGGGCTGCTTGCCCATCCGCGGGCGACCAATGCGCAGCTCGCCGACGCGGCCCATACCTCTCCGGCGACCGTCTCCCGCCGGGTCAGCCGGCTCGTCGCCGACGGCACCGTGTGGGTCACCGGCGTCGTCGACAGCCGCGCCACGAACCGGTCGCGGTCGCTGTTCGTGCGGCTGCGCTGTACGCCCGGCAATGTCTTGTCCACGGTCGAGCGGTTGGCATCGTGGCCCGAGTGCGGTTCGGTCAAGCTGGTGACCGGCAGCGTCGACGCGGTCGCCGAGATCAGCTACACCAGCCAGGACCATCTGCTCGACCTCACCCTCGAGCAACTGCCCGCCCTGAACGGAGTGCAGGCGATCTGGAGCAATCAGGTGATCCGTCGCTACTCCACCCCGCATCGGTGGATGCCGCCGCTGCTCCCCGACGCCGCCGTGGCAGCGCTGCGCGCACTGCGTATCGACCGCTGGCTGGAGTCCTCCCCGCCCGATCGCGCGGATCTGCCCCCGGTCGCGGCCCTGGTCGCCGGTGCCATGCAGGACGACGCCCGGCAGTCCTGGCGCATGATCGCCCGGCGCTGCGGCATCAGCGCCGTGACCGCTCGGCATCACGTGGAGCAGATGATGGCGAGCGGCACCCTGCGTACCCGAACCGTCGTCGAACCGGAGGCCATCGGCCTGGCCGTGAACGCCTTCGTCTGGCTGAACGTGAACCCGACCCAGCTCGGCAAGGCCGGGGCGCTCCTCGCCGAGCATCCCGCGGTCTTGATGATCGCGGCGACCACCGGCGACCGGAACCTGTGCGGCGAGATCGCGGTGGCCTCGGAGTCCGAGCTCTACACCTTCATCTCCCGGACGATCGGCGGCCTTCCGGGACTGCAACATGCCGATGTCGCGATCGCCCTGCGATCGCTGAAGCGGGCGGGCCGTGCCGTCCCGCCCGGACCGCGCGCGCCACAGCCGAACGGACAACCGGCGCGGACAAGCACCTGAACCCGGGGCAGGGTCGGCGACGGCTGCCTGGCCGACTACGGCGACAACACGATCGTCAGCGAGCCGGGCGGTGCACCCGATGCCCCGCGGTCGCCACGGTGATCGCGTCCGCGGCGAGCAGCATCGCGGCGGCCGTCCAGGATGACAACTCCTCCGGCCAGCGCAGCCCGTCGCTGAAGACCAGCCCGGTCCAGTAATTGCCGTCCGCCTCGCGCAGGTGCTGCATGTCCGCCAGCAGCCGTTCCGCGCCGTCGCGATCCCCCAGCCCCGCCAGACAGATCGCCAGCTCACAGGTCTCCGCGCCGGTCACCCAGGGCCGGTCGGCAACACATCGGATGCCGAGCCCCGGCACCACGAACTCCTCCCAGCGGCCCGACAGCCGGGCCCGGGCCGCCTCGCCCGTGATCGCGCCGCCGAGCACCGGGTAGTACCAGTCCATCGACCACCGACGGCGGTCGGCGAACCGCTCGGGGTGCCGGCCGAGATCATCGGCGATCCGGGCCCGCAGCTCTACCCAGTCCGGACGCCGCTCCCCGACGGCCTCGGCCAGCGCCAGCGCCGCGGTCAGCGAGTGGTGCACGCTGGCGCTGCCGGAGACCAGCGCCTCGTCGAACCGATTCCCGCGTGCGTCCTCGGCCCAGGCGATCATGCCGTCGGTGGTACGCATCCCGCACACCTTGTCCACGGCGGCCCGCACGATCGGCCACAGCTCGGCCAGAAAACGATCATCGCCGGTGACCAGCCACTGGTGCCAGACCCCGACGGCCAGGTAGCTGATGAAGTTGGCATCGGTGCCGTCGTCGGCGACCGTCTCGTCGGCGTTGATCTTGATCGGCCAGCTCCCGTCCGGGCGCTGGGTCGCGGCACTCCACCGGTACGCCCGTTCGGCCTCGTCGACGAATCCCGCGACGGCCAGCCCCATCGCGGCCTCGACATGGTCCCAGGGGTCGATGTGCCCGCCGGTGAACCACGGGATGGCTCCGCTCGGGTGCTGCATCGCCGCGATCCCCGCGCCGGTGGCGCGTACCTCCGCGGCCGACAGCACTCCGGGCAGCACCGGCACCGCGCGGGAGGTGATCGCGGTCATGGTCGGGTCAGGTAGAGGTTGATCGACTTGCCGAGCACCGGGTCGAGCAGCCGCTCGGCGGCCCGCGTCGGCCAGGGGGCCTTCATCAGGTCCCAGACCAGCATCGCGTGCCAGGCCCGGGCCAGCGGATGATCTTCGCCGAGCCCGGCGCGCAACCACCAGTACGGCGCATGCAGGGCATGCGCCCCGCCGTGGCCGTCCAGCCGCAGCCCGGCGGCGGTCAACTTCGTGATCAGCTCGGTCTCGGTGTAGATCCGCACGTGTCCGCCCGGCACGGTGTGGTACTCGGTCGACAGGGCCCAGCAGATCCGCTCCGGCCAGGCCCGCGGCACCGACACGGCGACCCGCCCGCCCGGACGGGTGACCCGCACCGCCTCCCGGATCACCGCAAGATCACCGGGCACGTGCTCAAGGATCTCGGACAAGATCACCAGGTCGAAGTGGCCGTCCGGCCACGGCAGGTGCGCGGCATCGCCGGTGACCACCTCCGCGGTCGCACCGGCGGGCACCTGCCCTTCGAGTTCCATCGCCACGAACAGCTCCTTGACCTGGGCAAGATCATCGACGGCCTGGTCGAAGGCGATCACCTCGGCACCGCGCCGGTAGAGCTCGAAGGAGTGCCGGCCGAGGCCGGCGCCGATGTCGATCGCCCGGGTGCCGGGGCCCACGCCGAGCCGGTCGAAGTCGAATGTGAGCACCTATGCTCCCTTCCGGTATGCGGCCCCGGACTCCTCGATGGCCCGGGTGTAGACCTGCGCGGTGGCGCGCGCGGCGGCGACCCAGCCGTAGCGCTGCAGCACCCGCTCGCGCCCGCGGCGCGCCAGCGCCTCGCGCAGTTGCGCGTCGTCGAGCACCTTGGCGAGCGCCAGCCGCAACTCACCCGCGTCGCCGGGCGGCACCAGCATCGCCGCCTGGCCGACCACCTCGGGGATGGCGCCGGCGCGGGTCGCCACCAGCGGCGTACCGCTGGCCATCGCCTCCACCGCCGGTAGCGAGAATCCCTCGTAGAGCGACGGCACGCACGCCACCTGCGCGGTCCCGATCGCCTCGGCCAGCTCCTCCTCCGACAGCCCCGAACGGATCCGCACCGCCCCGGCGAGCCCGAGCCGGCGCACCTGCCGCTCGGCGCTGCCGCCCGGCGGGGTGATCAACTCCAGCTCAACCTCGCGATCGGCGCGCAGCGCGGCCAACGCCTCCAGCAGAACCGGTACGCCCTTGAGCGGCATGTCGGCGCTCGCGATGCAGACGATCCGACCGGGCACGCGCTCGCGGCCGGGCGCGAACAGCGCGGTGTCCACGCCGAGCGGCACCGTGGTGATCTGCTTGGGCGAGACGCCGAAGTCGGCAACGATGTCGGCGGCAGAGCTCGCGGACACGGTGATCAGGTGCGGGAGCCGCCGGGCGACCCGGCGCTGCATCCGCAGGAAGCCGTACCAGCGGCGCACCGTGATCCGCCGCCAGCCCCGCGCCCGCGCGAGATCGAGTCGGCGGTCGCGGCTGATCGGGTGGTGGATGGTGGCGACCAGCGGCCAGCCCTGTCGACGCAGCGCGAGCAGGCCGCTGCCGAGCGACTGGTTGTCGTGGATCACGTCGAAGTCGCCGTGCCGCTCGGCGAGCAGCCGCGCCACGCGTACCGAGAAGGTCCACGGCTCGGGGAACCCGGCGCTGCACATCAGCGCGAACTCCGCCACATCGACCGCGTCCCGGAACTCCGCGAGCCTGGGCACCCGGAACGGATCCGGCTCGCGGTAGAGGTCGAGGCTCGGCACCCGCGTCAGGCGGACGCGCGGATCAAGCTCGGGATAGGGCGGCCCGGAGAAGACCTCGACGCGGTGCCCGATGTCGACCAGGCCACGGCTGAGCTGGCGTACGTAGGTGCCCTGCCCGCCGGAATGCGGCTTCGAGCGGTACGACAGCAACGCCACCCGCATCCGCACCACCTCGCCTTCGCCCGCCAGCACCCCCGTCGAACACCTTTGAGTCAATCATGATGGCTGGCCTATGTGACCGGCGGGTAACGAGTCACGAGCCGGTTGACCCCGGCTCGGGTTCGGCGCCGCTGCGGGCGCCCGAGCCGGTGCCCGCATTCGACCCCGAATCCGTGCCCCCGTCGCCCGATCCCGAACCGTTGCCCGAGCCCGAGTTCGACCCGGAGTCCGCGTCGGAGTTCGAGCCGGAGTTCGAGCCGGACCCGCCGGATCCACCGGACCCGCCCGGCTCGCTCGTCGGCCGGCTCCCGGGATCGGCACTCGGGGTGGAGCCGTCGGCGTCCGGGGTGGGCCGCACGCTGGGTTCGGCGCTGGCGCGCGGTTCGGGGGTACGCCCGGTCGGCTCGCGCTCGGAGCCGGACCCGGGGCGTTCGGTGGGCCCGTCGGCCGGTTCGGTGCCGCCGCCGTTCGGCCGGTCGCCGCGTTGCAGCGCGGTGACGGTGGTGCCGCTGCCCCGCGGGTCGGACAGCGGGTGTCCGAGGACCGCCTCGACGCCGGTAATCACGGCCATCGCCACGACCGCGATCAGCCCGGCGGCGCCGACGACGATGCCCCACCGGATCCGGCGCCGGCGACCCGGTGGCTCGGTTGGTTCCCTTGGGCCGGTTGGGCCGGTTGGCTCGGTTGCGTAGGGCGCGGCTTCCGCATCCGCCCCGACCGCCGCAACCGGCTCGGTGGGCGGGTCCTCGGTCCGGGCGGCGGCCTCGGTCCGGGGGGCGGTACGCGGAAGCACCCGCGTCGCCTCCGGATCCGCCACCTGGGGCGTACCCCCGCGTCCGCGGCCGCGCAGCGCGGCGAGCTTCTCGGCGTTCAACCTCAACGAATTGCTGTAGAGGGTCCCGCCCACGGTGGCAATGACGCTGCCGAGCGCGGCGCCGACGACCGTGCCGGCCACGCCGAGCCGGGAGGCCGCGACTGCGGAGGTGATCGCCGCGAGCGCGCTGCCGATGACCTGGAGGAAGGACAGGTCGCCGACGAGCCTGCGGGAGGTGGAGCGGGGTGCTTCGGATTCTTCGGTGGACATGCGCCTGCCAGGGTCGAGTTGGGTGACGGAGTCTTCGACGGTAGGTCGCCGGGCGCCCCGACCAAACCCCGCTGGCGCGATCAGGACCACGGTCCGACCCACGCGCCCCGGCGCACGACCGTGGGCGGGAACTGCCCGATCAGCCCGGCACGATGCGCTCGATGCTCGGCCGCGGATCGAAGCCGGCACGGGGGAAGCACAGTTGGTGCAGGAGCAGGCCGTCGAGCTGATCGAGGATCGTGGCCAGCGCGTCGGCGGCCAGCCCGGCCGCGGCGAGCTCGCTGCCCGCCCAGGCCTCGATCCCGCTCCGCGACTGCTCCAGCGCGCCCCGCAGCGTCGGGTTGTCGGCCGCCGCGAGGAACAGGGCATAGCGCGCGGCCGTGAGGTTCCGCTCGGCGGTCAGCGCGCGATCCAGCCAGGCGGCCAGCGCGTCGATCAGGTCGGCGCGTCCGGTGAGCCGGCCGGGCACGACGGCGCGCCACAGCTCGCGGTCGCGCTCGGCGACCCGGCTCGCCACGGCCCCCAGCAGCGCATCCCGGGTGCGGAAGAGGTTCGACGTCGAGCCCTCCGGCAGGCCGGCCGTGCGATCCACCACCCGGTGGGTCAGCCCGCGCATGCCGGACCGGCCGAGCACATCGATCGCGGTGTCGACGACCAGCTCTCGTCGCGCCATGGCACGAAGCTACCGACCGCCTCCGACACGGCGATTGCGCGACCCGGCACTACATTTGTAGTATTGCCTCATGCGGACGGCGGCGATCATCGGCGGCGGGATCGGCGGCCTCGTGCTGGCGGGGCTGTTGCGGCGTGCGGGCGGGTGGGACGTGACGGTGCACGAGCGTGCCTCCGCACTGCCGGCCAGCGGCACCACCCTCGGCATCTGGCCGGACGCGATGGCGGTGCTCGACCGACTCGGGATCGGCGAGCGGCTGCGCGCGGCGGCGACGCTGCAGTCCCGCGGTCGCCTCTGCCGACCGGACGGGTCGACCATCGCGCGAGTCGACCGCGAACCCGGGGCCTGGTTGATCAACCGGCCCGAGCTGCTGGCGGCCGTCGCCGACGCGAGCGGCAAGATCAACTTCGGCTCACCGATCGACGACCCGGGATCGGCGGCCGGCGCCGATCTGGTGGTCGGCGCCGACGGCGTACACAGCCCGACCCGGGCGGCCCTGACCGACGCCGGCGTACGACGCCCGGGGATCACCATCTGGCGCGGGGTGGCGCGCACGCCGTGCACCGAGCTGATCGAGACCTGGGCGCCCGGCGCGCTGTTCGGGATGACGCCGCGACCCGGCGGGTCGACCAACTGGTACGCCACGATCGCCACGCCGCCGGCCGACGCGCCCGCCGAGCTGCCACGCCTCTTCCGCGACTGGCACCCGCCGGTGCGCGCGGTGATCGACGCGATCGCCGACGACACCGTCCTGCGGCACGAGGCCCTGCTGGCGCCGCCGCTGCGCCGGTACGCATCCGGGCGGATCGCCCTGATCGGCGATGCCGCACACGCGATGGCCCCCAATCTCGGCCGGGGCGCGTGCGAGACGATCCTCGACGCGGGCGCGCTCGCCGACCACCTGGCCGGCCTGCCCGTCCCCGAGGCCCTCGCCGCCTACGACCGCGACCGCCGCCGCGCCGCGACCGGGGTCCAGCGCGCGTCGTCGGTGATGGCCCGGCTGGCCATGGCTCGGCGCGCGCTGCCCGCGCGCGACCTGCTGGCCCGCGCCGCGGTGCGGGTCGGCTGATCAGCCCGCGCCGAGCGCGCGTACCTGCTCGATGGTGTCCGCCTCGTCGGCGCGCTTGTCGTCGCGGTAGCGCAGCACGCGGGCGAAGCGCAGCGCAACGCCGCCGGGATAGCGGGTCGAGCGCTGCACCCCGTCGAAGGCGATCTCGACGACCTGCTCGGGGCGGAGCTTGATCACCCAGTCGTCGTCGCCGACCGGCCCGTCGGCCAGCTCGGTGAACCGCCGGGTCTGCCAGGCGAGCATCTCGTCGGTCATTCCCTTGAAGGTCTTGCCCAACATCACGAACTCGCCGGTCCCGGGGTCACGCGCGCCGAGATGGATGTTCGACAGCATCCCGCGCCGACGACCGCTCCCCCGCTCGACGGCCAGCACGACAAGATCGAGAGTGTGTCGCGGCTTGACCTTGATCCAGCCGGATCCGCGGCGCCCGGCGCTGTAGGGGGCCGCCAGGTCCTTGATCACCACGCCTTCGTGCCCGTCGGCGATCACGGCATCGAAGAAGGCCCGGGCGGCGTCGGCATCGGGGCGATCGAGGCGCCGGATCCGGTACTCCTGCGGCACCAGTTGGTCGAGCCGGCGCTGGCGTACCTCCAGCGGCTGGTCGATCAGCGCCTCGCCGTCGATCGCCAGCACGTCGAAGATCGCCGGCACCAGCCGGTGCCCCGCTCCGGCCGGCACCTCTTGGGTGGCGGTCCTGGCGGCGGTCTCCTGGAACGGCCGCGGGCGCCCTCGATCGTCGCTGGCCAGCACCTCGGCATCGATGATCAACTCCTCGGCCGGCAGCGCGGCGATCACCTCCGCCACATCGCCCAGCCGCTCGGTCACCTCGTCCAGGCTGCGGGTGAACAGCCGCACCCGGTCACCGGACTTGTGCGCCTGGATGCGGATCCCGTCGAGCTTGGTGTCCACCGCGACCGGGCCGGAGAGCTTGGCGAAGGCGGCGGCGACATCGGGTGCGGAGCCGGCGAGCATCGGGCGTACCGGCCGACCGACCTCGAGCGTGAACGCGCGCACCGCCTCGGCGCCCCCGGCCATCGCCGCCTCGGCGACCGGTGCGGTCGCGCCGCTCAGCATCACGGCCCGCCGCAGGTCGGCCAACGGTACGCCGGACGCGGCGGCGACGGCATCGACGATGGCGGCATCCAGCGCGCCCTGGCGCAGCTCGCCCGAGACCAGCCCGCGGAGCAGCCGCTGCTCGGGCGCGGTCGCCGCGCCGAACAGCTCCGCCAACGCGAACGCCCGCGCCCCCTGGGAGCCCGGGCCGGACAGCGCGGCGATCCGCTCGAACGCCGCATCGACCCCCGCCAGCGTCAATGTCGGTCGCTCGGCAGGCCCGGGCAGTTTGCCGAGCGAGGCCCACCCGACGCCCGTCCGCCGCTGCCGCAGCTCGCCGGCCAGGTAGCTGGTCAGCACGGGCAGGTCCGCGGGCTCGGCACGCCGGAGCAGGTCGGCGAGCAGATCGCGCTTGGCATTGCGTGAGCGGGTGGCGGCGAGCGCCGCCGAGGTCTCGGCGACCTCGTTCAGCAGCATGGCGGCATTCTGCCGCGCGCCGCCGACATCCGCCGCGTGCCGAGCCGCCCGCGCCGACCCCACCCGCTCCCCACCCGGCCGCCTTGGCAGGATGGGCCGTCCGAGCACCGGCAAGGAGGCTGGCGATGGGGCGTCCCAGGGCGATCTTCGACACCGAGCACGAGGACTTCCGCAAGATCGTGGCCGAGTTCGTCGCGCGCGAGATCGCGCCGCACGCCGAGCAGTGGGATGCCGACGGCATCGTCTCCCGCGAGGTCTGGCGCGCCGCCGGGCAACAGGGACTGCTGGGCTGGTTCGTCGCCGAGGAGTACGGCGGCGGCGGGGTGGGGGACGATTTTCGCTACAACGCCGTGCTGACCGAGGAACTCACCCGCCTTGGCGGCTCCGGCGTCGCGCTGTCCCTGCACAACGACGTGATCGGGCCCTACCTGGTGCGACTGGCCGACGACGAGCAGAAGCAACGCTGGCTGCCCGGCTTCTGCAGCGGCGAGTTGATCACCGCGATCGCGATGACCGAGCCGGGCGCCGGCTCGGACCTGAACGGCATCGCCACCCGCGCCGAGGACCGGGGCGATCACTGGCTGCTGAACGGGCAGAAGACCTTCATCAGCAACGGCATCCTGTCCGATCTGATCATCGTCGTCGCCCGTACCGATCCCGATGCCGGGCACAAGGGCATCTCGCTGCTGGTCGTCGAGCGCGGCATGTCGGGCTTCGAGCGCGGACGCAATCTGGCCAAGATGGGCCAGCACGCCCAGGACACCGCCGAGCTGTTCTTCACCGACGTCGTGGTGCCGAAAGAGAATCTGCTGGGTACGCCGAACCGCGGCTTCGCGCACCTGATGGAAAACCTGCCGTCGGAGCGCCTCGCGATCGCCGTGGCGGCGGCATCCGCCGCCGAGAAGGCGTTCGCGCTGGCGCTGGAACACGCACGGACCCGGCAGGCCTTCGGCCGGCCGATCGGCGCGTTCCAGCACAACCGGTTCGTGCTGGCGGAGCTGGCGACCGAGGTCGACGTGATGCGTACCTATGTCGATCACTGCATCGCCCGGATGGTCGAGGGAACGCTCGACGCGGTCGGGGCAGCGAAGGCGAAGTGGTGGACGACCGAGCTGACCCAGAAGATCATCAACGCGGCGGTGCAGTTGCACGGCGGCTACGGCTACATGAGCGAGTACGAGATCTCCCGGATGTACACCGACACCCGCGTGCACACGATCTACGGCGGAACCACCGAGATCATGAAGGAGATCATCGGCCGCTCGCTCGGCATCTGAGGGCCTACGATTGGCGACCATGACGACTCTCGACCCGGCCGACCTGGGCCCGTCGCGGACGTACAAGCTGCTCAGCGCGCTCGTCGTGCCACGGCCGATCGCCTGGCTGGGCACGATGTCTGCGGACGGCGTACCGAATCTTGCGCCGTTCAGCTTCTTCAATGTCGTCTCCAACGATCCGCCGACGGTGATGGTCAGCATCACCAACCGGCCGGACGGCCGCGACAAGGACTCCCTGACCAATCTCGATCATGATCCGGGGGCGACGATCAGTCTCGTCTCCTATCCGCAGTTCGAGCAGATGTGGCATTCCAGCCTGACGCACGAGCCGGAGGTCGACGAGTACGCCGCGGCCGGCCTGCCGACCGAGCCCGGCGATCGGGTGGCGGCGCTGCGGGTGGCCGATGCGCCGGCGGCGCTGGAGGTCACGCGTACCCGTCGGATCGAGGTCGGTGCCTACACGCTGAACCTGCTCCGGGTGCTCGCGCTGCACGTTCGCGACGACCTGATCGACGAGCGCCTGCACGTCGACCTGGCGGGGCTGGACGCGGTCGGCCGCCTGTCGACCCGGTTCATCCGCGTCGACGACATCTTCGAACCGCCGAACTGAGACCAGCCGATACCTGAGCGATCATTGCCGGGTGGAGAACCTGCCCTACCTGATCGCCGTGGTGGTCGCGGTGCTCGTCACGGCCCGGCTGGCGCGGGCGATCGCGCTGCCCGCGCCGCTGCTGCTGGTGGCGGTCGGCGTGATCGCCTCCTACGTCCCGTTCGTCCCGCAGGAGCCGCTGGACGCCGAGCTCGTCCTGGTCGGGCTCCTGCCGCCGCTGTTGTATGCCGCCGCCCGGCAGTCCTCGCTGATCGAGCTGAAGAACGAGCGCTGGAAGATCGCCTTCCTCTCGGTCGGGATGACCCTGTTCACCACCATCGGCATCGGCCTGCTCGCCTGGTGGTTGCTGCCGATCCCGCTGCCGGCGGGGCTGGCCCTCGGCGCGATCGTCGCACCGCCCGATGCCGTCGCCGCCTCGGCGATCGGCCGCCGGATCGGCCTGCCGCGCCGCGTCGTCACCTGGTTGGAGGGCGAGTCGCTGTTCAACGATGCGACCGCGCTGGTCGCCCTGCGGACCGCCATCGTCGCCCTCAGCGCCACCGTCAGCCCGGGCGAGGTCGCCCTCGACTTCGTGATCGCCGCGGGCGGCGGGATCGCGATCGGCGTGATCTTGGCGATCGTGATCAACCGGGTGCTGCGTGTGGTCCGCGACCCGGTCTCGACCACGGCGATCACGCTGATCACCCCCTATCTGGCCTATCTGCCCGCGGAGGCGGTCGAGGCCTCGGGTGTGGTCGCGGTCGTGGTCACCGGTGTGATCGTCGCGCACCAGGCGCCCCGGGTGCAGAGCGCCGCCGCGCGGACCAGCACGCGGGTGAACTGGGCCACGATCCAGTTCCTGCTGGAGAATGCGGTCTTCCTGCTGATCGGCCTGCAGGCGCGTTGGATCATCGACGCTGTGATCGTGTCGCCGACCTCGACGGTCGGCGCCATCGAGTTCGCGCTGATCGCATTGGTCGCGGTGTTCGTGCTCCGGCCGATCTGGAACCTGATCGGCTGGCCGTTGCTCACCCGCGGCGAACGCATCCCGATGTCCTATCTGGTGATCACTTCGTGGGCGGGGATGCGGGGCGTGGTCACCCTGGCCGCCGCGCTCACGCTGCCCGCCGACACCCCGCTGCGCGAGGTGTTGATCTTGACTGCGATGGTCGTCACCGCGGGCACGCTCGGCCTGCAGAGCCTGACCCTGCCCGCGCTCGCCCGCCGGCTGGGGGTACGCGGTCCCGACCCGCGGGAGGATGCCCTGCAGGAGGCGATCCTCACCCAGCACGCCACCGACCGGGGCATCGCCGCCCTCGATGCCACCGATGACATCGACGACGAGATCCGCCAGAACCTGCGCAACCTGGCCGAGCGCCGCTCGCACATCGCCTGGGAGCAGTTGGCCGATCCGGACGGCGAGTACGAGACGCCGAGTGAGGCGTACCGCCGCGTCCGGATGAAGATGCTCGACGCCGAACGCGAGGAACTGCTCCGGCTGCGGACGACCGACGGCACCGACCAGGAGGCCGTGAAGAATGTGCTCGCCGGGCTCGACCTCGAAGAGACCGCCCTCGAGGTGGCGCAGGTACGCCATGCCCGCCGCTCGCGCGAGCTGGAGACCGAGCCGCCGGGCGGGGACTGCGCCGAGTTGCGCGCCGCTCCGCACACCGTCGCGCCCGATCATCCCGAGACCTGCCCGGACTGCGAACGCGACGGCACCAATCCCGTCCAGCTCCGGATCTGCCTGGCCTGCGGTCACGTCGGCTGCTGCGATTCCTCCGTCGGGCGGCACGCGACCCGGCACTTCGAGGAGACCGGGCACCCCGTGATGCGCAGCTTCGAGCCGGGAGAGTCCTGGCGCTGGTGCTACCGACACCGGATCACCGGGTGAGGCGCCCGGGTCGCCGTCCGGTCACGGCAACAGGTCGCCCGCGGCCGCGCCCAGGATGAGGCCCGCGAGGATGCTGCAGACACCGCAGACGATGACCCCGAACAACGACGCCGTCGGTGCCGACGGGCCGATGCGCCGAGCGACCATGGACAGTGCCGCAAACAGTGCCTGGATCACGAGGCTGCCGACGATCAGCGCCACGACGGCGGCGCCCGTGCCACCCGTCATGAGCAGCACCGCGAGTCCCACGACAGTCACGGGCAAGCACCAGACCAGCCGAGCCCCGGCCAGTAGGAGAACCCACTCCCGGTAGGAGAGCCCGAGCCGCCGATACTCCTCGAACGGGCTCAAGAACGCGGACAACCGATGCCCCGGGCCGGACGTCAGGATGCCGGCGACGACGATGCCGGTGGTGCCCTGCCAGACATATCTCGCCTGCAACACGACACCGCCGAGCCAGGCGGCCAGACCCACGGGAAGCATCCACGGCATCACTTCGGTCAGCATCCCGACCCTCCGCCGGAGGCCGCGGGCAACACTGCCGGTGATCGCCAGCGCGGGACGATCCGAGAACGCCACCAGGTTGCGGCGAGGCCCCGACCGCAGGGAATCCGCCCGTCGCGGAAGCTGCGAGCGTTCGACCGCACCTGCGCCGGCGATGATGGCCGCCGACACCACCAACCAGCCAATGGTCACCCACCAGTCCGGTGAACTGCCGGCCTCGGCCGTGTAGAACCAGCCGATGGGCGGGATCGACAGGTGATCCACCAGCGCCTCGATGCCAGCGAAGTACAAACCGAGCGCAACGGCCGATACCAACCCGACCACCGCCAGATGCACCGTCAAGCCGGGCATTCCTGGTGTGCGCCGCGCATGCGCCACGACCCGCTCGGCACCCGTCAGCAGTACCGACACCATCGGCAGCACGGCTGACGCAAACGCCAGGATTGCGAGCACCGGAAAGCCCACGGTCCGAGTGCCCAGATAGTAGGCGACGAGAAGGGCGAGGGCCGCCGCACCCGCAACCGTCGGGGGGACCAGAATCATGCCGATCCCGATCCTGCGCGCGGCCCGTCTCCCGATGGGCACCGATGCAAGATCACCGATCACACCGCGGGCGAACCCGGCGCCGAGCACGACGGACACCAGATACGAATACGACACGCCGATCCCGACCACCGTAGCGAGCAGGTAGCCGATCCCGGGCTCGAAGGCGCGCGCCACAGCTCCCGCTTCCGCGATGCGAAGCACAGCAATCCCGGCGAACAAGCCGGAGGCACACAAGGCCGCCCCGAGAAGGACGGCGAACAGCCCGGTGCCCACGCCAAGTTTGTCGCGCAGCCGTCGACCGGCCACGAGCAGGAGGCTTCGGATGACCAACGTGTACACGAGCGCCTAACCGCTTGGGTCGGCGAGGAAGACGCGTTCGAGTGCGGCTCGGACCTCCTCCGGTGGTCCGCCGTCCAGCCGCCGCACGACCTGCCCGTTCCGGAGCGCAACGACCGCATCAGCCATCGCCGCGACCGATCCCAGATCATGACTGGCCAGCACCGTCACCGTGCCTGGCCGGCGCGCGTGATCGCGTAGCACGGCAGCCAGCGTGGTCGACGCAACGAAGTCGAGGCCGTTTTGCGGTTCATCGATGAACAGCAGGCTCGGCTCGCACATCAGCGCCCCGATGAGTTGCACCTTGCGTCGCGAGCCAAAGCTCAGATACTGACACGGCCTGTTGATTTCCACCGCCCCGAAGCTGTCCAACAAAGCGTAGGCACGCGCCATCCATTCGCCGAGCCTGCCGCGGGTGCCGCGATGCAGGCGTACCGCGGCGACAAGATGCCAATAGTCGGCTGCCGTGAGGCCGTCAAATACCTTGGGCCAGGTGTCGCTGACGTATGCCACACCGTCCCAGTCCCGGACCGCTCCCCTACCGATTTCGCGCCCGTCCCAGAAGACGCGTCCGGTATGGGGAACCGCGCCGGTACAACATCCGATCAGGGTCGACTTCCCGGCGCCATTCGGGCCGACAATACACGTGATCGGCCGATCAAGATTGAGGTCGACCGGCCCGAGAGAGAAGTCGCCCCGCACCGAATTGACCTCGTGAAGCGCGAGCCCGTTCACTCAATGTCCATCGACGGGAAAGTGGGACAATACACCAATATGCGCTCCAGCCGCGCTCGCGAACAATGCTCACGGAAAAGTGGCCGTTGGCCGACAACGTTGCCGTCCGCATGGGTGCATGTCAACAGGTCGTCACCCTTTGTCGTCGTGGGGGGCCGACCGTCCGGTTTCGCTTTTCGTCGACCGACCACTTCGGGGAGGCCGGGCCCTCGTGACGCACGGCCTCGCGCCGGAAGAGCCCGGCGCTGGCGTCACCGACACCGGATCACAGGGTGAGACAGCTTGGCGTCCATCCGGCGAAACACTTGCTAGCGACCCCATTCGGGGCAACACTTGGTGCCGGGAGTAGGAACCAGCCTTGCTGGGGGGCGGGCTGGCGCAAATCCCGGAGCAGGCGGGAGACGTGTCAGACGTCTCCCGCCTTCTCTTTCCCCACCCGCGATCCCCTTGCCTGACAGTGATTGCGCTCAGCGCGCGAGCGGGCCGTCCTGCGCCAGCGGCGGCAATCCCTCGGTCTGGCCGCAGATCCGGGCCTGATTGCCGACCGGATCGGCCACCAGCCACCAATTCGGCGCGTACTCGTCGCTGACCAGAGATCCGCGCGCCTCCAGTGTGGCCCGGACAAGATCACCCGGTGCGTCACCTGCATCGACGGTGACATTCACCCGGAAGCGGCCCTGGCCATCGTCCCCCGTGATCTTGACGACCTCGTGATCATCGCCGATCACCAGTTCCTCCCCGGCCGGCGGGTTCGGACCGCGCAGCACGGCGAGCCAGAACGGCACGGCCGCCGGCGGCACCGCCTCCCCCGCCCGGAAGCTCAGCGATCCGCCCTCGCGGCTGACGCCCTGCTCGGCCGCGAGCCCGGAGATCGTTGCGGCCAGGGCGGTATCGCGCTCGGTCACCGCGCCCTGATCATGGCTGTGCAGGGCGAAGTCGATCCGGCCGTAGCCGAGGGTCACATCGGGATGGTGGTCGGCGGCATCCGCCGCGTCGGCGACGGCGTCGAGCAGGCGTACCGCCGTGCGGAAGTCCCCCGTGTCGTAGCGCGCCTTCAGCACACCCCCGGCATAGGTCCAATCGGCAAGGCCGAGCCGCTCCAGCTCGCTCGGGTCGAAGGCGGCGGCATCCGCGGAGTTCGAGGTCATGGACCCGACGCTAGGACCGCCCCGCCGCGACGCGCCAGTGCCCGGGGATCAGTCGAGCGCGGCGACGAGAGCGGGCAGCCCCGTACCCGCGGTGGTACGCCAGGCGAAGTCGGCGTAGGGGCTGAAGGCCGACTCCGCGGGGTTCACCTCGATGGTGGGTACGCCGGCCGCGAGCGCCTGCAGCGGCAGCCCGGCCGCCGGGTGGACGAGTCCCGAGCTGCCCACCACGAGCACCAGGTCGGCCTCGGTCGCCGCCTGCTCCGCGCGGGCGAGGTCGCGCTGCGGCAACAGCTCGCCGAACCAGACGATGCCCGGGCGTACCGGCCCGGCGCACGCTCCGCAGACCGGCGGCTCCAACCGCTCGACCTGTTCGTCGGGGATCTCGACCGCCCCGGTGTAGCGGCGGTCGCAGTCGAAGCAGCGCAGCTCGAACAGGCTGCCGTGCAGATGGGCGAGCACCTCGCTACCCGCCCGCTCGTGCAGGTCGTCGACGTTCTGGGTGGCGATCCGCACCTGCACGCCGTCGCGGCGGCCCCACTCGGCCAGCGCGCGGTGCCCGGCATTCGGCTGCACCTGCTGCATCAGCCGGCGGCGCCAGGCGTACCAGGCCCAGACCAGCTCCGGATCGGTCTCGAAGGCCTCCGGCGTGGCCAGCGTCATCGGGTCGTACCGGGCCCACAGCCCGGTCTGCGCGTCGCGGAAGGTGGGCACGCCGCTCTCCGCGCTCATCCCCGCACCGGTCAGCACCGTGACGCGACGCGCCTCGCGGGCCAGCCGGACGATCTCGGAGGGTGGCTCGCTCACGCGAGCACGGTATGTCGATCCCACCCAGCGCCGCCAACCGCACCGGTCGCGCGGCCCGGTTCGGCAACGACGAGCACCAGCAGCTAAGGTTCGCCTAATCTTACTTTCTGACCAAGAACGGGAGAACAACATGCGTCGATCCATGGGCGCGCTCGCCACACTCGCCCTTCCGCTGGCCCTGCTGCTCGGTGCCTGCGGACAGGGCCAGGCCGGCTCCGCGCCGGATACGGCCGGGACGAGCACCACTGAGCCGGGCACGGTGACGCTGTACAGCGGCCGCGACGAGAAGCTCGTCGGCCCGATCATCGACCGCTTCCGTGCCGAGACCGGCGTGAACGTCGAGGTCCGCTACGGCAACTCGGCCGAGATGGCGGCCCAGCTCGCCGAGGAGGGCGAGGCGACCCCGGCGGACGTCTTCTACTCCCAAGAGGTCGGGGCCGTCGGTGCTCTCGCCCGCCGCGACCTGATGGGCCAACTGCCGCAGGCGACCATCGACCGGGTCGCGCCGCAGTTCCGCCCGGCCGCCGACCGCGCCTGGGTCGGCGTGACGGCCCGCTCGCGGGTGCTCGTCTACAACGAGGGCGCACTGGGCGACGCCCCGGCCCCGACCGGGATGGAGGGGCTGACCGATCCCGCGTACCGCGATCTCGTCGGGCTCGTGCCCGGCAATGCCGGATTCCAGGCCGCGATGACCGGCTTTCGGGTCTCTCGCGGCGAGCCCGCCGCGGAGCAATGGCTGCGCGACATGAAGACGAACGGGGTCAACACCGGCTATGAGTCCAACGGCGACCTGTTGGAGGCCGTCGGTCGCGGCGACCAGGCGATCGGGCTGATCAATCATTACTACTGGGCGCGGCAGGAGCCGGCCGAGCGCGACCGGACGAAGATCGTCTTCCCGACCAGCGACGACCCGGGTGGCCTCGTCAACGCGACCGCGGCCGGGGTGACCAAGAAGGGCGAGACCAACCCCGCAGCCGTGCAACTGATCGACTACCTGCTCTCGGAGACCGGCCAGCAGGCATTCGTGGACGAGACCTGGGAGTACCCGGTGGTGCCCGGCATCGAGGGTCCCGCCGACATCCCGCCGCTCGCCGAGCTCGGCGGCCCGAAGATCGACCTGACCGACCTGGACTCCCTGGAGCAGACGCAGGCGATGCTGACCCGCGAGGGCTACCTCTCGTGACCGGCGCCCCATGAGCCGCGTCGGGCGGCCGCCGCTCGGCCTGGCCGCGGCGGCCGTCCTCGCCATCGCACTGGCGGTGCTGCCCCTGGCCTATCTGGTGCTCCGGGCGCTCGACGGCGGGGCTGCCGGGGCTGCCTCGCTGATCCTGCGATGGCGGACCGTTGAGCTGTTGGCCGTCTCGATCGGTCTTGCCGTCGCCGTGACCGCGAGCTGTCTCGTGATCGGGACCGGACTCGCGTGGCTGGTCACCCGCACCGACCTTCCGGGCCGCAGGTTCTGGCAGGTTGCGTGCGGACTGCCGCTGGCGTTGCCATCCTATGTGGCCGCGTGGAGCTGGATCGCCGTGAATCCGGCGCTGGCCGGGTTCGCCGGCTCATGGCTGGTGTTGACCTCCATCTCCTATCCGTATGTCTATCTGCCCGCGATGGCGGCGCTGCGGCGTACCGATCCGGACGCCGAGGCCGTCGCCCGAACTCTCGGCCTCGGTCAGGCGGCGACCTGGGCGCGGATCGTGATGCCGCAGCTACGGCCCGCGCTGGCGGGCGGGGCCCTGCTGGTCGGGCTGTACGCACTGAGCGACTTCGGTGCGGTCGCGACGATGCGGCTGGAGGTGCTGACGACGAGCATCTTCCGCTCCTACCGATCGCTGTTCGACATCACCCCCGCGGCCGTGCTGGGTTGCCTGCTGGCCGGATTGGCGTTGCTGGTGGTGGTGATCGAGCAGCTCACCCGACGCGGCCGCGCGCGCCTGGCGGCGCGGGTGCCGCGGCGGCAACCGATCGTGCCGCTCGGTCCCTGGCGGTGGGTCGCGCCGCTCGCCCCCGCGGGGGTGCTGGCGGTGGCGCTGATCGTGCCGGGGATCGGCATGGCGGAGTGGCTGGGCCGCGGGGCCGTGGCATTCGAGATCCAGCGGACCGCGGTGGCGCTCGGTTCGACCGTGGTGGTCGCCGCGCTCGGCGCAGCCTGTGTGGTGGCGATCGCGTTCCCGCTCGCGGTGCTGGCCGTACGCTGGCCCGGTCGGCTCGCCCGGGCCGCCGAGCTGGCGGCCTACGCCGGCCACGCGCTGCCCGGCGTGGTCGTCGGGTTGGCCGTCGTGTTCTTCGGGATCAGGTTCGCGCGTCCCGTCTACCAGGAGCTGCCCCTGTTGATCATGGCGTACGTGATCTTGTTCTTGTCGCTGGCGCTGGGCGTGACACAGGCGGCGGTCGCGCAGGCGCCGCCGGCGCTCGAGGATGTCGCGCGCACCCTCGGCCACAGCCCCCGGCGGGCTCGGTTGTCGATCACCGGCCGCCTCGCGGCACCCGGGCTGGCGATGGCCGGCGCGCTGGTCTTCCTGACGGTGATGAAGGAACTGCCCGCGACGCTGTTCCTGCGCCCGACCGGCATGGAGACGCTGGCCACCGAGCTCTGGGGCAGGATCAGCGCTGCCTCGTACGCGGCTGCCGCCCCCTATGCGATCGCCGTGGTGCTGGTCGCGGCGGTGCCGACGGCGGTGCTGGCGTTGTTCGGCGAACGGCGGGAGCGGGCGTGAGCGACTTGGAGGTGCGCGGCGCCGCGCGCCGATTCGGCGATGTGCCGGCACTGGACGGTGTCGATCTTGAGGTGCCGTCGGGTCGGCTGCTGGCGGTCCTCGGCCCGTCCGGCTGCGGGAAGACCACGCTGCTGCGGGCGATCGCCGGGATCGCGCGGCCCGACGCGGGCACGATCGTCCTCGGCGGGCAGACCTTGGACGGACCGCGGGTGCACCTGCCGCCCGAGCGACGCGGGGTCGGCCTGGTGCCGCAGGAGGGCGCACTGTTCCCGCACCTGACCGTGGCGGGCAATGTGGGCTTCGGCCTGCGGCGCCTGGCCCGGCCCGAGCGCGCCGAGCGGGTCTCCGCGATGCTGGAGCTGGTCGGCCTCGGGGGCCTCGACGCGCGCGGTGTGGACGAGCTGTCCGGCGGCCAGCAACAGCGGGTGGCGCTGGCCCGGGCGCTCGCGCCGCAGCCGGGCGTCGTCTTGCTGGACGAACCGTTCAGCGCGCTGGATGCCGCGCTGCGCGCGGAGCTGCGGGCCGAGGTGGCCGCCCTGCTGCGGCGAATCGGCGCGACCGCGCTCCTGGTCACCCACGATCAGACCGAGGCGCTGATGATGGCCGACGCGGTTGCGGTGATGCGCGACGGGCGGATCGTCCAGCACGGGCCCCCGCGGGAGGTCTATGCGCGCCCGGTCGACCCCTGGGTCGCGCGCTTCGTCGGCGAGGCGGTGCTGCTCGACGGGGAGCTCGACGGGTCGCTGGTGCGCACCGCGGCCGGGCCCGTGCCGGTCGCCGCGCCGGCCCGGCCAGCGGGCCCGCGGGTGCTCGCGTTCGTGCGGCCGGAGCAGGTGGTGCCCGATCCCGAGGGGGCGGCCGCCCGTGTGCTCGGGCTGCGCTACGCCGGCCCGGACGGCCTGGTGCGGCTCGAGCTCGGCGACGGCACCGCCATCAGCGCGCGCTGGCCCGCGCATGCGTTGCCGACGCCCGGGGAATCGGTCCGGATTCGGCTCGTCGGGGAGGCCATGGCGTACCCGGCGGATTGATCGCCCGGACGTCTGCTTGTCGGCACCCAGGAGCACACTGGAGCCATGAGCATCCCGATGCTGTTGCCGCCCTATCTCCTCGAGGCGATCGCCGAGCGCGGGCCCGAGCCCGCCGCCGAGCGCGCCCGCGCCACGCTGCGCCGCGACGCCGAGATCCGTAGCGCCCGCTCGACGACGTCCCCGGCGCCGCCGACACCCGCTCCGGGCGCCACCCCCGGCCAACCCAACCGGACGATCTTCTCGGCCAACAACACCGAGCAGTTGCCGGGCGACGAGGCCCGCGCCGAGGGCGCGCCGGCCACCGGCGATCCCGCGGTCGATGAGGCCTACGACGGCCTCGGCGCCACCTGGCAACTGTTCTTCGACGCCTACTCCCGCGACTCCCTCGACGGGCGCGGGATGCCGATGCTCGGCACCGTGCACTACGGCACCGACTACGCCAACGCCTTCTGGGACGGCAAACAGATGGTCTTCGGCGACGGGGACGGCGAGCTGTTCAACCGGTTCACCGCGAGCCTGGACGTGATCGGTCACGAGCTCAGCCACGGGGTCATCGAGTTCACCGCCGGCCTGCGCTATGCCGACCAGTCCGGCGCGCTCAACGAATCCGTCGCCGATGTCTTCGGCGCCCTGGTCAAGCAGCACCAACTCGGCCAGACCGCGGACCAGGCGGACTGGCTGATCGGTGCCGAGCTGTTCACCGACAAGGTGCGCGGGGTCGCGCTGCGTTCCATGATCGAACCCGGCAGCGCCTACGACGACCCGGTGCTCGGCAAGGATCCCCAGCCCGGCCACATGGACGGTTTCGTCACCACCACCGACGACAACGGCGGCGTACACATCAATTCCGGCATCCCGAACAAGGCCTTCCAGCTCGCCGCGACCGCCCTCGGCGGCAATGCGTGGGAGCGCGCCGGCGCGATCTGGTACGCCGCCCTGACCGGCGACCAGATCAGCGCCGACTGCGACTTCGCGACCTTCGCCCGACTCACCAGCCAGGCCGCGGCGGCGATCGGCGAGACCGAGGCCGAGGCGGTACGCCGGGCCTGGGCCGAGGTCGGCCTACCGGTCGACGAGGCGCCGGACGCCGAGCAGCGGCCCGCCCCCGCACCGGCGAGTGAACCAGCACCGTCGAGTGAACCAGCACCGTCGAGTGAACCTGGGGCGCCGGACGACCGAATCGGCGATGACGCCGAGCTCTACCTCGGCCGCTCGGGCGGCTTCACCGGGATGAGCCGGTCGCGGGAGTTCCGGCTGGGCGAGCTGTCGCCGCCCGATGCCGACTCCTGGCGACAGTTGCTCGGCGGCCCCGAGCTGACCACGTGGAGCCGCTCCGACGCGCCGGAGCCGGATCGCTACACCTACCGGGTCGCGTGTCGCACGGTGCCGCTCGATGTCCAGCTCCCCGAGCCCGAGCTGCCCGATCAGGTTCGCGAGCTGTTCCACCGCACCCTCGACGGCTGATCAGGCCGCCGCGGCCCGGATCCGTTCCAGGCGGCGCATCACCGGGGTCGCGAAGATCCCGTGCACCAGCACCGACACGATGATGGTGAAGGCCATGGTCGACCAGAGCTCGCGGAGCTCGGGGAAGACCGCCTGACCCTCGGCATAGGCCAGGTAGTAGACCGAGCCGACCCCGCGTACCCCGAACAGGGCGATCGCCCACCGCTCGGCCACACCGATCGGCTCCGACCGGTGCCCCACCCGCAGCGCGACCCAGCCGGCCAGCGGCCGGACGACGAAGACCAGCGCGAGCCCGACCAGCACACCCGGCCAGGTCAGCGCCGCCAGCAGCCCGTTGGTCAGTGCGATCCCGAGCAGCAACAGCACCATCAGCGTGAGGATCTGTTCCAGGCGTTCGATCATCGAATGCATCGTCTCGTGGTACTCGTGGCCGCGTTCCTGGGAGCGCAGGGTCATCGCCGCCGCGAACACGGCCAGGAATCCGTAGCCCTGGGCGACCTCCGCGAGGCCGTAGACCGCCAGCAGCGCGCCCAGTGCCAGCAACGGTTCACCCCGGCGGGCCACGGCCAGCGACTCGCGAGCGGACCGGAACGCGATCTTGCCCAGCAACCAGCCGCCGACCACACCGATGATCACGCCGATGGCGATCTTCGCGATCACATACCAACCGACCCACTTCAGACCCCACTCCGCGACCGGACCCGCCGTGGCCAGCAGGATCGCCGCATAGACGAAGGGAAAGGCCAGCCCGTCGTTCAGGCCCGCCTCCGAGGTCAGCGCGAACCGCACCTGATCGGATTCCTCGATCTCGTCATGATCATCGGTGACCGATGGTCCCTCGACCTGGACATCGGAGGCCAGCACCGGATCGGTCGGGGCCAGGGCCGCCCCGAGCAGCAGCGCGGCCGCCGGGGCCAGGCCCATCACCCACCAACCGAGCAGGGCGACGCCGGCGATGCTCAGCGGCATCGCGATCAGCAGCAACCGCCAGGTCAGCGACCAGCCCCGCCAGCTCCGCGGGCGGAGCAGGCTGAGCGGGCGATCCAGCGCCAACCCGACGCCCATCAGGGCGACGATCACGGTCAGCTCGGCCAGGTGCTCGGTGAAGGCCTGCTGGCTGACCGGGTCCAGGCCGTACTTGTCGAACGGCAACAGCCCGATCACCGCGCCCACACCGACGAGGACGATGGGCGCCGAGACGGCACAACGCGACAGCGCGATCGGCAGGACGACCGCGAGCAGCAGGGCGAGACCCAACACCAGATAGATGAGATCGGCCGACATAGTCGATCTATCTACCCGAGCCGGGGCCGGTCAGACAAACCGGCCGGTGGTGCCGTCAGCCCCGTCGTGCGGCCCCACCCCTGACCGGCGCCCGTGCGATCATCGGCGGATGGACCTGCCGACGGCGTTGATCATCGGCGGCGCGCTCCTGCTCTCGGCCGCGCTGTTGATCGGGATCGGCCTGCTGCACCGAAGAATCATCCGGCAGCGGGAGCGGGACGGGCACTCCGGGCCCGAATCCGCCGCCCTGCTGAGGCGGCTCGGGCTGGCCGGCCTGGTGCGGAACGCCTCGGGGATCACCACCTGGTCCCAAGCCGGGCGAAATCTGACCGCGGCCCGCACCGACGGTCGCGGCTGGGCGACCAGCCGGGGCGGTGGGAACATCCGCATCGAGACCCGGCTCACCATCAGCGGGCTCTCCTACAGCCTGGTCGCCGTCCAACTGCCCGCCGCCCTGCCGACGATCAACATCGTCAAGGGCGGCCGGATCGAGCGTTCCGATCTCGATGTCGAGTCGGCGCGGTTCAACTCGGCCCGCGACGTGATGGCCGACGACGACCAGCTCGCGCATGCCGTGCTCTCACCCAACGTGATCGCCCTCCTGCAGGACCTGCCGAAGGACCTGACCGTCCAGGTCATCGGTGATCACCTGATCAGCTTCCGTCGTGGACGTCCCGATCCCGCGGAGGTACGCGATCGCGCCGCCACGCTGATCGCCATCGCCGAGGCCATCCCGGACTTCGTCTTCCGGCGCGGCTGAGGGTCGATCAGTCCGGCAGCAGCGGCACCTCGGCGCCCGCATCGCGGCCGACCAGCACACCGCGCGTCACCGCGCCCCGGCCCCAGCGCCGCCGGACCTCGTCCAGCGCCGCATCCAGCTCCGTGTCGTGCAGCGGATCCAGCGGCAGGGTCGGCTGCAGGCTGCCGGGCTGATCGAGATTGGCCAGCGTGATCCCGATCAGTGTGCAGCCGCGCTCGATGATCAACGGCAAGGCGTCGCGCAGCAGCCGTCGCGCCGCGGTCATGATCAGCTCGGTCTGCGACGTGGCACCGGGCAGGGTGTGCGAACGGGTGACCCGGGAGTAGTCGTCGAAGCGCAGCCGCAGCACCACCGTCCGGGCCTGCCGGCCGGCGCCACGCAACCGCTTGCCGAGCCCGTCGACGATCCCGAGCACCGCGGCGTCCAGCTCGGCGGCGCTGTGCGCGCCGCGGCCGATGGCGCGCTGGGAGCCCATCGAGCGGCGGCGTACCCCGGTGCGGACGCGCCGCGGATCGCGCGCGTGCGCCAGCGCGTGCAGATGCCGCGCCGCGCCCGGCCCGACGATCCCGGCCAGTCGGCGCTCGGACTCGGCTGCGAGCTGGCCGACGGTGACGATCTGCTCCCGAGCCAGCTTCTCCGCGGTGGCCTCGCCGACACCCCACAGCCGCCGCACCGGCAGCGGATGCAGGAACGCCAGCTCCTCGCCCGCGGGCACCTCCAGCAGGCCGTCGGGCTTGCCGACCGCGCTCGCCACCTTCGCCAGGAACTTCGTCGTCGCGATGCCGACGGTGATCGGCAGCCCGACGCGCTCGCGCACCTGCGCGCGCAGCCGCGCCGCGATCGAGGCCGGCGAGCCGCGGATCCGGCGCAGGCCCGCCACGTCGAGGAATGCCTCGTCGATCGAGATCGGCTCCACCAGCGGCGTGGTGTCGTCGAACACCGCGAACACCGCCCGGCTCGCCTCGGTGTAGGCCGCGAACCGGGGCGGCACGACGATCGCCTCCGGGCACAGCCGACGCGCCCTGGCGCCGCCCATCGCCGTGCGCACGCCGCGGGCCTTCGCCTGATAGCTCGCCGCGAGCACCACCCCGCCGCCGACGATCACCGGCCGGCCGCGCAGCCGCGGGTCGTCGCGCTGCTCGACCGAGGCGTAGAACGCGTCGAGGTCGGCGTGCAGGATGCTCGCCGCCGCCCGCCCGGCGCCGCCCGGCGCCCCCGCCTCGCTCACGCCACCAGCATCACAGCGCACACCGACAGTTCGGCCGCCTGCCGGTGCGTGCGGCCTCAGTCGGCGGGCGGCGCGACGGTCGCGACCTGCCCGGCGCGGGCGAGCGCATCGGCGACCAGCCCGGACGCCTTGGCCCGCTCGACGAATCCGCGAAGGTACGCCGCGGCTGCCGGCGCGAGCCCTCGCGGGCCCGCGACCGCCTGCCGGATCTGCATGAACGCCGGCTCCACCACCCGCAGCCCGTGCGCGCGGGCGTACTCGGTCACCGGCTGCCGGATGCCGGCGAGCACGTCCGCGCGCCCGTCGGCCAGCACCTGCGGGCCGTCGGCGCCGCGGACCACCTCGGCGGCCGCCAGCGTTCGCGTCAGGTAGAGGTCGTAGGCCGAGCCCTCCTTCACCGCGATCCGTACGCCGGCGCGGTCGACCTCGTCGGCGGCCGCGAGCTCACTGCCCTCGGGCACCGCGTACACGCCCTCGATCAACAGGTAGGGGGCGGTGAAGATCACCTGTTCGGCGCGGGCGGGCTCGTCGGCGAGGAAGGCGATGTCCACCTCGCCCGCGACCAGCGCGTCGAATGCCTTGCGCGCCCCGTCGACCGTGCTCAGCCGCAGGTCGACACCAAGATCATCGGCCAACGCTCGCGCAAGCTCCGTCGTCACCCCGCTCGGCGCATCGGGCGTACCACCGGCGAGCACCGGATTGCCCAGGTTGATCACGGCGCGCAGGGAACCGGTCGGTGCCAGCGCAGCGCCGGGCGAGGTCTCGTCCATGCCCGTGATCATCCCAGAGGAGTCACCTGGACCAACGGGGTCTCGACAAGCGCGACCAAGCTCGACCGACGGATGGCGCGGCCTGACACACTGGGCGGATGCAACAGCGGGCACCTGCGGCCGGGCACGCGCTCGGGGTGTTGAGCCTGCTGGCGCGTCAGCCCGAACCGCTGCCCGCCACCAGGATCGCGGCCGAGCTGGGCCTGCCGCGGTCCAGCACCTACCACCTGCTCGGCGTACTGGTCGATCACGGCTACGTCGTGCACCTGCCCGAGGAGCGCCGCTACGGCCTCGGGGTGGCTGCGCACGAGCTGGGTTCGGCGTACGCCCGGCAGGCGCCGCTGCAGCGGCTCGCCCGCCCGCTGCTGAACCGGCTGGTTGACCGGAGCGGGCACAACGGGCACTTCGCGGCGCTGCACGGCGGCGACGTCGTCTATCTGATCGAGGAGCGGGCGCCGGGGCGCCCGTCGCTGGTCACCGATGTGGGCGTACGCCTGCCCGCGCACCTGACGGCCAGCGGGATGGCGCTGCTCGCCGCGCTCGGGCCGCGCCAGATCCGCGCGCTCTACCCCTCTGCGGCCGCGTTCACCCACCGGCTCGAGGCCGGCCCGCGGACGCCGACGCAGCTTCGGCACGCGCTGATCGACGTGCGCGGCGCCGGGTACGCCTGCGAGCGCGGCTCGGTCACCGCCGGCCTGTCGTCGGTCGCGGTCGCGGCGCTCGACCACACCGGCCACCCGGTCGGAGCGTTCGCGCTGACCTATCCCGATCCGGGTACGCCCTCCGACGAGGTCGCGGAGTTGATCATCGGGGTACGCGATG
Source organism: Naumannella cuiyingiana (assembly GCF_013408305.1). Taxonomy (NCBI): domain Bacteria; kingdom Bacillati; phylum Actinomycetota; class Actinomycetes; order Propionibacteriales; family Propionibacteriaceae; genus Naumannella; species Naumannella cuiyingiana. The sequence goes on along the minus strand of NZ_JACBZS010000001.1, from coordinate 1,859,168 downwards.
CCGCCGCCCGGTTGGGTCGCCGGCTGCACCGCGGGTGAGCTTTCGAGACGTGGTCTCGACCGCGCTCGGCCTGGCGCCTCGCCGGCTCGACCGGCGCTACTTGCAGGCGGGCGCCTTCTCGTAGCCCGCGATCGCGTCGTCGAAGGCGTTGATGTTCGGCGGGGCCGCGCCCCACGCCTTGCGCCAGATCTCCGCGGCATCGGGATTGTGTTCGTGCCGCGAGCGGGCCATGTCGGCCTGGTGGCGGCGCCAGTCCTTCATCGCCGCCTCGGCGCGCTGCATCGGCCGCGCCTGGGCGTCGAGGCGCTGTTGGCACTGGTCCATCCGCTTGGTCTCCGCGGCCGACGCGTCGGCGGACCCGCCGCAGTCGCCGTCGGTGCCGGAGAGCTCCTTCTTCGCATCGTCGTAGCGCCGCAGGTCGTCCGGACCGGCCTCACGGGTGCGCTTGAAGATCGCGTCCATCTGATCGGTGTCGATCTTGTCCGAGTTGACGTCGGTCTGCGCCTGCACGTGCTCCGACCAGTGGCCCACACCGGTGCGCGCCTCGCTGATCACCCGATCGCCCGCCGCCACCCGCGCGACACACGCGCTCAACTGGTCGGCGCTGGGGGCGGAGACCGACGGAGACGACGCGCTGGTCGGCTCCGGGCTGGCCGGCCCCAAGCTGGGTGGCTCCTGGCCGGGAGGCGCGGGCTCGTGCGACGCCGGGTCGTGCTGTTCCGGCGTGCTGGCCGCGACGGGCGCGCCGGGCGCGGCGCCGATCCCCATTTGCCGGGCCGCCAGGCCGACCCCGAAGCCGGCGAGGATCGCCAGCGCGACGGCGCCGACGATCAGGACGGCACGGCGGCCTCCGCTTCTGGGCGGTACCGGCGGTCCGGGCATGGCCCGGCGCGCTTCACTCATGTTCTGTCTCCCCCGAGCAGCAACGGCACTGTGCCTTCGGCGCAGCTTATCCGGACTCGGCGTCAGGGCAACTGTCTCGAATCCGAGACGGCAACGCTGCCGGCCGCGCAGGGACGGCGTTTCGGGTCGACTGCAATGGCAGGCATGAGCGAGATCATGATCGGCATCGGCCCGCTGAGCGCCGCCGAGGTGGTCGCGGTTGCCCGCGACGGGGCGCGCGTACGGCTGACCGAGGAGGCAGTGGACGCGATCGCCGAGACGCGGAGCGTGATCGCCGGGCTCGCCGAGGACCCGGTGCCCCACTACGGGGTGTCCACCGGGTTCGGGGCGCTGGCGACCCGGCACATCCCGGTCGAATCGCGAGCCCAGTTGCAACGCTCGCTGATCCGTTCCCACGCCGCCGGCACCGGCCCCGAGGTCGAGGCCGAGGTGGTCCGCGCGCTGATGCTGCTGCGGTTGTCGACGCTGGCCACGGGCCGGACCGGGGTACGCCCGGCCACCGCGCAGGCCTATGCGGCGCTCCTGAACGCACAGATCACCCCGGTGGTCCGCGAGTACGGCTCGCTGGGCTGTTCGGGTGATCTTGCCCCGCTCGCCCACTGCGCGCTGGCGATCATGGGCGAGGGTGAGGTACGCGTGGCCGGTGGCGAGATCGTCGACGCGGCGACGACCTTGTCCGAACACGGCATCGTGCCGGTGGAGCTGGTCGAGAAGGAGGGGCTGGCGCTGATCAACGGCACCGACGGGATGCTGGGCATGTTGATCATGGGGCTGGCCGACCTGCGGCGGTTGTCGATCACCGCCGACATCACTGCGGCGATGAGCGTGGAGGGGCTGCTCGGCAGCGACGCCGTGTTCGCGGCAGACCTGCAGGCGCTGCGCCCGCAGCCCGGCCAGGCAGCGTCGGCAGCCAACCTGCGTGCACTGCTGGCCGGCTCGCCGATCCGGGAATCGCATCGCGATCCGGCCGCCTGCACCCGCGTACAGGATGCCTATTCATTGCGCTGCTCGCCCCAGGTGGCGGGCGCGGTCCGCGACACCATCGAACATGCGGCCGCCGTCGCCGGCCGGGAACTGGCCGCGGCGGTGGACAATCCCGTGGTCACCCCGGACGGCCGGGTGGAGTCCAACGGCAATTTCCACGGCGCGCCGATCGCCTATGTCCTCGACTTCCTGGCCATCGCCGTCGCCGACCTGGCGAGCATCAGCGAGCGGCGTACCGACCGCTTCCTCGATCGGGCGCGCAACAACGGGCTGCCGCCGTTCCTGGCCGACGATCCGGGCGTGGACTCGGGCCTGATGATCGCCCAGTACGGGCAGGCGGGCATCGTGGCGGAGCTGAAACGGCTGGCGGTGCCGGCGTCGGTCGACTCGATCCCGAGCAGCGCGATGCAGGAGGATCACGTGTCGATGGGCTGGTCGGCGGCCCGCAAGCTGCGCCGGGCGATCGACGGGCTCACCCGGGTGCTGGCGATCGAGCTGCTGACCGCGGCGCGGGGCATCGAGCTGCGCGCGCCGTTGCGACCGGGGCCGGCGACCGCCGCGGTGATCGCCGCGCTGCGCGAGGGCGTACCGGGCCCCGGGCCCGACCGCTTCCTCTCCCCCGAGATCGAGCGGGCCGTCGCGTTCGTCGGTTCCGGCGACGCGGTCCGCGCCGCCGAGGCGGTGACCGGGCCGCTCGCCTGAGACCGACCGCTCGGCGCGGAACCCGGGAGGCGGGTGCCGGACTCGTCGGGACCGATCGGCCCGAGGAGATGAGACGCGATGACGCACGTGCCTGCCCGTTCCCACCTGTCGGCCCTGCGCCGCGGCGCGCTGTGCGCGGCCCTGTTCTTCGGGGCGCTGGCGCTGCTGCTCGCCGGGCTACCCGTGCGATCGAGTGCCGCGCCCGCCGACGCCGATCGGCTCTGGCAGCCGGCGCCCGCCACACAGCGGCGGGCCGACCCGGCATGGCGCCTGGACCTGCCGGCGATGCGGGCCGACCTGGCCGCCGGCGAGGTGACCGTGCCGCGTCCCGACGGGACGCTCGTGGCGTTCCGGGTGGCCCCCAGCCAGGTCCTGGAGCGGCCCGATCCGCGCATCGCGACCTATGCCGGGCGTGCCGTCGACGATCCGCGCGTGCGGATCAGGATCTCCGAGACGGTGCTCGGGTTCAGCGCGTATGTGAACTCGGGGGGACAGTTCTGGTACGTCAACCCGGCGCCCGGCTCTGCCGGCGAGCCCGCGGCGGCGTACCGCAGCGCGACGGGTGCGGCACCCGAGATTCCCGAGGCCGGCCGGGCGGTCACCGCGGAGCGGATGCTGCGGGACCCGGCGCCGGCCGACCCCACCCGATACAACGGCAAGCCGGTCGGCCTGCGCGTGTTCCGGCTCGCGCTGCTGTCCGACCCGCTCTACGCGCGCTCTGTCGGCGACGACGGCGACGGCAGCCGCGTCCTCGCGGCCAAGGCGAAGCTGATCAACCAGGCCAACGATGTCTTCGAGACCGAGCGGGCCACCACCTTCCGGTTGATCGCGGAAACCGACAAGCTGAATCTGGCGACGGATGCCGAGGCCACCGGCCCGGACTCCTGCGGGCCGCGTAATCCGTGCTTCGACGCAGCAGAGCTGGAAACCTGCACCGAGGACACGATCGACCGGGTGAAGATCGCCGCGGCGTACCGGCTGCGCGATCCGGCGAGCTTCGACCTCGGCCACCTGCTGCTCGGCGGCGCCGGCAACGGGATGGCATCGGTCGGCGGGGCCGGCTCGGCGACCGATCGGACCGCGGGGTGCACCGGTGCGGACCCGGCGGACGACAGCCCCGCGACCGAGGTGTTCGAACACGAGGTCGGTCATCAGCTCGGAGCCAATCACAGCTTTGCCAGCACGGACGAGGCCTGCGTGGGCGAGGGAGTCTGGTCGAGCGCCCTCGAACCCGGCGGCGGGATGTCGCTGATGAGCTATCCCAATGTCTGCAATGCCGACGCCGTGCAGTCGACGCGCGACCCCTACTACGGCCACGGCAGCCGGGACGAGATGAATGCGGTGATCGACCCGCCGTTCTCCCGAGAGCCTGCGTCGGAGACCCAGTTCGTGTACCTGCCGGCCGGGACGACCGATCGGCCACTGCGGATCCGGATCGGCGATGCGGTCACCGAGCCGATCAGCGACTACGGCGCCGACGCCATCGCGGAGGCGATCGCCGCCGTGGTCGGCGAGTCGGTCGGCATCGGTGGGCTCGACGGCGCGGAGGCGCCGGACCAGCGCGGTTTCGCGCTCTACGGCCCCGGTGGGACCGACCTGCCCGAACTGATCATCGAGGACGCGCCGGATGCGCTCACCCTGACGATCAACGATGGCGGTGACTGGTCACCGGGATCGGTGACAGACACCGACAACACCGCGCCCGAGGTCAGCGGGCAGCAGACCGTGACCATTCCGGTGCGTACCCCCTTCCGGCTGACGGCCACCGGCAGCGATGCCGATGGCGATGCGCTCAGCTACCTGTGGGAGCAGAGCAACCCGGGCCAGGGCACGCTGGTCGCCAACGAACGGACCGACGGCCCGCTGTTCTCGATCTTCGGCACGGAGGAGGATGCGCTCACCTGGCCGTACTATTCCGGGCGCAATCGGCCGGCCGATCAGCCGACCAGGACCGTTCCCGATCTTGCCCAGGTGCTCGCCCAGAACACCAACGCCGAGACCGGCCGGTGCCCCGAGCCGGCCGCTGGTGAGCTGCCGACGGTCGAGCAGGTCGCCTGCTTCGCCGAGTTCCTCCCGACGGCGGACTACGCCGAGGACCTGCGCTTCCGGGTCACCGCGCGTGACGATGTGATGCCGGCCGGCGGGGTCGCGATGGCCGAGTCGACCGTGCGGCTGGCGCGCGACGCCGGACCCTTCCTGGTCACCTCGCAACAAGGCGGCACGGTCGGCGCGGGCGAGGCCGGAACGATCACCTGGCAGGTCAACGGCACCGACCGGCCCGAGCTTGCCGAGCGCGTCCGGATCAGCCTGTCCACCGACGGCGGCGCCACCTTCGACCGCGTACTGGCCGACTCGGTGCCGAACTCCGGCCGGGCGGAGATCGTCTGGCCCGCGGTCGACACGGATCGGGCCCGGATCATGATCAGCGCCGTCGACAACATCTTCTTCGACGTCAACGACGCCGCGTTCACGATCAATCCCGGGCCCGGGACGCCGACGCCTACCGTCACGGACTCGGCTACGCCGACCGTCACGGACTCGCCGACGCCGCCCCCGGGCACGTCGTCCCCGACCGCGACGCCGGTCCCCACGGGTACGCCGACCTCCGGCAGCACCCCCTCCGAGACCACCACCGGGTCTCCGACGCCCGGCGACTCCGGCCCGGGGACACCCGGCCCGGGCTCTCCGCGGCCGGGGACCCCGTCGGCCGCGGTGCCTCCGCCGCCGGCTCGCCCGGGCTCGCCACTTGCCGACACCGGTGCGCCGGGGATGGTTCCGGGCGCCGCGGCGGCGGCCGCGCTGCTGCTGGCGTATCTCCTGCTCCGGCGTCGCCCCTGAGGGCGCCCGTCGGGCTCGCCAGTGCCTCTTGACAACATACAACTGATCAGTTGTATATTCGTTCTGTGACCGAGGATGAGGACCGGGCGGATGCCTGGTTCCATGCGCTCGCCGACCGGACCCGACGCGACATCCTGCGCCGGGTGCTGGCCGGGGAGCACTCCGTCTCGGCGCTCGCGGCGCGCTACGACATGAGCTTCGCCGCGGTACAGAAGCACGTCGCCGTGCTGGAACGCGCCGGGTTGATCACCAAGCGCCGCCAGGGCCGAGAGGCCCTGGCCAGCGGCGATGTCGCGGCGGTGCGGTCCGTCGGCGCGATGCTCAGCGACCTGGAATCGCTGTGGCGCGGCCGGATCTCCCGGATCGATGAACTGATCACCACCGATACCGAACCAACCGAGAAGCCCGAACCGAAGGAACGATGATGCCTGTCACCAATGTCACCCCCGATCTTGATCAACTCACGCTGACGATCGACGCGGAGTTCGCCGCGCCGGTCGAGCGGATCTGGCAGGTGTACGCCGATCCGCGCCAGCTCGAGAAGGTGTGGGGCCCGCCGGGCTACCCCGCCACCGTGGTCGATCACGACTTCACCGCGGGCGGCCGGGTCACCTACTTCATGACCGGCCCCGAGGGCGAGAAGTTCGCCGGCTACTGGGACATCACCGGTGTCGACGAGCCGAACGGCTTCACCTTCGACGACGGTTTCGCCGATGCCGACTTCAACCCCAATCCCGACCTGCCCGTCTCGAAGAACGGGTTCACCTTCACCGCGGGCGGGGCGGGCACGAAGGCGCGCTATGTCAGCACCTACGCCAGCGCCGAGGCGCTGCAGCAGGTGCTCGACATGGGCGTGGTCGAGGGTTCGACTGCCGCGATCAACCAGATCGACGACCTGGTCGCCTGAGGCGGTCTCGGATACGAGACATCGGTCGCGGCGAGCAGGCTGCGCAGACGGCCGGGCGGGGCGTGAAATGGGGGCACCCGACGAAAGGATGCCGCCATGGAGGGGGCCCGCCCGGTCCGCGCAGCCCGCGGTACGACGCTGACCGCCCGCACCTGGGCCACCGAGGCCCCACTGCGGATGCTGCAGAACAATCTCGACCCCGAGGTCGCCGAGCGGCCCGATGATCTTGTGGTCTACGGCGGCACCGGCCGCGCGGCGCGCGACTGGCGCTCCTTCGACGCGATGGTCCGCACGCTGACCACGCTCGCTCCCGACGAGACGATGCTGGTCCAGTCGGGGCGGCCGGTCGGCGTGATGCGTACCCATGAATGGGCTCCGCGGGTGCTGATCGCCAACTCCAACCTCGTTCCCGACTGGGCCAACTGGCCGGAGTTCCGCCGGCTGGAACAGCTCGGCCTGACCATGTACGGCCAGATGACGGCCGGCTCGTGGATCTACATCGGCACCCAGGGCATCGTCCAGGGCACCTACGAGACCTTCGCGGCGGTCGCCGAGAAGCGGTTCGGGGGTACGCTCGCCGGCACCCTCACCCTGACCGGTGGCTGCGGCGGGATGGGCGGGGCCCAGCCGTTGGCGGTGACCCTGAACGAGGGCGCCTGCCTGATCGTCGATGTCGACCGCTCCCGGCTGCAGCGGCGGGTCGATCACCGCTATCTGGACGAGATCGCCGATGATCTCGACTCCGCGATCGACAAGGCGCTGGCCGCGAAGACCGAGCGGCGCGGCTGGTCCGTCGGCGTGGTCGGCAATGCCGCGGAGGTCTTCCCGGAGTTGTTGCGGCGCGGGGTGGAGATCGACATCGTCACCGACCAGACCTCCGCACACGACCCGCTGTCCTATCTGCCGGAGGGGATCGAGCTCGACGACTGGGCCGACTACGCCGACAAGAAGCCCGAGGAGTTCACCGACCGGGCGCGGGAATCGATGGCCCGCCACGTCGAGGCGATGGTCGGCTTCGCCGACCGCGGGGCCGAGGTCTTCGACTACGGCAACTCGATCCGCGACGAGGCGCGCCAGGGCGGCTACGGGCGTGCGTTCGAGTTCCCCGGGTTCGTGCCGGCCTACATCCGGCCGCTGTTCTGCGAGGGCAAGGGCCCCTTCCGCTGGGCGGCGCTGTCCGGCGACCCGGCCGACATCGCCGCGACCGACCGCGCAGTGTTGGAGCTGTTTCCCGACAACGACCGGCTGCACAAATGGATCCGTGGCGCGCAGGAGCGGATCGCCTTCCAGGGATTGCCGGCCCGGATCTGCTGGCTGGGCTACGGCGAGCGCGACCGGGCGGGGCTGCGCTTCAACGAGTTGGTCGCCTCGGGCGAGATCAGCGCGCCGGTCGTGATCGGGCGTGATCATCTCGACTGCGGATCGGTCGCCAGCCCCTACCGCGAGACCGAGTCGATGGCCGACGGGTCCGACGCCATCGCCGACTGGCCGCTGCTCAATGCCATGATCAATACCGCCTCCGGCGCGTCCTGGGTGTCGCTGCACCACGGCGGCGGGGTCGGCATCGGCCGGTCCATCCACGCCGGCCAGGTATCGCTCGCGGACGGCACCGAGCTGGCCGCGGAGAAGCTCGCCCGGGTGCTCAGCAACGATCCCGGGATGGGAGTGATCCGACACGTGGACGCCGGCTACCCGGCCGCCCGCGAAGTTGCCCACCAGCGCGGCGTCCGTGTCCCCATGAACGAGGAGTAGCAGTGAGCGATCAGGCAAGCACGGCGATCGTCGAGCGGCGCAGCATCGACGTCGTGCCGGATTCGGAGCGGCACGGCCACCCGTTCAGCCAGTTCACGCTGTGGTGCGGGGCGAACCTGCAGATCACCGCGATCGTCGACGGCGCGCTCGCGGTGGTGTTCGGCGCCGACCCCGCCTGGGCGATCGCCGGCCTGCTGGTCGGCAACCTGCTCGGCGGCGCGGTGATGGCCCTGCACTCAGCGCAGGGGCCGCGGCTCGGGCTGCCGCAGATGATCAGCTCCCGCGCGCAGTTCGGGGTGATCGGGGCGATCGTGCCGCTGGTCCTGGTGGTGATCATGTACCTGGGCTTTGCCGCCACCGGCACGGTGCTCACCGGCCAGGCGATCAACCTGATCATCGGGGTGTCGCAGCCCTGGATCGGCATCGTGATCTTCGGCGCGCTGACCGCGGTCGCGGCCATCGTCGGCTACCGCTGGATCCACCGCCTGGGTCGTGTCGCCACCGTGCTCGGCCTGCTCGGGCTGGCCTGGCTGGCGTACCAACTGCTCGGCACCCACAACGCAGCGGCCTACCTCGGCACCAAGCCGTTCGAGTGGTCGACGTTCCTGCTCGCCGTCGCGCTCGGCGCGGGCTGGCAGCTCACCTTCGGGCCCTATGTGGCCGACTACTCGCGCTACCTGCCCCGCGACACCTCGCCGCGGTCCACCTTCTGGTTCACCCTGGGCGGTTCGGTGATCGGCTCGATGATCTCGATGACCCTCGGCGCGTTGATCGCCGCGATCCCGGCCGCGGCCGGCGGCTCGGCGTTCACCAAGAACCAGGTCGGCTTCGTCGGCGAGATCGCCGGCGGCGGGCTGATCGCGCTGGCCATCTACCTGGTGATCGTCGTCGGCAAGCTGACCGTGAACACGCTGAACGCCTACGGCGGCGCGATGACGATGCTGACGACGGTCTCCGCGGTACGCCGTGAGGCCCGCATCTCGCCGGTGGCGCGCGCGGGCTACATCGTCGGCTTCATCGCCGTCTCGGTGATCATCGCGATCGGCGCGAGCAGCGACTTCATCAACCTGTTCAAGAACTTCGTGCTGGTGTTGTTGATGGTGTTCACGCCGTGGAGCGCGATCAACCTCGTCGACTACTACCTGGTCTCGCGCGAGCGGGTCGACATCCCGGCGCTGTACGACCCCGCCGGGCGGTACGGCGCGGTGAACTGGCCTGCGCTCGGTTGCTATCTGCTCGGCATCGTCGTGCAGATCCCGTTCCTGTCCCAGGCGCTCTACACCGGGCCGGTGGCCACGGCCCTCGGCGGCGCGGACATCTCCTGGATCGTCGGCCTGGTGATCACCGGCCTCGTCTACTGGCCGATCGCGCGCGCACAGCGCCGCTGGCCGGATGAGCTGATCCGGCCGGCCGAGGCGGAGCGATGAGCGATCCGGTCGCGGCATTCGATGCCGCCTGGGCCGACCTCGCGCCGATCGGGCGGGCCGGCACCGGCGGCTACCGGCGCTATGCGTGGACGCGGGAGGACCACACCCTGCGTGAATGGTTCGCCGGCGAGGCCGCGCGCCACGGGCTCGACCTCACCGAGGACCGCGCCGGGAACCAGTGGGCGTGGTGGGGCGACGCGACCCGCGGCGGCGCGCTGGCGATCGGCTCGCACCTGGACTCGGTGCCGGACGGTGGTGCGTTCGACGGCCCGCTCGGCGTGGTCAGCTCGCTCGCCGCCGTCGATGCGCTGCGCGCGGCCGGTCACACCCCGGACCGGCCCATCGCGGTGATCAACTTCGCCGACGAGGAGGGCGCCCGGTTCGGCATCGCCTGCGCGGGCTCGCGGATCCTCACCGGCCAGCTCGACGCCGACCGCGCACGGGGTCTGCGCGATGGCGACGGGATCACCCTTGCCGAGGCCTGGCGCACCGCGGGGCGCAACCCGGACGCGCTCGGCGCCGATCCCGACCTGCTCGGCCTGGTCGACCGGTTCGTCGAGTTGCACGTCGAACAGGGCAAGGGCCTGGTCGAGCACGGCGTACCGATCGGGATCGGCAGCGACATCTGGCCACACGGCCGATGGCGGCTCGAGTTCGTGGGCGAGGCGAATCACGCCGGCACCACCGCCCTCGCCGACCGGCACGACGCGATGCTCGGGTACGCCGAGACCGTGCTCGACGCCCGGCGAGTGGCGGCCGGGCACGGCGTGGTCGCGACCATGGGCAAGGTCCGGGTCGAGCCCAACGGCGTGAACGCCATCCCGTCCCGGGTCACCGGCTGGCTCGATGTCCGCGGCGCCGACGAGGCGGCGGTGACCGCCTGCGTCGCCGCGATCGCGGAGGCTGCCGCGCGCCGGGAGGCCACGCTCACCCGCGAGTCGTGGACGCCGACCACCCGGTTCGACACCGCGCTGACCGGCAAACTGGCCGACCTGCTCGACGCGCCGGTGCTCGGCACGGGCGCGGGGCACGACGCCGGGATCCTCGCCGCGCACGGGATCCCGACGTCGATGATCTTCGTTCGCAACCCGACCGGCGTCTCCCACTCGCCGGCCGAGCACGCCGAACGCGACGACTGCCTGGCCGGCGTCGAGGCGCTCGCCCGGGCCGTCGGCGCCCTGACCGGCGGCCCGCGATGATCACGTTCCCCGGTTTCGCCAATGCCCACAGCCACGCCTTCCACCGAGCCCTGCGGGGGCGTACCCATGACGCCGGCGGGACCTTCTGGAGCTGGCGGAAGCTGATGTACGCCGTCGCGGACCGGCTCGACCCGGACCGCTACTTCGCCCTGGCGCGCGCGACCTTCGCCGAGCTGGTGCTGGCCGGCTGGACGGGCGTCGGCGAGTTCCACTACCTCCATCACCGCCCGGGCGGGCGTCGCTATGCCGATCCGAATGCCATGGGTGCGGCGCTCGCGGCGGCGGCCGGCGAGGCGGGAATCCGGCTCACGCTGCTCGACACCTGCTATCTGGCCGGCGGCCTGGACTCGCACGGACACCTCGCGCTCGATGATCATCAGATGCGCTTCTCCGACGGCTCGGTCGATGCCTGGCTGGAGCGCGCGCTGGATCGGCCGGACTGGGGTGATCATGTCCGGCTGGGGGTGGCGATCCATTCGGTACGCGCGGTGCCCGAGGCCGCGCTGATCCGGATCGCCGAGACCCTGGCCGGCCGCGAGCTGCCAATCCATCTGCATCTGTCCGAACAGCCCGCGGAGAATGCCGCCTGCGTGGCGCGCTACGGGCGTACCCCCACCCGATTGCTCGCCGACTGCGGGCTGCTCGACTCGCGGCTGACCGCGGTACACGCCACCCACCTGACCGATGACGACATCGCGCTGCTCGGGCGGGCCGGCGCGACCGCCGCATTCTGCCCGACCACCGAACGCGATCTCGCCGACGGCATCGGGCCGGCCCGGCGGCTGGCCGACGCCGGCGCGGCGCTGGCGGTCGGTTCCGACCAGCACGCGATCGTCGACCCGTTCGAGGAGGTACGCGCGGTCGAGCTCGACGAGCGGCTGGCGTCGGGCCGGCGCGGCAACTTCTCCCCCGAAGCGCTGATCACCATCGGCACCACGAACGGCTGGCGCGCCCTGGGCTGGGATCCGGGAACAGTCGACGACCGGGTGATCATCGACGATGCCAGCCCGCGCACCGCCGGATCGGAGCCCGAACAGATGATCATGTCGGCGTCGGCGGCGGACGTGCGCGAGGTGGTCTGCCTCGGCGAGACGATCGTCGGGAACGGCGAGCACCGGCTCGGCGATATCGGCAAGCTGCTGCACGACGCGATCGGAGACCTACGATGAGCGCAACCCTGATCACGGGCATCACCGAGTTGATCACCAATGACCAGCCCGCGCCGGCCGACCCGGCGCTGATCGTCTCCGAGGGGATCGTGGCCTGGATCGGCCCGGCGGCCGACGCCCCGCCCGCCGATTCCAGGATCGACGCCGACGGGACGGTGCTTCCGGCCTTCGTGGATTCGCACAGCCATCTGGTCTTCGACGGCGACCGCTCCGCGGAGTTCGCCGCGCGGATGACGGGGAGACGCTATGACGGCGGCGGTATCGCGACGACGGTCGAGGCGACCCGCTCGGCCGATGACGACCGCCTGCGCGAGCTCGTCGCCGCCCGTGTCGCCGAGCTGCGGGCGCAGGGCACCGGGGTGATCGAGATCAAGTCCGGCTATGGCCTGAACACTCCCGACGAGGTCCGCGCGCTACGGATCGCCGCGGAGTTCACCACCGAGACGACGTTCCTCGGCGCGCACGTCGTCCCCGCGGAGTACGCCGGTGACCGCGCGGGCTATCTGGATCTGGTGCGCGGGCCGATGCTCGAGCGCGCCGCTCCCCATGCCCGCTGGATCGACGTGTTCTGCGAGCCGAACAGCCCGCACGCCTTCGACGGCGAGGAGTCCCGCGCGATCCTGACGGCCGGCCGGGACGCGGGGCTGGAGCTGCGCGTGCACGGCAACCAGCTCGGCCCGGGGCCCGGTGTCCGCCTCGCCGTCGAGCTGGGCGCCGCCAGCGTCGATCACTGCACCTTCCTCGACGACGCCGATGTCGATGCCCTGGCGGGATCGAGCACGGTCGCGACGCTGCTGCCGGGGGTGGAGTTCTCCACCCGCTCGCCCTATCCGGACGCGCGGCGCCTGCTGGATGCCGGGGTCACGATCGCCCTGGCGACCGACTGCAATCCGGGCACCTGCTATTCGACCTCGATGCCGTTCATGATCGCGATGGCGGTACGCGAGATGGGCCTCACGCCGACCGAGGCCCTGTGGGCCGCGACCCGCGGCGGCGCGCTCGCCCTGCGTCGTGACGACCTCGGCCGGATCCGGGTCGGCGACCCCGCGTACCTGACCGTGCTGGACGCGCCGAACCACCTGCACCTGGCCTATCGGCCCGGGGTGCCCCTGGCTCGACCTCTGCTCTGAGTTCCGACAGCCGGGCGACACCGCCTGCCACACTTTGTTCGTGGAACTGAACCAACGCGTGATCGTGGTGACGGGCGGCAATGCCGGGATCGGGGCCGGCATCGTCCGGGCCTGCGCGCGGCAGGGCGCGCGGATCGTGATCGGGGACAACCTGCTCGACGACACCACCGAGGGGCTGCTGGCCGAGGTCGACGAGCTCGGTGGCGAGGCCGTCGCCGTGCGCTGCGATGTCAGCCGTCGCGACGACCAGGAGAACCTGCTGGCCACCGCGATCGAGACCTGGCACCGACTCGACGGGTGGGTCTCCAATGCGGGCATCGCCGGACCCGGCACGTTGCTCGAGATGACCGACGATGATCTTGATCGCGTTCTTGCGGTGAATCTGCGCGGACCGGTGATCGGTGCCCAGCTCGCGGCTCGCCGATTCATCGAGCAGGGCGGCGGAGGCGTGATCATCACCACCTCGTCGGTGCACGAGGACTGGCCGATGCCGGACAACACCCCCTATTGCATCGCCAAGGGTGGCGTGCGCATGCTGACGCGCAATGCCGCACTCGAACTCGGTCCGCACGGCATCCGGATGATCAACGTCGCACCCGGCGCGATCCGGACTCGGCTGAACGAGCCGTGGCTGGCCGATCCCGGCAATGTCGAGCGTGCGAACGCGACCATTCCGCTCGGTCGCGTCGGCGAGCCCGACGAGATCGGCGAGCTGGTCGCGTTCCTGCTCAGCGATCGCGCGAGCTATCTGACCGCGACCACGGTCACCGCCGACGCCGGGCTGTCCCAGTACAACCACGAGGCGTGACGCTGTCGCCGCCGACGCGGCCTCACAAGGTGTTGAGCCAGCGCGCCAGGTCGGTGTGCAGGCGGCGGGACTCTGCGGGAGTGGACAGGGTGTGACTGCGGACATAGCTGCCCGCCAGCACCGGCACGCCCGCGCCGGCCAGCTCGGCGGCATAGGCCTCGCCGCCGACGACGGCCTCGTCGTACTCGCCGGTCGCGATCATGGTCGGCGGCGCGACCCGCGCCAGTCGCGGATCGATCAGGACCGGCGAGGCCAGCGGGGAGATGCCGACGAGTTCGCGCGCCTGCTCGGGGGTCGGCAACCCGAAGACTCCCTGCAACTGGTCCCATCGGGCCTCCCGCGCGGCGTCGTCGGCATTGTTGGCAGGGCCGAGGGTGGCGAGGTCCAGCGATGGCACGATCAGTGCCTGGCCGTCCACCCGACGCCCCTGATGGGCGGCCATCAGGGTGGCGACGGCGACCGTGTGGGCGCCGGAGGAGATGCCCAGCAGCGCGACGCGCGGGCCGAGATCGTCGCGCCCGGCCACCCGGTCGAGGGCCGCCAACACGTCGAACACCGGCAGCGGATAGGGATGTTCCGGCGCCAGTCGGACGTCGATGTCGAGGACCGCCCAGCCCGCGCCGGCGGCGATCGCCCGCGCCTGCTCCGCGCCGAGTCGTTCGCGCGCCCGGCCGTCGCCCATCCACCAGCCCCCGCCGTGCACCATGATCAGCGCGCCGTGCGGCTCCGCGGGCCGGAACAGCGTGGCGGCGATCGTGTCGCGTACCGCATCGGGATGGGGCACCACCGGATCGATGGGTGCCGCGACCGCGGCGGCCAACCCGTCGTCGGGCCAGCGAGCGTCGGTGGGTACGCCGAACTCCTCGCTCTCGACGATCACCTCGCCGCCGCCACCCGGATACAGCGGTCCACCGTGATCACCGGGCAGCCCGGCCAGCCGCGGGCCTAGTTGCTCCGCGGCACGCACGGCCGCGGCATTGGCCATCGCCCGCGCCCGGCGTACCTCTGCCAGCCAACGGGTACGCGGCCCCGGTGCCGCGGGCGCGGCAAGACGGGGCCGCTCCACCGTGGGCAGCCCGGCGTCGCCGGCGATGCCGACCGCCGCCAGGAATGCGGCCTGATCATCCACCGGGGTCGGTTCAGGCCTTCGGGCCGCCCGCGACGTAGACGACCTGGCCGCTGACGAAGCCGGCCTCGTCGCTGGCGAAGAAGGAGGCGAGGGCGGCGATGTCCTCGGGCTTGCCCGTGCGCTGCACCGGGATGCCCTTGGCCGCGGCGGCGACGTACTCGTCGTACGGTACGCCGACGCGCTCCGCCGTCTGCCTGGTCATATCGGTCTCGATCAGGCCCGGGGCAATGGCATTCGCGGTCACCCCGAACTTGCCCAGCTCGAAGGCCAGAGTCTTGGTGAAGCCCTGCATACCCGCCTTGGCGGCCGCATAGTTGACCTGACCGCGGTTGCCCAGCGCCGAGGTCGACGACAGGTTGATCACCCGGCCGAACTTGTTGTCCACCATGTACTTCTGCGCCGCCCGCGTGGTCAGGAACGCTCCGCGCAGGTGCACATTCATCACCGTGTCCCAGTCGTCGACGGACATCTTGAAGATCAGATTGTCGCGAAGCAGACCAGCGTTGTTGACCACGATCACGGGCGGCCCGAGCTCTTCTGCGACCTTGGTCACCGCGTCGCCGACCTGCTGCTCGTCGGACACGTCGACGCCCAGAGCGAGCGCCTTCCCGCCGGCGGCCTCGATCTCGGCGACGGTCTGCGCTGCGGCCTCGGTCTCCAGATCGAAGATCGCTACGGCGTTTCCGTCGGCGGCCAGGCGCTTGGCCACGCCTGCGCCGATGCCACGGGCGCCGCCGGTGACGATGGCGACCTTGGGATGTTGTGCTGATGCGTCATTGCTCATGTCCCCGGAGCATATAGCGAACGCTCAGTCTTCGGCGGCGAGCGTTCCATGGTCCGAAATGATCACGGAACCAGCGCCTGCTCGGGCTCGATGCGGCGCGGACGCGACGACCTTCGGGCTGATCAGGTACGCCGGCGCAGCAGCATCGCCCCGGCCAGCAGCGCGGCCACGCCGAGCGCGGCGGCGCCCAGGGCGGGGCCGCCGGTGGAGGCGAGGGGTACGCCGGGCGGGCGCGGGCGCGGCGCCGGAGCGGCCGTGGTTTGGCTCGGCACGGCGGTCGGGCTGGCGGTCGCGGTCGGCTCCGCCGAGGCCGTCGGAGCGGTCGTGTCGTCGCCGCCCGGCGGGGAACTCGGGCTGGTCGGGCTGCTCGGCGCGGTGCTCGACGGCGAACCGGTCGGCGACGGCGCCGGCACCGACTCTACCTCGAGGTCCAGCTCGATCGGGGCAAGCGGGTCCTGGGCGATGGTGACCGTGGTGGCTCCGGCCGGGGCGTCGTCGGGGACCGTCGCCCGCGCATCGAGGGCCCCATCCTCGCCGGCACGGACCGTGGCCACCTGCTGATCGCCGATCGTGATCTCGATCGGCTCGCCCGGCACGAAGCCGCTGCCGCTGATGGTGATCTCGGCGCCGGGCCGGGCCGCGCTCGGGTCGAGCTTCGCCGCCGGTGGCGCGACCCCGTTGATCGGCTCGCTGGACAGCCCGAGCGATGCGGCGGCGTAGGCCATCACGCCGGCATTGATTCCCACGCCTTCCAGGCTGACGTTGGCGAGGTCGTCACCGGCGCTGTGATAGTTCGGGTCGGGGAACTCGCCGGCGGTCCCGCCGAACTTCGCCGCCTCCTCCTCCGTCTTCGGGGCCTCCCTGCCGCCGGTGTAGAGGCCGCCGATGGGCACGCCCGCGTCGTGGAAGGCGTTGTAGTCGGTGCAGCACATCTCGCTCGGCTGCCACGGCTGGCCGATGGCGTCGAAATAGCCCGACTGGACGTCCATCGCCTGTGCCGATCCGTCGGCCAGGGGCTTGTCGTTGTAGGTCTCGGCCTTGCCGTTCTCGACGCCGATCAGGTAGTTCGGCGAGCCGATCATGTCGTAGTTGTAGTAGACGACGAGTTGATCGACCTCGTCCTCGGAAAGCTCGCCGACATAGTGGCGCGAGCCCTCCAGGCCGGTTTCCTCGGCGCCCCAGAAGGCGAATCGGACCTGGTTGTTCAGCGCGCCGAAGTCGGCCAGCTCGGTCGCCACCTGCAGCAGGGCCGCCGTGCCCGAGGCGTTGTCGTTCATCCCGGCGCCTGCCTCGACGCCGTCCCAGTGGGCGCCGAGCATGATCACATTGTCGGTACGCCCGGTCGGCGTCTCGGCGATCAGGTTCACCGACTCGTGTCCGGCGCGGGTGGTAAAGGTCTGGCGTTGCACGTCGTAGCCGGCCTCGGCCAGCCTGGTCGCGAGGTACTCCACGGTGGCGTCGCCGCCCGGCGTACCGTCCGCGCGATTGCCGCCGTTCTCGTCGGCGATCCTCTGCAGTGCGGCGAGATCGGCCGCGATCGCGTCGCGGTCGAGGTTCTCGGCGAAGGCCATCGGGTCCGGCGGCGCGGCGGCGGCACGGGGGGTCGCGGTGAGCGCCCCGGCCAGGCCGAGCAGCAGGATGGCGAGGGCTGCGGCCAGCCGGTGCCGCCCGGGTGTCGTTGCGTGCATCACGGATACTCCTGAGGACCGTTCGCGGTGCCCGCAGCCTAGAGCCTGGCACGCGCCCTGTCTGCCCTTTCTCCGCCGCCCGGTTCAGGATCCGATCGCGAGGATCACCGCGGGCAGCGCGACCAGCCCGGCGGCCAGGGCGTAGACGCCGGCCGCGAGCACCGGGTGGGCGTGATCGTGTCGGAGCCGGCGTACCCGCCGCAGCACCTGGCCACCGGCGCCGAGCGCGTGCCGGGGCACCGGCGAGCCCGCCATGCTGACCAGGGCCCGCGCCAGGCTCTCCGGGCCGACCCGGCGGCGGGCGGCGTCGTCGGCGAGCATCTCGACGAGCTCGCGGCACTCGGTGAGCGCGATGTCGCTGCGTACCGCATGCGGGAACGCCCGGTGCAGCGCGGTGAAGAAGTCCAGCACCACATCGTGCCGCGCGCGCAGGTGGGCCCGCTCGTGGGCGAGCACCGCGGCCACCTCGTCCGGCGCCAGGGTGTCCAGGGTGCCCTGGCTGAGCACGACGCGGGCATCGCGCAGGCCGGGCAGGCAGTACGCCATCGGCGCGGCCTCGGCGAGCACCCGCAGGCCGCGCTCGCGCGATGCCCGGGCCACGATGTCGACCGCGGCGCGGTGGCGGGCCCGCCGGTGACCGGTCTCCCGGGCCACCGCGACCACCGACCACACCAACCGCACCACCACGCTGCCGGCGAACAGTGCCGCCAGCGCCATCGCCGCGACCCAGACCCGCTCGGCCGGCCGGTGCTGCCACAGGTCCAGCCCGACCCGCACGCCGGCGCCGACGGCGGCGACCAGCGCCGCGACGGTGCCCGCCTGCCACAACACGATCGCCGCGCGGGGTACGCGATCCAGAAAGGCCCAGTGGCGGACCCAGGCGGGCCCCGGCAGGACCAGGATCAGCGCCAACACCGCGAGCAACGGCCCGACCAGGATCTCGGGTCGCATGCCGGGCTCAGCGCTTGGTTCGTGGTTTGTCGCCGGCGGCCTCGACCGCGGCCAGCGCCTCGCGCAGCAGCGCGGCCTCCTCGGGCGTGACCCGGTCGGCGAAGGCGACCAGTGCGGCGCTGCGCTCGCCCGCGTCCACCCCGAGCGCGGTGTCCATGATCTCGGCGGCCAGGGCGTCGCGGCCCTGGGCCGGCTGGTAGCGCCAGGCGCGGCCGTCGCGCTCGCGTACCACCAGTTCCTTCTTGGCCAGCCGATCCAGCACGGTCATCACGGTCGTGTAGGCGATCTCGCGGCGCTCGGCGAGGGCGGTGTAGACATCGCGGACGGTCTGCGAGCCGCCGGCGCCCCACAGGTGATCCATGATCACGCGCTCGAGATCGCCGAGTCGCGCCTGCCGCCGCTTGCTCACCTGTCCGCCTGCCTGCTCATCACCGTGCAGCCTAACCGAATTCCTACTATCGGCCCTAGTACTACCACCTGGACTAGTACGACGCTCCGTAGTATGTTGCCGGCATGGACGCCGTATCCCTGGCGAGGTGGCAGTTTGCGATCACGACCGTCTACCACTTCTTCTTCGTTCCGCTGACGATCGGACTGAGCGGCCTGGTGGCCGTCATGCAGACGATCTGGCTGCGCACCGACAACGACCGGTGGCTGCAGTTGACCAAGTTCTTCGGCCGGCTGATGTTGATCAACTTCGCGATGGGCGTGGTCACCGGCATCGTCCAGGAGTTCCAGTTCGGGATGAACTGGAGCGAGTACTCCCGCTTCGTCGGCGACATCTTCGGCGCGCCGCTCGCGCTCGAGGGTCTGGTCGCCTTCTTCATGGAGTCGACCTTCCTCGGCCTGTGGATCTTCGGCTGGGACCGGCTGCCGCGCAAGGTGCACCTGGCCTGCATCTGGCTGGTGGCGATCGGCACCATCGCCTCGGCGTACTTCATCCTCGCCGCGAACTCGTTCATGCAGAACCCGGTCGGCTTCACCTACAACGCCGAACGCGGCCGCGCCGAACTGACCGACATCGGCGCCGTGCTGACCAATGAGGTCACCCTGGTCACCTTCCCGCACCAGATCTTCGCCTGCTACATGGTGGCCGGCGCCTTCGTCGCGGCGGTGGCCGGCTACTGGGTTCTGCGCCGCTCCCGCGAGCTGCGGGCCTCCGGGAATGATCAGGAACCGCCCGACCGCACCCTGCGTACCTTCGTCAACGCGTTGCGGCTCGGCGCGGCCACCTTGTTGATCTCCGGCATCGGCGTGCTGATCAGCGGCGACTTCCAGGCCAAGGTGATGACCCACGTCCAGCCGATGAAGATGGCGGCGGCCGAGGCGCTCTACAACACCGCGCAGCCGGCATCGTTCTCGATCTTCACGATCGGCTCGCTCGACGGCAGCCAGGAGCTGTGGTCGCTGCGCGTGCCCTACCTGCTGAGCTTCCTGTCCACCGGCTCGTTCACCGCGCCGGTGGAGGGGATCAACCAGTTGCAGGCCGCCTACGAGGCCACCTGGGGCCCGGGCACCTACTCGCCGAACATCCCGCTCGCCTACTGGAGCTTCCGGCTGATGATCGGCCTCGGGCTGGCGGCCATGGTGATCGGCGCGGCGATGTTGTGGTTCACCCGCAAGGGCGATGTGCCGCGCTGGCTGCTGCGGCTGCCCCGGTTCGGCACGCTGGTGCTGGTCGTCCTGCCGCTGCTGCCACTGTTCGCCAACTCGTTCGGCTGGATCTTCACCGAGACCGGCCGACAACCGTGGCTGGTCTTCGGGCTGATGCCGACCGCGACCGGGGTCTCGCCGTCGACCACGGTGATCGACGTTGCCATCTCGTTGACCGCGTTCACGTTGATCTACGGGATTCTCGCGGTGATCGAGGTACGCCTGATGCTGCGCTACATCGGCAAGGGACTGCAGGAGGAGCAGCAGCCCGAGATCGCCGACGACGACCAGCCGCTCTCCTTCGCCTACTGACCGGGGATCGCCATGGAACTCAATGTCATCTGGTTCGGCATCATCGCCACCTTGTGGATCGGCTATCTCGTCCTGGAGGGCTTCGACTTCGGGGTCGGGATGCTGCTCGCCAAACTGGCCCGCAACCGGACCGAGCGGCGGGTGATGATCAACACCATCGGACCGGTCTGGGACGGTAACGAGGTCTGGCTGCTGGTTGCCGGAGGGGCGACCTTCGCGGCCTTCCCCGACTGGTACGCCACGATGTTCAGCGGCTTCTACCTGCCGCTGCTGGTGATCCTGCTCGCGCTGATCATCCGCGGCGTCGCCTTCGAGTACCGGCACAAGCGCGATGACCCGCGCTGGCAGGCGAACTGGGAACGCTGCATCATCATCGGCTCCTTCGTGCCCAGCGTGTTGTGGGGCGTGGCCTTCGCCAACCTGCTGCAGGGCGTACCGATCGATGCGGAGAAGAACTTCGTCGGCTCGCTGGCCTCGCTCATCTCGCCCTACACCCTGCTCGGCGGGCTGTTGACCTGCGGGGTGTTCCTCACCCACGGAGCGATCTTCACCGCACTGAAGACGCTGGGTGATCTTCGCCTGCGGGCTCGCCGGTACGCCGTGCGGATCGGGCTGGCGACGGCGGTCGTCGCCGTTGCCTTCATCGCCTGGACCGCGCTGGCGTACTCCCACACCATGCTGACCTGGGTCTTCGGCGGCGTGACGGCGATCGCCTTCCTGGCAGGGCTGGCCGCGATCGCGGCGGGCCGCGAGGGCTGGGCTTTCCTCGGCACCGCGGTCGCGATCCTCGCCTTCACCTGCATGGTCTTCGCGACGCTCTTCCCGAATGTGATGGTCTCCTCGCTGAACCCCGCCTGGAACCTCACCATCGCGAACTCGTCGTCGACGCCGTACACGCTGCAGATCATGACCATCGCCGCGGTGATCTTCACCCCGATCGTGATCGGCTACCAGGCCTGGACCTATTGGGTCTTCCGGCGGCGCCTCGGCACCCAGCACATGCCCGAGGCGGCGGTAGGCTCCGACGAGCCCGCTGCCAACTGAGGAGGGCCCGATGGCCAAAGGCCCGGTTGACCCGCGCCTGCTCCGGCGCAGCCGACCCACTCGCCGGTTCGTCGGTGCGCTGATCGTCCTCGGGTTGGCCCAGGCCGTGGTCCTGATCGGTCAGGCCTGGCTGCTGGCGGTCTCTGTCTCCGGGATGGTCGCCGGCCGGCCGTGGCCCGAGTTCGTCCCCCAGCTCGCCGGCGTCGCCGCGGGCTTCGCGGTGCGGGCCGCCCTGTCGGCCGGGCAGCAGTGGGCGGGTCAGCGGGCCGCGGCCGCGGTGAAGTCGCGGCTGCGGGCCGATCTGCTCCGGGCCCGGCTGGACCGGCCGTTCGCCGCCGACACCTCCGGCGGCCGGCTGGTCACCCTGGTCACCGAAGGGGTCGAGGCGCTCGACGGGTGGTACTCGGGATATCTGCCGCAGCTCGTCCTGGCCGCGATCGTGCCCCTCACCCTGCTGGTGGCGATCGCCACCGCCGACCCGACCTCGGCGGTGATCATCGCCGTCACACTGCCGCTGATCCCGATCTTCATGGTGCTGATCGGGCTCGCGACCAGGGACCGGATGGATGCGCGCTGGCGCTCGAATGCCCGGCTCGGCCATCACTTCGCCGACCTGCTCGCCGGGCTGCCGACCCTGCAGGTCTTCGGCCGCGCGCGCAGCCAGTTGGCCGGGCTGCGCCGGGTCGAGGAGCGCCACCGCGGCGCCACCCTGCAGGTGCTGCGGGTCGCGTTCTTGTCGGCGCTGGTGCTGGAGGTGCTGGCGACGTTGTCCGTGGCGTTGGTGGCGGTCAGCATCGGGCTGCGGGTGGTGACCGGGGAGTTCACCTTGTTGCTCGGCCTGTTCGCGCTGGTGCTGGCACCGGAGGTGTATCTGCCGCTGCGCCAGGTCGGCGCCCGCTACCACGATGCGGCCGACGGGATGGCCGCCGCGGAGGATGCCTTCGCGCTGATCGACGCTGAGTCGCGTGCGCCCGGCGGCACCCGGGTCGATCTGCGCGAGGCGGCGATCGAGTTCGACGAGGCGGCGCTCGCCCCGGCCGCCGGGGCGCCGGCGGCCCAGCGCGAGCTGTCCTTCGTGATCGGCCCGGGCGAGGTGGTGGCGGTGGCCGGTCCGAGCGGGGCGGGCAAGACCACGCTGCTGCGGGCCCTGCTCGGCCACGGGAATGTGGTCGCCGGCCGGGTCCTGATCGGCGGCGTACCCATTGCCGATCTTGATCGCGAACACCTGCTCGGCCAGGTCGCCTGGGTGGAACAAGATCCTCGACTGCTGCCCGGGACGATCGCCGAGAATGTGGCGCTCGGGGCGCCGGGCGCGCCACCCGGGCGGGTGATCGCGGCGCTGCGGCGCGCGGGCGCAGACGCTCTGGCGCCCGAACGAGAGCTCGGGGTCGACGGCGGGGGCCTGTCCGCCGGGGAGGTACGCCGGATCGCGCTCGCCCGGGCCCTGCTCCGGATCGAGTGCGGCGGCGCCCAGGTCCTGCTGCTCGACGAGCCCACCGCCGGGCTGGACCGGGCAACCGAGGCCCGGGTGGTCCGCGGCCTGGCCGATCTTGGTGTCACGGTGATCGTGATCAGCCACCGCACCGCCGCCCTGGACCTCGCCGGGCAGGTGATCTCGCTCCCGCCGAGCCCGGTCGCCACGACGCCACCGGTCGAGGACCCGGCCGGCGAGGCGAGCCCGCGGGACGATGATGCGCGGGCGGGCGAGCCGAGGACCGCTCCCGTCACATCCGGTGGCGACGGGCTGGTCTCCCGGCTCTGGATCCGAGGCGGCTGGCGCCGGCGGGCGCTGTGGTCCGGGACGCTGCTGCTCGGGGCCGCGGCGGCCGGCTGCGCCGTCGCGCTGCTCGGCACCTCCGGTTGGCTGCTGGCCAAGGCCTCCGAACAGCCGCCCGTCCTGCACCTGATGGTGGCCGTGGTGGCGGTGCGCTTCTTCGGCCTCGGCCGCGGGGTGTTTCGCTATGCGGAACGCTTGGCCGGTCACGATCTCGGATTGCGAGACCAGTCGGCGTTGCGCCTGCGTACCTTCGCCGCCCTCGCCGACTCCCCCGCGGCCGCCCGCCGACACGGCGAGCTCGTCGACCGCCTGGTCGGCGACGTCGCGGCCGCCCAGGACCTCGTGCTGCGCGCCCGGCTGCCCCTGCTCGCCCACGCGGTGGTGAGCGTCGCCGTGGTCGCCTTCCTGGCCCGCTGGTCGCTGCCTGTTGCCGCGCTGTTCGCGGGGTACGCCGTCCTCGCCGGCTGGATCTGGCCCCGGGTCGGCGCCCTGATCTCCACCCGCGCCGACCGCCGGCTCGGGACGCTGCGCGGCGCGCTGGCCGAACAGGCCTTCCTGATCCATCGGCACGCTCCGCTGCTGCACACGCACGGGGCCGGTGCCCGTCAGCTCGCCCGGCTGGCCGATGCCGACGCGGCCCTGGTCGCCGGCGAGCGGCGGGCGGCCACCGCACGCGCGCTCGCCGCGGCGGGACAGTTGCTCGTCCTCGCGGCGGCCTGGCCGTTGATGATCATCGCCGCGCAACAGGCCGCTGCCAGCGGCGCCTGGACAACGATCATGATCGCCACGGTCGCGCTCCTCCCGCTGGCGCTGCACGAGTTGTACGCCCAGCACACGGCCGCCATGCAGGCCGGAATCCGTTCCACAGCGGCGATCGCGCGGGTTGAGCAGACGATCGAGCAGGCCGCCGAGCTGCCCTACCCGCCGCCACCGGAGCCGCTGGGAGAGCCGGGAATCGCCGCCGATCAGCTCGTCCTGCAGCGCGGATCGCTGCCGCCGGTCGATCTTCGCGTGCGGCCCGGGGACCGGATGGTGATCGCCGGTCCCTCCGGCGTCGGCAAGTCCACCCTGTTGGCCACGCTGCTGGGCCAGTTGCCCGTCGGGTCGGGCCGGATCGCCACCGGCGGGCTGGTCGGCTGCCTGGGCCAGGATGCGCACATCTTCGACACCACCGTCGCCGAGAACGTCCGGCTGGGCGACCCCGGAGCCGACGAGGTCGCCGTGCACGCCGCTCTGGTCGCCGCCGGGCTGCCCGGACTGCCTCCGGACCGCCGGGTGGGCGAGCACGGGAGTTCGGTGTCCGGCGGCGAGGGGCGACGGCTGGCGCTCGCCCGGGTGCTCGCGCAGCGCCCGGACGTGTTGCTGCTGGACGAGCCCACCGAGCACCTGGACAGCCCGACCGCGCGTGCCCTGCTCGCCGACATCGACGCCGCCCTGCCGGACGCCGCGATTCTCGTCGTCAGTCATCAGCCCGACCTGATCCGCGACACGTGGGGGCCCCGTACGCGCGTCGCCGACGTGACAGGCGGCCCGGTGGGGATAAAGTGTCAGCCGACCGACTTCCAATCAGCAAAGGAATCTCATGACCAAGAAGGAACTCGTTGACGCGATCGCCAAGGAAGCGGACCTGACCCAGGCCGACGCCGACAAAGCCCTGGGGGCCGTCGTGTCCGCCATCTCGGGCGCGCTGGCCAAGGGTGACAAGGTTGCCGTGCCGGGCTTCGGTACCTTCGAGGTCCGCGAGCGCTCCGCGCGCTCCGGTCGCAACCCGCAGACCGGCGAGACCATCCAGATCGCCGCCTCCAAGGCTCCGGCGTTCAAGCCGGCCACCCAGCTTAAGAGCGCCGTCTCCGGCAAGTGATCTTGCGCTGATCAAGTATCCGGCGCGCCCGTCACCGATCCGGTGGCGGGCGCGTCTGTGCTCCCGGGCGCCCCTCATCCACCCGCGGCCCGTCCCGCACTCGCGATGATCAACGCCGCGCCCGCCGACTCAGCCCGCGGATGAGAACCCCACCCACCAAACGCGAACCCAACCGGCACCCGCGAACGTGACAGTCAGCGATTGATCACCGAGACGTCGGTCATGCGTTCGGCCTCCGGGTCGACCTCGCGGCCGCCGGCAAGGGTGATCAACAACCCGGCCACCACGGCGACGGCCGCCACACTGCCGACGAGCTGGCTGCCGGCGCCGGTGAACACCTCCAGGTCGATCGCCGATTCGGAGTACCGGCTGATCGCGATCATCAGCAGCGCGAGGCTCGCGAACAGCGCGTTCGCGGCGAACAACAGCACCCGTGCGGCGCGAGGGAAACCGGGTGAGTCGACGTGGGTGAAGTCAGCATCGGTCAGCACGCGCCACAACAGACCGAACAGCACCGCGGCGATGCCGCTGGCCCCGAGCAGCCAGGCCACCGGATCGGCGATCTGGTCGCGATAGGGCAGCACCAGACAGAACGCAAGACCCGCCAGCAGCCCGAACCGCCGGGTCGGCCCGAGCTGCCGGCGGACCGCCCAGCTCAGCGCGGCGAGCACCAGGATCAGCACACAGCCGGCCAGCAACACCGGCTCCAGCAGGGGCAGATCCAGCCACGCGCCGAGCATCAGCAACGACCAGCCGACCAGCCCCACCCAGACGAGCGCCGAAACCAGGTTGCCCCGCCGGGCGTACCAGATCGCCAGCACCGCTGCCGGCAGCGCGAGGAACGCCCGGATCGGCTCCATCTCCAGACCCGAGATCCGGTCGCCCAGCGCGTTCAGCGGATCGCCCAGGCCGGTGCCCGACACACCGTTCAACGAGATACCCAGCGCCAGCAGTACGGTCTTGACCAGGACGGGCAGGGTGACCACCGTCCCGACCGGGAGGGCCAGCACCGCGGCGCTCCCGAGGATCCGCAGCGGAGTGGGGTCGAGACCGCGACCGGGTGCCCGCCGGACGAAAAGCACCACCAGCGCGGTCAGGGCGATCAGCGCGGCGAGCACCGCGAGATTGCCGGGCAGCACACCCGGCAACGCGGCCGGCGGGTACCGATTGACGAACGACGCCACACACGCCGCGACCAAGGCCGCGAAGATCAGCCACCACAGCACGGGAACCCGTCGACGCTGCGAACCGAACCGCGCGCGGGCCAGGTGGCCGGCACCGATCCGACCGGTCTCCCCGCGCAACTCCGAGACCGACCAGATTGCGGCACTGCCGACCAGCTCGACGAAGGCGCTGCCGGCCGCGAAGGCCGCCGGGATGGCCAGCGGGATCAACCCCAGCAACACCACGGTGGTCACCGAACCCGTGACATCGGAGCCGAGCGCGCTGCCAGCGATGGAGATCAGCGCCACCGGCAGGGTGAAGACCAACACCACGATCGCCAGGATCAGCACGAACTCCAACCAGTGGAAGCTCTCTCGCCAGCGGACCAGGATGATCAACAACAAGAAGAGCAACGGGACCAGGATGACCAGCCGCAGCGAACCGAGCACCGCCATGAACCCGCCCGCGGGGAGCAGGGCAATCGCGGTGGCCACGAACAGCCCGGGGATCCGGACGGCGGGATGGACGTGCAAAAGCCCGGTCAGCAGCAGGGCGAGACACAGCGTCAGGATCATGATCACTACGGGTCCGGCGACCCGCGGATAGGTCATCAGGTCACCGGCCAGCACCAGCTCGGTCGACGAACGCATCGGCCCCGAGACCAAGATCATCGCAATGGCGATCAGATAGCAGACAGCCGTACCGATCATGATCGCGCGAAGGCCGGGCGGCCAGCCGCTGGGCCTGGGGCTGCCCCGGCGTACCGGAACCACGAAGACCTCACGGACGAAGCCGCGCACCCCGCCGGCCAGCCGACCGGTGCGGGTGTCGGGATTGATCAGCCGGCCGCTCACGGCGCCAGTTCCTTGGCAGCGCGCTGGATGATCAGATACGGGCTGGGCCCCGCGATCAGGGTCGGCGCCGCCAGCTCGGGCCAGGCGACCAGCTCGCTGCCGTCGGCGATCAGCCTGGTTCCCCCTGGCGCACCGACGAGGACCCGGCCGTCGGCATCCATTGCCAGCGCGGACGCGGCGGACACCGGCGCCCGCCAGCGCTCGGCGCCGTCGGACGCCGCGACCGCGGTCACCAGCTCGTCCCCGGCGACCACCACGATGCCGGCTGCCGCCGCACCGGCTCGCGGGTAGCCCGGCAGCGACCAGACCTCGTTGCCGGTGATCGGATCCAATGCCGAGACGCCGGCCCGGTTGGCGACCAGCACCCGATCGCCCGCCCCGATCAGCCAGAACGGGTTGTCATCGCCGAGTTCGATGCGCCAGCGCGGCGTACCGTCGGCCAGCGCGAAACCCTCCATCCGATCCTCGGCGGCGACCGCGACCACGCCGTCGGCGACCGCCATCCGCACCGCGTCCGGGGTCTCGGTGCGCCACAGCTCCCGGCCGGTGGCCCGGTCGAGCGCGCTGGTCGACCCGTCGAGCGTGGTCACGACGATCGCGCTGCCGACTTGCTGCGGCGCGTCCGCGGGCAGATCCGGGAGCTCGGCCACCCACAACGGGCGGCCGAAGCCGTCGACCGCCCACAGCCGGCGCTGCAGGGTGGCCGCAACCGCGAACCCGCCCGCCGGCACCAGAGACACCACCTGCCCGATGCCCAGCCAGCCCGCCGTGGACCAGCCCTCGCCGCTGCGGCGGCGGACCGTCAGGCCCGGCGTGTCGACGGTGGCCACGGCCACGGCTTCGGGACCGATCGGGGCCAGCTCGTCCACGGTGCCCTCGATCACGTCGCGCGGGCGGTTCAGCCGGGGCCAGACCTCCGGACCGGGCAGCGAAGGCATCGACAGGTCGGGACGCGGCGCGGCGCGCAGCGGGCCGCCGCCGGCATCGAGTTCCACCCGGCCGCGGCCGGCGCACCAGCCCTCGGTCACGATCGGCCATGGCATCGCGCCGGTCAGCAGGTCGCCGGTCGTGCGTACCCGCAGGCAGCCCTGCCCGAGTTCGGGCGCCGGTTCGGCGATGCGTTCCAGGCGGTACGCCCCGATCGGGCGCTCGCCGCTGTAGACATCGCCGGCCGTCACCCAGGCCGAACCCGCGACCACATCCGCGGGCAGTTCGAGCACCCCGGGTTCGAACCGGAAGCTACCGTCGCCGGCGACGTCGGGGCCGCGCGATCGGCGCAGCGCGCCGAGGCGCAGACCGTCGTCGGTGGTCCGTGCCATCAGCCGCAGGCCGAGCGTCCGGTCCGGCTCGCCCGGCACCTGCTCGTCGATGCTCGTGGTGACCGTCCAGGAGACCATCGACTCGAAACCCGTCGTGTCCTTGAACTCCGGCGGCCCCAGGGCGCCCGGCGCCGAGCTGGTGCGTACCTGCGTCTGCACGCTCACCGGATGCGGGCCGCCGGCGAGCCAGGTCAGCGACTCCCCCTCGGGCAGGTACGCCTCGGCGTCGCCGCCCGTGTTGAGCACCGGGAGGCGGATGATCGACGTCGCCGAGATGGCGGCCGCGACCACCAGCGACAACACCACCAGCACCGCCCCGGCGCGCGAGCGGCGCCGCGCCGGCGGGCCGACCGGCGGCGCGAACGGCGGTGGAGGTGGCAGCGCCGGCCCGGGTCGCGCACCCCCACTCGTCATCACGCGGACACCCTAAGAGGTCAGGGGCCGCAGAATGCGGCGCGCGCGGTCGCGGGATCGCCCGGGATGGACAGGGTGGTCAGCGCGGGCGCGAGCGCGACATTGCGCCAGAAGCGCGGCCACGTCAGGGATTCGGTGACCGCATCGGAGAGTTCTCCCAGCTCGCCACACCCCAGGGCGGCCGAGGCCTCGGCCGCGGCCGCGGCGAGCCCGGGATCGGCGACGGCGACGGTGTCCAGATCTGCGTAGCGGGCCAGCCGCCAGACCTCCGGCGCCTCCTGGGTGTGGCCCGGCCGGGCCATCCCGCCCTCGCGGCCGACGTCCACCCGGGCCGTGATCGGGTCGGCCAGCGAGAGCCGGTCGACCACCAGCGCGCCGGGCGCGGTGCCGGCCTCGTAGCCGATGATCCCGATCGCTGCGTGAGCGATCACGGTGTCGCCGGGCCGGGCGGCGGGCCACGTCGGTGCGTCCGGATCTGTGGGGTCCGGCTTGTAGTAGGAGATCCCCGCGGCATGATCACGGCGTACCGCCGCCCCGGGCAGCCCGGCATAGGTCCAGTCGGCGGACGTGACGGGGCCGGGTACGCCGTTGATCATGGACCAGAAGGAACGCTCGTCGGCCAGCCCCTGGCGATCGAATGCGCCCCCGTAGTCGACCCGGAGCGCGGGCACCGCGACCAGCGCCCAGCCGGTGATCACCGCAACCGCGGCAGCGGCGGGGGTACGCAGCGACGCCACCCGCAGCACCGCCAGCGGTGCCAGCATCGCGAACAACCCGGGCAGCAGCATCCGGCCGTGCATGAAGTCGCCGCCCACCCGGACCACGTAGAGCGTGTGCAGCGCCCCGGCCAGGAACGGCGCCGCGGCGACCGCGCGCGCGCCCCGCCCGCGCGGGAGCAGCCGGCCGGCCAGCAGCGCCGCGGCCAGCGCCAGCAGCGGCACGGGCAGCCAGTAGGTGGCGTACAGATCGGACAGGTAGTGGAATCCGGCGGACCAGTCGCTGCCGCTAGCATCCTTGGCGATCGCGGTGTTCGGGACCAGCGCGGCGAAATAGCCGGCGCGGAACACCTCATAGACCAGCGGGAGCGCCAGGGCGGCGACGGCGGCGGCGAGGACCCCGCGCACGTTGCGGCGGCTGGTCAGCACCAGCGCGATCGCGAAGGCGAGCGAGAAGAGCGCGAAGTCCGGGCGGACCAATGGCCCGAGACCGATCACGACCGGTACGCCGAGCGGGCGCCAGGCGGGCAGGTCCGACACTGTCGCCGGGTCCGTCGGGAGTCGGCGGGCCAGCAGCCAGCAACAGGCACCGATCCAGCAGAAGCCGAGCCCGGTCTCCAGGCCCGAGCTGGCGAAGTCCCACATCGGCGGCAATGCCGCAAGCACCAGGGTGCCCGCGGGGAGCGCGATGCCGCCGACGGGCCGGGTCAGCCGGAGCCCGGCGAGGGTGACCAGCACGAACCCGGCCACGGTCAGCGCGACCCCGAGCCAGACGGCGCTGATCCCCACCTCGAGTCCGCCGGTGAGCGCACGACCGGCGACCATCAACCACAGCCACAGCGTGGAGGTGGTGACCTCGACCCGCTCGCCGGCGTTGTAGACCGGACCGTTGCCCGCGAGGATCTGCTCGACCACCCGGGCGTTGATGTAGCCGTCGTCGGACATCCAGCGCCGGTGGGCGCCGGCGATGGCGATCAGGACGATGGGTACGCCGAGCGCGACGAGAGACAGCCGGGGCGCCAGCGACCCGGCGGTGCCCGCCGGTTCGGGCGCCGTTGCCGTCTGCGTCACCACGGCTGGTGAGCGTACTCCCGCGAGGCTCCCCGTGGGTCCCAATCGTGTCGTCGGTTATCGCCCCGTGGGAGGGCTCCCACGGGGCGATAACCGACGACACGATTGGGAGGGCGAGGGTCTCAGGAGCGGGCGCCGCGCAGGCCCTGGACCGAGGCGGGCGCCTCGACACCGGGGGCCAGATCGGTCTCCGGAACGGGATCGCCCCAGACCTCCGCCAGCGGGACGACGCCGCGCCAGGCGCTCGGATCGCGCCCGGCGGGGCCCGCACCGGCATCGCGTACCTTGACGATCCACCGACCATCGCGGATCGGCAGCCGCAGGGTGAGGGTCGCCGCGCGGTCCTTGCGGGTCATGTCGACCACCTCGGCGGGCCGGCCCGGCACCAGCCGCTCGGACAGGGCGATCAGCGCGTCCCACTCCTCGTCCTCGCCGACCACCTCGAGATTTCCGCGGACCACCGCCGAGCGGTAGTTGGCCGAGTGGTCGAAGAGGTGATCGGCGAGCACCACCCCGTCGATCCGGGCGACGGTGAACGCCGCGGGCGCACCGGCGCCGACGTGGCGCAGCGCGCCGGCGCCGGTCGAACCGTGCAGCAGGATGTGGTCGCCGTGCCGGGCGTACAGCATCGGCACCGCCCAGGGCTCCCCGTCGACGACCGTGGCCAGCGTGCCGACCAGCATCGCGTCGAGCACGGCATCCAGCTCGGCGCGGTCGGTGCGGCCCCGGTCGGGCTTGCGGTGCAGGGTGGTCAGGTGGTCGGTGGTCATCGTCACCCGGCCAGCGAACGCCATTGCGGCCTCTCGCACAAGGCCAGAATGTTCCGTAGCCACTGACCAGTTTCGGAGCGCACGGGCGTACCGTGTGCTGGTGGCATCTGACAACGGCGGCGCGGCCGCCCTATCGTTGACCGACGACGCGCTCGACCGGCTGCCGGCCGAGGTCGGGCGCCCCCGCTACGACCGCTCGGAGGTGCGCGCCGGGATCGCGCACTTCGGGGTGGGGAACTTCCACCGCTCGCACCAGGCGATGTATCTGGACCGGCTGCTGAACGACGGCGAGGCGGCGGACTGGGGCATCTGTGGGGTCGGGCTGATGCCGCGCGACGCCCAGATGCGCGACGCGCTGCGCGCGACGGACGGACTGTTCACGCTGGTGCTCAAGCATCCGGACGGTACGCGGGAGGCGCGGGTGATCGGATCGGTCATCGACTATCTCTATGCCCCCGACGATCCCGAGGCGGTGCTGGAGAAGCTCGCCTCGCCGCAGATCAGGATCGTCTCGCTGACGGTGACCGAGGGCGGCTACAACTTCGACCCGGTGACCGGAGAGTTCGATCTTGACAATCCGGCGGTCGCGGCCGATCTGCGCGGGGACGCGCCGCCCGCGACCACCTTCGGCTTGATCATCGAGGGATTGCGGCGACGGCGCGAACGCGGGATCGAGCCATTCACGATCATGAGCTGCGACAACATCCAGGGCAACGGGGACATGGCGCGGCGTTCGTTCGCGGCCTATGCCCGGGCAGCCGATTCCGAGCTGGCCGACTGGCTGGAGGCAAATGTCGCCTTCCCGAACTCGATGGTCGACCGGATCACGCCGGTGACCACCGACGACGACCGCGCCGAGGTGCGCGAGCGGTGGGGGATCGAGGATCCGTGGCCGGTGGTGGCCGAACCGTTCACCCAGTGGGTGCTGGAAGATCATTTCCCGGCCGGCCGGCCGCCGCTGCAGGACGCTGGCGTACAGGTCGTCGACGAGGTCGAGCCGTATGAGCTGATGAAGCTGCGGCTGTTGAACGCCAGCCACCAGGGGATCGCGTACTTCGGCTGGCTGCTCGGGTATCGGCTCGTGCACGATGCTGCGCGCGATCCGTTGCTGGCCCGGTTCCTGCGGCGCTACATGGACGACGAGGCGACGCCGACGCTGCGTCCGGTGCCGGGTGTTGATCTTGGCGAGTACAAGGACACGCTGCTGGAGCGGTTCGGCAATCCGGAGGTACGCGACACTGTCGCCCGGCTGGCCGCCGACTCGTCCAACCGGATCCCGAAGTGGCTGGTGCCGGTGATCAACGAGCAGCTCGCCGCCGGCCGCCCGGTGGCGCTGTCCGCGGCGATCGTGGCGTCCTGGGCGCGCTATGCCGAGGGCGTCGATGAGTCCGGTGAGCCGATCGAGGTCGTCGACCAGTTCGCCGAGGAGCTGGTGCCGCTGGCCCGCTCCCAGGCAGACGACCCGCTCGCCTTCGTGAAGAACCGGTCGCTGTTCGGCGATCTCGCCGAGCGGCCCGAGTTCACCGAGCCCTATCTGTGGGCACTGCGGTCCCTGCACGAGCGAGGCGCGCGGGCCACCCTGGAGGACCTGGTCTGAGGCTCTCCCTCGCGGGCGCCGACCGACCCCGCGCCTGCCGCCCGACCTCGCGCCAGCCGCCCGACCCCGCGCCACGGCGTACGCCCCCGCGAGCCCGGGCGCATGCCGAACTTGCAGTTGCCTGCGGTGCCCGCCACGCATGCGCAAGTTGGGCATGCCCCGGGAGCGGGAGCGGGGCCGCGGCTCGGCGTACGCCTCGCCCGCGCGAACCCAACCGGCAGCCGCGAGCCCGGGCGCATGCCGAACTTGCAGTTGCCTGCGGTGCCCGCCACGCATGCGCAAGTTCGGCATGCCGGGAGCGGGAGCGGGGCCGCGGCTCGACCGGCGGCGGGCTCCCGGGCATGATCGGGGCCATGGCGATCAACGACGATGCCGCGCCGCACGAGATCCTTGACCGGCACGTGCGGGACGCGCTGCGCCGGCTCGACGACGCCGCGCCTCGCCCGGCCGACGGTGCCCCCGCGCTGACACCCGACGCGCTCAAACCCGACGCGCTCAAACCGGACGCGATCTTCGACGCGATGGCGGGCAGCCGCCTGCTGGACATCTGGGCCCGCCGGCTGCGGGCGCGCGGGCAGGGCTACTACACGATCGGCTCCGCCGGGCACGAGTCGAATACCGCGGTCGCGGCGGCGCTGCGTACCGACGATCCGGCGCTGCTGCACTACCGCTCCGGCGGATTCTTCCTGGCCCGACAGCTCCAGGCCGGGCGCAGCATCGACGACGGCCTGCTGGCCGTCCTGCGGAGCATGTTCGGCGCCACGACCGACCCGGCGTCCGGCGGGCGGCACAAGGTGTTCGGCGACCCGGAGCTGGCGATCATCCCGCAGACCTCCACCATCGCCTCGCACCTGCCGCGCGCGGTCGGCGTCGGCTTCGCCATCGCCCGCGGGCACCGGATCGGCGCGGACGTGCGCTGGCCCGCGGACGCCATCGCGGTCGCCAGTTTCGGCGACGCCAGCCTGAACCATTCCACCGCCGCGGGCGCGCTGAACGCCGCCGCGCACACCGCCTGGCAGGGCGTCGCGCTGCCGCTGCTGTTCGTCTGCGAGGACAACGGGCTCGGCATCTCCGTGCCGACCCCGGCCGGGTGGGTCGCCGCGGCGCTGCCCCGCCCCGGCCTCGCCCACTTCAGCGCCGACGGCGACGACCCGGACGCGCTCGCCCGCACCGCCGCGGAGGCCGTCGCGCACGTACGCGCCACCCGCCGGCCCGCCACACTGCACCTGCGCTGCGTACGGTTCCTCGGGCACGCGGGCACCGATCTGGAGTCCGGCTACCGCGCGGCGGCCGAGATCGCGGCCGAACTGGTACGCGACCCGCTGCTCGCGCACGCGGCCGCCCACGGCATCGACGGAGCCGCCGACCGCTACGCCGAGCTGTCCGATCGGATCGCCGAGCTCGCCGGGCAGGTCGCCACCGAGCCGACGCTGCGCAGCGCCGCCCAGGTGATGGCGCCGCTCGGCGCCGCCTCCCCCGCCCGCCGCGCGGCCCCCGCCCCCACGCCCCCGGCGACCGGGCGCACGCTCGCCCAGGCGATCAACGCCGCGCTCGACTCCGAGCTCGCCGCCCGCCCGGAGATGTTGATCTTCGGCGAGGACGTCGGACGCAAGGGCGGCGTGTACGGGGTGACCAAGGGCCTGCAGGAGCGGCACGGGCGGCGCCGCGTCTTCGACACGCTGCTCGACGAACAGTCGATCCTCGGCCTCGGGCTCGGCCTCGGGGTCAGCGGGCTGCTCGGCGTGCCGGAGATCCAGTACCTCGCGTACCTGCACAATGCCGAAGATCAACTCCGCGGCGAGGCCGCCAGCCTGCGCTTCTTCTCCAACGACGGCTACCGCAATCCGATGGTGGTGCGGATCGCCGGACTGGCCTACCAGAAGGGATTCGGCGGGCACTTCCACAACGACAACGCGCTCGCCGTCCTGCGCGACATCCCAGGTCTGCTCGTCGGCGTACCCGCCCGGCCGGAGGACGCGGCGCCGATGCTCGCCGCCCTGCTCGACGCCGCGGCCCGCGACGGCCGGGTCGGCGTCCTCGTGGAGCCGATCGCGCTCTACCACGAGAAGGACCTCCACCAGCCCGGCGATCGGGGTTGGCTCGGCACCGACCATGATCAACCGGCGCCGATCGGTGCCGCGCGCCGGCACGGCGACGGCACCGACCTGACCATCGTCACGTTCGGCAACGGGCTGCGGATGAGCCTGCGCGCCGCGCACACCCTCGCCGCCGAGGGGATCGGCGCGCAGGTGCTCGACCTGCGCTGGCTGAGCCCGCTGCCGACCGCCGACCTGCTCGCGGCGGCGCGCGCGACCGGCCGGGTGCTGATCGCCGACGAGACCCGCGCGTCCGGCGGCGTCGGCGAGGGGGTGGCAGAGGCGCTGCGCGCCGGGGGGTACGCCGGGGCGCTGGCCCGGGTGGCCAGCCGGGACAGCTATGTGCCGCTCGGCGCCGCCGCCAACCTGGTGCTGCTCGGCGAGGACGACATCACGACCGCGGCGCGTACGCTGCTGGCTCCGCGCTCGCCCGGCGGCGGCTGCCTCGCCCCGCCCCCGGCGACCGCCTGAGACCGCCGGCGTCACGCTCGGGGCGCAGCTGGCGCCGGATCACGAACGCGCCGGCCGCGCAGAGCGCCGCGATCGCCACCAGAGCGACCTGCCAACCCGCCGAGTACGCCGCGATCCCGGCCGCACCGGCAGCGGGCCGGCCCGACAACAGCGCGGCGGCCGCGGGGGCGCCCACGCGGGTCGAGGTCACCGTGTGCACGACGGCGGTGACGACCACCACCGCGATCGCCTCCGTGCCCACCCGGACGGTGTTGAACATGCCCGCCGCCATCCCCTCCCGCCCGGCGGGCGCGACCGCCAGCGCGGCGCCGTCCAGCACGGCCAGCGAGAGCCCGAACCCGGCGCCGATGATCACCATCGGGGGGCCGGCGATCAGCATCGGCCCGTCGGGGCCGACCGCCGCGAGAAGTACGCAGCCGAGCGCGATCACCAGCATCGACCCGGGCAGCAGCCAACGCAGCGAGAGCCGGTGCGCCACCCGACCGATCAGCATCGGCACCACCAGCGTGGGCGCGGTGAGCGCGAGCAGCATCAGCCCGGTCCCCAGCGCGGACGCGCCGTGCGCGACGCTGAGGAAGACGCCGAGGGTGAACACCAGCGAGACGAACCCGAAGGCCGCCAGCGTCACCGCCAGGCAGACCGCGCCGAACTGGCGTACCCGCAACAGCGCGAGCTCGATCAACGGCTGGTCGGCCCGGCGCTCCGCGGCGAGGAAGGCGATCGCGGCAAGCACGCTGACCCCGAACGCCGCGGCCGTCGGCCAGCTCACCCAGCCGGCCTCCGGGCCGAGCGAGACCGCGATCATGAACGCCGCCAGCGCAACGGTCCAGGTCAGCGCGCCGGCAAGATCGAACCGCTCGGGGCGCGACACGGCGAGATCGCGGGGCAACACGCGCCGAGCGAGCAGCAGGGAGGGCACGGCGACCGCGGCGTACACCAGGTACAGCCCGCGCCAACTGCCGACCGCGGTGATCGCCAGCCCGGACAGCGTCGGGCCGAACGCCAGGCCGAGGCCCAGGCTCGTGCCGAGGATCGCGAACACGGTCGCGCGCTGGGCGCCGCGGTAGCTGCTCGACAACAGGGCCGAGCCGCCGGTGGTGATCGCCGCGGCCCCGATCCCGGACACGGCGCGGCCGAGGACGACCGCCCAGATCGCCGGCGCCGCGGCGATCAGCAGGTTGCCCGCGACGAAGATCAACAGGCCGATCGCCAGCATCCGGCGTCGACCCCAGCGGTCGGCCAGCGCGCCCGCGACGGCGAGCGCGCTGGCGAAGGCCAGCATGAAGGCGTTGATCACCCAGTTGGTGACGGCGGCCGGCGCGTCCAGGTCGGTGGCCAGGGCCGGGATGGACACCGTGGCCCCGGGCGCGCCGACGGGCACCAGGAGGACGGTCGCGCAGAGCAGCACCGCGGGCCCCCACGGCCGGCGCTCGGACTCCGCGCCCGGCGTACTCACCGGGCCTCTTCGAGGAACGCGGTGACGGCCGCCGCGAACTCGGCGGGATCCTCCGCGGGCGCCCCGTGGCCGGCGTCCAGCCCGGCCTGCGTCGCGCCGGTGATCCCGGAGACGAGGGCGCGCTGGCTGGCGCAGTCGATCAGCCGATCGTGCCGCGAGGTCAGGACCAGCGTCGGCGCGCTGATCTCGGCCAGCCGGTCGGTCAGGTCGACGCGCTGGTCGAGCTCTATCTGGCGGATCGTCGGCGCGACCCGGAAGCCGGGCCGGAGCAGCTCGAGCAGCTCCTTGGTGGTCGACTCGTTCGCCGCGGCCCAGAACCGCGGCCCGAATGCCATCAGCGGCAGGTAGCCGAGAAACAGATCCACCTCGGTACGCAGCAGCCGGATCCAGTGATCGAACTCGGCGAACTGGCGGGCATCGGTACGCACCCAGCCCGCGTGCAGCACCAGGCGCCGGACGCGTCCCGGCGCGGCCGCGGCCAGTTCGGCGGCGACCACCGCGCCGAGGGAGTGCCCGACGACGTCGAACTCGGTCAGCCCGGCGGCGTCGGCGGCGGCCAGGGCCTGCGCGGCGATCCCGGCGACGCTCAGCTCGCCGGGGTCCTCGTCGGAGCCGGCGCCGGCCAGATCGGGCGCGACGACGGTCCGGGTGTCGGACCACTGCGGCAGCATCGGTTCCCAGATCGCGGAGTCTCCGGCCGTGCCGTGCACCAGGAGCAGGCCGGGGCCCGCCGGGGGAGGAGTGGGGAGTGCGTCGTTCATGGCTCGATCGTGGCCGCGCACCGCCCGCGCGATCGAGTGTCATATCGTGCACGCTGCGTTCGCGATCGCCGAACGCCGGGCGCCGTGGGGCCCGCAGCAACCGGCGAGACGGGGGTAGCGGTGGAGCTGCGCCAGTTGCGCTATTTCCTCGAGGTCGCGCGTGAGCTGCACTTCGGGCGGGCGGCCGAAGCGCTGCGCGTTGCGCCCTCGGCCGTCAGCCAGCAGGTGGCGCGGTTGGAACGCGAGCTGGGTACGCCGCTGCTCGACCGCTCGCATCGCGCGGTGCGGCTGACCGAGGCGGGGCAGCGGTTCGCCCCGCGGGCCCGGGCCGTCCTCGACGCGGCGAACGCCGCCGCGGACAGCGTGCGTGTGCCGTCGCGTGTGGTGCGGCTCGGCACCAGCGCCGGCCTCGGCACGCGCATCGCCGCCCTGGCAGAGCGCGCCCAGCTGGCCGAGCCGCCGATTCGGCTGGAGCTGAGCTACGCCCCGGCGGACGACCGGCTGGCCGCGGTCGGTGCGGGCCGGCTCGACGCCGCGGTGGTACGCGGGGACAGCCGGGCGAGCGCCGAGCTCGACTTCACCGAGGTGTGGACCGACGAGCTGGTGATCGCGCTGCCCTCGGCGCACCCGCTGGCCGCGGAGGCGGCGATCCCGCTCGGTGCGCTGGCGGGCGTACCGCTGCGAATCGTGCCCCGCGATCGCAATCCCGACCTGCACGACACCGTGTACGCCGCCGCCGCGGAGTCGGGTTTCGTCCCGACGATCGCCGGCGAGTTCGGCGACGCGCTGCACGAGGGATTCGCCGCGCTCGCCATCGGGCCGCCGAGCTGGACCGTGTTCTACGCCGGGCACGCGCAGACCCTGGCGATCCCCGGAGTCAGCTTCGTGCCGGCCACGGTGGGGCCCGACGGCCGCGGCCTGTTCCTGCGGGCGTTCGTGGTCACCGATGCCCGGCGACCGCTGTCGCCGGTGCTCGCCGAGTTCCTCGACCTGTGCCGGCGTGCCGGGGCTTGACCTCAACCCCGGATGAGCGGCCACGCTGGCCGCATGACGGCATTCACCGAGCCCGAGCGCGGCTATCTCGCGCGCCAACCGATCGGCCGGTTGGCGACCCTGCAACCGTCGGGCACCCTGCAGAACAGCCCGGTCGGCTACCGGCTGAACGACGACGACTCGATCGACATCTTCGGCCGCGACATGGCCAACAGCCGCAAGTACAAGAACATCGTGAGCCACGACCGGGTCGCGTTCGTGGTCGACGACCTCGCGTCGACGGACCCGTGGCGACCGCGCAGCGTGGAGATCCGCGGCCGGGCCGAGCAGATCACCGGGAAGGCCGGCGCCTACTTCGACGGCGCCGGCATCCGGATCCGGCCGGAGTGGGTGTTCTCGATCGGGCTCAATCCGCGCCAGGGCGGCCCGCGACGAGTCGGGTGATCAACTCGGCGGTACGCTCCGGCGCCTCCGCGGGCGGCAGGTGCCCAACGCCGGGCAGCGTGACGAGCGTGCCGCGGCGTACCCGCTCGGCGATCAGTGTCAGCTGCTCCGCGCCGACCGCGGCATCCGCCTCACCCGCCACGGCGAGCACCGGCACGTCGATCTCGCTCAGCCGATCCCGAACGTCGAACCCGCCCAGCGCCTCGCAGACGGCCGCATAGGACTCGTCGTCGACGTCGCGCAGCGCGGTCAGCAGCGCGTCCGCCACACCCGGTTCACGATCCGCGAAGCCGGGCCCGAACCAGCGCTGGGCCGATCCCTCGACCATCGACGCCGTACCCGACGCGCGCACCTGGGCCGCCCGGTCCGCCCAGCCCGCCGGGTCGCCGACCCTGGCCCCGGTGGCGATCGCGGCAAGCCCGGCCAGCCGGCCGGTGATCGCGAGCTGCAGGCCGACGCAGCCGCCGACGGAGTCGCCGGCGTACCAGTACGGCGCGCCCGGATCGCCGCGGACCTCGCGCGCCCGAGCGGCGAGCGCCTCGACCCCGTCGGCGAGATCTGCCATCGAGAACCCGGTCGCCGGCCTCGACGTGCCGTGGCCCGGCAGGTCCCAGGCCACCACGTCGAACCGCTCGGCGAGCACCCGCGCGGCGGGCTCCCACAAGGTGGCCGCGCTCGTGCCGAGGGACGGCCCGAGGACGAGCAGCGGCCGGCCGCGCGCGCCGGTCACGGCGTACTCCACGCCGGACAGTTCCGGAATCGCCACGGCTCGGTCTCCCTTCGCTGGATGCATCCGAACCCTAGGCCGGACCGCCGCCGCCGACCACCCGGCGGGCGATTGATTCGGGATTCATCCGAAGCGGCCACCGGCTCGTCCGGCTCAGTAGACCGTGTACCCGCCGTCGACCACGATGATCGAACCGGTCATGAACGACGACGCGTCGCTGGCCATCCAGACGACGGTCGGGCCCAGCTCGGCGGGCTCGGCGGCACGCTGCATCGGGGCGTCATCGATCCAGCGCGGCTTGAACCTGGGGTCGTCCACCGGGGCCATCTCGGTACGCACATAGCCCGGCGCGAGCGCGTTCACCCGGATGCCGAGCGGCGCCCACTCGGCGGCGAGCGAGCGGGTGAGCTGGTGCACGGCCGCCTTGGAGGCGTTGTAGCCCGCCTGCCACTGCGGCCGGTTGACGATGATCGAGGAGATCGAGCCGATGTTGACCATCACCCCGCCGGTGCGGCCGTCGCTTCGCTGCGCCATCGCCCGGCCGAAGACCTGACTTGCCTTCCACAGGCCCGACAGGTTGATGTCGATCACCTGGTCCCATTCGGCGTCGGTGACCTCGAATGCTTCCTTGTGGATGCAGGTGCCGGCATTGTTGACCAGGACGTCGGGTACGCCGAGCTCCTCGGTGATCGACTCGGCCGCGGCCACCAGCGCGTCGCGGTCGGTGACATCGGCGGCCGCCACGCTCGTGCGCACCCCGAGGTCGGCGAGCTCGGCAACCACCGGCTCGGCGGCCGCCGGATCGCGTACCAGGAGGCCGACATCCGCCCCGGCCTCGGCGAGCGAACGCGCCAGCGCCCGCCCGATCCCCTTGTTGGCGCCGGTCACCACGGCGACCCTGCCCTGCAACGAGAACGCGTCCAGCACGCCCATCTCGGCCCTCCTTCGTCCACGGCGATGATCTTGCCCGGTCGTCACGCTACTCGAAGCGGCAAGGCATCCGCGCCATCGTGCACTACCGTGGGGCGGTGAACACCGAGCAACAACCCGCCACGTTCGCCGATCTCGGGCTCGGCACGGGCGTGCTCAAGTCGCTCTCCGACGTCGGCTACGAGACCCCGTCGGCCATCCAGGAGCGGACCATCCCCGAGCTGCTGGCCGGCCACGACGTGGTCGGGCTGGCCCAGACCGGCACCGGCAAGACCGCCGCATTCGCGCTGCCGATCCTCGACCGGATCGACCCCAAGGACAAATCGGTGCAGGCCCTGGTGCTCGCGCCGACCCGCGAGCTGGCGCTGCAGGTCTGCGAGGCGTTCGAACGGTACGCCGCGCACACCCGCGGGGTGCACGTGCTCCCGGTCTACGGCGGGCAGGGCTACGGGGTGCAGCTCTCCGCGCTGCGCCGCGGCGTACACGTCGTGGTGGGCACGCCGGGCCGCATCATGGATCACCTGGAGCGCGGCACTCTTGATCTTGGTCAGTTGAAGTACCTGGTGCTCGACGAGGCCGACGAGATGTTGAACATGGGCTTCGCCGAGGACGTCGAGACGATCCTCGCCGACACCCCCGACGACAAGCAGGTTGCGCTGTTCTCCGCGACCATGCCGCGCTCGATCCGCCGGCTGGCGGACAAGTATCTGAGCGATCCCGTCGAGATCGCGATCGAGGCGAAGACGCGTACCGCCGACAACATCGAGCAGCGCTACCTGATCCTGAGCTATCCGCAGAAGCTGGAGGCGATCACCCGGCTGCTCGAGGTGGAGAACTTCGACGGCATGATCATCTTCGTCCGGACGAAGAATGCGACCGAGGAGCTGGCCGAGCGGCTGCGCGCGCGGGGATTCTCCGCGGAGGCGATCAACGGCGATGTCGCCCAGGCGCAGCGCGAGCGAACCGTCAACCGCTTCAAGCGCGGCGATCTGGACATCCTGGTGGCGACCGATGTCGCCGCGCGCGGGCTCGACGTGGAGCGCGTCAGCCACGTGATCAACTTCGACATCCCGACCGACACCGAGTCCTATGTGCACCGGATCGGGCGGACCGGGCGCGCGGGCCGCAGCGGGGTGGCGATCTCATTCGTCACGCCGCGAGAGCGCTACCTGCTGCGCCAGATCGAGAAGGCCACCCGGCAGCCGCTGGCCGAGATGAAGCTGCCCAGCGTGGACGAGGTGAACACGACCCGGCTGGCCCGGTTCGACGATCGGATCACCGCTGCGCTGGAGGCGCCACAGGTGGAGCAGTTCCGCGACATCGTCTCGCACTATGTGCGCCATCACGACGTGCCGGAGGTCGATGTGGCCGCCGCGCTCGCCGTGGCGATGCAGGGCGACACCCCGCTGCTGCTGGAACCGGGTGATGAGATCAAGCCGGCGCCGGAGCGCGGGGCGAAGGCGGGCAAGCGCGGTGGGCGTACCGATCGCGAACCGCAGGGCGGGCCGCGCGCGACTTACCGGATCGCGGTCGGCAAGCGGCACAAGGTGGAGCCGCGCCAGATCGTCGGCGCGATCGCCAACGAGGGCGGGCTGAGCCATCGCGACTTCGGCAAGATCATCATCCGACCCGACCACTCGCTGGTCGAGCTGCCCGCCGAGCTGCCCCGCGAGGCCTGGGACAAGCTCGCGCGTACCCGGATCTCGGGGAGACTGATCGACATGGAGCTCGACCGGGGGCGCCCCGACGGCGGCGGGCGGCCGGACGGTGGCGAGCGCCGCGGCGGGCGCCCGGACGGTGGCGAGCGCCGCGGCGGGCGCCCGGACGGTGGCGAGCGCCGCGGCGGGCGCCCGGCCGGGCGGGAGCGTACCGATCGGCGCCCGGATCGCGCCGGCGCCAAGTCCGGCCCGAAGAAGCCCCGGCACAAGAAGGACCGGGGCTGACGGCGACGCCCGCTCTCGCCGCGTACCGGCTCCGCCGATAGCGACCACTCGCCCGGCTTCTGGCGGGCAATGGCGCCGAACCCCGACCGATACCCGAGCGAGTGGTCGCTTTCGGCGGGAGGGCTAGCCGGAGCACCGAACCCCGACCAAAACCCGGGCGAGCGGTCGATATCGGCGCAAGTCCCGGGCAGAGGCCGACCACAACCCGGGCAAGTGGTCGCTTTCGGCGGGAGGGCTAGCCGGAGCACCGAACCTCGACCACAACCCGGGCGAACGGTCGATATCGGCACAAGGCCCGGGCAGAGGCCGACCACAACCCGGGCGAGTGGTCGCTTTCGGCGCAAGGCCCGGGCAGAGGCCAATCACCCATACGCGAGCCGAACCGGCAGCCGCGAACGGAGTAACGCTCGCGGCTGCCGATTCGCCTCGCGTACCCCCCGATCAGCGCTTCACGTCGTAGCGATCGAGCTCCATCACCTTCACCCAGGCGGCGACGAAGTCGTTGGCGAACTTCTCCGCGGCGTCGTCACTGGCATAGACCTCGGCCACGGCGCGCAGCTCGGCGTTCGCGCTGAACACCAGGTCGGCCCGGCTGCCGACCCACTCCTGACCGGCCGCGCCGCGAGCCACGTAGTTGTCCGTGCCGTCCTGGCGCTGCCAGGTGGTCGCGATGTCGAGCAGGTTGACGAAGAAGTCGTTCGTCAGTTGCCCGGGGCGATCGGTCAGCACGCCGACGGTCGAGTCCCCGGCATTGGCGCCCAACACCCGTAGCCCGCCGACCAACACGGTCATCTCGGGCGCGCTCAGCGTCAACAGGTTGGCCCGGTCGATCAGCAGGTGTTCGGCCGGCAGCCGGTTCTCGGCCCGCTCGTAGTTGCGGAAACCGTCCGCCTTCGGCTCCAGCGGCTCGAACGACTCGGCGTCGGTCTGCTCCTCCGTCGCATCGGTACGCCCGGGCGTGAACGGCACCTCGACGCTCACCCCGGCGGCCTTGGCCGCCTCCTCGACGCCGACGCCGCCCGCGAAGACGATCAGGTCGGCGAGCGAGATCGCCTTGCCGTCGGTGCGCGAGGCGTTGAACTCCTCGCGTACCCTCTCCAGCCCCGCGAACGTGCCCGCCAGCTCGGCCGGGTCGTTGACCTCCCAGTCCTTCTGAGGCGCGAGGCGCACCCGGGCCCCGTTGGCGCCGCCGCGCTTGTCGCCGCCGCGGAAGGTCGACGCCGAGGCCCATGCTGCCTTGATCAACTGCTGCCCGGTCAGGCCCGCGTCGAGCACCCGCTGGCGCAGGTCGGCAAGATCAACCCGATCGACGAGGGCATGATCGACTTCGGGTACGCGGTCCTGCCAGATCAGCG
This sequence comes from Naumannella cuiyingiana, assembly GCF_013408305.1. Taxonomy (NCBI): domain Bacteria; kingdom Bacillati; phylum Actinomycetota; class Actinomycetes; order Propionibacteriales; family Propionibacteriaceae; genus Naumannella; species Naumannella cuiyingiana. Next base: position 1,815,069 of record NZ_JACBZS010000001.1, on the reverse strand, counting down.
CCTCGCCCGGCACCTCCGAGCCCAGGTAGCGCTGGATCGGTCCCATGTCACGGTGCGTCAGCTTGAACCAGGCACGCGCGAACGCGTCGGCGAACTCGGCCGGGTTCTCGTGGAACCGGCGCGAGATCTTCTCGTAACTCGGGTCGAACCGCAGCGCGAGGTCGGTGGTCAGCATCGTCGGCGTGCGGACCAGCTCGCCGCTCTCGGGATCGGGCACGGTGTTCGCGCCGGCGCCCCCCTTGGGCTGCCACTGGTGCGCGCCCGCGGGGCTGGCGGTCAGCTCCCACTCGAAGCCGAACAGGTTGTCGAAGAACAGGTTCGTCCACTTCGTCGGCTGCTGGGTCCAGGTCACCTCCAGGCCGCTGGTGATCGCGTCGCGGCCCTTGCCGGTGCCGTAGCTGTTGATCCAGCCGAGCCCGTTGGCCTCCATCGGCGCGGCCTCTGGCTCCGGGCCGACGTGGCCATCGGGCGCGGCCGCGCCGTGGGTCTTGCCGAAGGTGTGCCCGCCGGCGATCAACGCGACGGTCTCCTCGTCGTTCATCGCCATCCGGCCGAAGGTCTCGCGGATGTCGACGGCCGCCGCGACCGGATCGGGGTTGCCGTTCGGGCCCTCGGGGTTCACATAGATCAGGCCCATCTGCACCGCGGCCAGCGGATTGTCAAGATCACGTTCGCCGGTGTAGCGCTCGTCGCCCAGCCAGGTCGTCTCCGGGCCCCAGTAGACATCGTCGTCGGGCTCCCAGGCGTCGACGCGGCCCCCGGCGTACCCGAACGTCTCGAAGCCCATCGACTCCAGCGCAACGTTGCCGGCCAAGATCAACAGATCGGCCCAGGACAGCGCCTTGCCGTACTTCTTCTTCACCGGCCACAGCAGCCGGCGCGCCTTGTCCAGGTTGCCGTTGTCGGGCCAACTGTTCAGCGGCGCGAACCGCTGCTGGCCGGTGCCCGCCCCGCCGCGGCCGTCCGCGATCCGGTAGGTCCCGGCGCTGTGCCACGCCATCCTGATCATCAGCGGCCCGTAGTGACCGAAGTCGGCCGGCCACCAGTCCTGCGAGGTGGTCAGCACCTGCTCGATCTCGCGCTTCACCTCACCAAGATCAAGAGCCTCGAACGCCGTCGCATAGTCGAAGTCGTCAGCCAGCGGATTCGCCACGTCGGGGTTCTTGGCGAGGATCTTCAGGTTCAGCCGGTTGGGCCACCATTGCTGGTTGGCATCTCCGCTGGTCGGGTTGATCAGGTCATGCATCACCGGGCAGCCGCCGTTGCCGGCGTCTGCGTCGTTCATCTCCTCGATGGTGGTCGTCTCGTCGGTCTCGTCAACGGTCATCGTCGGTCCTTTCCTGCGACCGACGGGAGTCGTCGGCCAAACCTTGGGTGGGGGTTCGCCGATGCGGCGGCTCAGGCCTCACCGGCGCAATCGGCGCAGCGGCCCCAGTAGACGACCTCGGCCTCGTCGATCTCGAACCCGTGGGCGTCGGAGGCGGTCAGGCACGGCGCCTCGCCGACGGCGCAGTCCACATCGGCGATCGCGCCGCAGATCCGGCAGATCAGGTGGTGATGGTTGTCGCCGACGCGCAGCTCGTAGCGGGCGGCCGAGCCGGCGGGCTCGATCCGGCGCACGATCCCGGTCATGGCAAAGGTGTTCAGGCAGTCGAAGACCGCTTGGCGGGAGACCGCGGGAAGCTCCTCGCGTACCGCTCCGACGATCACGCCGCTGTCGGCATGCGGTCGGCGGCTGACGGCCTCCAGCACGGCCATCCGCGGCTTGGTCACGCGCAACCCGGCCGAGCGCAGCGTCGCTTCGAACTCGGATGGCACGTCCCAACCCTGCCGGGTTTTCTGGACGCGGTCAAGAAACTGCGGCGGCGGGCTCGATCTCCCACTCCGGCCCCGTCGCGGCGGGTCATCGATGACACCGTGGCGGCGCTGGCACCCCCGGCGCGTCCTCCAGTACTGTCTCGTCACGTTGACTGCGGCAGCGACGAAGGAGCGGTGGCCATGGCGGACCGGGTGCTCGGGGTGGACTCATCGACGCAGTCGACCAAGGCCCTGCTCTTCGATGCCGCCGACGGCACCCTGCTGGAGCAGCGGCAGGCGCCGCATCCGGACGGCACGGAGGTCGATCCCCGCGCCTGGGACGAGGCATTCGCCACCGCGGCCGCCCCGCTGCTGGCCGGGGCGCGGGCGGCGGCCGTCGGTGGTCAACAGCACGGGATGATCTGCCTTGATCAACGCGGCGAGGTGGTGCGCCCGGCGCTGCTCTGGAACGACGTCCGTTCCGCACCCCAGGCCGTTGAATTGATCAAGGAGCTGGGCGGGCCGGCGGAGTGCGCCCGGCGTACCGGCAGCGTGCTGGTGCAGAGCATCACCTCCACCAAGCTGCGCTGGTTGCGGGACAACGAGCCGGAGGCGGCCGAGCAAACGGCGGCCGTGCTGCTGCCGCACGACTACCTGACCTGGCGGCTGCAGTCCGATCCGGAGAAGTTGATCACGGATCGTTCGGACGCCTCGGGCACCGGGTACTTCTCGCCCGCCCTGAACGGCTGGGATCCCGAGCTCGCGACCATGGCGCTCGGGCACGAGCCGCGGTTGCCGGAGATCCTGGCGCCGAATGCGGTCGCCGGACAGACCCGCGACGGGATCCTGCTGGGCGCCGGGGCGGGCGACAACGCCGCGGCCGCGCTGGGGCTGGGGCTGCGGCCGGGCCAGGTGCTGATCTCGCTCGGCACCTCGGGCGTGGCGACGACGGTGGCCGAGCGGCCGGTGGCCGACGAGTCGGGCATGGTCGCCGGGTTCGCCGACGCGACCGGCCGCTGGTTGCCGATCGCGGTCACGCTGAACTGTGCCCGGATCCTGCAGCTCGCGGCCCGGCTGCTCGATGTTGATCATGCGGGACTGTCGAGCCTCGCGCTCGCCGCACCGCCCGGCGCCAACGGGCTGACGCTGCTGCCCTATCTGGACGGCGAGCGCACACCGAACCGCCCCGACGCGCACGGCACCCTGCAGGGGCTGACCTCGGCCTCGTCGCGTGAGGACCTGGCGCGCGCCGCGATCGAGGCGATGCTCTGCTCGGTCGCCGATGCGGTGGCCGCGCTGGACGCGGCGACGGGATCGAGCACCCGGGAGGTGCTGATGGTCGGCGGGGCGACCCGCTCCCCGGCGGTGCGCGAGCTGGCTCCGGCGATCCTGCAACTCGCGGTGTCACTGCCCGAGGACGGCGAGTACGTCGCGCGCGGCGCGGCCCGCCAGGCCGCCTGGGCGCTCGCCGGCACCGACGCGCCGCCGGATTGGCCGCAACCGTCCGTGCAGACCTTCACCGCCGAGCCGACGCCCGAGGTGCTGGCGGCGTACCGCACCCTGCGCGACCGCACCGAGGACTGGGGTACGCGCGGGACGGACCGGCAGGCGCGGGCCGAGTAGCCGCGACCGCCGGTCAGGCGCGCCGGCGCGGCCGCCCCTCGAGCACCCGCTGGATCACGGCGACCGTGTCGTCGGACAGGTCGACGCCCAGCGCGCGGGCGTGCCGGGTCATCCGCAGCGCCAGCCGCTCGGCGTCCAGCGCGTTGCCGGTGTCGTGCTCGATCTGCAGCCGCAGGCAGAGCAGCCGCTCGTCCTCCTCGGCGGCCAGCAGTCCACGCTCGCACGCCCAGCGCGCGGTGGCATGGTCGCCGCCGGCCAGCGCGCGTTCGGCCAGCACGTGGGCCGCGTCCCTGATCATGGAACACATGTCGGTACGCAGCTCCTCGGCCCAGGTCCACTGACCGGGGGCCGCATCGGCCAGCGGCGCACCGCGGACCAGCTCCAGCGCCGCGCGCAGGGCGCCGTCGGCGGCCCGGTTGACGCCGATCACCAGCAACGCCTGCAGGCGCAGCCAGTCCGAGGTGACATCCGGATGCAGCTCGATGCGCCCGGAATACGCCTCCGGCAGGTACGCCAGCCCGTCCGCGTCGTGCCCGAGCCACAGCCGCAGCCGGCTCATGTTGGAGCGCCGCGTCCCCTCGGCGACCAGCAGGCCCGCGGCCATCTCCTGCCCGGTCGCGCCCGGATGCTCCAGCAACCAGGCCGCGTACTCGACGCACTGGCGGCCCGCCCGGCTCGGCGGTACGCCGGTCGTCCCCGTGAGTCGCACCGGCCCGAGCAGGCCGACCACCGGGGCGGCGGGAGACGAGGAATGCGCGGGCGGGTCGTTCACGGCAGACGCCTCCTGGCTCGGCGTGGAGCTGGCGGAATGATCTTGAGCCCGATCGCCCGGCGGACGAAGCCAGGTGATCCGGGCGCCCGCCGACTCGGTGTCGTGGCGGTCGGGTGCTGTGGTGTGGCGGTCGGGTGCTGCGGTGTCGTCGGCCCACCACCAGGCACGGTCGGCGGCGGGATCCCGACTCGCCGCCAGCAGCGCGGTGACGCCGGCGCGGACCGAGCGGTCGATGAGCTGCGGTGCGAAGTCGGTGCCGAACCAGTCCGCCGGTCGACCGCCGACATCGACCAGCGGTTCGTCGGGCTCGCCCAGGCAGACGGCACTGACGCCCAGCCCTCGCGCGTCGGCGAGCAGCTCTCGCAACTCACCGAGGCCGCGGGCTCCCAGCGGCCGGGCGAAGAGCAGCACGACCGGCTGCCAGGCATCGGCCCGGTCGGGGTCGGCGCGCTGGGCGATCCCGCCGCCGGCCGCCCGGCGTTCCATGATCAACCGGCGCAGCCAGGGCGTGACCTCGGCCAGGTCGGACGCGGCCGCCGCATGCGGCTCCCCCAGCGCGGTGACGAAATCGGTGTCGCCGCCGATCATGATCACTCGCGCCTGCTCCGACCAGGGCGCGCAGGTCAGTTCGAGCATCAGGGCCGCGCGGAAGTCCTCGGCCACCTCGGCGCCCGAGGCGTCACGGCGGGCCGCGCCCAGGTTCAGCAGCGGCCGGGACTCCAGGTCGACCATGAGCATCGATCCATCGGAAACCCAGCCGATGCAGGCCAGCGCCGGCCACCGGGTGGGCTGCCGGGGGGCGGGGCTGGGCTCGTGCCCGGCGGGGCACTGCCAAGCCGACCCGTCGGCCAGCCAGCCCGGCGGCGGGGGGCCCGGCGGCGCGTCGAAGATCATCGTGATCGCACCCGCCCGATCCTCCGCGGCGGCGGGGCCGGCCACCAGCACGCGGTCCAGGCGCACTCGGGAGCCGGTCCCGAGGGTGGCGGTGGCCTCCCGCACCGCGGCGTCGACCCGGCGCAGCAGGTTCGGCCGCTGCCGCTGACCGAGGGCCGCCTCCACCCGCCGCGCGGCTGCGCCGGGGTCGGGCAGCCGACGACCCGGTGCCCGCTCGGCGAGCTGGCGGGCCCGGCGCAGCGCCACCGTGCCCACCACGCCCGCCGCCAACAGCGCGGAGGCACCCACCGCGACGCCTGCCGCCGGAGCGCCGGCCCGGGCCAGCTCCGGCGCCGGAACCCCGGCCAGGGCCGCCTCCGCCGCCGGCTCGCCGACCGGGGTCGGCCGCCCGGCGGGCTCCGCCGCTCGCCGGGACGCGGGCCCGGCACCGGGATCGCTGATCGGCCGGCGCGGTTGGGCCGCGGGTTCGCTCCGCTCCCCCGACGCCCCGCGGCGATCGGCGTCTTCCTGTTGGCCGCGATCCGCGGGTCGGCCGTCGTTCCCGTCCGCCTCGGCGGTCACGCCCGGCAGCACCAGCCGCCAGCCGATCTCCAGCTCGTCGGGGTCGTCGATCAGGTCGGCATTGGCGTCGCGGATCCGCTGCCACGCCATCCCGTCGCGGTAGTAGCGCTCCGCGAGATCCCACAAGGTGTCTCCGCGCTGCACGCGATGGGTCGCCCAGCGCGACGTCTGCGGGGCCGCGCGCTCGTCGCGGTCGGCGGCCTGTCCGGCCTCGCCGGCGGGTGCCGCGGGAGCGGCCGGCGCCGCCGGCGGGGGTGCGGCCTGGGCGGGATGATTGGACCCGATCAGGGCCGCGACGCTGAGCACCAGGCCCGCGACCCACCGCTGCGGCCCCGCCACCCCCGGCAGCCGGATGCGCAATCCGGCCACGGCATTGACGATCTCGACGAGCACCAGCGCGGCGATCACCAGCCAGGCCGCCCACGCACCCGCGGTCAGGGCGCCCAACAGCAGGCTGCCGTCGTCGGGACGGAGCAGGTCTCGCCAACCGAGCTGGGGCCAGCGCCCGATCCGGACCAACAGGGCCGGTACGCCGGCCAGCAGCGCGCCCAGCAGCAGCGCCGAGCCCAGGCCGCGCAGCGCCCGCATCATGGTCGATCCTCCGGTGCGGAGGTCCGAGACCCCTGCGCTACTTGGGCATCCGGCCGTTCACGTAGGCATAGACCGCGGTGATCACCAGGGTGGCGATGGTGACGGCGCCGGCCAGCAGGATGGCATTCTCCGTGGACTGGGAGAGCCCGCGCTCGTCTCGCCGGGGCGCCGGGGTGGTGCAGAGCACCAGCATCAGCGTCAGCAACTGCCTGGTCTTGTCGATCATGTCGGTTCCCTTCGTCGTTCGTGCGGTGGATGGTCCGGTGATGGGCGTTGCGGCGATCGGCCGGTCGGTGCAGGAGTCGGGCGGGAGCAGGCATCGTTCACGCCAACCCGACGAGCCGCATCAGCGGCGGGGTGAGGAAGATCAGGCCGAAGATCATCGCGGGCAGCACCATGTAGACCGTCATCCGCTCCGACACCTCGTGTGCCGCGATCCGGGACACGGTGAGATGGGCATCGCGCAGCTCGCGTACCCGCGCACGCAGCGTCTCGGTCAAGGCCGCACCGGACTCGTCGAGCTGCATGACGTCGGCGATGTCGCCCAGCTCGGGCAGGTTCAGCCGGTTCGCGAGGCGGCGCAACTCGTCCCACGGTGCCTGCTGCTGCAACCGTGCCCGGCTCAGCGCCGTCCGGACGCGGTCGAACAACGGTGCGTCGGACACCGCCGCCGCCGTCGTCACCGCCTGGGTCGCCGACAGATTGGCCATCCGCTCCAGGACGACCAGATCGAAGAAGGTGAACAGGGCCTCACCGGCACCCGCCCGGGCGACCGCCGCCCCACGCCGCAGCAGCAGATCCGGTACGAACCAGCCGACCACCGCGCCGACGATGCCGGCGGCCACCGGCACCGGAGCGGCCCAGCCCAGCATCGAGCCCAGCAACGCGCCGACGATCACCGGCGTGACCAGACCCAGGCCCGCCATGATCAGCTTGTCTGCCCCGTACTCGGCGATCGTCTTGCCCTGCAGCTCCAGCATCCTGCGCTGGCCCTCGCCGAGCGGCAGCCAGCCACGGCGGTGCAACCAGCCACCCAGCCGCGCGGAGCGGCTCTCCGCCTCGGCCGAGGCCGGTGCCTCCGCGCGGGCGAGCGGGGCATCGTCCAGCCGGGCGAGGACATCACCGAGCCTCGGCTGGGCCGGGACCAGGCCGCGCAGCAACAGCCAGCCACCCGCTGCGACCACGGCGCCGCAGAGCACGATCAGGCCCAGGGTCGTCGTCACGGTGCGCTCACCGCCTCGCGGTCGGACCCGCGCCGGACCAGGATCCGGTCGCGCCGCGGCGGATTGGTCAGCCGGCGCAACATCACCATCGAGCCGAGATAGGCGGCCACCAGTCCGGCGAAGATCAACTGGCCGATCTGGGTGGCATAGGGGGCGAGGAAGTCGCGCCCGAACAACAGCGACGCGCCCAACACGATCAGCGTGATCATGGTCACCTGGCGCACCACCACGCGGGGCTTCGCGCGCTCGGCCTCGATCTCGCGGCGGGCCCGCAGCCGGTCCTGGATGCTGTCCGAGAGCGCCTTCAGGGTGGCGGTCGCGCCCGTCCCGCCCCGCCGGGTCGCCAGCATCAGGGCGGCGACGACGGAATCGGCGTCCGGACTGTCCAGATCGTCGGCCATCGCCCGCAGCGCGGCCTCCGGCGCCCAACGGTCGTCGAGCCGGCCGATCAGCCGCTCCACCTCCGGCGCGATCGCCTCGGGCACCTGACGGCGACCGGCGCGGACAGCATCGACCACCGATTTGCCCGTCGGGATCAGCGTGGCCAAGGTCCGGACCCAGCGATCGAGGGCCTCCATCATGATGATGTCGCGCTGCGCCGGCGTACCCAACAGGTACGGCACCACCAACACCACCAGCGGGACCAGCGGCACCGCGAGCACCCAGCCCGTGATCGCGAAGACCACCAGCCCGAGCAGCAGGCCCGCGCCCAGCAGCCGATCGCGGCGCCGGCCCGCGGCCCCGGGCGGTCGTCGGGTGGCCCGGGCCCAGCGCTGCTCGAGGCTCAGCCGCTGGGCCGGGGGTGCGATGTGGGTACGCCGCAGACCGGCGATCACCGCCACCAGTCCGGCGGCCACCAACGCGCCGCAGACGCCGACCAGCACCGCGCTCATGCCGGGCCTCCGCCCCGGTAGGGCGCCAGCTCGGCGAGCAGTGACGGGTCCGGGCTGAAGCCGGCCCCGTCGGCACCGGTCCCGCGGGCCAGCCAGGTCAGGTGGGTCGCGGGCCGGTCGCCGTCGATGGCGCCGGTGACCTGTCGGATCTCGGAGATGAACCGGTGCCGGGCGCCGCCGCGCCAGGTGTCGTCGATCAACTGGACGTGGATCAGCAAGGACACGTTGTGGGCGATCTGGCGGTACGCCTCGTCGATCCCGACGACGCCGCCCTGGGCGACCCGCGAGGCGAGCCGGTCCATGGTCGAGGCCGCCGAGTGGGAGTGGGTCGTGCTCAATGTCCCGGCGCCCGCCGTCATCGCCTCGAACATCGCGCCGGCCTCGGCCCCGCGTACCTCGCCCACGACGATCCGCGACAGGTTCTGCCGCAGCGCCTCCGGCATCAGGTCCGCGACCGTGACCTCGCCCAGCCGGCGACCGTCGAGCTGTTCGCCGATCCCCACCCGGGCCTGCAGGGCGACGACATTGTGCCGCTCCGGCCGCAGATGGGTGAGCAACTCGTAGTCCGTCTCCAGCGTGCCGAAGCGTTCGGTCGGCGGGATCGCGTTGATCAACGCCCGCAGCAGGGTCGTCTTGCCGGCGCCCTGATCACCGCTGATCACCATCGACTTGCGGGCCAGCACCGCCAGCCGCAGGAACTCCGCGACCTGTGGCGTCATCATCCCGCCGGCCGCCAGCTCCTCCAGCGTGACCTCGGTCAGCGTGTGCTGGCGGATCGTGATCGACGGCCGGTACGCCAGGCCGAAGCCGATGGCGTGCAACCGGAAGCGATCACCCAGGGCCAGGGTCATCGTCGGGTGGGCGTCGTCGAAGGGCCGGCTCGGGGTGGCCTGTTCGCCGAGGAAGCGGATCGCCTCGACCAGCTCGGCATCGCTGTCGGCCACGGGCGGCAGCGCCTCGCGCCGCCCGTCGCCGTACTGCACCATCACCGAATCGGCGCCGTTCAGCTCGATGTTCTCCGCGCCCGGGATCTCGAACAGCGGCTGCAGCCGGCCGTAGCCGAAGATCGCATCGCTCAGCGCCGCGACATAGGCATCCTCCTCGGCCGCGCTCCACAGCTCCTCGCCGAGATAACTGCGCTGCTCGGCATGATCGCGGACCACCGCGCGGATCACCGACGCGCCGAGCTGGCGCCGATCGTCCTCGGTCAACGCCCGGTCGGCGCCGGCGTCGGCGACCCTGGTCCGGTCGGTGATCTCCTGTGCGGCACGCCGACGCAGCTCGACGACCAGCGCCCAGTCGATCCGGCCGGGCGGGCGCGGAACCCGATCCCGCGCGAACACCGTCTCCACCCCGGGCACCGTGGTCGGCGTGCGGAAGAGGGCGACGGAATCCAGCGGGCGGTTCATCTGGCCACCGCCGAGGGGTAGGCCCGCGCGCCGCCCGGATCGCGGTCGGCGAGCTGCTCGGCCAGCACCCGCAGCGATCGGGCGTACCGGCCGTGGGCGAAGCGGCGCGGCACCGGACCGCCCTCGGACAGCACGGCCGCGCCCGCCGCGTCATCGACGACGCTGCCGAGCACGGGCACCGCGAACTGTGCCGCGATCTCGCCCGAGGTGTAGGGCTGTCCCTCGCCGATCAGCACCAGCCCGACCCGGGCATGGGCGGCGAGCTGGTTGATCATGCTCAGGTGCAACCGCAGCGCGGCCAGCGCGCGCAGGGTGGTCCGGGTCAGGACCAGCACGGTCGCCGCGAGGCCTAGCAGGTCACGCGGCGGCCCCTCGTGGCCGAACCGGCCGGCATCCATGATCACCTGACTGCCGCCGGCGTCGATGTCGCGCAGCGCCTGGCCGACCCCCGGCAGCGCCCCCGCCAGGGCATGCTGCGAACCGGGCCGGCTGAAGCCCGGCAGGAAGACGCGCTGCGGACTGGTCTCGGTGGTCAGCGGGAGACAGTGCGCCAGCAGGTCCGCCGGTTGCGGCTGCCGCTGGGCGCCGGCGAGCGCGGCGATCCCGCGACCGGCGCCGTCGGATCCCTGCAGATAGCCCGCGAGCACCGCCTGACTCGGATGCGGATCGACATCGACGAGAACCGTGTCGCCGGGCCACAGCAGCGCGAGGCCGAGCGCGCTGGTCGTCACACCGGGCGAGCCGGCGGCCGCGGTCAGCAACACGATGCCCATCAGCCGGCCTCGTGGACCAACGCGATCCGGTCGGCGGCGGCCAGTTCGGTGACCAGCCGCGCGTCACCGGTCGGTACGCTCACATCGACCAGCCAGGCCGACTGGTCCGGCGCCAGCTCGGGCGAGGCGGCGATGGTCGCCGCCACGGGCCCGATCCCGGCGAGCTTGTCGTCGTTCTCGCCGCTGGTCGGCTGCACCGGGACCAGGGAGACGGGCTCGCCCGGGGGCAGCGGGCTGGTCGGCAGGCGCCCGGCCGGTAGCCGCAACCCGACCCGGGAGAAGCCCTCCGGCAGCGGGTCCGCGCCGACGGCGCCGGCCGGCAGGACCGAGCCCGCGGCCAGGTCGATCCGTGCGGTCTGGCCGATCAGGGATTCCAGCTCTGCCGCGGGCACGGTGGCCAGCCCCGGCGCCGCGCCGATGCCGACGGTGCCGAGATCGGCCGCCTCGATCACCTCGCCCCGCGCCACCGCCCGGGTGACCATGATCACCGGCGTCTGGTCGATCGACTGCAGGTGGATCGCGGCGCCGGCGAGGCCGCCGAGACAGACGGCCAGCACGCCAGCCGCGATCAGCTTGGGCCGGCGCCGGGGCCGCAGCGGGGGTTGCGCCGGGCGTACCTGGAACGGATCCGCGAACGATTGCTCGGCAGGCGCGCTGGCCCGCGCCGGCGTCCGGCTGCGTTCGTCGACCGTCATGGCTCCCTCTCGGCTGTGCACCACGAGAGCCAGTCAACAGATCGGCGCATGCCGATTGGAAGCGATTCCCCCGGTTGTCCACAGCCTTCTTCCGAAGGTCGTGAGTCACGGACGCTAGCCGAGCCGCCGACGCCGTCGGGACCACGGAACTGGCAGGTTGCGGTCATGGCCGCATCTGCTTGCCGGGGCGCTCAGCGGCAGAAGCGCAGCGGGGGCGGCGGGGCGCCCGGCGGGCCCCAGCTCCGGTCCAGATCGAGATAGAGGTCGTTGATCCACACGCCGTTGCTGAGCAGGGCCCAGACGGTGCGCGTCTGACCCATCTTGTCGTCGGTGATCGGCTCGCCGTTCGGCAGCAGGCAGACCACGAACACGGTTTCGTCGTTGAAGAACGACGCCAGATGGTCGGACTCTCGGGTGGGCAGCGCGCGCCCGACCACGCCGCGGTCCTGGGTGTTCGCGATCCGGGCCGGCACCAGCTCCGGGCTGGCCGCATCGACGCCGCCGCGCCCGAAGCGCTGGCCCAGCCAGAACGCCGCGCCGGCGATCAGCAGCGCCCCGAGCAGGGCGACCGCCACCAGCAGCATCGGCCGGCCCCTCGGCCCGGCCGATCGCGCGGGCGCCGGCGGCTCGGGCGAGCCGGGCGTCGCCGGCGACGCGCCCGGGGCGACTGCGAGCCCGGCTGCGGGTTCGTCGTCCGGCGCCGCCGCCTCGGGCGCCGGCATCTCAACATGTGAGAGGACCGGGCCTCCGTTCGCGGCGGCCGTGGCCGGTGCCGCGGCCGCGCTGCCGGGCGAGCCCGCCTGACTGCTCGCCTCGTCGCGCAACCGGTGCACCTCCGACCTGGCCTGCGGCGGCACCTCGGCCGCCTCCAGCAGGTCGTCGACCTGTTCCGCGCTCGGGACCCGCGTACCCGAGAGCCAGTCGTGCACGGTCGAGCGGCCCCACCCGGATTCCTTCGCCAGGCGACGCACGCTGTGCCCGCGCACAGCGCCCTTCAACCGCTTCGCAAACACCTCGGCCGGTTGCACGCGGACACCCTAGCCGGACGCGTCCGGTCCGCGCCGGACGGGTGTCCGGACGTTCCGGCAGTTCCCGGACGCGGCCCGCCGCCGCTGGAGTGGAGCCATCGGCCGGTACGCAACACCCCGGCACCACCCACCAGGAGAACCCGATGAACGCCTTCCGCAAGGCCGCCGCGGCAGCCGTCCCACTGCTCGCCGCTCCCCTGCTCGCCCTGGGCGCCCAGGCCGCCCACGCCGCGCCCGTCGACGACTCGACCAGCGACAGCGGCCAGACCCAGCGGGCCAGCGCGCCGACCCCGTCGGTCAGCGCCCGGTCCGACGCATCCAACATCACCGCCCTGCAGTACCTGCTCAGCGCGTGGGGCGTACCCACCGACGCCGACGGCTCCTACGGCCCGAAGACCACCGAGTCCGTGACGACCTACCAGAAGAAGAAGGGCCTGCAGGTCGACGGCTCCGCCGGGCCGGAGACGATGAAGTCGCTGACCTCGACCACCGGCTTCCCCAACTCGCCCAACAAGAACACCACCAAGGCCGTGCAGACGCTGCTGTCCAAGGTCGGCTACTCCCTCGACATCGACGGATCGTTCGGCCCGACCACCGAGAAGTACGTCAAGGCCTTCCAGTCCAAGGTCGGCGTCAGCCAGACCGGCAAGGTCGACGCCACCACCTGGGCGTACCTGTTCGGCGCGAAGGCCGCCGTCGGCGACTGGAAGAAGTGCTCGGACTCGATCAGCGGCGGCATCGGCAAGGAGCGGACCGGCGTCGCCAAGGGCAACTTCCGCGTCGCCTCCTGCCTGGTGCCGAGCGTCAACGCGATGGTCGACGCCGCGGCCCGCGACGGCGTGACGCTGTCCAGCAACAGCTCCTGGCGCAGCCGCGACGAGCAGATCGCACTGCGCAAGAAGCACTGCGGAACGAGCGAGTACGCCATCTACCAGATGCCGGCGTCGAGCTGCTCGCCGAACACCGCCAAGCCGGGCACCTCGATCCACGAGTACGGCCTCGCGATCGATGTGAAGAACAGCGGCTGGGGCAGCGCCGCGCACAAGTGGCTGCGCGCCAACGGCCAGAAGTACGGGTTCAAGTGGACCGTCTCCTCCGAGCCGTGGCACTTCGACACCAAGCAGCCCGCCGTCGGCTGATCCCGGCGTACCCGACTCCCCACCGAAGAACCGACCCGACCCCCGAAGAACCGACCCAAGAGAACCGACCGAAGGAGAACGATCATGAAGAACACGAGCATCCGTCCGGTACGCGGACTCGCGGGCCTCGCCCTGGCCGCGGGCGCCACCGCGGGGCTGCTGGCGCCGCTGACCGGCACCGCGTACGCCGCACCGGCCCCCGCGGCCCCGCTGCCCGCCGAGGTGAGCTGCGCGGTGCCCGCCAAGGCCGACGACAATGTGTTGATCAAGGTGGAGCAGGCACTGAACGCCAAGAAGGCCTCCGCCAAGGTGCGGCTGGCCACCTACGAGACGGCGTGGGTCGAGTCGCACGCCAACAACCTGAACTGCGGCGACCGGGACTCCCTCGGCGTCTTCCAGCAGCGCCCGTCGCAGGGCTGGGGCACCGCCGAGCAGATCCGCGACGTCACCTATGCGACAAACAAGTTCCTCGAGCAGGCGATTCCGAAGGCGGCCAGCAACCCGAGCTGGTCCGCGGGCCGGATCGCCCAGGCCGTGCAGCGCTCGGCCTTCCCGGATCGCTACGACGAGGCGGAGTCGAAGGCGCGCGAGCTCGAGCAGCGGGCCAAGAGCCTGGTCGACGGCGACACGCCCGTCAGCTATGACTGGAAGCAGATCGCCTACGGTGAGAAGTCCACCCGGGTCAAGGTTGCGCAGTACTCGCTGCAGCAGGCCGGGATCAAGGTCGATGTCGACGGCTCCTACGGTCCCGCCACCAAGGCCGCGGTGAAGACCTTTCAGTCCCGCAACGGCCTGACCGACGACGGGATCGTCGGGCCGGCGACCTGGGCCAAGTTGGTCCCGACGCTGAAGCCGGGCGCCAAGGGCGCCGCCGTGAAGGCGCTGCAGACCGAGCTGAACGCGCACGGTTACTCCGTCGATGTGGACGGCAGCTTCGGCCCGGCCACGCAGAAGGCCGTCGAGACCTTCCGGGCCAACTACAAGCTGTCGGCCGGCTCCACCGTCGACGCCAGCGTGTGGAAGATCCTGATCCACTTCCACTGATTCCCTGCCCGAACCGAAACCGGCCCCGTCGCATCGTGCGACGGGGCCGGTTCATGTCTGTGGGGGCCCGGAAATCGAGCCCGCGTCAAGGTGAGGGTTCCCGGATGGACCTCGGGGGGGAGCCCATCCGGGAACGCGGGAACACTATCGCGATCTGCCCCACGTGCAACAGCGGTCCGTGTCGTGTCGTTTCGAATAGTGTCCAATTCGTTGCGCCGGACCGGGCCCCCGAACCGGCGGTGTGGTCGGCCCCCGCGGCGGCGCCCGTACGCTTGCCCGGTGGACTTCCCCCGCGCGCTGCGCCGGCTGTGGCGGCACCCGCTGTTCCGGCGGCTGCTGGCGCTGCGGATCGCCACCCAGGCCAGCGACGCCGCGCTCCAGGTGGGCCTCGCGACCTATGTGCTGTTCTCGCCGAACAATCAGCCCGATGCCGGCTCGATCGCGGCGGTGCTGGCGGTCACCTTGTTGCCCTTCTCGCTGGTGGGTCCGTTCGTCTCGGGTGCGCTCGACACCTGGAACCGGCGGCAGGTCTTCGTGATCACCGATCTCATCCGCGTCCTGCTCGCGGCCGGCCTGTGCGCGCTGGTGCTGCTCGGCGGGCGCACGCCGGCCGCGCTGACCGGGTTCTTCGTGCTGGCGCTGCTGGCGCTCAGCATCAACCGGTTCATGATGGCCGGGATGTCGGCGGCACTGACCCACACGGTCGATCGGGACGAGTACCTACTGGCGAGCTCGGTGATGCCGGTCGTCGGCCCGGTGGGCGCGGCGATCGGCGCGGGCACCGCGGGCGCCATCCGGCTGGTCGGTGGGGCGTCGATGCCAGCCTGGCAGGCCGACGCGCTGATCTTCGCCGCGGGCACCGGAGGTTTCGTGATCAGCGTGGTGCTGGCGCTGCGGATTCCCCGCGACGCGCTGGGGCCCGATCATCGGACGGTACGCCGGGGCAGCGGCTCGTGGGCCGGACGCGCCCGGCTGGTGCTGGTCGGCCTCGGCGATGCCGTGCGGCACCTGCGGGAGCGCTCGCCGGCCGGGCTTGGCCTGGTGATGATCTTCGCCCAGCGGTTGGCGTACGGCATGATCACCGTGAGCGTGATCTTGCTCTACCGCAACTGGTTCCACCGCGTCGACGAGGTCGGTCCGGCACTGGCCGGGCTCGGCGTCTGGGTCGGAGCGACCGGTGCCGGATTCCTGCTGGCTGCGGCGGTCACGCCGGTGCTGGCGCGCCGGATCGGGCTGCGGAACACCATCTCGTTCATGTTGATCAGCTCCGCCGTGCTGCAGCTCGCGCCGGGTTCGATCATCACCGAGCCGACGCTGGTGGTGGCGGCGTTCGGGCTGGGGCTGGCCGCGCAGGCGCTGAAGATCGGTGTGGACACCTTGGTCCAGGCCCATGTCGAGGACGAGTACAAGGGGCGCGTCTTCGTGCTCTACGACATGGTCTTCAATGTGGCCTTCGTCGGATCGGCGGTGCTGACGATGCTGCTGTTCCCGGCGGATGGGCACACGATCGCGGGGTTCGTCGCACTGGCGGGGATCTTTGTGGTGATCGCGGTGGCGTTCGCCCTGGCGGCGAACCGGATCGGGCGGGCCCGGTTCGAGGAGGGTACGCCCAGCGACGCACCCGCCTGACCGGGCCCGCGGGTCCAAGGATCAGCGAAGGCGCGCCGCCAGCCAGGGCTCGACCTCGGTCTCGACCGCCCGCGCCGCGTCGGTCTGCGGCGCGGCCTCCAGCCCCGGCTCATCGGCCAGCGCGTGCGCGACGCCGGGGAGCTCGACCACCTGCGCGTCGGCACCCGCGGCTGTCAGCGCCTCTCCGAGCGCATGGGCCGGGGCGACGAAGCCGTCGGGCTGGTCGGCGCCGCCCACCGCGATCATTACAGCCGGCACCGCGGCCGCCAGTTCTCCCGCCCGGGCGACGAAGTCCAGGCGGTCCGCCACGGCCTCCGAGGCCGGCGACCAGGCGTACTCCACCCCGAACTCCGCGCTCATCGCCGCAACGACCGGGCGCAACTGTGCCGCGGGCGAGACCAGGACCAGCGCTCGCAGGTCGATGTCCAGCCCGGGCGCCGTCTCGGCGGTCGCGAGCTGCGCCACGGTCGAACCCATCGACCCGCCGAGCAGCGCGACCGGCGGCGCGCCCAGGCGGAGCTGGTCGACCAGCTCCGGCCAGGCGGCTGCCAGGTCGGCGCTGCCCTGCTGGGCGATCGGCCCCTGCAGGTTGAGCACCGCGTCCTCGAAGCCCTTCGCCATCAGCGCCTCCGGTCCGCCCTCGGGCATCCGCGCACCGGTCATCGGAAGCTCCAGGTGGATCCGCCAGGCGTCGAGCCCGGCCAGCGGCAGCGCTGCGGCCATCGCGGCCGGCGAGCGCGGCGGATCCATCAGGTGCCAGGTGATCACCACCGGCGCATCCGCCCGGCGCGTTGCCGGCGGGAGCGCCAGGTACGGTACGCCCCCCGCCACGCCCTCGATGATCTGTGGTCCCGTTGCGGCCATGGATTCGCCCCTCTCGATGAGCTGTACGTTGTCCAGTATAACTGGATGGCGTACAATAAGTCCATGATCACCGAGACGAGTTCTCGCGGACCCGGCGAACGTGCCGGGCTGACCCGCGCCGCCGTGATCGGCACGGCCTCGCGATTGCTCACCGAGCGCGGCGGGCCGGGCGTGTCGATGCGGGCGGTGGCCCGCGAGCTCGGCGTCGCGCCCAATGCGCTCTACAGCCACGTGCGGGACAAGGACGATCTGCTCGACGCCGTGCTGGACGCGTCGCTGGCGGGCATCCGGCCGCCGCGGAAGTTGGCCGACCCGCGTGCCGGGCTGACGACGATCATGAAGCAGAGTTTCGGCACGCTCCTGCGGCACCCCGAGCTGGTGCCGATCTTCCTTGCCCGGCAGGGATCGCGGGGACCGAACGCCGTGCGCCTGGGTGTCGCCATGGACGCCCTGCTGGCACGGGCGGGCGTCGCCGATCCCGATCAGGCCCGGCTCGCGCTGATCACCCACGCGATCGGCACCGCGGCCCTGGTCCGGACCGATGCCGATGCGCCACTGTCGATCGCACGGGTACGCCGCCTCTTCGAGACGAGCCTCGGCTGGTTGCTGGACGGCATCCTGGGCCATGGGTCGGGAACCGTGCGCGACTGACCCGGGCCACGAACGCGCGCCGCCCGGTCAGGGGCCGATCAGCCGCCCGCTCCGCGAAACCTCGGGATCGGTGCACGCCGCGAGGTTGAAGCAGCACGGCCGCCGGTGCTCGCCGTCGAGTTTGGCGACGGTCTTCTCGATCCTGCTCGCTCGGGTCTTCGCGCTGGCGGTGGCGTTGACCCAGCGCACCCACTCCCAGCGCGCCATCGAGGTGATGTCGCGCCACTTCTCCGCGACCTTGGGCGATGCCGCCGACAGCGCCTCGGCGAGATCGCCGGGCACGTCCGGTTCCGGCCAGTCGCGGGTCGGGACGAGCTCGAACGTTGCCCGGTCCCCCGGGCCCACCCCGGCGCGCCGCTGCAACTCGGCCGGGATCCGCAGCCAGTGCCCGCGCTCGCCATCGGGCTCGACGACCGTGCGGAACTCCTGGTCGCCGAGCGTGCCGGCCACACTCACCTGTCCTCGCGAGGGCAGCTCGGCGCTCGCGTCGGCCGGTAGCCGCGCGAGGGTCTGCGTACCCACGCTCTCCAGCGGCGCGTCGAAGCGCACCACCGTTTGCTGTGCCGACGTCATGGCTCGGTTATACCGCGTTCTCCCCCGGGTGACCATGGCCGACGGTTGCCCTCCGGACTTCGTCTCGCTGTCACCTCGACTTCACGCACCGGTCCTAGTGTCGAAAACGGTAATCACCCGCAGTAACAACTACGAGGAGAACCATGCCCCCCAACCCGAACCCGTCGCCGCTGCGCGCCCGAACAGCGCTTGCCGGCACCGCGCTCGCGGCGCTGGCGCTGTCCCCCGCGCTCGGCGTACCCTCCGCTGCCGACGCGGCACCCGCACCCACCGCACCCGCCGATCCGGCCGTGGTCGAGCCGGACACCTACGTCGGCGAGGTCGAGGTGGTACGCGGCGGCGCGGCGAACCCGCGCACGATCAAGGGCACCGTCTTCGACGACACCAACCTCGACTCCCGGCACAACGCGAACGAGCCCGGAATCGCCGGAGTGACCGTCTCCAACGGCCGCGAGGTCGTCACCACCGATCGCAACGGCCGCTACTCGCTGCCGGTGTTCGACAACATGACCGTCTTCGTCACCCAGCCCGCCGGCTGGCAGGTGCCGGTGGACGAGTTCCAGTTCGCGCAGTTCTCCTACAACCACCTGCCCGAGGGCTCGCCCCCGCTGAAGTACGGCGGCATCGCCCCCACCGGCCCGGTCCCGAAGGCGCTGAACTTCCCGCTGGCCAAGTCCGACGCGACCGCGCTGTCGGAGCAGAGCTGCCCGATCGCGTCCGACACGCAGGTCTACAACATGCTCCAGGTGGGTTACGCCCGCGACGGCGCTGTCGCCGATCTGGCGCAGCGCCGCGACTACGGCGGCTGCGGGATCTTGATGCTGGGCGACAATGTCGGTGACGACCTGTCGCTGTATCCGGCGCTGAAGGACATCTACCGCGAGTCCAACGGCCCGATCCGCGCCGCGATGGGCAATCACGACATGGACTACGACGCCCCCGACCCGTCGCATCGCGTGGACACGTTCCGCGAGAAGATCGGCCCGGCGTACTTCTCCTACGACGTCGGGCAGACCCACTTCGTCGTGCTGGACAGCATCGAGTTCCCGCTGACCCCCGGCAGCCGCAAGTACGCCGAGAAGGTCGACCAGCGCCAGCTCGACTGGCTCGCCAAGGATCTGGCCAAGGTGCCCGCCGATCGCAAGGTGGTGCTGGCCACGCACGCGCCGCTGGTCGATCACCGGCAGGTCGTGCTGGACAACGCCAAGGAGGTCTATGACGTCCTCGGCGACCGCGAGGTCACCGTGATCGGCGGCCACACCCACACGCTGGAGAGCCTGCTGCCGGGCGATCGCCGCGCCGAGTGGGCAGAGGCCGGGATCGAGGAATTGCCGCAGCACCAGTTGATCGCCGGCGCGGTGTCGGGCGATTGGTACTCGGGCGGCCTCGACGAACAGGGCCTGCCCTATGCGTTCATGGTCGACGGCGCGCGCCCCGGGGTGATGACGCTCGACATCGACGGCACCGAGCTGCGGGAGCGCTACACCGTGCGCGGTGAGGCAGACGACCTGCAGCTCGCGCTCGGCGTGAACTCGCCGCGCTGGCGGGAGTGGGCCGAGCAGACCAAGGCGTGGCGCGACGGCGGCAAGAAGGGCGACGCGCCCAACCTCGGCGACCCGCGAGCGGTGCCGGCCGATCAGCTCGACGAGACCTGGCTGACCGCCGACTTCTACGCCGGATCGACCGCGGCGAAGGTCGAGGTGTCGGTCGACGGTGGCGACGCCGTGGCGGCGAAGCACACCCAGCCGGGGAAGGGCGAGGCGCTGAACCAGGGCTGGGAGTACTCCGATCCGTTCGCCGCGACCCGCAACCTCCTCACCTCGGGCAGCATCACCCAGGCCAGCGGCCATCTGTGGCGGCTGCCGCTGAGCAGCGACCTCGAGCCGGGTACGCACAGCGCGAAGGTGGTTGCCACCGACGCCTACGGTCGCCAGTTCACCGACACCATCCGGTTCACCGTGCAGGACTGATCAACGGTTGCCGATCATCCTGCGAGTGGCAATCCGGTTGATGATCATCGGTGCGTGAATCATCCGAGCAGGGGCCCGGTCCGACGTCGTTCGGGCCGGGCCCTTCCGCATCGGCGTACCCGCCACCGGCGCCGCGTACCCCCGCATCCGCGAACCCAACCGGCACCCGCGAGCCCAACCGGCATCCGCGAACCCAACCGGCACCGGCGAGCCCAACCGGCACCCACGAGCGATACTCAGCCCGCACCTGCCGATTCAGCCCGCGGATCCAGGTACGCCCGCCCATCCGCGAACCCAACCGGCACCCGCGAGCCCAACCGGCACCCGCGAACCCAACCGGCACCCGCGAGCGATACTCGGCCCGCACCTGCCGGTTCGGTTCGCGGCTGCGGGTTGCTCAGGCGTCGATCCGGGCCCGGCGTACCTGCTTGGCGGTGATCAACAGGCCGATCGCCGAGAGCACGCCGCCGAGGGCGATGTAGACCGAGATCCCCGCGCTGGCCCCGTCGAACGCGGCCAGCAGTGCGGTCGCGAGCGACGGCGACAGGCCACCGCCGAGCACGGCGCCGAGGTTGTAGGAGAGGGCGACCCCGGAGTAGCGGTACTCCGGCCGGAACAGGCTGACGTAGTAGGCCGCCATCGGCCCGAAGACGAAGCTCAGGCCGACGTAGCCGATGATCACCGCCAGATAGAGCAGTCCCAGATTGCGGGTGTCGATCAACCAGAAGTACGGGAATGCCCACGCAACCTGGAAGATCGCGCCGATCAGCATCACCCGGACCAGCCCGAAACGATCGGCGAGCGCGCCGGCCACGAACACGGTGATCATCATCCCGACCGAGCCCCACAGACCGCTCATCAAGATGTCGGTACGCCCCATGCCGAGCTGCTGCGTGCCATAGGCGACGGTGAAGGAGTTGATGATGAAGATGAACAGGTTGAAGCCGAGGTTGACCAGGATGCCGCCGAGCACCAGCGGCAGGGCGGTGGCGAAGACGCCGGCGATCGGCACCCGGCGCACCCGCGATTCGGCCGCCAGCTTGCGGAACACCGGGCTTTCGGCGACCCCGAGCCGCACGTAGATGCCCACCGCGATCAGCACCGCCGAGGCCAGGAACGGGACCCGCCAGCCCCAGTCCAGGAAGGCCGGCCCGGTGGCTGCGGAGACGATCTGGAATGCGCCGATCCCGAGGATGGACCCGATGGGCGAGCCGGCGGTGACGAACGCTCCGTAGAAGGCCCGGCGGCCGCCCGGGGCGTGCTCGGTGACCATCAGGAATGCCCCGCCCTGTTCGCCGCCCATGAAGAATCCCTGCAGGATCCGCAGCGCGACGAGCAGGATCGGGGCGAGTACGCCGACGCTGGCATAGGTCGGCAGCAGCCCCATCGCCACCGTGCAGGCGCCGGTGGCGACGAGCGAGACCACCAGCATCGTCCGGCGGGAGAAGCGGTCGCCGAAGTGGCCGAAGGCCAGGGCACCGAGCGGGCGGGAGGCGAATCCGGCGCCGAAGACCAGGAAGGACTGCAGCGTACCGATCAGTGGTTCGGACTCGGGGAAGAACAGCCGCGGGAAGACCAGCCCGGCGGCCAGGCCGAAGATCAGGAAGTCATACAGCTCGATGCTGGTGCCGAAGGCGCTGGCGGCCGCCACCCGCCGCATCTGCCGCGGCGGCGTCGGCGCAGCGGTGGTGTCGTGGGTCATGATCTCTCCTGGCGGTGGGCCTGCGCGGCCATCGCGCGGGCGCCGGGTCATTGTCGCGCCTGCGCCGCTCTCGGGGCGCCGAATATCGCATCGCGGCGCGTCGACCCAGCCCGAGCCGCACCAATCTGGCGCTCGACAACGGTCGGCCGATCGCTGGTCGCGCCACCACGGCCTGCGCCTGCCGTGCCATGCGCGCGCGAGTCAGATCGGTGCGGTTCGCCAGCGGGCCCGGCAGGCACACGCAGCCTCGGCAGGTACCTGAGCGAGCGTCCGAACGGCGGGCCTGCGCAGCGGCGGGAGCTCGGCACGGCAGGATCGGGGGCATGACCCTGGGTGAGGACTGGCGGCAGCGGATCCGCGAGGAGCTGCCGGCGGCGATCGAGCTGCGCCATCGGGTGCACGCCGATCCGCGGCTCAGCGGCGACGAGGCGGATACGACCGAGCTGGTGACCGAGGCGCTGCTGGCGCCTGCGGGCGACGACGCGGGCCCCGGCGATCCGGGGGTCGTGACCGCGACCACCGGCCGGCTGCTGCGGATCCCGACGGCGGGTACGCCGAGAGGTGCCCCGGTCGTGTTGCGCAGCGAGCTCGACGCGCTGCCGATCGACGAGCGCACGGGCGCGCCCTATGCGGCGACCAACGGCGCGATGCACGCGTGCGGCCACGATGTGCACCTGGCGGCGACGGTCGCGGTGGCGCGAGCCGCGCGGACCCTGCCCCTCCCGCTGCCCCTGCAGGTGCTGCTGCAGCCGCGGGAGGAGTCGCTGCGCTCCGGCGCACGCGATGTGTTGGATGAGGGGTTCGGGTCGGACTTCGGCGCGATCATCGGCGCGCACGTGCAACCGCGACTGCCGGCCGGCCGGTACGGGGTAGCACCGGGCGCGGTGAACGCCGGTGTCGGCGACTTCGAGGTGCTGATCGAGGGCCGCGGCGGGCACAGCGCGTACCCGCACACCGTGGCCGATCCGGTCCTGGCCCTGGCCGCGGTGATCACCGCCAGCCAGCAGATCAGCGCCCGCCGGATCGACCCGACCTCCGGCAGCGTGTTGATGATCACGATGGTGGAGGCGGGCAGCGCGCCGAATGTGGTGCCGGAGACCGCGCGCGCGATGGGTACCTATCGGTTCATGAGCGAGGAGGACCGGCTGCAGATCGAGAAGGCGCTGACCGAGATCGTCGGCGCATCGGCGGCAGCCCACGGTACGCGGGGCACCGTGCGCTATCTGGATGCCGAGCCGACCTTGATCAACGACCCGCGGCTGGCATCGGGCGCGGCGGCCCTGCTGGCCTCGGCAGGCCGCGATGTCGATCGCCGCTGGCGGTCCTTCGGCTCGGACGACTTCGCCTATTTCGGCCGGGAGGTCCCGTCGTTGATGATCTTCGTCGGCACCGGCGAGGCCGGCGGCGGCCTGCACGATGCGAGGTTCCTGCCGCCAGACTCCGTGATCATCGATGTCGCCGACGCTCTGGTGGCAGGCTATCTGGCGGCCGTGAACAACGGAGCGGGCCCGGGTGATCCCCCGGGTCGAGACCTGATGGGCGGCCCGAGTTGATCGCCCCCGCCGGGTGAGTCCTTCCTGGGGCGTCGTGGTGGGCCTAACTGGACTTGAACCAGTGACCTCTGCCTTATCAGGGCAGCGCTCTAACCGTCTGAGCTATAGGCCCGCGCGCCGCAAAAGGCTAGCCCATCGCGCCGGGCCGGCCAAATCGTCGCGCAGTCGCCCGGGGGCAGCAGAGTCGGTCCGGCTGCACTGTTGAACCGGACCGACCTGGTCTCACGATAGCTGCCGCGAGGGCAACTCGCTGCCGGTCAGGCGCCGGGCAGGCCCCGGCGCTCGATCACATAGCTCGCGACGGCGGCGAGCTTGATGTTCGCCCGTTGCGAGTACGCCCGGATCAGCTCGAACGCCCGGCCCGGATCGACATCGAACTGCGCCATCACGATCCCCTGCGCCACCCCGACGCGGTGCTGGGCCGCGATGGCACGGTTGAGATTCTCCTCGCGGCGGGCATTCAGGACCGCAACCGACGCATGCAGGGCGAAGACCGCGGCCAGGTCGGCCAGGTCATCGGAGAACACGCTCGGCAACGGCGAGAAGAGGTTGAGCGACCCGATCGGTTCGCCGCCGGGCGCCAGCAGCGGCGCCGAGAGTGCCGAGCGCCAACCCAGCTCGACCATCCGCCGCGACCAGCTCGCCCAGCGAGGCTCGTCGCAGAGATCCGCGCTGATCCGGAACTCCGGTTCGAGCGCGGAGTCGATGCAGGGCCCCTCGTTCAGCTCGTTCTGCAGATGCTCGGCGCGCTCCGCGGACTCGTCGGTCGCCCAGGCCGTGACCAGCCGCCCGCGCTCGTGCAGGAAGATCCCGCCACCGTCGCCGCCCAGGGTGCGCTGCGCGGCCGCCGTCACGGCCTCCAGCGTGGTGCCCAGATCGGGCTGTTGGCTGAGGTCGACCGCCAGCTCGGCGAACTCTTCCGCACGGCCGCCCTCGTCGTCGAGGAGCTCCCTGGCGCGGGTAGTGATGTCATCACTCACCGGTTGAGCGTACCCCCGAACTGATCGCGCGTCCTCAGTCCTCGGCGAGAGTGACCTCCAGACCGCCGAGGACGGTCGCGGAGATGTTGTAGAGGAAGGAGAACAGCGTCGCCAGGGCGGTGAAGATCACCACATTCAGCGCCGAGATCACGGCGGCCGCGCCGAGCACCCGCCGGAAGTCGAGAACCTGCTTGATGTCGAACTGGTTCGGATCGTTCGGCGACGACACGACCTGGCTCACCGAGGTGTTGATCGCATCGAACAGGCCCGACGTCTCCAATACGCCGTAGACCGCCGCGGTCGCCACGACCAGCATGATGCCGGCGGCGATCGAGAACAGGAACGCGGTCTTCATCACCGACCACGGGTCGAGCCGGGCGAGCCGCAGGCGTGCCTTGCGGGTACGCCGCGCCGCGCCGAACTGCGACGCGCTCGTCACGCTGCTCGCGGTGCCGGCGCTGCCCGAGCGCGGACGGGCCGGGGCCGAGGAGGCCGAAGCCGCCGTGCGCTGGCTCGGCAGCCGGGTGGTCTGGTCGGTGGCGGGCTGTCGGGTCGCCGGAGCGAGCGCCCCGTTGCCGCGCGCCTGCTGCGGCGAGGCGGTCCCGTTGCGTCCCGCGGTGCCGCTCGGCGGCACCGCCGCGGCGGCGCGACCAGTGGCGACGGGGCCGCCGTTGCCGCCGGCCGGACGAGCCGATCCGGACGTATCGTTGCCGGCCTTGTCGTTCCCGGCGTTCTTGGCCGCGTTGCCAGCCGCGCCCTGGGTGGGCTTGCTCGGCGGCCGCCAACTCTGCGTCGTCCGACCCTGCGGCTTGCGCTCGGCGGTGGTCGTCGTGCCGGTGCCCGCCCGGCCGTTCTGACCCGGCGCCGTCCCGTCATTGCGCGGAGGCTGTCCGTCGGCGCGCGTGGGCGAGTCCGAGCGTCCCATGATCCGGTCGGCGCGGCTGACCGCCTCCGCCGAGCCGGAACCGGCGCGCCCGCCGCTCGTCTGATTGCCGTTGGTCACTGCTCAGTCTCCTCCGCTGCTGCGGTGTCATCGGGCGAATCGCTAGCGACACTACCCGTCCCCGAACCACCATCATGCGTCACGGCGCCGGATTCCGTCGATTCGCCCGCGGTCTGACCAGCATTGTCCCCCGCGACACCCTCGTCGGACCCGTCGGCGGCAGGCGTGTCGGCCACCCCGGCCTCCTGGGCCTCCGCGGTCTGCTCGGGGTTGACGGCGATCCGGGCGACGCGGTCGTCGCCGCGTACCCCAACGAACTTCACGCCCATCGTGTCGCGGCCCTTGACCGGCACCTCGGCCACCGCCGAGCGGGTGATCTGTCCGCTGTTCTTGATCGCCATCACCTCGTCCGCATCGCGGACCACGAGACCGCCGACGAGCTCGCCGCGGTTCTCGTTCAGCTTCATCGCCTTGATCCCCAAGCCGCCGCGACCTTGCTGGCGGTACGCCGAGACGGGCGTGCGCTTGGCGTACCCGGAATCGGTGACGGTGAACACGAAGCGATCATCCTCGGGGGTGTCGGCATCGATCACCGACATCGACAACAGCTCGTCGCCGTCGCGGAACTTCATCCCGGTGACACCGGACGTCACCCGTCCCATCGGCCGGAGCTGATCGGCCGCGGCGGCGAAGCGGATCGCCTGGCCCTTCTTCGAGATCAGCAACACGTCGTCGTCGTCGCTGACCAGCCCGGCGCCGATCAGCTCGTCGCCCTCGTCGCGGAAGTTGAGCGCGATCAGGCCGGCCTGGCGCGGCGAGTCGTACGCCTCCAGCGGGGTCTTCTTGACCAGGCCGTTGCGGGTGGCGAGCAGCAGGTACTGCGCGTCGTCGTAGCCGCGCAGCGTCAGCACCTGCGTGATGTGCTCGTTCGGCAGGAAGGACAACAGGCCGGCGACATGGCCGCCGCGCGCGTCGCGGGAGGCCTCGGGCAGTTGCCACACCTTCGCCCGGTAAACCCGGCCCAGGTTGGTGAAGAACAGCACCCACTGGTGATTCGACGTGGCGAACAGATGCGCCACCTCGTCGTCGGCCTTCAGCGTGGCCCCGCGCACGCCCTTGCCGCCGCGCTTCTGCACGCGGTACGCATCGGTCGCGGTGCGCTTGGCGTACCCGCCGTGCGTGATCGTGACGATCACGTCGGAGTCGGGGATGAAGTCCTCCTCCGACATGTCTCCGCTGGCGGCGATGATCTTGGTACGCCGCTCGTCGCCGTACTTGTCGACGATCTCGCGCAGCTCGTTGCCGACGATCTCGCGCTGCCGCTCCTCCGAGGCGAGGATGGCCCGGAAGTCGGCGATCCGCTCCTCGATCTCGGCGAGCGTGTCGACGATCTTCTGTCGCTCCAGCGCGGCCAGGCGGCGCAACTGCATGTCGAGGATGGCGGTGGCCTGGATCTCGTCGATCTCCAGCAGCGCCATCAGCCCGGTGCGTGCCTCATCGGTGTTCGGGCTGCGTCGGATCAGCGCGATCACCTCGTCGAGCGCGTCGAGCGCCTTGACCAGACCGCGGTAGACGTGCGCCTGCTCCTCGGCCTTGCGCAGCCGGTAGCGGGTGCGGCGCTGGATGACGTCGATCTGGTGGGCGACCCACAGGCTGATGAACTGGTCGAGCCGCAGCACCCGGGGCACGTCGTCGACGAGCGCCAACATGTTGCAGCCGAAGGTGTCCTGCAGCGCGGTGTGCTTGTAGAGGTTGTTCATCACCACCCGCGGCTGCGCGTCCCGCTTGAGCACGAAGACGAGGCGGGTGCCGGTACGCGCGGAGGTGTCGTCGCGGATGTCGGCCAGGCCGGTGAGCTTGCCCGAGTTGACCAGCTCGGCGATCTTGAGCATCAGATTGTCGGGATTGGTCATGTAGGGCAGTTCGGTGGCGACGATCTGCTGGCGCCCCTTGCTGTCCTCCTCGATGTCCATCACCGCGCGCATGATCACCGAACCGCGGCCGGTGCGGTACGCCTGCTCGATGCCCGAGCGCCCGACGATGGTGGCGCCGCCGGGGAAGTCCGGGCCCTTGACCCGCTCCATCGCCGCCTCGAGCAGCTCCTCGGGCTCGGCGTCGGGGTGATCCAGGCTCCACTGCACCGCCTCGGCGACCTCGCGCAGGTTGTGCGTCGGGATGTTCGTCGCCATGCCGACCGCGATGCCGGTCGAGCCGTTGACCAGCAGGTTCGGGAAGCGGGCCGGCAGGACGACCGGCTCGGTGTCCTTGTTGTCGTAGTTCGGCTTGAAGTCGACGGTGTCCTCGTCGATGTCGCGGACCATCTCCATCGCCAGCGGCGCCATCTTGCACTCGGTGTAGCGCATCGCGGCGGCCTTGTCGTTGCCGGGCGAGCCGAAGTTGCCCTGACCACTGACCAGCGGGGCGCGCATGGCCCAGTGCTGCGCGAGGCGTACCAACGTGTCGTAGATCGCCGAGTCACCGTGCGGGTGGTACAGACCCATCACCTCGCCGACGACGCGGGAGCACTTGTTCCAGCCGCGGTCCGGCCGGTAGCCGCCGTCGTACATCGCATAGATCACCCGGCGGTGCACCGGCTTGAGGCCGTCCTTCACGTCGGGCAGCGCGCGGCTGACGATGACGCTCATCGCGTAGTCGAGGTAGGAGCGCTGCACCTCGACCTGGAGGTCGATCTGATCGGTCCGCTGGGTCAGATTGCCCGTCGAGATCTCGTCGTTCGTCGCCTCGTCGGGGGTCTCGTTGCCGGGGTCGTCCGGGCCCATCGGGGTGTCCGTCATGCTCGATGATCCTCGTTTCTCCCGGGCGCCTCAGCGGCGCTCCGGGGGCGGGTACGCAATCCGGTCCATGATATCGCCTGAGCCCGCCAAACCGCGGATCTGCGAGGTCGGACACCCGCCGTGATCTGGCTCGCGCCGCCAGGGGCCCGTCCGGGGTCAGCAGGTCTTGATCGATCGAACTCGCTACCGCTATGGTCAGTCCATTCGATAATACAAAGGTATTTTCGATATTTCAAAGGATCATCATGCGCATACGCCGCCTTGCCGCAGCAACAATCCTCGCCACGATCCTGATCACCGGCACCGCGCCGCACGCGAACGCGGCGGGATCGCTCAGCTGGTGGATCGCAGACTCATCGGTGAACGTCTTCTACAGCGAGCCGGCGCGCTCGCAGAAGGCGTCGCTCGTCATGGCGCGCAACGAATACGAGTCGTTCCAGGTCGTCCTCAAGTCCGACGCGGCCAATACGATCACCTCGGTGACCAGTTCCGCGCTGACCGCGGGCACCAACCAGATCGCGGCAAGCAACGTCCGGACGAACTACGTCGAATACGTTCAACTGGAGAGCAACAGCAACACCGCGGTCGGGGATGGTTCGGAATGGCGCTATCCGACGATGGCGTCCAACGCGCCGGGATGGTTCCCCGAAACGCTGTCCAACGACGCCTCGATCGGCCTCCAGGCGAACACCCCGCGGCCGATCTGGGTCACCGTCTATGCGCCGGCAGCCGCCGAACCCGGCCAGTACCGCGGCAAGTTGACCGTCAACACGACCGCGGGGGCGCTCACGATCCCCTACTCGGTCGAGGTCGGCGCAGCTACGCTGCCGAACCCGGGGAAGAGTGCCTACACCACCCTGATCCATCAACAGATCGTCGGTGCCTGGTACAACACGACGACCGCCACCAACCACGCCAGCGATCCGATCACCGCGTTCTATGGCTACGAGCGCTGGACACCGCAATGGTGGACGATCGTGGGGAAGATGGCCGACGCGATGAAGGAGACGCGGGTCAACGGCATCTTCATCAACAGTCCCGCGCTGCTGCTCGACGGCGGTACCACGCTCGACCCGGCGACCGGCAAGTACACCTTCAACTGGAGCAGGTTCGACCAGTACGTGCAGTACTACCTGGACCGCGACATGGTGAAGGTGCTCGAGGGTGTTGCCATCGGCCATCCCGACCCGACCCAGAACGCCGGCGTCAACTACCTCACCTATGTGCTGCAGCGCGACGGTGCCGGACGTTTGACCACCGGGCTGTCCCCCGTCGACTCCGCGACTAGTCGCAATTGGATCGACCAGTACCTGCCCGCCCTGTTCGACCACCTGCGACAGAAGGGGTGGTACAAGCTGTGGTACCAGCAGGTCGCGGACGAGCCGGACACCGCCAACAGCCAGCAGCAGTACGCGTACTTCATGAGCAAGCTTCGCGCCGTCGCGCCCGACGTCCCGGCCGGTGACGCGAGCTGGAGTCTCGGTGCGCACAGCTATGCCGTCTCCCAGGGTGCGAACGTCGTGGTTCCGACGGTCGACAACTACGAGGCCAACCGGTCGTCCTACGACGCGATGCGGTCCAAGGGGGTCAGGACCTGGGTGTACAACATGTGCTGCTCGGGCACCCACGGCTATTACGCGATGAACCGGTTCGTGGACAGCAAGGTCTACGAGGGTCGCGTCCTGCCGTGGGCAAGCTTCAAGTACGGCGTGACCGGATATCTGCACTGGGCGTGGAACTTCTGGACCCCCGGCATCGGCAGCACCAAGTCCTTCGACACCATGACCGACCCGCAGTACGGCGTGGGTGGGACGGCGAACGCCTTCAAGGGAGACCAATACATCGTCCATCCGGACACGAAGAACACTTCGATCAAAGCGACAATCCGCTCCCAGTCGCAACGCGACGGCGCCGAGGACTACGAACTGCTGGCACTCGCCGCCAAGGTCGATCCGGCTGCGGTGAAGGCACTGATCGACCGCGTCGCGCCGTCCTACAACCCCGCCGACCGGCCCTACGACATCGGCAACCTCCGTGCCGCCCGCGACGAGCTGGTCCGGCTGGCATCCGGCACCGCGCTGCCCGGGACGGCATCCCTGAACGGCGACACGATGGCAGAACTGGTGCAGGTCGCGGCCGACGGGACGACGCGCGCCTGGCTGAACGGGTCACCGACCGTCGAGAGCTCCTACACGGGAAGTCCGCTGCAGATCGCTACGGGGGTCACCGACCCGCGTCGACTGCGCTTCGCCGATCTCGACGGCGACGGTCGAACCGAGCGGATCATGATCAACTCCGACGGTACGATCGACGCCTGGTGGAACGCCTCGGCGACCGTGACCAAATCATTCGTCGGTACGCCGACACGCATCGCCAGCGGCTTTGCCGACCCGGCACGGGTTCGGTTCGCCGATCTCGACGGCGACGGCCGAGCGGAGTTGATCAACGTCGAAACCTCGGGAACCATCCGGGCGTGGTGGAATGCCACGGACACGGTCGCCGGCTCCTTCGTGCACGGCCCGCTGGAGGTCGGCTGGGGTTTCAACGACCCGGGCCGCGTGCAGTTCGCCGACCTGAACGGTGACAAACTCGCCGACCTGATCAACGTGAACAGCAACGGCACGATCAGCGGCTGGCGCAATCAGACCGCGACGGTGGCCAACTCCTTCAAGGATCCGAGCACCGTGATCGCGTCCGGCTTCACTGACCCGACCAGGGTTCGGTTCGCCCAGCTCGACCATGATCAGCGCGCGGAGCTGATCAACATCGATTCATCGGGAAACATCCGTGCCTGGTGGAACGCCTCGTCGACGTTTGCCTACATCTATCCCTATGATCCTCAGGTGATCGCCTCCGGCTTCTCTGATCCCGGTCGGGTCCTGTTCGGGTGAGCAGGACCCTGCGTACCGATCGGATCCGGGCGATCCACACAGCCCGGGTCAGCCCCACGGTGCGCCCGGAGTTGCTCGTCTCGGGAGCTCGCGGTAGCCACGACCGCTCGGACTTCCTGCTGGTACGCATCGTCACCACCGCGGGGATCGAAGGCATCGGCGAGGTGAGCGGCACGCTGTTGTGGAGCGGAGAGGATTCGGCCACCGCTGAGCACGTCATCGGCCGCGCCTTGGTTCCGGCACTGATCGGACAACCGCTGGTGCCGGTGGCCGCGCTCGAGGCGCGGATGGATCGCGCCCTGGCCGGCAATCCGTTCACCAAGGCGGGTGTGTCCATTGCACTCTGGGACGCCTACGCCAAGGCGCTCGACGTGCCGCTTGCGGTGGCACTCGGCGGGCCGATGCGTACCGAGGTGGCGATCAAGTGTTCACTGAGCGGCAATGGTGGACGGCTGCGTGCCGGACTCGCCCGAGCGCAGGAGTCCGGTTTTCGCGCGTTCAAGATCAAGATCGGACTCGATGTCGATTCCGACGTCGAGCGGATGGCCGAGCTGCGGGCCCTGGTCGGCCCCGACACAATGATCGGCCTGGATGCCAACGGGGGTTACAGTCGGGCCGACGCCCGCCGGGCCGGAGAGCGCCTGCTCGAGTTCGGTCCCGCATTCTTTGAGCAACCGGTGGCTCCGGCCGACCTGGTCGGCATGCGGGACCTGCGCGGGCTCGGCATCCCCGTCGTTGGTGACGAGACCGTGTTCGGCTCCGAAGACCTGATGGCCGCCATCCGCGCGGACGCGCTCGACGTGGTCAGCCTCTACGTCGGTAAGAGCGGCGGGCCGGGCCGGGCCGTCACCATGGGTCGCATCGCGCACGCCGCGGGTGTCGACATCGTGATCGGGTCCAATGGCGAACTCGGGGTCGGTGCGGCCGCGCAGCTCCACGTGGCCTGTGCCCTGGAGGCGCTCGGCGCCATCCCTTCGGACATCATTGGCGCGGCCTACTACGACAGCGACGTCGTGCGGATCGGGATCGACACGGACGGCGTCCGGGCCAGGCTCGGCGACGCCCCCGGGCTGGGAGTCGTACTCGATGATCACCTGTCTGCGCGGCTGCGAGACGGGTCCAGCGAACAGGGAGTCCGGTAGATGGCCTCACCGGCGGGGGGTCCCGCAGAACTGGGCCGGTTCCCGACGGGTCCTACGAACTATTCTTTCGCCATGTCGGTTGCCGATTCCCCCTCCCCTTCAGCGGCTCGTACCCTCAATATCCTCGAGGCGCTCGTGCACGCTGGCGACGGCCTGACACTGACCGCGCTGGCCAAGGCGGCCGATGTCCCGATCGCGACCTGTGCCTCAATCGCGTACACGCTGGAGATGCGCGGATACGCCGCGCGCAAGGTCGTCGGACGCAGTCACTTCTGGCGGGCGACCCTCGGGCTGTACGGACTCGCCACCCGCCTCGTTCGCGATGTCGACCTGGCATCGGTTGCGCAGGCCGAGTTGCAGCAGCTGGCCGACGAACTCGAGATGCCCGTGCACATCGGAGTGCTCAGTGGCGCCTCCGTGGTCTACATCGCCAAGGCGGCGCCGAAGGGCTTCATCCAGTTCGACACCTACCCGGGAAAGATGGCGCCATACAACCTGACGGCGCTCGGCAAGGCGATCGCCGCGCACCTGGACACCGAACGCCTTGAGCCGCTGTTGGCACAGCTGCGCCAGGGCGACGGGCCCGGCGCGCTGCCGCCGAAGCGGGAAGCCTTCCTCCGCCAGTTGAGCGAGGTACGCGACCTCGGGTACGCCGTGGAGCGTGAGGAGGAGCAGGCGGGCATTTCCTGCGTTGCCGTTCCGTTCTTCGACGCCGAGGGCTCGGCGGCGGGATCTGTGGGCGTCACCGGCTTCGAGAGCTCCCTCACCGGCGATCCCTTCGAGCGCGCAGTGGCGGGCCTGCGCGTGATCGCCCGCATCGTCTCCGACCAGCTCGGGCACCACTCGTCGCATCCCGGGCAGCCGGGCAAGGTCTCGGTCGGATGACCTTGCGCGGCCTTTCGCGCCGACGCTAACATCACCTTCAATACTGAGGAAACCAATTCGAAATAGCGAAAGTTAATCCATGGTTGGGATCGCCCTCGTCGGGCTGGGCCAGATCGCGCGGGCGGCACACCTGCCCGCCGTCGCACGCAATCCCGCCGTCGAGTTGGTCGCCGTGGTGGAGCCCGAGCCGACGGTGAGCGCCGCCGTTGCCGCGGAGCAATCCGCTGCACGTCCCGATGGTCGGCCGGTCGAGGCGTACCGGAGCCTCGACGAAGCGCTCGCCCGCGACGATGTGGCCGGCGTGGTCCTCGCGACGCCTCCGTGGGTTACGCCGGCACTGGTGGTGGCGGCCGCTCGGTCGGGCCGTTTCGTACTTGCCGAGAAGCCGGTTGCCACATCCGTGGCCGAAGCGGCCGCGTACGACGAGCTGACGCCGTCCGAGGTTCGGCGCGTCCAGATCGGACTGACCTATCGGCATGATCCGGCCATGCAGCGGTTGCGCGAGGTGATCACGAGCGGACTCCTCGGTGACCGGCTGCTGGTCCGCGCACACATCTACGACGAGGAGCGGACGCGAGACCGAGCGCACACGGCCCTCATCGAGCGCACCCTCCGGCACGGCAGCCCCGCGGTGCACGAGGGGTCCCACGTCTTCGACTGGCTGAGTTATCTCCTTGACGCCGACCCGATCCTCCACGATGCCTGGTCACATCCCACCCGTGACGGTCTGGGCGCACCCAATCTCATCGGCGGTCGACTCGACTACGGCGGCGTCCCCGCACTGGTCGAATTCGGATGGCTGACCGATGCGCTGCCGGCCACCTCCCTGACAGTGATCGGGGATCACGGGCTGGCCAGCCTGGACGGTGCCACCTTCGCCCTGACCGTCACCACCGCCGCCGGCTCCGAGCAGTACGCCCCGACAGGAGATCGCGTCGCCCGCTGCTTCGACCGTCAGCTCGCGCGGTTCGTCGAACTCGCCACCGGCGTCACCGACCAGCCGCAGCCGGGGCTGGCCGAGGGCCGCCGCGCGCTGACGATCAGCCATCAACTGGCGTTGCTCGCCGAGCGATCCGTGCTCACACCCGCGGTGGAACAGCCGTGAGCGTCGTGGAGTGGGCCGCCTGCGACCGCGCGACCCTGGCGGACCTGCTGCCCAACGCGCTTGTGATCGTCCCGCTGGGAGCTGTGGAACAGCACGGCATTCACCTGCCCACCGGAACCGACTTCATGATCACCCGCGCGCTCGCCCGGGCCGCCGCGGATCACGCCGCCGAGTCCGGTGGGAGCTTCGTGATCGCTCCTCCGCTCTGCATCGGCGCATCCGATCATCACCTCCCGTTCGGCGGAACCCTCTCGGTGCGCGCGGAAACCCTGTTGACGGTGATCACCGATCTGCTTGCCTCGATCGCCGGGGCAGGCGCCACACGGGTGCTTCTGCTCAACGGGCACGGGGGGAACTCAGGGATCTGCCAGGCCGCGGCCGGCGCGGCGGCCGCCCGCAGCGAGCTGAGTGTCACTCACATCGATTACTGGCGCGCCCTCGACCGGTCCGGCGAACCGGGCGATCCCCCGGTGCCCGGTCACGCCGGCGCGTTCGAAACCTCGATCATGCTTGAGCTGCGACCGGACCTGGTACGCCGGGCGCCGCATCGCCCGGACCCGCCCGCAGCCACCACCCCGATCGTCGCCGGCCCGGGGATGGAGACTCACAGCCGCGCGGCCTGGGCCGAGATCGACGGATACAGCGACCATCCCGACCGCGCCAGTCGGGCGGCCGGCGCGACCTACTGGCGGGAGCTGATCACCGCATTGTCGACCCGGTTCGGTGTCCTGGCGCCATGATCGACTTCCACACGCACACCCCGATCTGGCGTGGCACGTCCTGGCTCGGCGGAACGACCTTCAGCGCCGATGACTTCATCGATTTCATGGATACCTGCGGCATCGATCGTGCAGTCGTGCTCAGCCATGACGGCCTGTTCGACTCAACCCCCGAGGCCAACGACGATCTGGCCCGATTCGTTGCTCAGTATCCTGACCGGCTGATCGGCTTCGGCACCTACAGCCCACGCAAGCCGTCCGCGGCCGCGGAGATCGAGCGGACGTTTACCGAGTTGGGCCTTCGCGGGGTGAAGCTACACCCGTGGCTACAGGGATTCAGCGTCCACGAAGTCGCGCTGGACCCGATCCTGGAGGTTGTCGCCACGCACAACGGTCTGGTGCTCTGCCACGACGGGACGCCGCCCTACGCGACGCCGACCCAGATCGCCACCTTGGCGAGGCGGCACCCGAACGTGCCGATCATCCTGGGTCACGGCGGCCTCCACGACCTCTGGCGCGAGGCATTGGTCTGCACCCAGGACACCGAGAACCTCTACCTGTGCATCTGCGGCACACCGCCCTACGCAGCCAAGACGATCTTGGATCGGGCGCCGGCGCACAAGGTGCTGTTCGGCACGGATGCCGGCCTGTCGGACAAGGCAAGCCAGGACTTCGCCGTGGCACGGATCCGAGAGATCGATGAGTGGGGTGTCACACCCGAGCAACGGCAGGCAATGCTCGTGGACAATCCGCGCCGTCTGCTGGAGAAGAGCACCCGATGATCGTCGACGTCCACACCCACACCCCGACCCACGAGCGCGAGGTCCCGAACGCGGAGCTCCGAAGCTACGACGCCTGGCGTACCGATCGCGCGGTGATCACCTCCAACAGCTGGGCCGACTTCGATGCCGCCGCCGATGCCGCCGATGTCGCGATCGTGTTCAACATCGCGGTCGACGATCCGGTGTCCTCGACCGGCCTGGACTACCCGCCGGAGAGGACGAACGTCGCGACGGCCGAGTACGTCGCAGCGCGACCCGACAAGCGGATCGGCTTCATGTCGGTGAATCCCATGGCGCCCGACGTCTGGGAACAGGTGGAGGAGGCGCGCTCGCTCGGTTTGCTCGGAGTCAAGCTCGGCGCCAACTACCAGGAGTTCGACCCGCTCGGGGACGCGGCGATGCAGTTCTACCGGTACTGCGAACGGGAGGGGCTGCCGATCCTGTTCCACCAGGGCGCGTCCCCGATCCGGCACGCTCCGCTGCGCTACACGTTCCCACTGGTGACCGACGAGATCGCGATCGCCTGCCCGGAGCTGCGCATCGTGATGGCGCACATGGGACACCCCTGGGCGCGCGAGACAGTCGTGACGATCCGCAAGCACCCGCACGTGTACGCCGACGTCTCCTCGATCTACCTGCGCCCGTGGGTGTGTTATGAGTCGTTGCTGTATGCCGTCGAGTGGGGCGCGGCGGGAAAGCTGCTGCTCGGCTCGGACTTCCCCATCGCCACCACGGCCGAAGCCATCGCCGGACTGCGCGCGGTGAACGACATCGTCGAGGGGTCACGATTGCCGCGGATCCCGGCCGAGGTGATCGAGAAGATCATCCACGCCGAAGCCCTCGAAGCGCTCGCGCTGCCCGATCCACGGGCGGCGCGGTCATGATCATCGACGCGCACGTCCGCATCGGAGCGCAGCGCGACTGCGCGCTGGCAGTCGATGATCTGCTGGCGACGATGGATCGAAACGGCATCGACCGAGCCTTGATTGCGCCGAGCGAGGGTGACATCGCCTACCACAACCGCGCCGGCAACGCTGCCACAACCACCGCCGCGGAGCGCTCGGGCGGGCGGCTGCTGGCGTACGCCGTGGCGAATCCTTGGCGCCGCGCGGACGCCCTGACCGAGTTGGGTTGGGCACGTGATCATGGCGCCCGCGCGCTCGCCATCGATTCCAGCTTGCAGGGCTTCGACCTGCTGGACGGGTTGGTCGATCCCCTCATCGACTTCGCCGACGCACACGACTGGCCGGTCTACGTTCGCACCGGTACGCCGCCCGGACATCTGCCGCTGCCCGCGGCTGCCCTGGCGCGTCGACACCCGGGAGTTGCGTTCGTGATGGGCCGCAGCGGCGCGACCGACTTCTGGATCGACGCAGCCCCGGCGCTGCGCCTCGCGCCGAACCTCTACGGTGACACCTGTTACGCACCTTGGGACACCGTCCTCAGCGAATTCGAGCGTGACCCGCAGATCGGCTCATCGCGCCTTGTGTTCTCCTCCGACCTGCCGTACGCCACCACCGTCGGCGAACTACGGCGCGTCGTCGACTGGCCGCTTGCCAAACCCGCGCGAGCTCGCGTACTCGGCGGGACCATCGCAGCACTGCTCGGTCTCGGATCCGGATGAGGAGCAGCCGGTCGCGGATCTCGGTCCGACCTCGCGCGACACCGAAACCAGCCTCCACGTGGCCAAAAGGGGATCAACCATGACGATGACGAGACTTCGACCGGGGGCCAACGACCCACTCGAGGGACTCGCCGCCGCCCGGGCCATTCGCGGGGTGTCGCCCGTGCTCGAGGTGCCGTTCACCGAGTCCGGCGATGTCGATCTGGCCGGTTTTCGCCGCGTGGTGCGCTACGTCCTCGGCACCGGCGTCGCCAGCGTGATGTTCCCGGGCTTCGCCGGCGAGTTCTACAAGCTTTCCGAGACCGAGCGCGCATGCCTGATGGAGGTGCTCGTGTCCGAGGCCCGCGCCTTCCCGGACACGGTGGTGA
The DNA here is from genome assembly GCF_013408305.1 of Naumannella cuiyingiana. Taxonomy (NCBI): domain Bacteria; kingdom Bacillati; phylum Actinomycetota; class Actinomycetes; order Propionibacteriales; family Propionibacteriaceae; genus Naumannella; species Naumannella cuiyingiana. The sequence goes on along the minus strand of NZ_JACBZS010000001.1, from coordinate 1,777,451 downwards.
TCGCGGCTGTGCAGGATCACGCGACACGACTGGCCGCCGAGCGGGCGGCGTGGTCGGTGTCGGTCGGCGCGAAGGCAATCAATCTGCTCCCGCCGCACTTGCTCAAACCGCCCGCGCCCATGATCGAGGCGCACATCCGGGCGGTGCTGGCCGAGGTGCCGACCACGCCCGTGGTGCTCCAGTACGCCCCGAACGAGACCGGCACCGCGCTCGACGTGTCCCGGCTTGCTGCCATCGCTCGCGATCACCCGAATCTCACGCTGGTCAAGGTCGAGTCGAGCCCGCCAGGGCCGTTCATCACCGAGCTCTCCAGGCTCGACCCTCCGATCCCCGCCGTCGAGGGCTATGCGGGCGTGCAACTGCCCGACGCCATTCGCCGGGGTGCGGTGGGCACCCAGCCCGGCTGCTCGTTCACCGAGATCTACCAGGAGATCTGGCGCTTGTACGAGGCCGGTCGTTTCGATGACGCCGATCGGCTGCACGCCCGCCTGTTGCCGTTCACCTCCTACTGGATGCTCGACACCGAGCTGATCATCGCCGCGGAGAAGTTGATCTCGGTCCGTCGCGGGCTCTTCCGCAGCGACCACTGCCGCGCCCCGCGCCGCGACCTCGACGACCACGAGCGCGACGCAGTGGACCGGTTCCTGATCGAGTTCGCCGAGTTCCTGCCGTACCTGGGACCGATCGAGGACGAGGAGTGAGGACCCGCGTAGACCCCTTGTCAGCGGCTGACCTGTCCCTTACGATTTACGAAATCGTAGTTATATTTTCGATATATTGAATCGCGTCGAATCTTCTCGGGTGAATAGGGCGTCGTCCAGCGGGGTACGCGGGCTACCGAAGGGGCACACATGAAACTCAAGCGCATCAGGTTCAGCCTGCCGCTGGCCATGGCCGGCGTCTTGCTCGCGGCTTGTTCGAGTGGGCCTGTCGGCGGTCCCCCGGCGTCAGAAGGCCCGGATCCCAACACGTGGCGCGACAACATCTCCGGCTCGATCGAGGTCGGCGTGATCCCTGCCGAGGGAACCCCGGGACTGGCCTACCTCGAGAAGCTTGCGCGTGAGATCGAAGCCGACTATCCGGGCACCAAGATCACGCTGACCTTTGCCAACTCCGAGGCCCGCCCGGCGCTGGAACAACGCTGGCGTTCCGGCGACGGTCCCGATGTCGATTACGGCATGTTCGACGGCACCGTCCCGAGCCAGCGAGTGTGGGCCAATGACGGCTTCCTGCTCGACCTCAAGCCCTACCTGGACGCGCCGGACCCGACAACCGGCAAGACCTGGGGTGAGTCATTCACCCCGGCGGCCTCGGGGTTCATGGTCAATCCCGACAACGGCGGCGTGTACGGCGTACCCAGTGAGTTGTCGACCCAGGTGCTGTTCTACAACAAGAAGATCTTCGCAGAGAGCGGGATCAAGCCGCCCACCACGTGGGACGAGCTGATGAAGGCATCGGCCGACCTCAAGGCGGCCGGTGTGGACCCGATCGCCATTACGGGTCTCTATCAGCCCTACATGGGGATGTGGTCCGACAACCTGTGGTTGCGCGAGGTCGGATGGACCACCGCCAACGATGTGCTGGTGAACGGCAAGGGCAGGATCACCGATGACCCCGGATTCCTCCGCGGGCTGCAGAAGGTTCAGGACCTTCGCGATGGCGGGTACCTGATGTCGGGCTTCCAGGGAACCGACTTCACCGCCGCACAGGCGCAGTTCTTCCAGGGCAAGACCGGGATGATCCTGATGGGTAGCTGGCTGGTCAGTGAGATGAAGGACGTGATCCCCGATGACTTCGAGATCGGCGTACTCCCCTTCCCTGAGGTTGCCGGCGGAGCCGGCGACCAGAAGGCGATCATGGCGGCACCGCAACAGATGTCGATCAATGCCAAGAGCGAGAACATCCCGCTCGCCCTGGAGTGGGTGCGCCGGGTGACCAGCCCGGAAGTGCAGGCAGAGCGGGCCGAGAAGTTCGGTGAGCTCTCCGGTGTTGTCGGAGTCCCCAGCCCTTCCGGCGTGACCGGCATCGATACGGTGATGGCCGATGCATCGGCCCTGGTGCCACGAGAGTTCGCGATGAAGGACACCGAGGCCTATGACGTGGTCTACGCGGAGGTGACACGGCTGATGTTCGGCGAGCAGGATGCCACGCAGACGCTCGCTCGTCTGGACGAGCAGCTACGGAAGATACACAAGAACTGATCGACAGTCGGCGCTCCCGCGCCATGCCGAGGTCGCCAACGTCAGGAGGGCGGAGAGCGATGTTTGCGAGATCGCAACGACGAATCGTGATCCCTTTCCTGCTGCCGGCGTCGCTGCTGCTGACGGTCTTCTTCCTGTATCCCTTGGCGCGCACCGTCGAGCTCTCGACTCAGGAGTTCTCCCGCACCGGACGTGCTTCCTTTGTCGGCATGGCCCAGTACGCCGACGTGATCGGCGATGAACGCTTCCTGCAATCGCTCGGCCACGCCGTGCTGTTGGCGATGGTCGGCGGTCTCATGCTCTTCCCGCCGGCCATCGCCATCGCCTGGGCGTTCAATCAGCGCCTGCACGGCGAGCGCGTCTTTCGCTTCCTGATCTTCGCGCCCGTGGTGCTCTCTGTCGCCGTGGTCGCGCTCATGTGGAAGTTCATCTTTCATCCGACGCTCGGACTGATCAATCCGGCGTTCGCCTCCATCGGCTTCGGTGACCTGATTCCGATCCTGTTGGGCGATCCCCGCACCGCTCTTCCCGCGATCGCCCTGGTTGCAGTTTGGCACGGGATCGGCATCTGGATCCTACTGATCTCCGCCGGGTTCTCGCGGATGCCCGCCGATGTCCTCGAGGCCGGGCGTCTGGACGGCGCCGGCGAGTGGAAGCTCTTCACCCGGATCATGCTGCCGATGATGAGCGACTTGTTCCGGACCTTGATCATCTTGTGGGTGGTGCAATCCCTGCAGGCATTTGCGTTCGTCTACATCATGACCGACGGAGGGCCATACTTCTCCTCCGACATTCCTGCGACTGTGATGTACCGGACCGCCTTCGACACCGGGGACTTCGGCTCCGCTGCGGCGATGGGGGTGATTGTCGTGGTGTTGCTGATGGCTGCGGCACTGGTTCTCAACAAGCTCTTGAAGCGAGACAGCATTGAGTACTGAGACGATCGCCAGGCCCACCGACTCGGGCCCCAAACGTCCACCGATCCGTCGGCGACACCGGCGTCCGGCGGTCTCGGACCGCGCCAGGTTTCGCCCCTTCCATCTGTTCTTCTACCTGCTGATGGGGGCGGGTGCATTCTCGGCGGTTGCGGCCTTCGCCTGGGTAATCAACGTTTCGTTGAAGACGAACGTCGAGTTCATCACGAGCCCTCCGTTCTCGCTCACCCGATCGTGGGAGTTCGAGAACTACCGCCAAGCCTGGAACGCCGGGGGCGTGGCCATGTTCTTCGGAAACAGCGTCCTCGTCGCGGTGACAGCCACCGTGCTCGGGGTGTTTTTCTCCGTCCTTGCGGCCTATCCGCTGGCGCGGGTTCGGTTCCCCGGCAGTGGCATCGTGTTGAGCGTGTTCATCCTGGGCCTGATGGTCCCTTGGATGGTGACCTTCATCCCGCTGTACCTGACGCTTCGCGACATCGGATTGCTGGACACCCAGCTCGGTCTGATCTTGGTGTACGCGACTTACAACCTGCCGTTCAACATCTTCGTCATGGTGGGCTTCATGCGTACCTTGCCGGTCCAGCTCGAGGAGGCCGCAGCGATCGACGGAGCCGGCCCGGCGCGCACCTTCTTCGGGATCATCCTCCCGCTACTCGGCCCCGGCGTGGCGTCGATCACGATCATCAGCTTCCTGAACAACTGGAACGAATTCTTCTATGCACTCGTGCTGATCCGGACGAAGGAGAACATGACGCTGCCGGTAGGCCTGTGGCAGCTCAGCCAGGCCGCGACCTACAGCAGCAACTGGGTCACGTTGTTCGCCGCGATAATGATCACGGTCGTCCCCGTGCTGGTGGTGTTCGCGCTCCTGCAGCGGCGGATCGCCGAGGGTCTGACGGCCGGGGCCATCAAGGGTTGAGCGTCGGGTCGGGACGGTCCGACCTCAACGTATGACACCCTCCTCGTCGAGCCGGCCCAGATCGGTACGCAACGGCAGGCCTTCCCAATCGCCGATGCTGGCAACCGCGAACGCGCCCAACAGCGCACCGCGCTGCATGCATTCGACCAGCGGCAAGCCATCCAGTGTTCCCGACAGAAACCCGGCCACGAAGGCGTCGCCGGCACCGACCGGATCGATCGCGGACACGGCCACGGCGTCGACCTGGACCTCACCGGCGCGGGTGTAGGCCGCTGCGCCGTGCGACCCGCGCTTGACGATGACCGCGGTCGCGTGCCCAAGCAGGGTGTCGATCCCGGTACGCGGGTCGGTGCTCGGCACGTCGACTGCGAGCCCGAGTTCATCATCGGAGGCGATGATCAGATCGGCCCGCGCCGCGAGGGGCGCGATGGTTGCGCGGGCCTCAGCGCGAGACCACAGCCGGGATCGGTAGTTGACGTCCAGGCAAACCTGGACACCCTGCTCGCTCGCACGATCGATCGCGGCCCGCACGGCAGCCAGCGCGCTCGGCGACAGCGCCGGCGTGATCCCGGTCAGATGCAGGATGCGGGGCGGATCGGCCATCGCTGCCTCGACGTCGGCGAGGTCGAGCGCCGAGCCGGCAGAAGCCCGGCGGTGATAGTCGACGGTGATCGCCGTCGGCGGCCGAGCGGTGAAGACGATCATTCCGGTCGGCGACGCGATCGTGCGGCTCGAGGTCTGCACGCCCTCCCCGCGCAAGGTTCGGGTGATCAGTCGGCCAAACGCGTCGTCGCCGACGACTCCGGCCCACCGAACCGCGTGGCCAAGGCGGGCAAGGCCGATCGCGACGTTCGACTCGGCGCCCGCGATGGACAGCGAGACCGGCGTAGCGACGCGCAGATCGCCACTTGCCCGGAGGCTGGCGAGCGTCTCGCCAATGGTCACCACTTCGGGCGCGCCAGTCATCGCCGCTCCGACCCACGCGCCCACGCATCGGTGATCTCGCGCGCCCTGGACCGGATGTCGTGCCACTCGCCGGCGTGGACGGACCGCTCGTCAACCAGCCAGGAGCCCACCCCGACCCCCGCGCAGCCGAGCTCTGCGTATCGCTCCGCCAGTCGCGCATCGACACCACCGGTCGGCACCAGCGCGATGTCGTCGAGTGGCGCGACGACCGCCGACACATAGGCGGGGCCGCCAACCGTCTCGACCGGGAACACCTTGATCCAGTCCGCACCGAGGCTCGCAGCCGCGTCGATCTCGGTCGGGGTCAGTGCCCCGCAGGTCACCGGAAGGCCGCGCTCGCGAGCCGCGGCGATCACAGCCGGGACCGTCGTCGGCGTGACGATGAAGCGCGCTCCGGCATCGGCTGCCGAGTGGACATCCCCCGGCGTCCGAACCGTGCCGGCGCCGACCAGCACGTCGTCGCGAGCGCTCCAGCGGCGGATGGTGGAGAGACTCTCGGGAGTCGGCAAGGTCACCTCGACGATTCGGACGCCTCCCGCGACGAGGCCTTCGATCAGTTCCTCGGGCGGGGCGATGTGCCGTAGTCGGATGATCGCGATCACCCCCGGGCTCACAGGCACTACCGGTCTGCGGCCTGCGGTCATGGACCAACCTTTCGCCCGAGTGTCTGAATCCCATATATCGGAAATGGTTTCATCATCTAGGCAGATTCTGTCACGGCCGTTGCGGGCGCCGCCATAGTTCGGAGCCGCCAGGTGCGGGGAGACCGCTCGACAACGTTGATCATGTCCGAGCATCGCCGACGTCGCCGAGCGGTCAGGGCCGCCGGCACGATCGTGCGACAATCGCAAACCCTCAGATGTCGAGGAAGCGAACATCCTTCGCGTTGCGCTGGATGAACATCCGCCGCGGCTCGACCTCTTCGCCCATCAGGATCGAGAAGATCTCGTCGGCCCGGGCGGCGTCGTCGAGGGTGACCTGGAGCAGCATCCGCTTCTCGGGATCCATCGTGGTCTCCCACAGGTCGTCGGCGTCCATCTCGCCGAGGCCCTTGTAGCGCTGGATCGGGTTCACATTCGGCAGCTTCTTGCCCGCCGCGAGGCCGGCATCGCGCAGGGCGTCCCGCTCGGCGTCGGTGTAGGCCAGCTCGTGCGGGGCGTTCGTCCACCGCAGCCGGAACAGCGGCGGCTGCGCGACGTAGACGAACCCGCCGTCCAGCAGCGGCTTCAGGAAGCGGAACAGCAGCGTCAGCAGCAGCGTACGGATGTGCGAGCCGTCGACATCGGCGTCGGCCATGATCACGATCTTGTGATAGCGCAGCTTCTCAAGATCGAAATCCTCGGCGATGCCGGTGCCGAGCGCGTTGATGATCGCCTGGACCTCCTTGTTGGCAAGGATCTTGTCCAGCCGGGCCTTCTCCACGTTGAGGATCTTGCCGCGGATCGGCAGGATCGCCTGGGTACGCGGATCGCGCCCCGACGATGCCGAACCGCCAGCTGAGTCGCCCTCGACGATGAACACCTCGCACTCGGCGGGATTGGTCGACTGGCAGTCCTTCAGCTTGCCCGGCAGGCCGGCCCCGGACAGGAAGCCCTTGCGGCTGCGCGCCATCTCGCGGGCCTTGCGCGCCGCGATCCGCGCGGCCGCGGCGGCCTGGCCCTTGCGGATGATGTCCTTGCCCTCGCCCGGGTTCTGCTCCATCCAGTCGCTCAGCCGGTCGTTCACCACGCGCTGCACGAACGACCGCGCCTCGGTGTTGCCGAGCTTGGTCTTGGTCTGGCCCTCGAACTGCGGGTTGGTCAGCTTCACCGAGATGATCGCGGTCAGGCCCTCACGCACGTCGTCGCCGGAGATCCGGTCCTCGGGCTTCTTGATCAGGCCCCACGAGGTGCCCCACTTGTTCACCGTGTTGGTCAGGGCGGCGCGGAAGCCCTCCTCGTGCGTACCGCCCTCGTGGGTGTTGATCGTGTTCGCGAAGGTGTGCACCCGCGCGGTGTAGGACACGTTCCACTGCAACGCGATCTCCGCGCTCAGCCCGTTGGCGTTGTCGGCGGCCTCCATGTCGATCACCGAGGTGATCGGGCTGTCGTTCTTGGCGAGGAACTTCACGTAGTCGACCAGGCCCTCGTCGTAGCGGAAGCTGTCGCGCAGTTGCGTACCCTCCTCGTCGACGTGCTCGGCCCGCTCGTCGGTGATCGTGATCCGCAGACCCTTGTTCAGGAAGGCCATCTCGCGGAACCGGCCGGCCAGCGTCTCGTAGCTGTACTCGGTCGTCTCGAAGATGTCCGGGCTGGCCCAGAAGGTGACGGTCGTCCCGGTCTCGTCGGTCGGCTCGCCGCGCTTCAGCTCCTCGACCGGTACGCCGAGACGGAACTCCTGGTGCCACCAGTAGCCGTCGACCTGGATGTCGACCCGCAGCCGCTCGCTCAGCGCGTTGACCACGGAGACGCCGACGCCGTGCAGGCCACCCGAGACCTTGTAGCCGCCGTCGCCGAACTTGCCGCCCGCGTGCAGCTTGGTCAACACGACCGTCGCAGCGGAGATGCCCTCGGTCGGGTGGATGCCGACCGGCAGGCCGCGCGCCTCGTCCTGCACCCGCACACCGCCGTCGGCCAGCAAGGTGACGTTGATCTCCTCGCCGTAGCCGGCCATCGCCTCGTCGACGGCGTTGTCCACAACCTCCTGCACCATGTGGTGCAGGCCGCGCTCGCCGGTGGAGCCGATGTACATGCCCGGCCGCATCCGGACCGCCTCCAGGCCCTCCAGCACCGAGATCGACGACGCGTCGTAACTGCCCGCCTCGACCTTGATGCTCGTCGCCGCGTCGTCGAGCCGGGACTCGGCCACCTGCTCGGCCAACTTCTCCAGCACCTCGTCGGGCTGGTCGTTCTCGTCGGGCTCGAACGCGGGGCTCGCGGCACTCACGTGACAATCTCCTACGCTTCGGGTACGCCCGCGCGCCTGCCCGGGCGGTCGCCGTCGGCAGCCGTTTCCGGCTTCCGGCGCAACGCTCCGATGTTACCCGACCAGCACGCGAAACCCCGGCTCAGCGCGCGCGGTCCGCGGGCACTTTCGCGCTCAACGGCGCTCACGCCCCGACAGGAGCGGATCGACCCCCGCCTGCGACCCCGGGGTCGCGCCGCCGGGCGACGACCGAGCAGCCGCCGTCAGCGATCGTCGCGGTCCGCGCGCGAGTTCCTCCCGTAGCTGATGCCGCCATCCGGTGCTCATAGCGGGCATAACTACGGAAACAATCGAGGCTATCGTGAGGCCGTGAGCACCCAGGTCTGGCGGGATCCGGCAGCGCTGGATCCGCGCTGGCGCGAGCCGCGGCGGGCCCGGCGTAACCGGGCGTTGCTGGTCGGCATCCTCGCCGGCGTGCTGATCCTGGCGTCGGCGGCGGTGCTGATCGGCGGCGGCTTCTCCACCCGCCAGCGGCAGACCTGGCCGATCGTGCCGCCCGGTACGCTGCTGCGGATCGGCCCCTACGAGCTGGCCTTCACCCACATCACCGTCTCCCGCAGCACCCTGTTGGATGAGCCCGAGTGGAATGTCACCGCCTACGGCACCGGCCGGCTGGTCGACGCCGATCAGGCCCAGGCACCCATCGTCTTCAACACGTTCGCGCTGGGCGACCCGACGAACGGGATGGCGGTCGAGGGCGAGAGCCAGGAGGTCGGGCCGCCCCGGGAGAACGGGGTGGGCGGCATCAGCACCTTCACCCCGGGCCTGCCGGCCACCGACTACCGGGTGGAATTCACCCTCCCGTACCAGTACCGGCCGGTGGGCTACCTCCGGCTGGGCGTGTCCCAGCTCACCTACGAGGACCACTCCTATCTGGGCAACTACGTGGACAGTTGGGGCACCAACGGCGAGGGCTACCAGCTCTATCTGCCCGTCACCGTGGTCGCCGACAACTGATCGCCGGTCAGGGCCGGATCACCATGTCCCGCGAGCCGTCGAAATTCTCGAAACCCAGCCCGTAGATCGAGCCCAGCTCGGCGGCCGGCACCGTGTAGACGACCGCGGCCGCGCCGGTCTCACCCGGCAGCAGGTCCGAACACCCCGACGGGATGTCGGGGAGGCTCTGGAACGACGACTCCCACGTCCGGCCGCCGCGGCCGACCAGCTCCATGCTGCAGCCGCCCTCGGCGGGCAGCGGATCGGGCGCCGTCACCTCCAGGTCGGCAACCACGAAAACGGCCCCGGGCGGGGCCGGGTCCGGCTCGATGGTGCCCGGAATCGACGGCCGGGCGGTCAGCCTCAGCACCCGGATCGAGAAGCCGTTGTTGTTGCGGAATGCCGCGCCCGGCGGCAACTGCCCGAACCGGTCGGAGGTGAACGTACCGACATAGAAGACCCAGCCCGCGATCAGGCTCCCGGTGATGCTCGCGATGATGATCACCAGCAGCCATACCCGGGTACGTCCGGATCGGCGCGGCGCCACCGGCGTACTCATCGGATGCCCTCCGGTGTGGAGGTCTCGATCTCGACCGCACGATTGGCCGACGCCCGCAGCCGCTCGGCGTCGGCGGCGTCGATGCCGAGATCGACCGTCTCCCGCGGCTCGCTCACGGTGTAGGTCGGGGTGTCGAAGAGCCGCAGCCGCAGGCCCTCCAGCCGCGCGGGGTCGACGACGACCGGGAGCCGGAAGCTCTCCCGGAAGCCCGGCTGCACCCGGGGCGCCGACACCGTCGACGCCGAGTAGGTGACCCCGTCCGGCGTGACCAACTCGTAGTGGCCGATGCTGACACCATCGGTGCCCCGGGTGTTGGCGAGCGTCAGCCCGACGATCAGGAAGAGCCCGTCGGTCGGCTGCTCGTTGACCGTCGTCGCCGCATCGATGCTGTCCACCCGGAGGTCGGCCTCCTTGTGCTGCACGGTCGCGCCGACCGGGTACGCCCGGTCGACATAGGTGATCTCGTTGCTGGCGCCGAGCTGCGACAGCCAGCCCGAGAACGTCGCGACCACCAGCAGGATGATCAACCCCATTGCCGGGACCCGGCGCCGGCGGGGCTCGCGCGGCGCGACATCACCGGCACCGAAGCGGATCGCGCTCAGGTGCCCCGATTCGCCCGGCGCCGAGCCTTGCGTCACGGGCGAGCTCACGGCGTACCCTCCGCGGACCGTGCCGGCTGCGCGGGCGCCAGCACCACGCGGCTCGGCCGCTGCGCCGGACCGGTGCTGGCCCGACCGCGCAGGGTCAGCAGGCAACGATGGAATGTCACGCCGAGCAGGCAGATGAACAGCGGCTGGTAGAGCAGGTCGCTGACCAGTTCCATCGCCGGCAGCCACTGCAACCAGAACGGGATGTCGGCGCCGCCGACGGCGGTGACCATCCGGTCGAAGAAGGCCGTGCGGGCGCCGTCCAGCAGCGCGTACCAGAGCAGGTACGCCGCGAGGAAGGTCAGGCCGGGTCGCAGCACGATCCGGATGGACTGCAGGGTCGGCAGGTAGCGGTCGTCGATGTCGCCGAAGAACAGCTCCTGGATCTCCAGCCAGATCCGCCGGCCGGTGGTCCCGCTGCCCTTCTTGGCGGCGGGGGCCCGAGCCAGCCGGGTCCGCGGGAGGACGTGGCTGGTCAGCGGCTGGCCCTTGCGCCACATCTCCGCCAGCGACAGCACATGGGATCCGAAGACCAACGCGGCGACCGCCAGCCAGGCCAGCGGCTCGGCCATCCCGGTGACGAACCAGCCCCAGAGCGTGTCCAGGCCGCGGGCCAGCGCGGTGAGCACCGCGGGCAGGTTGATCCGCAGCGGTTCCACGGCGACGGCGAGCCCGGCGGTCAGGGTCTCCAGCCACTCGTGCAGTTGCCGGTCCTCCCACCACAGCCGCAACGACTCCAGCAGCCGTCCACCGCTGAAGATCACCAGGACCAGGAAGAAGGCCTCCAGCAGTGCTGCCACGATCCCAAAGGCCCGCCACCCGGTGCGCTCGTGCAGCAGGTCGAAGCCCCGGCGTACCACATAGATGCCGACCAGTACGCCGACCACCAGCGCCAGGGTGCGCGGCCCGGCGTTCGGGTTGATCTCCTGCAGGATGCCGCGACCGAACGCCCCGCCGTACATGATCTCGGCCAGCACGATCATGTCCGCGGACTCGTCGCGGATGTAGTCGAACGCGGCGTAGATACCGAGGAACGGCAGCAGCGTCGCCGCGAGCATCCGGGTCAGGGAGTCGTCGCGATCATCCTCCACCTCGCGGGGCACCACATCGCGGATGCCGAGCTCCCGCCCGACCAGCCGCAGCGAGGTGACGTAGGCGATCAGCAGGCAGAGCAGGCCGGCGGCGAAGATCGCGATCGCCGGCCAGGTCGACTGGGCGGCGCTGATCGCGCCGAGCCGCTGCAGCGCGTTGTAGACCGTCCAGCCGATCAGCTGGATCAGCAGCAATTTCGGCAGCAGCCGCCACCAGACGGTCACCGTGGTGACCGCCAGGTCGTAGAACTGGTGCCAGAACAGGCGCAGTGCTGCCATCGAGCGGGAGTCTAGAGCGGCCCGCGCCCGCGGGTGCCACTTACCCGTAGGTGTCGCGCGGGCCCCGGCCGCGGACCGAGCGTGGGCCGTGCTTCCAGCTCGGCGCATCCGGGCCCCGGACCAGGATCCGGCGCACGGTTCCGTCGCCGAGCTCGGCGTTCAGCTTCGCCACCACCTGCGGCGCCATCGCCCGCAGCGAGCTCGCCCAGGCCGTCGAGTCGGCCCGCACGGTGAGGTCGCCGTCCTCGAACGACTCGGGTGCGCTGTGGTCGGCGTTAACCGGGCCGACCAGCGCGGGCCACCGGGCCAGCAGCAGCGCGACGCTCACCCGCACGCGCCAGCCGCGGTCGGACAACAACCGGTCCATCGTCGTGCCGAGTGGTTGCGGGTCGCGGTCGTCGGGCCGCGATCCGGACAACTGCGGGCCGGCCGGGCGGCCGGTGGCCTCGGAGCTCTTCCGGCGGCGCCGGCGGCCGCCGGCGCCCACTCCCCCGGCGATCTGGCGCGCGAGGTCCAGCCCGGTGGCGTCGTGCTCGGGCAGCTCGGGTCGCCGCTGCCCGGCGGGTTGCCCGGGCCCGGGCGGCTCGCTCACGGTCGGTCCTCGGCTGGCGTCACCGTTCCATCGTCCACAACGAACCGGTTCCCCGCCAGCCTCGCCGGCACATCGCCGCCGACGGCCGCCGTGACGAGCACCTGCTCGGCCTCGGCGACCCGGCCGGCCAGCCGCTCACGGCGGGTGGAGTCGAGCTCGGCGAACACATCGTCCAGGATCAGCACCGGCTGCAGGTCGTCGGCTCGCAGCAGATCGAATCCGCCGAGCCGCAGCGCCAGCGCGAACGACCAGGACTCGCCGTGACTGGCGTACCCGCGGGCGGGCAGCTCGCCCAGCGCCAGCGCGATCTCGTCGCGATGCGGGCCGACCAGGGTGACCCCGCGCCGCAGTTCCTCGTCGCGACGCTGCGCCATCTGGTCGGTGAGCGCGGCCGCCAGCGCGGTGCGATCGATCTCGGCCGGCAGCGGCATGGCCGGCTGATAGGTCGCCGTCGCGACATTGTTGCGCGGGGCGATCGCGGCGTACGCGGCGGCGACATGCGGGACCAGGTCGGCGAGGGTACGCAACCTCGCCTCGAGCAACTCGCCGCCGTGCCGGGCGAGCTGGTCGTTCCAGACGCCAAGGGTGTGTTCGGCATCGCCGTGCCCTCCCCCGCCGCGAACCGGCCCTCGGCCGGCGAGGGTCTTCAGCAGCGTGGAGCGGTGCCGCAACACCTTGTCGTAGTCGGCCCGGACACCGGCCAGCCTCGGCCAGCGGGTGATCACCAGCTCGTCGATGAACCGCCGCCGCTCGCTCGGGTCGCCCTTCACGACCGCCAGGTCCTCCGGGGAGAAGACGACGGTACGCAAGATGCCGAGCAGCTCGCGCGGCCTGGACACCGGCGACCGGTTCAACCGCGCCCGGTTGGCCCGCCCCGGATTGATCTCCACCTCCAGCAGCACGGCCCGGTCATCCTCGACACCGGCGCGCACCCGGCCCCGGACCAGCGCCCGCTCCGCACCGTGCCGCACCAGCGGCACGTCCGAGGCGACCCGGTGCGAGCCGAGCGTGGCGAGGTAGTCGATCGCCTCCACCAGATTGGTCTTGCCCTGCCCGTTGGATCCGACGAAGGTCGTCGGACCCGGGCCGAGCGCAAGATCAACCGCCGGATAGGACCGGAAGTCGGCGAGAGTCAGGTGATCGACGAACAGGGGATGCCCCGGATCAGGCCTTGGCCCGGCCCGCGGCGCCCTCGCCGAGACGATCGCTGGCGTCGTCGCGGGAGTTCTCGTCCTCGGCCAGCACCTTGTGCCCGCCGAACTGATTGCGCATCGCCGCGACCAGCTTCATCGCCGGCGAATCCTCCTGGCGGGACACGAACCTGGCATACAGCGATGCGGTGATCGCCGGCGTCGGGACGGCAAGATCGATCCCGGCCTCGACGGTCCACCGGCCCTCGCCGGAATCCTCGGCGTACCCCCGGATGTGATCGAGGTTCGGGTCCTCCTGCATGGCCCGGACGCAGAGCTCGAGCAACCACGACTTGATCACGGTGCCCTCCTGCCAGGACTCGAACACCGCCGGCACGTCGTCCACCGCGCTGGCCGCGGTCAGCAGCTCCCAGCCCTCGGCGTAGGACTGCATGATTCCGTACTCGATGCCGTTGTGCACCATCTTCGCGAAGTGGCCGGCCCCGACGCCGCCCGCATGCACGTAGCCGTAGGGGCCCTCGGGCTTCAGCGCCTCGAAGATCGGCAGGGCCTTCGCGACATTCTCCTTGGAGCCGCCGACCATCAGGGCGTACCCGTTCTCCAGGCCCCAGACCCCACCGGACACGCCGACATCCAGATAGCCGATGCCCTTCTCGGCGAGCAGCTCGGCATTCGGCACATCGTGTGTCCACTTGGAATTGCCGCCGTCGATGACCACATCGCCCTCGCCCAGGAGCTCCTTGAGGGTCGCCAGCGTCTCCGGCACCGCCTGGATCGGCAGCATCACCCAGACGATCCGCGGCGAGTCGCCGAGCTGGCCGACGAGATCGGCAAGATCGGCGGCATCGGTGAGTGCGGGGTCACGGTCGTATCCGACGACCTCGATGCCGGCGTTGCGCAGCCGCTGCCGCATGTTGCCGCCCATCTTGCCCAGTCCGATGAGTCCCATTTTCATGATCGACATCCTCCAATTTGGCTGGATCGAACGGTGCTGGCCCGGGCGTCCTCGGCGAGCCGGCGATGGCTCAGCCCGGCAGCCGCATCAGCATGATCACGTGCCGGTAGTCGGTCTGCGGGTCGCCGGCGAGATCCTCCAGGCCGGTCAACAGGCAGGGCTTGCCGGGTGCGGTGAACGCGAAGTTCACATAGGGCACGTCGAGCGCGCCGAGGGCGTCCAGCAGGTAGTTGGGATTGAAGCCGGCGGCGGTGATCGCCGGCTCGCCAGAGCCGTGCAGGTCGACCACCGCGTCGATGGCCTCCGAAGCCTGGGCCTGGTCGCCCGTTGCCGCCTCCAAGGTGACCGTGTCCTCGCCGATCAACATCCGCAGCGGTGTGTTCCGCTCGGCCACCAGCGCGACGCGGCGGGCGGCCGCGGTGAGGTCGGCGACCGAGGCCCGCACGCTGAGCGCCGGCTGGATGTTCATCAGGTGGCGGACCTTGGGGAAGTCGCCGTCCAGCAGCCGGGTGGTGGTCTGGCGTACACCGCCGGAGCCGAGATCGCCCTCGAAACCGATCAGGCCGTCGCCGCTGCTGCCCGCGGACAGGCTGAGCGCGATCTCCTCGCCGGCGGTCATCGACTTGGCGGTCTCCGACAGCACCCGCGCCGGCACCAGCGCCGCGCCCGAGGCCTGGCTCGTGGCGGGATGCCAGGTGAACTCCTTCAGGGCCATCCGATAGCGGTCGGTGGCCAGCAGAGAAACCGTGTAGCCGTCGATCTCCATCCGCACGGCGGTGAACACCGGCAGCAGCTCGTCGCGGCCGGCCGCGACCACCACCTGGGCCACGGACTGGGCGAAGTCACCGCTGGGCGCGGTACCGACCGTCTCCGGCAGCGACGGCAGGGCCGGGTACTCCATCACCGGGAGCCCCTGCAGGGTGAATCGGGAGGAACCGCAGACCAACTCCATCTTCGAGTCGTCCGCGGTCAGCTCGACCGGCTTGTTCGGCAACGACCGGGCGATCTCGGCCAGCAATCGGCCCGACACCAGCGCCTCGCCCTCATCGCTCACCTCGGCGGCGATGGAAATGCGTGCCGAGGTGTCGTTGTCATAGCTGGACAGGACCAGGCCCGTGTCGTCGGCCTTCAACAACAGCCCGGCGAGGACCGGCGCACTCGGGCGATTCGGGAGGCTCCGGGCCGCCCACGCGACCGCCTCGGCCAGCACGTCGCGCTCGACTCGGACCTTCACCGCACCTCCTGATGTCGTCGGCGGGACCGCCGCATCCGGGCGATCCTGGGGAACGCCTGCGTGCCGCGGCGGGCGGGCAGACGAAGCGTTGCGATCATAGCCACGGCGAGGCGCCGCTGCACAGCGGGCGCGGGTGGGCTTGGGTACCCGGGGTGTGACGGGTCACTGCACTCCACCACACCCCGGGATTGGAGCCGCTCCCGACGTCACGTGTGCGCGGGTGCGACTGGGTGACATCAGAACACAGATTGTCCGTTCAACCATGCTCCGCGGTGTCACGGTTTCATAAACCGTTCAGGAAGTGTGACGGGCACCACTCGACTCGGCGGGACGGACGATTGTCCCCAGTTCGGTGGTCGGCAGACTTCAACCAGGTGGGAGATGGTTGTCTTCTGGTCGTCGTCGTAGGCGTTGTGCATGCTGTGGAGAATCCGGTGTTTTGCCTGGTCAGCGCCATGTCAAGGGTGTTGACCGGGGTGTGCGAAGGTCGGAATTACACGGGGAGGAGATGCGGATGGGCAATCGACGAGAACTCTCGGCCGATCGCGGTCCACGGCCCTGTCCACAGTTCTCCACAGGGTTCTCCCCAACGGTTGACTGAGACGAATGTAAGGAAGATCACGCCCGATTCGGGGTGATGGAGGGGTGATGGGGGGCGGCCCGGGTCCGCGGAGGCGACCGGGCTCTCAGGAGCGGCGCGAGGCCTGGCTCTTGATCCGGTTGGTCAGCTCGGTGACCTGGTTGAAGACGCTTCGGCGCTCGGCCATCTGGGTGCGGATCTTCCGCTCCGAGTGCATCACCGTGGTGTGGTCGCGGCCACCGAACTGCTGGCCGATCTTGGGCAGCGACAGCTCGGTGAGCTCCCGGCACAGGTACATCGCGATCTGCCGGGCGCTGACCAGGGCATGGGTGCGCGACTGTCCGGTGAGATCGTCGATGGAGATGCCGAAATAGCCGGCGGTCTGGGCGATGATCGTCGAGGCGGTGATCTCGGCCTCGTCGCCCTCGGGGATGAGGTCCTTCAGCACCTGTTCGGCCAGCGTCAGGTCCACATCCTCGCGCTGCAGGCTGGCGTACGCCGTGACGCGGACCAGCGCCCCCTCGAGCTCGCGGATGTTGGTCTGGATCCGGGTGGCGATGAACTCCAGCACGTCCGGGCCGGCGGTCAGCCGCTCCTGGGCGGCCTTCTTCCGCAGGATCGCGATCCGGGTCTCCAGGTCGGGAGCCTGGACATCGGTGATCAGTCCCCACTCGAAGCGGCTGCGCAGGCGGGGTTCGAGTGCCTCCAGCAGCTTGGGCGGCCGGTCGGAGGTCATCACGATCTGCTTCTGTGCGTTGTGCAGCGTGTTGAACGTGTGGAAGAACTCTTCCTGGGTCTGGATCTTCGACTCCAGGAACTGGATGTCGTCGATCAGCAGCACGTCCACGTCGCGGTAGCGCCGGCGGAACTCGGCCTGCCGGTTGTTCTGGATCGCGTTGATGAAGTCGTTGGTGAGTTCCTCGGTCGACACGTAGCGCACCCGCGCCCGGTCGTAGTAGTTGCGCACATAGTGGCCGAGCGCGTGCAGCAGATGGGTCTTGCCCAGGCCGGAGTCCCCGTAGATCATCAGCGGGTTGTACGCCTTGCCCGGGGTCTCGGCCACGGCGACCGCGGCCGCGTGCGCGAACCGGTTGGAGGCCCCGATGACGAAGTTCTCGAAGGAGTACTTGGGGTTCAGTCGGCTGTCGATACCCGCGCCGTTGCTGGTGGCCGGGGGCGGCAGCGGTGCGATCGGCTCGGGATCGTGCTCGGTCGCCTCGGCCGGGTCGTCGGCGGGCAGATCCGCCAGGGTCGGGTCGACCGTCAGCGCAAGCCGGATCGGCTGGCCGAAATGTTGCCCGAGGGCTTGCTCGAGGGTCTGCCGCATCCGGGTCTCGATGCGGTCGCGGGTGAAGTCATTCGCGACCGCGACGACGGCGGTTGACTCGTGCAGGGTCAGCGGTTGGCTGCGGCGCAACCAGATCCCCTGCTCCCGCGGCGCGTCGGAGACGATGCGCTCCCAGACGGTCGGCAGCGGATTGGAGTCCGGACCGTGGCCCGATCCGTCACGGGCGTGGCCGTCGAACGGAGACTGGCCGTCGGAGGACTCGGACAAAGCTCCACACCCTCCGCTCCGGCAATCGTGCGTGACAGACCAATCGGCGAGCGGTCCGGCCGCATCCGGGCAAGGAGATACCCACAGGAGTTATCCACAAGGTGTGGGAACCGTCTCCGGATACCTGCCGCCGGGACCAGGCGGCCTCGTCCGCTCGGAGTGACGAAGCTACCAACGTGGAGGGGCAGCAGCAAGTGGCGCAAGGACCAATCATCGCCGGTGCGGCGTGTCGCGTGGACAGATGCGCGCCGCTGTGGTCGCGTCGGCGTTTGACCGTGGCGGCGGGGCCGCGTACCGTTGACTGGTCGCTGGCCGTCAGCGACCTTTTCCTTGATCCCAGCAGGCGAAGCGTACGTCGGTGTGCCTGCGGCCGTCCCCGAGGAGTGACTCGTGAGCAAGCGCACGTTCCAGCCGAGCAACCGTCGGCGTAGCCGTACGCACGGCTTCCGCCTGCGGATGCGCACCCGCGCGGGCCGCGCCATCCTGGCCGCGCGCCGGCGCAAGGGCCGTACCCGCCTGGCCGGCTGACCGACCGACCCTCGCGCGTGCTGCCCGCCCCCGCCCGGATGACCGCTGGCGACGACTTTCGCCGCACGGTCCGCGGCGGGGTGCGATCGGCCCGTCCCACCGTCGTCGTGCACGGCCGACACACCGACGCGCCCACGCGCGTCGGTTTTGTCGTGTCCAGGGCCGTCGGTAACGCGGTCACCCGCAATCGTGTGAAGCGCCGGCTGCGGCACCTCGGTCGGGACCTGCTCGCCGATACCCCCGCCGGCACCCACCTGGTCGTGCGGGCACTGCCCGCGGCGGGCCGGTCGGCCGAGTTGTCCGAGGACCTCGGCTCGGCCTGGCGCGGCTGCCTGCGCAAGCTGGAGGCCGGCGCATGAAGACGCTGCTGATCGCGTTCCTCAAGGCGTACCGGCTGATCGTCAGCCCGCTCTACGGGCAGGTGTGCAAGTTCCACCCGTCCTGCTCCGCCTACGGGTTGGAGGCCGTCGAAACCCACGGCGCCTGGCGCGGCGGCGGGCTCGCGATCCGTCGGATCGGCCGCTGCCATCCGTGGTCGCGGGGCGGCTACGACCCGGTTCCGGGTACGCCGGCCGCGACCGCCTGGGCCGATGAGCTCGCGGAGCTTCGGCGTACCCCCTCCCCCACGTTTTCGTCCCCTGCGTCGCGAGGAATCGACTGACCGATGAACGACCTGTTTGCCAGTATCGGAGGCTTCTTCTCCACGATCCTGTGGCCCCTGGAATGGGTGGTCTCGGGTCTGCTCGTGCTCTTCCACTCGCTGTGGGGCCAGTTGCTCGGCGTCGACAGCGGTTGGGGCTGGGTGCTGTCGATCGTCTGCCTGACCGCGGTGATCCGGATCGCGATCTTCCCGCTGTTCGTCCGGCAGATCCGATCCATGCGGAACATGCAGCTCGTCCAGCCACGGATGGCGGAGATCCGCAAGAAGTACGCCGGTGATCGCGAGCGGATGGCGATCGAGACGCAGAAGCTGATGCGTGAAGAGGGCGTCAACCCGATGGCGTCCTGTCTTCCGCTGATCTTGCAGATGCCGATCTTCTTCGCGCTGTTCAACGTGCTGAACGGGGCCTCGCGGGGCATCCCCACGGGCTATTGGATCGTGCAGAACCCCGAACTGGTCCCGTCGCTGCAGAACGCGACGATCTTCGGGGCGCCGATCTCGGCGACATTCCTGCCCAGCTTCGGCAATCCGGACCTGATCGCGGTGCAGATCGTCACCGTCGTGTTGATCTTGGCGATGTGCGGCACGATGTTCTACACCCAGCTCCAGATCACCCGGAAGAACATGCCGCCGGAGGCCCTGGAGGGCCCGATGGCGCAGCAGCAGAAGATGATGTTGTACCTGTTCCCGATCATCTTCGCCGTCGGCGGCGTGAACTTCCCGATCGGTGTGCTGATCTACTGGCTCACCACCAACCTGTGGACCATGGGCCAGCAGGCCTGGATCATCCGCAACAACCCGACACCGGGTACGCCGGCCTATGCCGCCTGGGAGGCCCGGATCATCGCCAAGGGCGGGGATCCGAAGGAGAAGGACCCCACCTACCTGCGGCGCAAGAAGATGGAAGAGGAGCGGGCCAAGGCCAACGGCAAGCCCGCCTCCCCGGCGAAGGGCGCCGCGGCGACTGCCACCGAGGCCGAGCCGGAGGACGAGGCCCCCAAGGTCCAGCGCCAGCAACCACGCAAGAAGTCGCGATCGACCCGCAAGGGCGGTCGCCGGTAGGACCCCACCGCGCGGCGGCGTGCCGCGTGCGTTCTCGTCCCGGGCTTCCCGGGACCCCTGGAATCAGAGGAGAGTAGATGAGCCAGAGCGAGCAGGAGACGGCGACGCAGGGCGAGGGCGTACCCGCCGCGACGACGGAGGCGCCCGAGGTGGGCGCGACGCCCGAGGAGAGCGCGACGAGCGAGGCGAACGCGACGCCCGAGGCGAACGGGGCTGCGGCCCAGGCGCCGGAGGCCGAGGCGGAGGAGCCAGAACTGTCCCCGCTGGACGAGGAGTGCGAGGTCGCGGCGGACTACCTGGAGGAGCTGCTGGACATCGCCGATCTGGACGGCGACATCGACAGCTATACCGAGGGTGGCCGGGCGCAGGTGTCGATCATCACCGACGCCGAGGTGCTGATCGGCAAGGACGCGGAGGTGCTGGACGCGCTGCAGGAGCTGGCGCGACTGGCGGTGATGACGGAGACCGGGCGCCGGAGCCGCCTGATGCTGGACATCGGTGGGCACCGCGACCGACGTCGGGCGGAGCTGCGGGAGCTGGCGGCGGACGCGATCCTCGAGGTACGCAACAGCGGGGACTCGGTTGCGCTGGGGTCGATGAACCCGTTCGAGCGCAAGATCGTGCACGACGCGGTGGCCGAGGCCGGCCTGCGGAGCGAGTCCGAGGGTGAGGAGCCGCGGCGCCACGTCGTGGTGCTGCCGTCGGCGTGACCGAGAGTTCCGGGCAGCTCGACATCGCGCGGGCCGTCTTCGGCGACGGGTTCGGGCTCGCTCAGAGATATGTCGACATTCTGGCGAGCGCCGGCGTGGAGCAGGGGCTGCTCGGACCGCGCGAGGTACCGCGGCTGTGGCCCCGCCATCTGCTGAACTCGTACGCGTTGGCCGGACTGGTGCCGGCCGGGGCGAGCGTGGTCGACGTCGGGAGCGGTGCGGGCCTGCCGGGGATCCCGCTGGCGATCGGCCGACCGGACCTCCGGGTGACGCTGTTGGAGCCGCTGCTGCGGCGGGCGAACTTCCTGGAGAGCACGGTGGACGACCTCGCTCTCGGCGATCGGGCGTCGGTGTCGCGGGCGCGGGCAGAGGAAGTGACGGGCGGCTGGGACGCGGTGGTGTCTCGTGCCGTCGCTCCCCTGGGCCGATTGGCGGAATGGTCGGTGCCGTTGATGGCCGACGGTGGGTCCGTGCTCGCCCTGAAGGGCTGTTCGGCCTCCGACGAGGTGCGTGCTGCGCGGCGTACCCTCGAACGGCTGGGCGTGCGGGCCGAGGTGCTGGAGGTCCGGGCCCATGCAGACGCGGAGCCGACGACCGCCGTGCGGCTCCGGCGCGACTGAGAGGTGGTCATGGTCGAGCGATCGGCGCGAGCGGGTGATGAGGTCGAGTCGGCACTGGGCTGGCCGGGCCGTCCGCCCGAAGCGATAGCGTTGGGTTGGCCGGGCGTTTCACGTGAAACGGACCCGGAGTCGGACGAGACGAGGAGCCCCGCCGTGGCCGGATCGACACGCATCGAGCGAGCCGAGGACCGAGAGCGTTCGGCGCCGGTGGCGGGCGAGCGCGACGGCGAATCGGCGGTGGCCCGGATGGCCGGCGCGGCGAAGAGCGCCAAGCGAGCGCGCTTCGACGCCGACGAGACGCCGCCCGTGGAGCGCCCCGACGACCTGGACACCCCCGTTTCACGTGAAACGGCACTCCCCCGCCCGAGCGAGCCGCGGATCATCGTCGTCGCCAACCAGAAGGGCGGTGTCGGCAAGACCACCAGCACGGTCAACATCGCGACCGGCCTTGCGCTCGGCGGTCTGCGCGTGCTGGTCATCGACCTGGACCCGCAGGGAAACGCCTCCACCGCGCTCGGCGTCGAGCACCACGAGGACGTTCCCGGCACCTACGAGGTGCTGCTGGAGGGCGCGAGCATCGCGGACCACGCGGTCGCGTCGCCCGAGGCGGAAACGCTGTCGGTACTCCCGGCGACCATCAACCTGGCCGGAGCCGAGGTCCAGCTCGTGTCATCGGTGGCGCGCGAGACGCGGCTGCGCAAGGCCGTGGCCAAGCATCTGGAAACGGCCGAGGTCGACTACGTCCTGCTCGACTGTCCCCCGTCGCTCGGCCTGCTCACGCTGAATGCCCTCGTCGCCGCGCGCGAGATCCTGATCCCGATCCAGTGCGAGTATTACGCGCTCGAAGGCGTGTCCCAACTCATGAACACGATCAATCTGGTGAAGGGCGAGCTCAACGACGACCTCCGGCTGTCCACCGTGGTGCTGACCATGTTCGACGCCCGGACCCGGCTGTCCTCCCAGGTCGCCGACGAGGTACGCCAGCACTTCCCTGAGCAAACCCTCGACACCGCAATCCCCCGCTCGGTACGCATCTCGGAGGCGCCCAGCTACGGCCAGTCCGTGATCACCTACCACCTTGCCTCGGCCGGTGCCGAGGCGTACCTGAAGGTCTCGGAAGAGATCGCCAGGCGCGGCGCGAAGGAGAACGCATGAGCACCCCGAAGTCCGGCAAGAACCGCGGCCTCGGCCGCGGGCTCGGCGAGCTGTTCCAGCGGACCGACCACGAGGGCCCCGCGGACTCGGTGGTGATCAACGGCACGCCACCGCCGCAGATGCCGGAGGGCTCGCGCTACGCCGAGCTGCCGGTGGCCGCGATCAGCCCCAACCCCCGGCAGCCGCGCACCACCTTCGACGAGGACGATCTGTCCGAGCTCACGGACTCGGTGCGCGAGATCGGGGTGCTGCAGCCGGTGGTGGTACGCCCGCTCGGCCGCGATCGATACGAGCTGGTCATGGGGGAGCGGCGGCTCCGCGCGTCGAAGGCGGCGGGCCGCGAGACCGTCCCGGCCATCGTGCGCGAGACCGACGAGCATGACCTGCTCCGCGACGCCCTCCTGGAGAACCTGCATCGGGCCCAGCTCAATCCGCTGGAGGAGGCCGCGGCGTACCAGCAGATGCTTGACGACTTCGACTGCAGCCAGGAGGAGCTGTCGGTACGCATCAAGCGTTCGCGCCCGCAGATCTCCAACACGCTCCGCCTGCTTCGCCTCCCACCGACGGTCCAGCGACGGGTCGCCGCGGGTGTGCTGTCCGCAGGCCACGCTCGCGCGTTGCTCGGACTCGCCGACGGCGCGGCCCAGGAACGGCTCGCGCAACGCATCGTCGCCGAGGGCCTGAGCGTGCGCACGACGGAAGAGGTCGTCGCGCTCGGGGAGTCCGAGACCGCGGCGCCACGCGAACGGCGTAGCGCCGCCCCGTCGCCGCGAGCGAAGGAGCTGGGGGAGCGGCTGTCGGATCGTTTCGAGACGCGCGTCGAGGTGAAGATCGGGGCGCGGCACCGCGGCCGGATCGCCATCGAGTTCGCCGGCGAGGACGACCTGCAGCGGATCCTCGACCTGCTGGGCGAGCGCGCCTGAATCGATACAGAGCGGTCGACCCGACCCGCACCCGGTTGTGTCGTCAGTTATCGCCCCCTGCGGGCACCTCCAGGCGGCGATAGCTGACGAGGAGATGGTCGACCAGGAGCCTGCCGCGACAAACGGCGGGGCACTGCGGGAGGGGTCAGTCGGTGGCGGGGACCGGGCGGCCGATCTCGCCGCTGGCGAGCTTGGCGCGGACGTCCTTGGTGGCGTACCGCTCGGCGACGAAGGACAGGAACGGCACCGTGCCGGCTGCGGCGATCACCAGCAGCCGCCACAGCGGCCACTTGACCCGCCGGCCGAGGTCGAAGGCGGTGATCAGCAAGATCATGTAGAGCCAGCCGTGCGGGATGCCGGTCCAGGTCACCACGGTGTCGTTGCCGGCCAGATACTTCAGCGGTACGCCGACGCAGACCAGCACGACCAGCAGGATCCCGACGATCCACGCCATCACCCGATAGCGGGTCAGCGCGCCTCGTATGCCCTTCTCGTCCACACTACGGACTGTAGTTGACCGGATCGTCGAAACCGAATCGCGGGTCAGCCCAGCCGCCGCGACAACACCCCGCGGCCGCGGCCGGCGTCGTGGGCGATCTTGATCGAGATGCCGAGCGCGAACGCGCCGAAGATCCACCACTGCACGGAATAGCCGCGATTGCGGGCCGATCCGCCGGCATCGGGAAGCCGAAGCCGATCGGGCGCCAGGCCCTCAGCGGCGGCCTGCTCCGCCGGCAGCGTGACGAAGCCCGAGACCAGCGGCCGCGGCCACGTCTGGGCAAGCCGGGCCAGGCGTACCGAACCGATCTGGCCGGGCGGCAGCTCCGCCTCGGTACCCAGCTCCGGCGCCAGCAGCACCCCCGAGCGTTCCACCCGCCCCGCCGGCGGCGGGGGAGCGGACGGACGCTCGACCACGCCCCGCACCACCGGAAGCACGTTCCCGCGATCGGTGCGCAGCGCCGTCAACACCCGGAAGCGCTGCCCGTCGGGGATCAGCACCTGCGTCTCGGGCAGGTACTCCCCGGCGACCGTCAGCGTCCGGCCGTACCAGTCGACGGGCGATGTTCCGGCCGGCGCGACCTCGTCGAGCGGCGCCGGCGGCAGGTCGGCGCGGGCGGCCGCATTGCGTACCCCGTCGTCCACGAAGACCTGCGCCTGCCACAACCCGAGCCCCGCCATCACCGCCGCGGCCAGCACCCCGGCGGCGATGATCAACGCTCGCTGCCACAGCGGCGCCACTCGCCCGGCCGGTCGCGCCGACACCTGGCGGGGCTCGTCCTCGGTCATGATCATCGGGTACGCCGGCGCGCGGCGGCGACGACCGAGGAACAGACGCCCACCAGGTCCCGTCCGGCAGCCTCGATCGCGAGCGGGACGCTGGAGGTCTCGGTCATCCCGGGCGCCACATTCGCCTCCAGGAAGACGGGTCCGTCCGCGCCGATGATCATGTCCGTCCGGGACAGATCACGCAGGCCGAGCACGTCGTGCACCCGCAGCGCCAGCTCCGCGCAGGCCCGTGCGTCGGCATCGGTGATGTCCGCCGGCGCCAGGAACCGCGTCGCCCCGGCGGTGTAGCGAGCCGCATAGTCATAGACCCCCGAATCGGGCCGGATCTCCACCGCGGGCAGGGATTCCGGACCGTCCCCGACGTCCAGCACGGTGACGGCGACCTCGGTCCCGGCGACGAACGTCTCGATCACCGCCAGATTGCCGTAGGCATACGCCGCGATCATCGCCTGCGCGACCTGGGCCGGCTCGTCGACCCGGGTGCAGCCCAAGGCCGAACCCGATCGGGCCGGCTTGATCATCATCGGAAACCCGAGTTGATCACCGAGCGCGCCGACCAGCGACGCGGCGCCGAGCTCGCGGAAGACCTCGTGGGGGAGCGCGACCTGGCGCGGCGTGCGGACCCCGGCGTCGGCCACCACGGTCGTCGCGATCGACTTGTCGAAGGCGATTCGGGATGCGGCCGGGCCGGCGCCGACATAGGGCACACGGAGCAGGTCCAACACCTCGCGCAACGAGCCGTCCTCGCCGGTCTCACCGTGCAACACCGGAAAGACGACGGGATCGGCAAGATCGACCAGGGTCGGGATCAGGGCCGAGTCGAGATCGGCCTCGGTGACCCGGTGGCCCGCGTCCGCCAGCGCCCGGGCAACCCGCCGTCCGGACCGCAACGAGACCTCGCGCTCGTGCGAGAGCCCACCGGCGAGCACCACGACGGTGGGTTCGCCCACGGCCGCGTTCACCGCTGGTCCGGGCGCGGCGCCTGGCTGCGCTCCACGGCCCGCGGTTGATCATGCAGCCCGAAGGTCTCGTGCAGCTCCAGCTCGCGGCCGAGCACCTCGCCCAGCCGCTTGGTGCCCTCGATGATCCGCTCGGGCGTGGGATAGCAGTAGGACAGCCGCATGTTCCGGCTGCCCAGACCGTCGGCGTAGAAGGCCGTTCCGGGCACATAGGCCACCCGGTTGGACACCGCGCGGGGCAGCATGGCCTGGGAGTCGAGGCCCTCGGGCAGGGTGAGCCAGACGAAGAAGCCGCCGTCCGGGCGCGTCCAGGTGGTGCCGGCCGGCATGTGCTCGGAGAGGCCGGCCAGCATGGCGTCGCGGCGGGCGGCGTACATCGACTTGAACGACTCGATCTGCCCGCGCCAGTCATGGCTGGACAGGTACTTCGACACGGCGAACTGGGAGAACACCGGCGGGCACAGCGTCGCCGCCTCCTGGGCCAGCACCAGCTTCTCGCGTACCGCATGTGGCGCGAGCACCCAGCCGGCCCGGAAACCGGGCGCGAACGTCTTCGAGAACGAGCCGAGATAGATCACGCGCTCGGCGTCCATGGATCGCATGGCCGGCAGCGGATCACCCGCGAGGTTCAACAACCCGTAGGGATTGTCCTCGATGATCAACAGGTCGAACTCGCGCGCCACCTCGATCAGCTCCCGGCGCCGCTGCACCGGCTGGCTCAGCCCGGCCGGGTTCTGGAAGTTCGGGATCGTGTAGAGGAACTTCGCGCGCGCCCCGTGCCGCTGCAGCGACGCGCAGGCCTCGCGCAGCGCGGCCGGATCCAGACCATGATCATCCATGCCGACATGAACCACCCGGGACTGGTAGGCGCCGAAGGTGTTCAGGGCCCCGACATAGCTCGGCGCCTCGGCGAGCACCACATCGCCGGGGTCGCAGAAGATCCGGGTCAGCAGGTCGAGCGCCTGCTGCGAGCCGACGGTGACCGTCACATCGTCCGGATGCGCGGCGATCCCCTCCAGCGACATCACCTCACAAATCTGTTCGCGCAGCTCCGGCTCGCCCTGGCCGGAGCCGTACTGCATGGCCTGCGGCCCGACGTCGAGGATCATCTCGCGCATCGCGTCGCCGACGACGTTCAGGGGGAGGTCGGCGATATTGGGCATCCCGCCCGCCAGCGACACCACCTCGGGGCGATTCGCGACGGCGAACAGCGCGCGCACCGCCGATGCCTTCATGCCGTGGGTACGCGCGGCGTACCGGTCGACATAGGAATCGAGCCGGGTGTCCTGACGCCGGGCCGAGCCGGCCACGGCGCCACCGTCGCCCGGGTCGGCGACGGATTCCGGCCTGGCGGGCGTGCTCATTCTCCAAGGGTGCCTCATGATGCGCCTCAGTGTACGGACCGGCCTACGATGGGCCCATGATCGTCAGCCGGCTGCAACGCGTGGGCGCGGCGTCAGTGGGCGCCCTGCCCCCGCTGGGTGGGGGAGCGGTCGGGGAAGCGGACCTGCTGCGCGCCCGGCTCGCGGATTCGGTCTGGGGCTTTGCCGGGGTGGCGTACTTCGCCGGAGGGCGGTGTGCCGGCTGGCTGCTGCTCTCCCCACCGCCGGCCGCACCGGCGGAGCTGGCGTTCGAGCCCGACGCGGCGGTGCTGACCGCGCTGCGGGTGGCGCCCAGCGAGTCGCTGCGCCGGGTGTCGAAGGAGTTGGTACGCGGGGCGTGTGCGCGGCTGCTCCGCGCGCCGCGGCCGGTGGCGGCGGTGGAGGCCGCGCCCGCCGCGGGTTGCCCGGACGTCTCGGGCGGGCTGCTCGCCGAGCTCGGCTTCGTGGCCACCGATCGGCCCGGCATCGTCCGGCTGGAGCTGTCGGCCACCGTGCGCTGGTGGCGCGGGCTGAGCGAGCTGCCCGGCCGGCTGGGGGAGCTGGTCCAGCCGGCCCCGCCCGTCGAGCCGGCCCGGCGCAGCGAGCTGCGGGTCTGACACCGCGCCCGGTCAGGCGCCCGCGGGCGAGCGTGCCTGACCGGGCGGGCAGAGCTCAGCGGCCGGTGCCGCCCCGGGGATCGCCGGACCGCGGATCGCGCCGCTGGCCCGGCAGTCGGCCCTCGCGCTCCATCTCGTCGAGGCGGGTGTTGGCGCGCCCGGCGAGCCGCTCGGCCTCGGTGAGCACATAGCGCAGGAACTTCGTCAGCCCGACCTGCGCCTTCGCCAGGCCGTCCTCGAAGCGGACCATCCCGTCGCCGCGGCCGCCAGTCTGTCCGGTACGCGGGGGCTGCCCGGTGCGCGGGGGCTGCTCGGTTCGCGGGGTGCTGGTCGGGCCCGCCGTGGGGTTGGTCGGGCCCGGGTCGCTGGTGCCCGGGTTGGTCGGGCCCGGGTCGCTGGTGCCCGGGTTGGTGGTGCCCGGGTCGGTCGACCGGCCGGCTGCGGCGAATCCGGCCGCACCGGCGGCCCCCGCCGCCGCACCGAACCCGGGCGACCCGTCGGCGGGCGCTCCCGCGGCCGGTCCGAACCGGTCGGCGGCGTCGGGGTCCTCCGGGGTGGTGCCCAACAGGTCGTCATCGGAGCCGTCGATGCCGTCGACCGGCGTACCCGTCGAAACGTCGCCGGTGCTGCCCGAGACGTCGCCGATGCTGTCGGTGCGCTCGGTGACGATCAGTTCCTCGTCGCTGCGGACGTCCTCCACGACGTAGCCCTCGGGGGTCTGCGCCCCGCCGTCGCCGAGGAAGGCGTCCCCGGCGGCGGGCCGGGCGTCGGGAGCGTCGGACGTACCGGCGAAGTCCTCGTCCTCGGCTGCCGTGATGTCCGCCGCATCCGCGGCCGCGAGGCTCGTCTCGTCGGTCTTGTCGGTCTCGTCGGCGGCGGCCGGGGTCTCGTCAATGGCGGCCGGGGTGTCGGCCTCGTCGGTGGAGGCTCCGGCGAAGGCATCGGCGGGAATGGGGTGGGGCTGGTACGGGTCCTCGGGGT
Source organism: Naumannella cuiyingiana (assembly GCF_013408305.1). NCBI lineage: Bacteria > Bacillati > Actinomycetota > Actinomycetes > Propionibacteriales > Propionibacteriaceae > Naumannella > Naumannella cuiyingiana. The sequence goes on along the minus strand of NZ_JACBZS010000001.1, from coordinate 1,749,023 downwards.
CCACCATGCTGCCCATGCCCGGCTGCAGGTCGCCGGAGTCGGCGCCGGCGGCGAGGTCGTCCGTGTCGATCGATCGGGTGTCCTCGGCGCTTTCGTCCACCTCGGTGGCGGTCTCGTCCCGGTCCGGGTCGGCGGTGCGCTCGTCGTCTCGTTCGCCCGCGTCCCGTTCGGCCGCGTCCCGTTCGGCCGCGTCTCGATCGGCGGCGACCGCGCCGGCCAGGCCGATGGCGCCGGCGGCGCCGGTCGCGCCCGCGAACGCCGCGCCCGGCACCGGATCGTCCTCTGCATCGGCGCCCCGGTTCTCAAAGTTCCCGGTCTCGGAGTCCTGGGTCTCGGAGTCCTGCGTCTCGGACTCCTGGAACTCGGAGTCCCGGGTCTCGGTGGCGGGGGAGTCCTCGAGCGTCGTCTCGTCCGTGACCTCACCGCCGGGGGAGGTGGCGTAGGGATCGTCGGCGCCGACCGCCGGATCCGGCTCGACGGCCACCTGCTCGACGGTGACGCCCTCGACGGTCTCCTCGGACGCCGCGAACTCGCCTGCGGCGGCATCGCGCCGGTCGGCCGGTACGCCGTAATCGCCCTCGTCGTTGCTCGTCAGCGGTCCCGGGACGCTGCGCTCGGTCGCCGCCGGCGCATCCACGGTCGGCTCGTCACCCACCGACGCGCCTCCGACCGTGGCGCCGAGTCCCGCATCGCCCGATGCCGTGTCGCCCGGTTCCGCATCGGCCGGGGTCGCGCTCCGGTCCTGCTCCTGTTCGGCGGCGGTCCGCGGGTCGGCCCATGCCGACTCAGCGCCCGGTGCCCCGGCGTCCCGGCCGGGCGTCGCGGTCTCGTCACCGGCACGGTCGTCGGCGATGCCGCGCCGGCCCTGGCCCGTGAACTCCTCGCCGGCTTCGCCGGTTCGGGGCTGGTCGTCGGCTCCGCCGGCGGCAGCCGCCGCGCCCAGACCTGCGCCGGCCACGCCCGCCGCCCCGAGACCCGGGCCGGCCGTCGACTCACCGCGCGTCGCGTCCGCGTTGCCGGGCTCCCGAAGCACGGTCTGCTGCTCGGCCTGCTCGGCCTGCTCGGCCTGCTCGGCCTGCTCGGTCGCGTCCCGGTCGGCCGCCTCCCGCTCGGCGACGCCCGCCGTACCAGCCTGGCCCACCGCACCCGCCTGCGCGCGGTCGTCGGCGGGCGGCATGCCACCTTGCCCGCGTACCTCGTAATAGGCGTACAGCAGATCCTCCTCCTCGCGGGAGAGGTGCTGGTCGACGTCCTGGGCGGGTGCGCCCTTGATCTTGTCCTTGGTGTAGGGCACGCGGATCCGGCCCTCGACGAACTGGGCGTCGGCGAGCGGGACGAAGATCTCGTTGCCGCCGAAGAGCCCGACGCCGACCGTCACCCAACTCGGATTCTGGGTCTGGTCATCGAGGAAGAGCTGGCCGACGCTGCCGACCTTGTCCTCGTTGGCGTCGTAGACGTCGGCGTTGAGCAGCGCTTCGTAGTCATGGGTGGGCACGGCGGTCTCCTCGACGTTGCGGCGGCGGAGGCCCACCCGCAGTGCGCTCGGGTGGTGGCTCCACCAGTGAGCACTGGTGCGGCCCCGGAGGTCGGGGCACGTATCGAACCCTACCGCCCCGGCTCGGAGCGCCGACACCCCTCCTCGACGGGTACGCGGCGGCCGCCGGCGGTCTCAGTTGACCTTGGCGATCCCGGTCTCGTAGGCGAACAGCACCAGCGACACCCGATCCCGGCACTCGAGCTTGGCGAGCAGCCGGCCGATGTGGGTCTTCACGGTGCCCTCGGCCATGTAGAGGGTCCGGCAGATCTCGCCATTGGTCGCGCCCTTGGCCACCTCGCCGAGCACCTCGCGCTCGCGCTCGGTGAGCAGGCCGAGCCGCGGGTCGTCGGTCCGTTCGCCGGTGCCGGTCGGCAGGTGCTGCACGACATGATCAAGCAGCCGGCGGGTGGCGCTCGGCGCGACGACGGCCTCGCCGCTCGCCACGTCGCGGATCGCCGACAACAGGTCGTCCGGCCGGGCATCCTTCAGCAGGAAGCCGCTGGCACCGGCGCGCAGCGCGGCGAAGACGTACTCGTCGAGATCAAAGGTGGTCAGCACCAGGACCTTCGTCGGGTTGTCGGCCTCGACCAGGGCCCGCGTCGCCTCGACGCCGTCCATCACGGGCATCCGGATGTCCATCAGCACCACATCGGCCGGCCGACGGGTCAGATCGCGCACGGCCTGCTGACCGTTGCTCGCCTCGCCGACCACCTCAAGATCATCTTCGGCCTCGATCAGCATCCGGAAGCCGCCGCGCACCAGCGCCTGGTCGTCGCACAGATAGATCTTCAGACTCATCGCTCGCCCTTGTTGTTCGTGGTGAATGTGTTCATCGTGAGTTTCCCGGGTACGCCGGGGGCCGCGGATCGGCCATCGTCGCCCGCAGCGCATCGAGGCCGGCGGGCCCCGGCTCGACGGCCTCCGCTGCGGCGACCGGGCGCCGGTACGGCTGCGGCGGCTGCGCGGCCAGCGGCAGGACGGCGTGCACGGCGAATCCGGCGCCCGCCCGCGGGCGGGCGACCAGCCGGCCGCCCATCGCATGCACCCGTTCGTGCATGCCCTGCAAGCCATGTCCCTGAAGATCATTTCCGGCGGCCGCGCCGTGTCCGTCGTCGATCACGCTCAGCTCGACGGCGTCGCTGTGATAGGTGACGATCACCTCCGCACGCGCCGCCGGTCCGCCGTGCTTCAACACATTGGTCACGGCCTCCTGGACCACGCGGTACGCCGTGAGCTGCAGCGCCCGGGAGGCGTAGCGCGGGGGCGTACCCTGCTCGTCGTAGCGGAACCGGTCGCCGGCCCGGGCGACCATCTCGCCGATCTCGGCCAGCGTCGGCGCCGGCAGATAGTCGGGCTGGTTGGCGGCCTCCGGCCCGTCCCGCAGCACGCCGACGATCCGGCGCATCTCGTCCAGGGCCTCCCGGGAGGTGTCGGCGATGGTGTTCAGCACGTCGGCGGCCTTGTCCGGCTTGCGTTCGGCCAGGGCGCGGCCGCCCTCGGCCTGGACCACGATCACCGACAGCGAGTGCGCGACGATGTCGTGCAGTTCGCGAGCGATCTGGTTGCGGGCATTCGCCTCGGCGGTCCGCGCGCGGTGCTCGCGCTCGGCCAGCGCGTGCCGCATCCGCTCCGCCTCGCTCGCCTGTCGCTCCTCGACCCGGGCGTCGCTGGCCCGCAGGAAGCGCGCGATCACATAGGGCGCGACGACCATCCCGGCACAGCCGAAGACGAGCACCAGGAAGATCGACAGCGACCAATCGGTGGCACCGCCCTGGACATACTCCGGCGACAGCATCCAGGCCATCGGCCCGAGCACCGCCCCGACCAGACCGGCCCCCACCGCGAGCCGGCTGTAGCGCGTGCTCCAGCGTCCGTAGTCGAAGATGATCAAGGGCACCATGGCGATCGCCGGCACCGGGGTGCGCAGGATCACCAGCAGCAGGCAGCCCGCGATGCCGATCGCCAGCATCAGGCCCGGATAGTGACGCCGCAGACCCCAGCCGCCGGTGACCAGCAACGACGCGAGGAACAAAGCGGCGTACCGCAACGAGTCCGGGCTGCGGGGCTGGTCGATGGCCAGCAGCGCCCACGGCACCGCCGTCACCAGCACGGCCATTCCGCTCAGGACGAGGCTCGGCCACCAGGCGGCCTGCTCGGAGCGATAGCCGGGCTCGACGATCCAGCGGACGGGATTCTTCATGACCGGACCAGCCTAGGAGAGCGGTCGGCGGTGTTCAGTAGGCCCGCGGTCTCGGCGGCGCCCGGCGCGGGCCAGACCGGGGTCCGGCGGGCCGGATCAGCCGAGCGCTGTGGCGAACTGTTGGGCATTGCCGACCAGCTCGTCCAGGGTCTGCCCGCGCCAGCCGAGCACGACCACGGTGGTCGAGCGGCGGGTGGCCGCGCAGACGTCGAGATTGCGCGACGGCTCGCGCGCGCACAGCCCGCCGCCGACCTCGCGGATCGCGGTGGCACCGAGCGAGTCGAGCACCGCTCGCGAATCGGTGGCCGGGCGGACCGCGCTGACCACGATGGACAGCTCGCCGTTGCGCAGGTAGCGGCCCGTGGTGACCTGCTGAGCGCCCTCGTCGGCGGTCGGGTCGGTGCTCGCGACATCGGACGGGTCGCGGACGAACTCGCCGAGCTCCTGTGGCAGCACGGGTGCGCCGACGGGCTCGGGCGACGCGGTCGGGACCGGCGTACCGGCCGGGCGAAGGCTGAGGAATCCGACGGTGGCAACCGCAAGCAGCAGCGCGAGCACCGCGGCGCCGGCGACGATGAAGGGCCAGCGCGCGTCGGGTGCGGGCTTGGGCAGCGCGCGCGGGCGGGCGGGGCGGTTCGTGGTGCTGCGGGTTGCGGTGTCACGGCGGGGTACGCCCGCTGCCCGCTTGCCCGGATCCTGCGACATTCCACTCCTGCCCTGCTGACCGACGGCGGCCCGCTGGCTCCGGGCCGACGGCAACTGTACGCGACGGGCTTGACCGGCGCCCCTCCTGTGCATACCGTGAGTATCGAATACCGGCGGTATCGAGTGTGAAGGCGGGACGAGATGGGCAACTCGGTCATGGGGGACACCGGCCGGCGGGCCGACCCGGTCGGCGCGCGGCCCCGCCGGGCGGACGTCCGGCAGCGGATCGTCGAGACGGCGGCGGCGCGCTTCGAAGAAGGCGGGTACGCCGCGACGACGCTGAACGACATCGCCGCCACGGCCGGCTTCACCAAGGGGGCCGTCTACTCCAACTTCGGCTCCAAGCCCGAGTTGCTGCTCGCCGTGTGGCGCGAGATCTTCGATGCCAGCGCCGGCTCGGCGCTCGGCACCGCCCGCCAGATCCTCGCCGACGGGGGCGGCGACGATCCGGCCCGGCTGGCCGCGGCGCTGGCCGCGCCGGTGCGCAACACCTCGGGCTGGCAGGCGATCCTGGCCGAGTTCCGCGCGCTGGCCCGGCGCGATCCCGCGATCGCGGAGCGGTACGCCGAGATCCGCCGCCAGCACGTCGACGACCTGACGGGCCTGCTCGGATCGCTGGGCCTGTTCGCCGGCGAGGCCGAGTGCCGGCATGCGGCGGTGGTGTTGATGGGACAGGTCTCGGCCTGCGCCCAGGAGTACGCCGCCGGCGCGATCACCGCCGACGAGGTCACCGCGACGCTGGAATGGCTGATCGGCAAGGTGCTGCGATGACCCGCCCGCCCGTGCTGACGGCGACCGCGCTGGTGGTCGCCGTCAACGACGCCGAATCCGAGCCCTTGGATCTGGCACTGGTTCGCCACACGCTGCTGCAGGCCCCGCCCGGTCCGGTGCGCTCGGCGCTGCTGCTTGCCTGCGCCGGCCGCTGGGCGGGGCCGCAGCGCGGTCAGGTGGAGCTGGCCGGGACCGAGGGCGAGCGGGCGCGGGTCCGGGCCCGTCGGCTCCGTGAGGAGACCGCGGTGGCACGGATCCCCGGCCTGGTGGAGACCGAGCCGCGGTTGACCATCGCCGACGCCGTCGACGAGCGGGCCCTGTTCGAGGGGCTGTCGGTGCGCGCGGGCCGCCGGGCCTTCACCGAGCTGACCGAGCGGGCCGGGGTGGGCCTCGATGCCGGCACCCACATCGGCGCGCTGGCGCCCGCGGAGCGTACCTTCGTCGATCTTGCGCTCGGGCTGCTCCGGCCCGCCCGGGCGTTGATCACCGATGGACTCGGCGACGGCCTGGACGACCGGGGCCGGGCGTGGCTGCGCGACTGCGTACCGCCGATGCTCGGGCCGACGCTGTTGCTTGCCGGGGTGACCGACGCGAGCGTCGCGCCCGAGCAGGCGCACGTGATCCACAACGGGGTAGCACCGATCCGGCAGACCGGGAAGGAACGATGATGGCGAACGATGCTCGGCACAAGGCCGACCGTGATCGTCAACGCGGCGGCGCGCTGCGGCTCGGCAGCTTCGAGCTGCGCCGCTTCCGCGGGCCGCTGCCGGTGATCGCGTTGATCTTCGTCGCGCTGGTTCCGCTGCTCTACGGCGCGATCTATCTGTCGGCGAACTGGGATCCCTACGGCAATCTCGATCGGCTGCCGGTCGCCGTGGTCAACGAGGACCGGCCCGTCGACTACAACGGCGAGACGATCGCCGCCGGCCGCGACTTCACCGACGGGCTGGTGGAGGACAACAACTTCGGCTGGCACGTGGTGGACCGCGCGGAGGCCCAGCGTGGCCTGCGCGAGGGCGACTACTACCTGACCGTGTTCGTTCCGGCCGACTTCTCCGAGTCCCTGATCAGCGGCGCGGGCGACGATCCGAGACGGGCGAACATCTTCCTCGAGCGCAATGACGCCAACGGATTCGTGATCGGGTCGATCACGGGCAAGGCGGAGGATTCGATCACCCAGGCCGTCGACCAGGCCGCCATCGAGAACTACTTCAAGGCCGTCTTCGCCAATCTGACCAAGATCAGATCCGGCATGTCCGATGCGAACGACGGCGCCGGCCAGCTCGCCGACGGGCTGGGTACCGCGGCCGACGGCTCGCGGCAGCTCGCGGACGGCGCGGGACAGGCCGCCGACGCTGGCGGCAAGCTCGCCGACGGCGCCGCCGCGCTGCACACCGGGACCGGCGAACTGGCCGACGGGTCGGCCCGGCTGGCCGAGGGCAGCGGCAAACTGCGCGCCGGCAGCGGTCGCCTCGCCAGCGGGACCCGAGAGCTGGCCGGCGGGCTCGGCAAGGCCGCCGACGGCGCGGACCAGCTCGCCGACGGCTCCCGGCAGGTCGCGGACGGCACCCAGCAGTTGAACGACCGGGTGCTGCCGCCGCTGGACGCGTTGCGCACGGCCCTGCCCGAACTGCGCTCGGATGCGCAGACGATCAGCGGCGACGCCGTCGAGGTCAGCGGCCGGCTGGCCGGGCGTACCGATTCGCTGGCAACCGACCTGGCGGGCATGGACGCCGACCTGAAGGCGCTGGCGAAGAAGAACCCCGAGCTGGGCGAGGACCCGGCCTACCGCCGGCTGTCCGATCGGGTCGATTCCGCCAGCGAGCGAGCCTCGGGCATCGCCGAGCGGGCCGACCGGATCGCCACGGGCGCCAAGTCCGTCGACGGCCGGATCCGCGCCAGCGACGGGCTGGAGGACAACCTCGGCGCCGCCCGCAACAACCTGGTCCGGCTGAACGACGGCGCGCAACAGGTCGCCGCCGGCAATGCGCGGCTCGCCGGATCGTTGCGCGACGCCGGCTCCGGCGCGGACCGGCTGGCCGCCGGCGCGGGCGAGCTGAACGATGGTGTGATCGCGCTGGACGACGGGGCGTCGAGCCTCGCTGCCGGCGCGCGGCGGCTCGACGACGGGGCCGCCCAGCTCGACTCCGGGGCGGGCGAGCTGGCCGGCGGTCTGCGTACCCTCCGGGACAGCAGCGGCCGGCTCTCCGCCGGGATCGCCCAGCTCGACGACGGCGCGCAGCGGCTGCACGACGGGCTGTCCCGGGGACTGGAGCGGCTGCCGGTGATCAGTGAGGCCCAGGCCGAGGAGGCGGCGCAGGTGCTGTCGGCGCCCGCCGATGTGCAGATGACCGTGGACAACCCCGCGGACTACTACGGCCGCGGGCTGGCGCCGATGTTCTTCTCGATCGCGTTGTGGGTGTTCGGGATCTCGGCGTTCCTGGTGATGCGGCCGATCGCGACCCGGACCCTGGCCGGCCGGGCGAACCCGGTCCGGCTGGCGCTCGGCGGATGGCTGCCCGTGGGCGCGGTCGCGGTCGTCGGCGGGCTTGCGATGATCGGGATCGTCTGGGCGACCATGGGCCTGGCCCCGGCGCATCCACTGGCGTTCGTGGGACTGACGCTGCTCGGTGCGGTCACGTTCAGCCTGCTGGCGAGCGCGCTCCGCCTGGCCTTGGGTACGCCGGGATCGGCCTTGTTGTTGATCACCCTGATCGTGCAACTGGCCGCGGCCGGCGGTACCTATCCGCCGGAGATCCTGCCCGCGTTCTTCCGGGCGTTGCACCCGCTGCTGCCGATGACCTACCTGATCGATGCGTACCGGATCGCGATCTCCGGCGGGCAACTCGACCGGCTGTGGCTCTGCGTGGGGGTGCTGGCGGGCTGGGCGCTGGCGGCCGGCGCGCTGGCGATCTGGACGGTCGCCCGGCGGCGCCGGTTCGGCCCGCGGGACCTCGCCCCGCCGATCCCGGCGCCCTGAGCGATCTCGCGGGGGGACGTGCCGCGCCGGGGCGGCCGCACCCGGGGGACCGACCGCCCGGCCGAGGGAACAATGCCGGCCGGGCGGCGGTTGTCACCGGCATAGAATCGACCGGTGCGACCCCGTCGCCGCGAGCGGCCGGGGGATTGCGAGGGCCGGGCAGGGCACGGATCGGCAGGGGACTGCCGGAGAGGACGACATGATCGAGATTCCCAGCGCCGAGGGTGCACCGGGCGCGGCCGACGAGCCGGACCGCGTGCGCGACCTCATCATCATCGGCAGCGGGCCGGCGGGCTACACCGCCGCGATCTATGCCGCGCGCGCCGAGTTGCGGCCGCTGGTGCTGGAGGGGGCGCTGGCCGCCGGAGGCGCCTTGATGACGACCACCGAGGTCGAGAACTATCCGGGCTTCGCCGAGGGCATCCAGGGCCCCGAGCTGATGGACCAGATGCGGGCGCAGGCCGAGCGGTTCGGCGCGGAGTTGATCACCGACGACGCCGTGTCGGTCGACCTGACCGGCGAGATCAAGAAGGTGACCGACGCGGCGGGGAACTCCTATGCCGCGCGCACGGTGATCCTGGCGATGGGCTCGGCGTACCGCAAGCTCGGCATCGAGCGCGAGGACGAGCTGTCCGGCAAGGGCGTCTCGTGGTGTGCCACCTGTGACGGATTCTTCTTCAAGGACAAGGATCTGGTGGTCGTCGGCGGCGGCGACTCGGCGATGGAGGAGGCGACGTTCCTGACCCGGTTCGCGAAGTCGCTGACCCTGGTCCACCGCCGCGACGAGCTGCGCGCGTCCAAGATCATGGCCAATCGCGCCAAGAACGATCCCAAGATCAGCTTCGCCCTGAACTCCGCCGTCAAGGATCTGCACGGCGACGCGTCGCTGGACAAGGTGACGCTGGTGGACACGGTGACCGGCGAGGAGCGCGATCTCGACGCGCAGGGGCTGTTCATCGCCATCGGCCACGACCCGCGCTCGGAGCTGGTCAAGGGGCAGGTGCACCTGGACGAGAACGGCTATGTCCTGGTCGAGGGCCGGACCACCCGGACCAACCTGCCCGGTGTGTTCGCCGCCGGGGACCTGGTCGACCACTCCTACCAGCAGGCGGTCACCGCGGCCGGCTCCGGCTGCGCCGCGGCCCTCGACGCCGAGCGCTACCTCGCCGACCTGGACGACATCGCGGCCGGGCAGGACGCCCCCGCCGCCGCCGACCGCGGCGTCCTGTCCGACAGCATCACCGCCTGAGCAGCCGCCGCGGCACGCCGGCCGGGGTCAGCTCATGAGAAATCCGGCGGTGTCGGCGGGGGCGCCTAGGCTGGTCGTCGAGACGGGGAGGACATCCGATGGGACTGCGTGAGGTCACCGACGCCACGTTCGAGGCGGAGGTGCTGGGTTCGGACCGGCCGGTGCTGGTCGACTACTGGGCCGACTGGTGTACGCCGTGCCGCCAGCTCGAGCCGATCATCGAGGAGCTCGAGGCGCGCTACGGCGACCGGATGGAGTTCGTCAAGATCGACACCGGGGAGAATCCGATCAGCGCCGCCGAGCAGCAGGTCCGCGGCCTGCCCACCGTGCAGATCTTCGCCGGCGGCGAGGCGGTCCGCACCTTCCAGGGCTCCAAGCCCAAGACCGTCCTTCGCGAGGCGATCGAGGCGCAGCTCTGCCCCTAGGCTTCGGGCATGGAGCTGGTCAGCGTCTTCCGGGTCATCGACCTGTTGGGCGTGCTCTGCAATGCCATCATCGGTGGCAGCATCGCCCGTACGCTGAAGTTCGATCCCGTCGGGTTCGCCGTCCTGGCGATCATGTCGGCACTGGCCGGCGGCATGCTCCGCGACATCCTGCTCGCCGCCGGGCCGCCCGTCGCGCTGATCGATCCGGCGTACCTGATCACCGCCCTCGCCGGCGCCGCGTTCGTCTTCGTCCTGCACGTCGAGGGTCGACCGTGGCGCTGGGCGCTGGCCGCGATGGATGCCGTCTGCCTCGGCGCGTGGGCCGCCACCGGCACCGTCAAGGCGCTCGGCCTGGGCCACGGCCCGCTGACCGCGATCATGCTCGGGTTGATCACCGCGGTGGGCGGCGGGATGCTCCGCGACATCGCGATCGGCCGGGTCCCCGCGATCTTCGGCGGCAATACCCTGTACGCCACCGCGGCCCTGCTGGCCTCCCTCGCCGTGCTCGCCACCCCCGCCGAGCTCCGCCCGACAGTGGGAATGATCATCGCCACGGTGGTCGGCGCCGCGATCACGCTGCTCGCCCGCTGGCGTCGCTGGCAGTTGCCGCAACCACCGGGGCTGACGGTCGAGCTGACCACCGACCAGGTCAGATCACTGGTACGCCGGGCGCAGCGCGACGAGCGGCGCCGCCTGCTCCGCCGCCGGCGGCCCGACGCCCGGTCGTGAGGCTCAGCCCACGGCGCCGGTGAACTGCACGGGATCGTTCACGTCGTCGCGGCGGTCGACGGCGACGGTGACATTGCCCAGCTCGCTCGCCGGAACGGCGAACGCGAAGGCTCCGGTCACGGTCTGCCCGGGCCCGACCGCACCCTCGAAGGAGTCGCCGACGGCGCCCTCGGAGTCGCCGACGAGCTGCGCGCCGACGTCGGCCTCGCCGTAATAGCCCTGGACGACCCAGTTGCTCAGGTTCACCGACCGGTTGCCGTCGTTGACCACCTCGATCACCGCGGTGACGATCTCGCCGTCGGTGCCCTCGGCCCCGGTCATCGACTCCGAGGCGGTGCCCGCGGTGATCGACGCCAACTGCAACTGGACCCCGTCCTCGTAGCGGGCCGCGTCCTCCAGCCCGAACTCGTCGCCGGCGGGGGGCTCGGTCGGTGGGGCGTAGCGGTCGGCGGGGTCGATGGTGGAGGTCGGCTCGGCCGATGTCGGCGCGGGGGTGGGGCGCTGCGGACCCGGCGGCGTACACGCGGTCACCGCGAGGACGCCGGCCGCCGCGACGGCCAGCCCGATGCGGACGCGAATCATCTGGTTCCTCCGGGCGATTCGGGTGCGGGGCGCGCGCAGTCTATCGGCCGGTACGCGAGGTCTCGGCCATCTGCCGCGTCGGCGCGGCAGCCGGCGAACTAGGCTGGGCGAGATGAAGAAGATCCTGATCCTGCTCACCGTTGTCGGCGCGGTACTCGCCGCCGTACTGCGCTGCCGTCAGATCCAGGAACAGCGCGAGGTCGAGGCCGAGATCTGGGCCGAGGCCACCGACCCGCTCTGACCGACGGGCGCTCAGGGGCGCCACTCGCCGTCCACGAGGGCGGCCACGTCATCGACCACGAGCGCGGCGCCGGCCTGGTTGAGTTCGGCGGCGGAGAATCCGCCGGTACGCACGGCCACGGCGTCGGCGCCGAGCCGGCCCGCCGACTCGATGTCCCAGACACTGTCGCCCACCACCACGGCCCGCCGGCCGCCCGCCCGCTCCAGCGCGACGCCCAGGATGTCGGGCTGCGGCTTGGACTCCTCGGCGTCCTCGGAGCTGGTGACGGCGGCGAAATCGTCGGCGTCGAGGCCGAGGGAGTCGATCGCGGCATCGGTGAAGCGCTTCTTTCCCGACGAGGCCAGCGCCACCCGCAGCCCCAGGCCGGCAAGGTGGCGGACCAGGTCCGCCGCGCGCGGTAGTGGGCGTACCTGCGGCAACAGCGCGGCGTACTCGTCCTCCCACTCCGCGCGCAGCTCGTCGCCGAGACGCCGCTCGACCTCGGCCCCGCACAGCTCCTCGACCAACCGGTCGCCGCCCATCCCGATCGCCCGGTGTACCCGCCACGACTCGGGCGCCAGCTCGTGTCGCGCGAAGGCGCGCTGCCAGGCCAGGGCGTGCAGGTAGGTGGAGTCGACCAGCGTGCCGTCGACATCCAGCAGGACCGTGTCGACCGATTCGGCAGGGGGCATGGCGCGTCCTCGCTCCCGGAGCGTAGTGTCGAGATATCGACTTCAACTTCTGCGTGGAGGATACTGAATGTCTGCACGTTTCGGCTACACGTTGATGACCGAGCAGGCCGGGCCGAAGCAGTTGATCACCGATGCAGTGGCTGCCGAGCGGGCGGGCTTCGACTTCGAGGTCTGCAGTGACCACTACTCGCCGTGGCTCGCCGAACAGGGGCACGCGCCGTTCGCCTGGAGCGTGCTCGGAGCGGTCGCCGACCGGACCGAGCGGGTGGAGTTGATCAGCTTCGTCACCTGCCCGACCATGCGTTATCACCCCGCGGTCGTCGCGCAACAGGCTGCCACGACCCAGTTGCTGGCCGACGGCCGATTCGTCCTCGGGCTCGGCAGCGGCGAGAACCTCAACGAGCATGTGATCGGACAGGGCTGGCCCGGCGTACCCGCCCGGCAGGAGATGCTGGTGGAGGCGCTGCACATCATCCGCGCGCTGCTCGACGGTGGCCTGGTCGACTTCGTCGGCGAGCACTTCCGGGTGGACGCCGCCCGGCTGTGGGACCGGCCGGCGGACGGCGTACCCATCGGCGTCGCGATCTCCGGGGAACTGGGCATCTCCGCGTTCGCGCCGCTGGCCGAGCACCTGATCGCCGTCGAGCCGAATTCCGAGTTGATCAAGCAGTGGAACGGTGTCGACGGCGCGCCGAAGATCGGGCAGCAGGCGCGGGCGATCGGCCAGTTGCCGGTCTGTTGGGACCCGGACGCCGACGCGGCGATCGCGCGCGCCCATGATCAGTTCCGCTGGTTCGCGGGCGGCTGGCCGGTGAACGCCGACCTGCGTACCCCGGCCGGCTTCGCGGCGGCGACCCGGCTCGTGACGCCGGAGGATGTGGCGGCGGCCATCCCGTGCGGCCCCGATCTGGACGCGATCGCCGAAGCCGTGCAGGGCTATCTCGATGCCGGATTCACCGATGTCGCGCTGATCCAGATCGGCGGCGACACGCAGGAACGCTTCCTGACCGAGGCCGCGGGACCGCTGCTGGAGCGGTTGCGCAGGCTCTGATCGGGGTGCCCGGCGTCGGTGCCTGCGCGATGGCGGGACAATGCCCGGGTGAGGTATCCGGGCACTGACGACGACTCCGGGGTCCGGCTGCGCCCGCTGGACCCGACCAAACCCCAGTTGGAGGTGGCCGCGCGGACGTTCTCGCTGCTCGCGGCGCCCGTGCGGCTGCACCTGGTCGCGCTGGCCGCCGAGGGTCGCTACGACGTCGGTACGCTCGCCGAGCGGGTCGGGGTCAGCATCGCCACCGCGAGCCAGCACCTCAGCAAGCTGCGGCTGGCCGGCATCGTCAGCGCCAGCCGGGACGGCCGGCACCTGTTCTACGCCGTCGACGACCCGCACGTGCTGACGCTGGTCGCGCAGATCTTCGAACACATTGCCCCCGACGGCACCCTCGCGCCAGACCCGCCCCTCGCCGACAGCCCCGCCGGCAGCCTGCGCATCGCCGACGACGAGTAGCCCTGTTGGGCTCGCGGGTGCCGGTCGGGCCCCAAGCTGCCGATTGGGTTCGTGGATGGGCGGGCGTACCTCGATCCGCGGGCCGAATCGGCAGGTGCGGGCCGAGTATCGCTCGCGGGTGCCGTTTGGGCCTGTGGATGCCGGTTGAATTCGCGGATCCGGGTGGGTTCGCGGATCGACCGGCGTGCCTGGATCCGCGGGCTGAGTCGGCAGGCGCGGGCCGAGTATCGTTCGCGGGTGCCGGTTGGGCTCGCGGGTGCCGGGTGAGTTCGCGGGTGCCGGTTGAGCTCGCGGATGGCTGGGCAGGCGGGGGACGACCTCAGCCGAGAAGTTCTCCGATCTCGCGGGCCGCGGCACGGCCGGCGCGATTGGCGCCGATGGTCGAGGCGCCGGTGCCGTAGCCGACCAGATGGACCCGGTGGTCGCGGGCCACCCGGGTGAGTCCCCGCCCGTCCATCGTGATGCCGCCGCCGGTCTCGCGCAGGTGCAGCGGGGCCAGATGATCCAGGCTTGCCCGGAAGCCGGTCGCCCAGATGATCGCATCCGCGCGGCAGGTACGCCCGTCCGCCCAGCGCACCCCCTCCGGCACCACACGCTCGAACATCGCCAGCCGCTCCAGCACACCCGACGCGATCCCCGCCCGCACGGCCGGCGTCAGCGGCAAACCGGTCACGCTGACCACCGAGCGCGGCGGCAGCCCGGCCCGGACCCGGTCGGCCACCATCGCCACCGCCGCCCGGCCCCGCTCCTCGCCGAACTCGCCCTCGGTGAAGATCGGCGGCCGCCGGGTCACCCAGCGCGTCGCTGCGGCCAACGGTGCGAGCTCCAGCAGATGCTGGACCGCGGAGATCCCGCCGCCGACCACGATCACCCGCAGCCCGGCGAATGCCTGTGGTCCCGGATAGTCGTGCGTGTGCAACTGCCACCCCGCGAACGACTCCCGGCCCGGCACGGCCGGCCAGAACGGCTTCCCCCAGGTGCCGGTGGCATTGGCCAGCGCCCGCGCCGACCACACCCGCCCGTCGTCCGCGACGGCGGCCAGCCGCCCATGATCATCGGCCACCCGGCGGATCGTCACCGGACGTTCGACCTTGATCGAGAACTCCTGCTCGTACGCCCCGAACCATGCCGGCACCGCCTCGCTCGCCGGCGCCACCGGATCGGCCGCCGGTGGCGTGGTGCCCGGCAACTCCCGGATCCCGTTCACGGTGGCCATGGTCAGCGTCGGCCAACGGTGCCGCCACGCCCCGCCCGGGCCCTCCTCCGCATCGACCACCGCGTGGCCGATGCCGCTTCGCTCCAGGTGGTACGCCACCGACAGCCCGGCCTGACCGGCACCGATCACCAGCACGTCGACCGACGCCATGATCAGCTCTTCTCCATGATCAATTGGGCTGGAAGCCGAGCGGCGACAGGCTGATGATCAACAGCCCGAAGACCCCCAGCGCCAGCGCGGCGATCACCACGGCGTGCAACAACCAGTTCTGCCGCAGCACCGCGACGAACTCGCGAAGATACGCCGACGGCAGGAAATAGCGGGCGGTGGGCGCACCGACCGCGTGGGTGTCGATCCGCAGCCGCCGGGCCTGCAGCGCGGTGCGGAAGGCGTGGTAGTCATTGGTCACGACCACCATCGTCCCGCCGGGCCGCAGCTCATCGACCAGTCGCCGCGAGAAGATCAGATTCTGCTCCGTCGTCGCGGCCGCCGTCTCCGGCACCACATCGGTCGACGGTACGCCGTGCGCGACCAGGTAGTTGCCCATCGCCGCGCCCTCCGGCTCGGACTCGTCCGAGCCCTGCCCGCCCGACGGCACCAGCAACGGCGCCGGATGCCCGGCCCCGAGCTGGGCGCGATAGATCTGTTCCGCGCGCGCCAGCCGGGCCGCCAGCAGCGGCGGCACCCGGCCGTTCACCACCCGCGAACCCAGCACCGCTATCGCGTCGATCTGCTTGCTGCGCAGGCTTCGCCGCGAATAGATGAACGAATAGGCCGCGAAGCAGACGAAGACGAAGGCCAGATAGCCGACCACGAGGATGATCAGGATTGCCAGGGCGGCCGTGATCGAACCCAGGGAGATCATGGCCAGGGTCACGCCGATCAGGACGAGCATCCCGACGCCGGTGACGAGCGACACCAGATTGCCCAGGGTCAGCCGCTCCTTGCGTACCATGATCAACCCGTTCACGATCAGGAACAGCGCGGCCGCGACCACCGCCACCGGTAGCACCAGGACGGCGGCCAGCACCAGCGCCGCGGCGACCTCGCTGGCGATCCCGACATCGCTGGAGGCGAGGGCGAGTACGCCGAACCCGGCCGCGAACACCGCGAACACCCCGATCCGGAGCTGCCGGGGGTCGACTCGCCACGACCAGATTGCGGCGATGGCGAAGGCCGCTGCGGGCACCCAGAACATGACACCCATCCTTGCAGGCGCCCGCCGAAGAACCGTCGGCCCGACGAACTAGGCTCCGCCCATGCGGATACCGACACCGTCCGATGTGGTCGGACTGGCGGCCCGGAGCGCGGAGAGCATCGGCGACGCCGCGACCGCCCTGCCGCGGCTGCTGGCGCTGCTGGACTCCGCCGAGGCGCTGATCCGGCGTACCGATGCGGTGATCGACCGGATCGAGCAGACCCAGGCCGGCGCCGATGCCCTGGTGGCCCGGACCGGCGCCGTGGTCGACCGCGCCGATGCGCTGACGGCGGCGATCGAGCCCAGCATCACACGCCTGCTCCCGGTGCTCGATCGGCTGGCCGAGACGACCGACGTTCGCGAGGTCGATGCGCTGGTCGGGCTCGTCGACCAGCTTCCCGAGCTCACCGACAGCCTGCGCACCGACGTCTTGCCGATCATGAAGACGCTCGGGTCCGTGGGCGACGATGTGCACGACCTGCTGCTGATCTCCGCGCGGTTGAGCGACATGCTGTCCCGGTTGCCCGGCATGGGACGGGTGCGCCGCAAGGTCGACGAGGAGTCCGACGACGAGGTGGTCGACCAGTTCCGGCAGCGGCGCGAGGAGGGCTGAGCCATGTCGGACGCCACCGACGAGTTCGACGTGATCGTGATCGGCGCCGGACCGACCGGTGAGAATGCGGCGCAGTACGCCATCGCGGGCTCCGACCGCACCGCCGCGCTGATCGAGTCCGAACTGGTCGGGGGAGAGTGCTCCTACTGGGCGTGCATGCCGAGCAAGGCCCTGCTGCTGCCGGGGGCGCTGGCCGACCGTGCCGGCGCGATGGGCGGGCTGGACGGCACCGAGCTCGACCCGGCCGGCGTGCTGGAGCGCCGCGATGCCTTCACCCGGCACTGGGACGATGCCTCCCAGGTCGCCTGGGCGACCGATGCGGGCATCGAGGTGATCCGCGGCGCCGGCCGGCTCACCGGCGAGCGCGAGGTCACCGTGGGCGAGCGCACGCTGCGGGCCCGGCACGCGGTCGTCCTGGCCACCGGGTCCGAGGCCGTCATCCCCGACATCCCCGGTCTGCGGGCGGCCAGGCCCTGGACCAACCGCGACGCCACCGCGCTGCGCGCCGTCCCCGGGACCGTGCTCGTCCTCGGCGGCGGCGTCGTCGCCTGCGAGGCCGCGACCTGGCTCGCCACCCTCGGCGCCGGCGTGATCATGGTCGTCCGCGGCCGCTCGCTGCTGCCCGCCGCCGAGCCGTTCGCCGGCGAGCGGGTCGCCGAGGCGCTGCGCCGCCGCGGCGTACAGATCCGGTTCGGCACCGAACTGACCGAGGTCACCCGCGACCTGCCGGCCGGCGCCGACCCCGCCCCCGGAGCACCGCGCGAGGCGCCCGCCACCTGCACCCTCAGCGACGGGACCGAGCTGATCGTCGACGAGATCGTCGTCGCCGCCGGCCGGCGGCCGCGTACCGATGACCTCGGCCTCGACGCCGCCGGCCTCCCGCCCGGCACGGGGATCGAGGTCGACGACCAGCTCCGGGTGCGCGGCGCGGAGGACTGGCTGTATGCCTGCGGCGACGTCAACGGTCGCGCCGCGCTCACCCATATGGGCAAGTACCAGGCCCGGGTCGCCGGCGACGTGATCGCCGCCCGCGCCGAGGGCCGCCCGCTCGAGGGCAGCCGGTACGCCGCGAGCGCCGACCACGGCCAGATCCCGCAGGTCGTCTTCACCGAGCCCGAGGTGGCGAGCGTCGGGCCGACCGCGGCGGCCGCCCGCGAGGCCGGTCACGACATCGCCGAGATCGAGCTCGACATCGCGGTCGCCGGTTCCTCGCTGGCCCGCGACGACTACGCCGGCCGCGCGAAGCTGGTCATCGACCGGGCGACCGACACGATCCTCGGCGCCACCTTCGTCGGGCCGGACATCGCCGAGCTGCTGCACGCGGCCACCATCGCCGTCGTCGGCAAGGTGCCGCTGGAGACCCTGTGGCACGCGGTCCCGGCGTACCCGACCGTGAGCGAGATCTGGCTGCGGCTGCTGGAGCGGGCCCGCGTCGATCGTGGTTGAGGGCTGAACGTGGTTGAGGGCCGAACGTGGTTGAGGACGGGGCGCCCCGGCGGAACTCCTGGCCCGTGCCCGGACTCCTCACCGACAGAGCCCGCCGCCGCGGGCAGGAGGGGTTGATCGGTGAGGGGTGAGGAGACCGCCGGGTCCAACGCGCCGGCCGGCGCCGAACCGACCGACGCCGACCTGTGGGTACGCCTGCGCGCGGGTGACGAGTACGCCTTCCGGACGCTGTTCGGTCGGCACAACAAGGCCGTCTACAACTTCGCGTTCCGGCACTCGGCGTCCTGGTCGATGGCCGAGGACGTGACCCAGGCGACGTTCACCACCTTGTGGCGGCGCGCGTGCGAGGGCACGGTCGACGACCTGCACCTGGAGTCGGCGCGGCCGGTGTTGTTGTCGATGGCCCGCAACGAGGCGAGCAACGCGCTCCGTTCGGCCAAACGCCATCTGCGGCTGGTCGACAGGGTCGAGTCCGTCACGCCGAAGGGCACCGACAACACCGAGCGCTGGCTGGCCGAGGAGAAGGAGATGGGCCACATCAACGACGTGCTGGGCCGCATCCCCGACAACCAGCGCGCCGTGATCGAGCTGGTCGCCTGGGCCGGGCTGGAGATGAGCGAGGTGGCGCAGGTGCTCGGCGTACCGGTCGGCACCGTCAAATCGCGCCTGAACAGGGCGCGCAGCAAGCTCGCAACCACCGAGATCGCACAGCTCCTGGGAGGTGTCGGATGAGGCCGCAGTTGCCCCCCGAGCGCGACCTGCCCGGCGCCGACCGGATGCTGACGGCGATCCTCGCCGGCGATGCCGAGGCCGAGGCGGCCGACGAGCTGGCGCGCCGCAGGCGCCGACGGATCACCGTCGCGGCGGCGATCGCCGCCTGCCTGGCGCTGATCGGCGTGGCCGTCGGCGTGCTCGCCTTTCCCCGGCAGCCACCGGTCGCCGACCCGCTGCCGGCGCCCACGACGGCCCAGTTGCCCGCGCCGACCGAGGGCCAGCTTCCCTCCGGTACCCCCACCCCGAGCGCCTCGCCCTCCCCGGTCGAGCCCGCGCCGACCGCCAGCCGTAGCAGGGTCCCGGCGCCGTCGCCGGGCGCCACCGACGACGCCGGGTCCACCGAAACGCCGCCGCCCCCGCCCGCCAATGCCGGGGTGACCCGCTACAACGCGCCGTTCGGGCAGCCGGTACGCGGCGATCAGATCGCGGTCACCATGGAACAGATGGGCCAGGACGAGCAGGCCGGCGAGACCTCGTTCACGATCATCGTCCGGATCGAGGCGATCGGCGACCAGGATGTCACGCTCAGCGCCGACTCCTGGAGCGTCAACACCACCGATCGCCTCGGGGTCGGGACCGTGTCCGGATTCGGCATCGTGGAACGCACCCTGCGACCCGGCGAGGTGACCACCGGTTCGGTGTCCTTCGACGCCCAGGTCGACCAGGTGCATGCGGTGCACTTCGACGACTCCCGCGGCAACAAGTTCTCCTGGGCCTACGGGCCCCAGGCCCTGACCGATCTCGACGACCTCGACTTCTCGACGGTCGACGGCGCGGCCCGGATCGCGTTCGTCAACGGCCAGCGCGAGACCGCCGGCGAGTCCGACGTGGCCGACGCGGTCGTGACTGTCTGCGCGACCGACGAGCGATCGCTGAGCTATGGCTACTCCGACTTCTCCTTCGGCACCGCCTCCGGCGAGCGCCTGCCC
Organism: Naumannella cuiyingiana; assembly: GCF_013408305.1. Lineage (NCBI taxonomy): Bacteria > Bacillati > Actinomycetota > Actinomycetes > Propionibacteriales > Propionibacteriaceae > Naumannella > Naumannella cuiyingiana. Next base: position 1,729,250 of record NZ_JACBZS010000001.1, on the reverse strand, counting down.
GCAGGCAGCGGCCTGCCCGACCGGGGCGCGTCGATCGCGAATCAGCCGGGCAACGACATCCCACTGATGCCGGACTCGATGGAGCTCGGACCGGGCGACTGCTACCTGGGCTGGGTCTTCGTGAAGAGCCGCGACGAGGTCACCGAGCTGGTCTACCGCTCGCGCAACGGCGGTTCGATCCGGTTCCCGATCGAGGGCTGAGCGACCCCCGGGGAACCCGCCGGGCCCTGCTGGAATCTCTCAGCAAGGAACCGGCCCCGGGGAGGTGATGCAGATGGCGCGGCCACAACTGCCACCCGCCCGGGACCTGCCGGATCCCGTCGCCATGCTGGCCCGCATCCTGCGCGCCGGCGTACCCCCACCGGCGCCGCCGGCCGCGTGAGTCAGTCGCTGTGGCGGGCGCGGTTCTGCGCGGCGACGCGGTGTCGCGCCTCCGCGGAGAAGTCCTTGCGCTCGCTCGCGGGATTCTGGCCGAAGGTCCCGAGGTCGGTACGCTTCGCCGCCGCCCGCAGCGCCGCCGCCCGGGCCGCGGCGCTCTCGCCGGCCTCCGCGGCTGCCGCCTCGGCGGCCAGGACCGCCTCCAGCCGGTCTGCCACCTCCCGCGGCATCGGCAGCTCCGCCTCGGCCGCGAGCAGCTCGGCGACCGCGTCGAGCTCGTCCGAGGACGGCTGCGGGCGGGGCTCAGGCACGACTGCTCCTCACGAAACGGGCTGACCAACGGCTGGCTGCTGGCGACGGACTGGTGGGCGGGTGGGAAACACCGGACCGGGCAGACCCCGGCCACCGGCCCTGCGACGCACGGCGACGGTCCAACGGTTCCCCCCGATCCTCCATGCTTCCCCGAACTCCCATCCTGACACGCGACCCAAGCCGGCCCTCACCCGTCCTCGGGGCCGCCCGGACCGGCCGGGTCGAGCTGGCCGCGGTCGGCGAGCAGCCGACGGGTCCGCGTCGAGCGCTTGTCGAGCTCGGCGGCCGGGGCGTACTCGTCGAGCCAGCGAAACAGCGCGGAGTGCCCCCGGCGTACCTCCGACGACGGCACCAGCAGCCGGCGCCCGTCGACGGTCCGCAGCAGATGATTCGGGCTGCGTCCGTTCGGCAGCTCGCGGACCGCGACGATCTCGGCACCTGCGACCTCCTTGCCGCCGACGGGGGAATGTACGCGGATCGTCGCACCGTCAAGGGTCACCGTCGTCCGGGCCTGGACCCACTTGAAGGCCGCATAGAGCGCGGCCAGCACGACCACCACGATCGCCGCCTGCCACCAACCGGGCAGCCGACCGTAGGCCAGTACGCCGATCGTCACGGCCGCCAGGATGACGATCCCCGCGATCGGCGGGCGATGGTCCTTGCGGGCCTCCAACACCTGCTTCACGGCTCGGCCCGCAGGTGGGCCAGCAGCGGCACGAGCCGCGCCCGGCCGCGGGCGCACCGGCTCTTCACCGTGCCCGGGGCGCAGCCCAGGATGGTCGCGGCCTCGCCCACGGTGTAGCCCTCCATGTCGACCAGGATCAGCGCGGCCCGCTGGTCCGGATTCAGTCGGCTCAGGGCGTCCACGACGACGGTACGCAGTTCGGTACCCCCGGCCGGGTCGTCGGACTCCGGGCCGGCGAGCCGGACATTCTTGTCGAGATCGTCGGGCAGCGGGTCGGCGCGGCGTACCTTGTTGCGGCGGATCCGGTCCAGGCAGGCGTTCACCACGATCCGGTGCAGCCAGGTGGTGACGCGCGCCTCGCCGCGGTAGCCGTCCGCGCGGCGGAATGCCGAGATCAGTGCCTCCTGCAGCGCGTCGGCGGCCTCATCCGGGTCGCGCATGGTCCGCAGCGCGATCGCCCACAGCCGGTCGCGGTGGCGGGCGAAGAGCACCCCGAACGCGGCGTGCTCGCCGGCCACATGGGCGGCCAGCAGCTCGGCATCGGAGCGCGGATCGGTGGCGGCCGGGGGCGCGGCCGGGCGCAGCCTCGCGATCGGCGTACCGCTCACCCAGTGACCTCCACCTCGTAGATGCTCCCGCGGAAGTTCTCGCCGTCGGGTGGCAACTTCGTCAGATAGACGAGCAGGTACCGGCTCGTCACGGCGGGTTCGACGCGCAGCGTTGCCGCGGCCGGCGCGTCGTCCTGGGAGGCCACGGTACGCCAGTCGCCGTCGCTGCGCATCGGTGGTTCTTCGGGGTTCTCGGCCTTGGGCACCCGCAGCTCGACGTCGGTGCCGCCGTCGGAGAGCCGCAGCGCCACCTCCGCGACGCTGCGCGGTTCGCCCAGATCGAGCACCAGGCCCACGCCGCGCTTGGCGCCGCCGAGGCGGGGGTTGTTGTAGTAGTTCAGCGTCCGCCAGGCCGTCTCCGGGTCGCCGTCGATGGCATTGGGCACCTGATCGGGATTCTCGGTGCCGTCATCGCCCTGGGGATCGAAGTCGCGGGCGGCGACGATCTCGACGGCCTGCGGGGTGCTCGGGGCGGCGCTGGGGGTTGCCGAGGGGCCGCCGTCGGCCGACTGGGGCGCGGTGCCGCCGCCGAAAATCCGGGCCAGCGCGATGATCAGCACGAAGAGCAGCGCGAGCAGCGCCGGGACCACGATCCGGGCCCACCGGCCGCGACCCGTCCCGGCCGGTGTCGCGGGCGCGTCGACGCTGGACCGCGCGCGGTCGGCGGGGACGGCCGGCTGGGTGATCGTCGGGGTGTCGTCCTCGGCCAGGCTGGTCCGGTGGGCTTGGTTCGGGTGGGCTGGGTTCGGGTGAGCCGGGCTCGGATGGGCCGGGCTCGGGTGAGCTGGGCTGGTTGCCGGCGCCGGCCCGAACTCCGGGCCGGGAGGTGCGAGGGGTCCGTAACCCTCGTCGGCCTCCGGCGCGAGACCGGGCTGCCAGGCGCCGCGGCGTACCCGCCGTTCAAGGTCCGGCGCGCCGTCGGCGCCGGCAAGAACCTTGGTCAGCTCGGCGGCGACGGTGGCGGCATCGCCGATCGGCATCATCCGCTGGCGCGGCGTCGGGTTCAGCATCCGGTCGGTGAGCTGGTCCAGCACCGGAGAGACGCCGGCGCGGACCTGACGCGGGGTCAACCAGTGCCCGCCGGCCGACGGCGCCTGGCCGAGGCCGTAGGCCGGCCCGCCCGGCCAACGGCACAGCAACATCGCATAGAGCATCCGGCCCAGATCGTGCACGTCGCGCCGCTGCGGATCCAGATCGGCGGTGTCGGGCTCGGTGTGCGGATCCTCTGGCTGCAGCCCCGCCTCCAGCAACAGCCCGGCGATCTTGATGTTGCCGGTCGGGGTGATGATCACGGTGTCGGGGTTGATCCGCTCGTGGCCGATGCCGTGCGCGTGCACGCCGGCCAGCGCATCGGCCAACTCCCGCAACAACCAGGCCGCCTCGACGGCGGTCAGCGGCCCGTCGACGAGCAGTTCCTGCAGCGTCGTGCCGTCGACATGCTCGGTGACCACATAGGCGATCGCGGCGTCACCGAGCGGGGCCGACTCGACGATGTCCAGGACCCGCAGGAACCGGGAGTCGGTCGCGATCGCGCCGCTCCGGGCCGCGTGCAGCGCCTGCGCGGTCGCCGTCTCGCCGGCCGGCAGCAGATGCACCACGACCCGGCGGCCGAGGATGGCGTCCCAGGCCTCCCAGGTCTGCGAGCGCTCCCGGCGTACCACCGGGCGCTCCAGCCGGTAGCGTCCGCCCAGCTCGTCGCCCGCATGGGCGGTGATCGGATGCTCGTCCTCGGCGGTGTCGTCCAGCGGGCCGGCGGCGTACTGCGGGGCATCGGGTACGCCGAAGCTGCCCGGCTGCAGGGGCCGCTCCGGGCGCAGCACCGTGCCGGCGCGCTGGTCGACCGGCGGCACGTCGGCGGTGATCCGCGGCATCAGCACCGTCTTCGGGTCGTCCATCACCGGCTCCGGCGCGAAGATCTCGGTGATCGCCTCGTCCTGGGCGTCGAGCTCGGCCGCCCCGGTGGCCTCGGCCTTCTCCGCGGTCGCGGTGGCCGGGGTCGGGCGGCCGCGGCGGCGTACCGTCGCAATGATGTCGGTCACCTCGCGCACGTGTAGCAGGCGGGCCAGCCCGACGAAGACCGCCAGGCCGGCCAGCCCGCCGCCGACGACGGTCGCGGCGACGATCAGGAACGAGTCGTAGTGATCACGCGCCAGCCAACTGATCCCGAACGCGACCGCGCCCGCGGGCAGCGCGCACACGGTGACCCGGACCAGGTGGCGGATCAGGTCGGTCGCCGACAAGCCGGGCAGCCGCTTGTGCAGGTTGTGCCAGGAGATGATCATGCCGAAGACGTAGGACAGGGAGTACGCCAGGGTCACCCCGGGCGCCAGCCAGGCCGGGCCCGCCCACGGGGTGAAGGTGAAGCCGACCGCGAGGACCACGTTGACGGCGATGATCGCGATCTGCTGCAGGGCGGGGGTGCGGGTGTCCTCCAGCGCGTAGTATAGGCGCAGGCAGAGGTACTGGATGGTGAACGGAATGATCCCGACGCAGGCGGCGAGCAGCGTCCAGGCGGTGAACTGGAAGTCGCGGATGCCGGCGCCGTTGCCGAACAGCACCCGGGCGATCGGGAAGGCCAGGGCGGCGAAGGCGATCGTCGCCGGCAGCAGCACGGTGGTGGCCAGCTTCTGGGTCCGCATGCCCTCCGCGGCGACGCCGGCCAGGTCGTGTTCGGCGGCCAGCCGGGAGACCATCGGCAGCATCGCCGTCGCCAGCGACACCGTGATCATCGAGTGCGGCACCTGCCAGATCAACCGGGCGTTCTGGAACACCGTGTTTCCGGCGCCCTCGCCGCCGAGGGTCGTCGCGCCCGAGGTGATGTTGGTCGAGACCATCAGCCCGATCTGGCTGACGGTCATGTAGAGCAGCGTCCACACCGCGAGCCGGAACACGTGGCCGAGGCCCGCGCCGCGCCAGTCGAAGCGCGGCCGCAGCCGCAGCCCGGTGCCGCGCACGTAGGGGATCATCGCTGCGGCCTGCAGCACCACCCCGGCCAGGCCACCCAGCCCCAGCGTGATCGCCTGCGCGGTGCTGAACGTCTCGGTCGGCGACGCCGGGTGCCCCCAGACAACGAGATAGACCGCCAGCACGCCGATCGAGACGACGTTGTTGACGATCGGCGCCCACATCATCGGGCCGAACTTGCCCCGCGCGTTCAACACCTGGCCGAGCACCACATAGATCCCGTAGAAGAAGATCTGCGGCATGATCAGGTAGGCGATGATCAGCATCGAACGCCAGTCTGCGGCGAGTTCTGGGGTACGCCACTCCGGCGCCGTGTAGGGGATCATCACCAGCGGGGTGGCCAGGGTGATGATCAGCGTCGCCCCGCCCAGCACGGTCAGGATCGCGGTGATCATCCGGCTGACGAAGGCCGAGCCGCCGTCGGCATCGTTCTTGATCGCTCGCACGATCTGCGGCACCAGCACGGTGTTCAGCACGCCGCCGGCGATCAGGAAGTAGATCGCATTGGAGACCGAGAAGCCGAGGTTGTAGATCTCCGCCTGCCGGGTGCCGTTGCCGAAGATGAACGCCAGCAGCGCCACCCGGATGAAGCCGAGGATCCGGGAGATCAGGGTGCCGGCCGCCATCACCGCCGTGGCGGAGACGAGCGACCGATTGCGCGCGGTGTCCGGACTCACGGGCCGACCCTCGCATCGGCCGGGTGGCGGCCGGTGCCGGTGGCCCGGTCGCCGCGCCTGCTGCCGCGGCCCTCCCGGCGTACCTGTCGGATGCGGAGCAGCGTCGAGACGGCGAGCACCACCCCCGAGATCGCCACAATGACCCAGCCGACCGCGCCGAGCTGGGTGGCCTCGACATCGATCTTGACGCCGTTGCCGATCCGCCGGCCGTCGGGGGTGACCAGGTGGCCGGTGACGCCGACGGTGCCGTTGCCGGCCGCCTCGGGCGAGAGGGTGACGGTGGTCGACTCCCCGCCGCCGACCACGACATCGCGGACCGGCGGCACCTTGAGGCGGGCGGCGTTCTCGGAGTCGAAGACCACCGAGACCCGCAGCGACTCGGGCAGCGCGTTGGCGATCGTGACCGGGAACTGGCCCTGCTGGTTGCTCATCGTCACCCGGGACTGGGCGCGCAGGCTGAGCGAGCGGCCGGCGAAGAAGTCGGCCAGTTCGCGGCGAATCGGGTCGAGATAGCCGTCGCGGGCCTCGGCGGCGCCGCGCCAGGTCGCGCTCGCGCCGCGGACCAGGACGGCGTCGAACTGCGGGCGGGCGCGGTCGGGGTCGAGCCAGGCCCCGAGATAGGAGCCGACGTCGCCGCGCAGTTCGGCCAGGGCGCCGAGCTGCTCGTCGGACAGGGTCGGGGCGTCGGGCTCGCGGAAGGTTCCGTTCCACTCCTGGGGATCGGAGTCGAGCAGGCCGGTCAGGGTGAGCCGCTCGACCCACGGCGCGTCGGATGCCGCGTCGGCGGCGGCCTCGTCGGGCTGGGTGATCAGGCGGACCGTGCCGCCGCCGCCGACCTGGGAGATCGCATCGACCAGCGATTCGCCGAGCAGGCGCTGGCGCTGGTGCAGCGGCCGGACGCCGTCGGCCGGCAGCGGTCCGCCGGTGTAGGCGAGCGGGTCGTAGCGCACCAGCGGCGCCGGCGAGGCCGGCTGGGCGGCGAGCAGCCGGTGGGCGCTGTCGGCATTCGAGGTGAGAACGGCCGTCGGCCCGAACGGGCGTACCGCCTCCAGCGTGCGCTGGTCGAGCTCGCCGTCGCCGCCCCAGGCGAGCAGCGGCAGGTCGCCGAGCTCGGAGGCCTCGCCGAGGCGCGCGGACTGGTCGATCAGCCAGGGATCGTCGGTACGCGTGGCGGCCCGCAGGTCGAGGGTCGCATAGGGCAGCCGGAATCCGGCGGAGCGGTCGAGCCGTTCGAACTGGGTCAGCCAGCGGCGGGCGAGCTCGGCGCCGCCGCCGTCGGTCAGCGTGCCGTCGGCCTCGCGTACCCGGTAGCCGGCCGCCATCGCCGACAGCTCCTCGTGCAGCGACGGGTCGATCGCCCAGCTCATCCCGGGGCGTCCGGCGGCGGCGAGCAGGGCGGTGAGCCGGCCGCCCCGGGCCAGTTCGGTGGCGAGATGGTCGTCGGCGAAGACACCGGGGGTGAGCATCGACGGCTGGCTGGTCAGCGCGACGACGGAGGTGATCTTGGTCCGGGTCGGTGGTGCGTCGGAGGCGGCCGGCAGCGGGAGGAACAGGCGGGTCCGGCCGGGCACCGAGGTGGGGCCGTTGTCCACCTGGCCGAGCACGTCGACGCCGGTGAGATAGACCCCGCCCCGGCGCGGGAAGTCGAGATCGGCGATCTTGGCGGTGACCGTGAAGTCGAGCTTCTCGCCGGGCTGCATCGGCCCGCGGTCGAGGGTCACGTTCTGGAAGGCGCCGTCGATGGGTACGCGATCGCCGGTCGGGGTCGCCTCGCCGGCGAGCACCTCGTCGAGCGATGTGCGGTTGGTCAGCGGTGCCTGGTTGCGCCACAGGTAGGCCCGGACGTTGGCGATCGGGTCGTCGGAGGTATTGGTCAGCGTGCCCTTGATCGTCAGCTCCCCGTCCCGGCTCGGCACCGCCGGCTCGAAGGAGGTGAGGTCGACCCGGATCGGGCGGGGCGGCTCCTGGGCCCCGGCCGGGGGAGGGGGGCCGGCGAGTGTGGCGAGGATCCCGAGGACGAGGGCGGCGAGAAGCGCGGTGGTGGCTCGGGGGGCGGGGGTCGTTCGACCGCGTGCGGGCGGGCAGGCCGCTGGCGACGTCGGTCCGATCACCCCGCCATCCTAGGAGCCGGTACGCCGTCCGCCGGCCAGCCGAGCCGGGCGTACCCCCGATCCGCGAGCCGAACCGGCAGCCGGTGGCCGAACCGGCTCCCGGTGGCCGAACCGGCTCCCGAGGGCGTACCCGATCTGGGAGGGCGTACTCAATCCGCGAGCCGAACCGGCATGCGCGAGTGTTGCAACGTCCGCGGCTGCCGATTGGGTTCGCGTATTGGCTTGGGGTGCGGGATTCGGCCCAGCGCGGGGGCAGGCATGAGCGGCTAGAGTGGCCCGTCGTGCCAGACCTGTCCGAGGCCCAGGCGAATGCCGTGGTCGAGCTGCTCCGGATCGCGCCCGTGGTGGGCCGGCTGGGCGAGGCGTTCGCGGCGGCGGGGCACGAGCTCTATCTGGTCGGCGGCAGCGTCCGCGACGCGCTGCTGGGCCGGCTCGGCAACGACCTGGATTTCACCACCGACGCCCGGCCGGACGACATCGAGGCCCTCCTCTCCGACTTCACCGCCGGGGTACGCGGGGCGGCGGTCTGGGCGATCGGCAAGGAGTTCGGCACGATCGGCGCCCGCGTACCCGCCGGCAAGAACCAGCCGGACTGGGTGATCGAGATCACCACGTTCCGCTCCGACGTCTATCGGCCCGAGTCGCGCAAGCCCGAGGTGGCATTCGGCGACACCCTCGATGGCGATCTCGTCCGGCGCGACTTCACGGTCAATGCGATGGCGATCAAGATCGGCGAGGACAGCTTCGTGGACCCCTACGGCGGTCTCGGTGATCTTGCCCAGGGGGTATTGCGCACGCCCGGTACGCCCGAGCAGTCCTTCTCCGACGATCCGCTGCGGATGATGCGGGCGGCGCGGTTTGCCTCGCAGCTTCGGATGCGGCCGGCACCGGAGGTGCTCGCGGCGATGGCGGCGATGGCCGACCGGATCGAGATCATTTCGGCAGAGCGGGTACGCGATGAGCTGTCCAAGCTGTTGCTGACCGATGCCCCGCGCGCGGGCCTGGCGATGCTGGTGGCGAGCGGGCTCGCTGATCACGTGTTGCCGGAGCTGCCGGCGATGCGACTCGAGCTGGACGAGCACCATCGGCACAAGGACGTCTTCGAGCACTCGCTGGTGGTCCTGGAGCAGGCGATTGATCTTGAACGCCGGCGCGGTCACGAGCCCGAGCTGGTGAACCGGCTCGCCGCGCTGCTGCACGACATCGGCAAGCCGGCGACCCGGCGGTTCGTCGGCGAGAACAAGGTCACCTTCCATCATCACGATGTGGTCGGGGCGAAGCTGGTACGCAAGCGGCTGAAGGCGTTGCGGTTTCCCGGCGATGTGACCGACGCCGTGAGCAAGTTGGTCGAGCTGCACCTGCGTTTCCATGGTTATGGTGACGGACAGTGGACGGACTCGGCGGTACGCCGCTACGTCCGCGACGCCGGTGATCAACTCGAACGGCTGCACATCCTCACCCGCGCCGACTCGACCACGCGGAACCGGCGCAAGGCCGAGCGGTTGCGCCGCTCCTACGATGATCTTGAGGATCGGATCGACCGGCTGGCCGAGGAGGAGGAGCTCGACGCGCTTCGGCCCGAGCTGAACGGTGATCAGATCATGGAGATCCTTGGTCTGTCGCCGGGGCGCGAGGTCGGTGAGGCGTACCGGTATCTGCTGGAGCTGCGGATCGAGGGCGGTCCCATCGGCGAGGACGCCGCCCGTGAGGAGCTGCTGCGCTGGTGGGCCGGCCGGGCCGGGGCGTGACGCTCGCGGCTTTGCCGCCGGTTCGCGTGCTCGCATAGACTGTGCCGTCGGCCTGATCGGCCGCCCGGGGCCATGGCGCAATTGGTAGCGCACCTGCTTTGCAAGCAGGGGGTTAGGGGTTCGAGTCCCCTTGGCTCCACAATTTCAGACGTAGTGGAACTCCGGTAGTTGCACGCTGCTGTGGTGCCCTGGCCTGTACGAGGTCTTCTCGGGAACTTTGTCATTCATGGTGTTGGTGCCTTCTGTTGGAAGGTTGTGCATCTGCGCCACGGGCATGACGACCTGACCTTCGCGAATGCCGGGGTTAGTCACTGCGGGTCGGGTGCCTTGGGTTGGATCGAGTGAATTTGGGCGGATATTTCCGCTGTCGAGTCAGGATCGGCATCGCCACGGTCAGTAGTGCGATCGTGATCGCGGCGATGATTGCAGTCGTGTTGAGTCCGGCCGTGAATGCGTTGTGGGCTGATTCGATGAGTGCTGTCGCGGTTGTTTCTGAAACCTGTTGCGCTGTATCGGTAGCGCCGGAGAGGCTTTCCCGGCTGGTTTGCTGTGCTGGAGTGGAAAGGTGATCTGGTAGGACGATCTGGCGGCGGTAGATGATGCTGCTCAGACTTCCGAGGATCGCGACGCCAAAGGAGATTCCGAGTTCGGTGCTGGTTTCGGACATAGATGCTGCTGATCCGGCCTTCTCTGGTGGAACCGTGTTGACCACGATGTCTGCGCCGAGTGCGGATATGGGTCCACTTCCGAAGAAGACCAGTGCGATGCCGGTAGCGACGAGCGCGATGCCGGTATCTGCCCGTGCGAGGGCAAGGAGAATGTAGCCAGCGACGGCGACGAGGAGTCCACCTGCAACAACAGTGCCGGCACCAAACCGGGTTGCCAGGCGGGGTGCGGCGAGGGCTCCGATGATGCTGGCGATACCGGTCGGGATAAGCCAGAGACCGGCGTGCAGCGGGGAGAGCCCCTGGACGAGTTGGAGGTACTGGCTGGCGAGGAGATACAGGCCGCCGCCCGCGGCGGTGCTGATCAGTATCGCGAGCAGCGTGGTGGTGAATGCCCGGTTCTGGAAGAGCCTGATGTTGATCAGAGGCTCATCGACCGTGAGCTGCCGTCGCACGAAAACGACTCCGACCGCGGCTCCGGCAGCCAAAGCGATGATGGATTCGGGAGCGTATCCGTGACTGGCTACCTGCTTGAACCCGTAAACGAGGGGAAGGATCGTGGCCAGGCAGAGTCCGACGCTAAGCAGATCCAGGCGCCCGGCTCGCTCATCGCGGTACTCGGGGAGTACGAACGGGGCGGCAGCGAGCATGAGAGTCATCACCGGAACGGCGAGGAGAAACACTGAGCCCCACCAGAAGGATTCCAGGAGCAGCCCGCCGATGACCGGGCCGAGCGCCATTCCAGACATGAAGCAGGAGATCCAGATGGATATTGCTGCGGTTCGTTGGCGTGGGACGGTGAACATGTTGGTGATCAGTGCCAACGTGGAGGGCATCAGGGTCGCCCCGGCGACCCCCAGCAGGGCGCGTGCGGCAATGAGGATGGGTGCGCTGGGTGCAAAGGCGGCCGCAAGAGAGGCGAGGGCGAAGACGATCCCGCCGATCATGAGGAGTTTGCGGCGGCCGATACGGTCGCCGAGCGTTCCCATGGTGATGAGGAATCCGGCGATCATGAAGCCGTAGATATCGATGATCCAGAGTTGCTCGGTGCTACTCGCCCTGAGATCGACCGTCATCGCGGGTGCGGCCAGGTAGAGCACGCTCATGTCGAGCGCGAGAACCAGAGTCGGTAGTGCGAGGACGGTCAGCCCCATCCACTGGCGGATTCCGGCTCCCGGTGGGGTGGTTTGCGTGGTCACTGGGCCGCCCACGCTCCGGATGCGGCCGCGGCGCGGACGTACTCGGTGAAGTCGCGGGGCTCCCGTCCGAGGGCGCGTTGCACTCCGTCGGAGACTCGTGCATCGTTGCCGCTACGGATGAAGTCGCTCATCGCGACACTGCCCTCGGCGCCTTCCGGTGAGTAGTACCGTTCGGTGAGGAAAGCCCGGTACTCCTCGGCTGTCGCGGCATACGCACGGATCGGACGCCCCAACTCGATCGCGATGATCTCGACAGCTTCGGCGATTGTGATCGCTCGGGGCCCGGTCAGCTCATACTCCTTGCCGTGATGATGGTCCTGCGTCAACGCTGCGGCGGCGACAGCGGCGATGTCTTCCGCGTCGATGAAGGGATGCGCGCCGTCACCGGTGCCGAAGACGAGTTCCCCCTCCTTGACGCCATCGGCCAGAAACGGTTCCTCACTGAAGTTCTGCGCGAACCAGACCGGGCGCAGGATTGTCCATTCGGCCCCTGAGCCGCGCACGACCTCCTCGCGTGCGAGCCCTTCGGCATAACCGGTGTCCGCCCACTCGCGTGCCGACAGCAACACGAGTCGCCGCACCCCCGACCCGACAGCACGTAGCGCAAATGACGCGAGCCGATCAGTGCCGCCGGGCGACTCGTCAGGGACGATATAGACCGCAGAGGCGTCGGACAATGCTTCACCCCAAGACGCCTCGTCGGCCCAGTCGAACCGCGTAGGCCCACGCCGCGAGGCTGCCTTCACCCGGTAATCACTAGCCTCAAGCTGATGGGCGAGGCGGCGCCCGGTCTTACCAGTGCCCCCGAGTACGGTGATCGATTCTGCGTTCATACCTCCCATTACAGAGCGAATCGACGAGACGATGAATATCTCTAGCACTCTCTTCGATGCGTGATCGTCTACGATGTGAGGGTGGACGCGTTAACCTCGATGCTCGATCACCTGCGTTCTTCCGGCGCGCTGGTCGGAACGAACATCCTCACACCACCGTGGGCGATCCGGTTCGAAGACACTGCACCACTCACGATCATCTCGATGATTCGAGGTGAATCCTGGCTCATCCCCGCCACCGTCGGCCCCGGAGACGACGGATCGCCTGTGCGCTTGCTCCGTGGTGACCTCGCCGTGATCAGCGGTCACGCACCCTTCACCGTCACGAGCGATCCTGAGGCTGGGATCGAACCGCTCTATGTCCTGAACGATCCCACCACCTGCACTGACGGCTCCGGCCGAGTACTCGACCCTGGTGAACTCATGCTGGGCGTACGCAGTTGCGGCGCACGCCTGGATGGCGAACACGCGATGCTGGCCGCGACCTACCGCACCACCGGAGCAGCCGCCGAACGGGTTCTGTCCGCGTTGCCGCGCCTTGTCCTGGTTCCGCAAAGTGGCCAATCCACGCCGCTGAGGCTGATCGAAGATGAGATCGCCCGAGACCAGCCAGGACAACAAGCAGTTCTCGACCGCCTCCTTGACCTGCTCCTCGTCGCGACCCTGCGTGATTGGTTCGCGCTCCCCGAAACCGACACCCCCGCTTGGTATCGAGCGATGAGCGATCCAGTCGTCGGGCCAACTCTGCGCGCCATTCACGACCGTCCGTCCGCGCCGTGGACGGTCGAAACCCTCGCCCGAGAAGCCAACGTCTCTCGGGCGGCATACGCGCGCCGATTCGCCGGCCTGCTCAATGAAGCGCCCATCGCGTACCTCACCGGATGGCGTCTCTGCCTCGCAGCCGATCTACTCCGCGATACCGACGACACCGTCGAGAGTGTCGCTCGTCAGGTGGGCTACGCCAACGCCTTCGCTCTCAGCGCCGCTTTCGCACGCCAGTTCGGTCACCGGCCAACTGAACACAGACGCCTCGCCAACGGGGCCTGACGCGCGCCCGGGGTCGCAGCATCGAAGGATCGGTTGTTCTCGACGTGGAGTTCGTCGTCTTCGTCGATGTCGACCTTGCCGAAGAAGACCTGGTTGCACAGGCGCTGGTTGCCGCGCGTCAGGCCGGTGCCTTCTCACGGTGGGGCGGGATCAAGGTGAGCGTGGCGAGGAGGGCAACTGCGGCGATCGCGCTGCTGGTCCAGAACGCGGCGCTCATCCCGGAGGCGATCAGTTCGGCGCTGGCCGGTTCGCCGGTTCCCACGGTGCCTGCGTAGACGGCGGTCAGGATGGCGACACCGAGGGAGGCGCCGATCATCATGGTGGCTTGCAGGAGGCCGGACGCGGCTCCGGAGATCTCCGGGTCGACGGTGGACATGATGGTGACGTTGAAGGGTACGACGACCAGGCCGAGGCCGGCACCGGCCAGCAGCAGCGGGCCGAAGACTCCTGCCCAGAAGGTGGTCGTCGCCGAAAGCTGGGTCAGCCACAAGGTGCTGGCCAGGAGCAAGGCGATCCCGATCGCCGCGGTGGTTCGCGGCCCGAATCTCCGGAGTGGCCTGGCCGCGTTCTGCGCGGTGATCAGCATGCCCGCAGCCATCGGCAGGAACGCCAGTCCCGCGAACAGCGGGTTGAATCCGATGACCTCCTGGAGGAACTGCACGACCAGGAACTGCATGCTCAGCGTCACCATCGGCACCAACAGGATGCCGAGGTAGCCTCCGGCTCGGGAGCGGTCGGCGAACAGTGTCAGCGGCATGATCGGGTGGGCCGCGTGGCGTTCGACCAGCACGAAGGCGATCACCGCCGCGACGCCGGCGGCCAGCGAAACGAGGGTGAACGGGTCGGTCCAACCGTGCTCGGCGGCGCGGGCGAGCCCGAACACGATGCCGGTGGCAGCCAGGGCTGACGTGAGCGCGCCCATCAGGTCGAACTTGCCGGGGTGGCGGGGCGATTCCACGACGTGTCGGGGCGCGAGCAGGACCACGAGCACGCCGATCGGCACGTTGATCAGGAGCGTCCATCGCCAGGACAGCGTCGTGGTGATGAGCCCGCCGAGCAGCAGACCGAGCGTCATCGCCGCGGCCGTCACCGAGGAGTAGATCGCCAGTGCCCGGGTCTGCGCGGCTCCCTGGAACGTGGTGATGATCAGGGCGAGCGTGCTCGGGCCGGCGAGCGCGGCCCCCAAGCCCTGCGCGACACGCGCGACGATCAGCCATTCCTGGCTCTGCGCCAGGCCACCCAACAAGGACGCGGCCGTGAACACGACCGTTCCCACCACGAACACGCGGCGTCGGCCGAGGATGTCTCCGGCACGCCCGCCGAGCAGGAGCAGCCCGCCGAACGCGAGCAGGAAAGCGTTGGGAACCCAGGACAGGCCCGCGGGAGAGAAGCCCAAGCCCTCCCGGATGGCGGGGAGGGCGATGTTCAGCACGGTGCCGTCGAGCATCAGCACCAGCTCGCAGCCGACCAGTACCGCCAGCGTCACCGTTCCCGCCCACCCCAATCGCGTGCCGTGTGCCTCGGACTCCGTGTCGCTGGGGGCTGGCGTGTTCGACATGGTTCCTCCTGCAGGGCTACCGTCAAATGCGAACGTTCCCAGATAAGGAACGGTGCCGTTCACTATAATGAGCGTGCCAGCGGTGTGCAACCAAGAACCTGCCCGGCGGCAGGCGTGTGAAGGACGGAGGAGCCACGATGTCCGCACCGGTTCAGAGCCGCCGTCGCGGAGAGCGCCTACGTCGCGCGATCTTCGAGGCTGTCTTCGACCAGCTCGGCAAGGTCGGGTACGCGCGGCTGAGCATGGAGGGTGTCGCTGCCGCCGCCGAGACCGGCAAGGCGGCGCTCTATCGGCGCTGGGACAGCAAGGATGAGCTGGTACGCGACGCGCTGCAAGAACTGTTGCCGGAGCCTCCGCAGATCGCCGAGAGCACCGGGCTCCGTGCCGGCCTGATCGAGCTGCTGTCCTATTTCAACTCGACGCTGTTCGACTCCAAAGGCACAGCGTTCCAGGCGGTCGCGGCCGAGAGTGGCACGGACGTGGCAATCCTCCGCGAGGTCTTCCGCTCCCGGGTCACGCTGCCCTGTCAGGAGCGCATCACCGAACTCCTGCACCGCCACCTCGCGGCATCCGGCAGCACCATGAGCCCCCAGTTCGACGCAGAGACGTTCGCCGCCGTCGGCCCAGCCATGCTGACCTACCACTGCATCAACGGCCACGACAAGAGCACCCTCGGCGAGATCGAATCCATCATCGACAAGACGCTCCTGCCCCTCATCCGCGACGGCGCGACGCAGCCCAACAACGACGAAGGGTCCATTGAGGACTGAGCCCTGGCTCGGATCATCCGGGCGGGTTCGCGTGGTACTCGAGAACGTGTTGGAGAGCGGAGACGATTGCGGCGCGCTGGGCCGATCACGCCGCACAGATCATCAACTGATCAAGATCGGCCGACGACCTCGGCGGGCCCGCCCCACCCGGTACGCGCGCGCAGCCACCTCGCGTACCGCCGGCCGGCCCGCGCCTGGCGGACCAGCTCGATCCCGAGAGCGCGCCGGGGGCAGACGCCCGGTCGGGTGCCGCGTCCGGCACCGACCCGCCGCAACTGATAGCGGATCCGGGCCATCCCGGCCGCGGAGGCGAGCGGCTTGTCCTTGATCCTCACCGGCGCCAGCTCCACCGCGGCCTGTCGCTCGGCGCGCGCCCACCTGCGCGGCAGGTCGGGGTCCACTGCGAGCGCGGACCCGATCCCGACGACGGCGATCCCGTCCGCAAGCACCTGCTCGGCGACCGGCAGCCGGACGATCCCGCCGGTCAGCATCAGCGGCAGCGGGGAGGTCGCGGCGAGGCGGGCCGCGAGTTCGAGGAAGTACGCCTCGCGCGCGATCGTGCGCTGATCGGCGGAGTTGCCCGTCATCGCCGGGCTCTCATAACTGCCGCCGGAAAGCTCGACCAGGTCCACGCCCAACGGCGCGAGCAGATCGATCACGGCGCGGGCGTCGTCGGCATCGAAGCCGCCGCGCTGGAAGTCGGCGGAGTTGAGCTTGACCGCGACGGCGAAGTCCGGGCGTACCGCGGCGCGGATCTCGCGCGCGATGTCGGTGAGCAGCCGGGCCCGGTTGATCAAGGTCCCGCCCCACTCGTCGGTACGCCGGTTCGTCAACGGGGACAGGAATTGCGACAGCAGGTAGCCATGCGCGGCATGGATCTCCACGCCGTCGAAGCCGGCCTCCTGCGCGCGTACCGCCGAGATCACGAATCGCTCGACGGTCTCCGCGATCTGGGCCGCCGTCATCGCGACCGGTTCGGCGAACAGCCGGCTGTTGCGCCCCACGTCGACGCGCACGGCCGAGGGCGCCCAGGCGACGCCGGGCAGGTTCGCGCGCACCTGGCGCCCGGGATGGTTGAGCTGCATCCAGACGCGCGAGCCGCCGCTCTTCGCCGCCCGCGCCCACTGCGCGAAGGGTTCCAGCGGCGAGCGCGCGTCGAGCACGACGCCGGCCGGGCCGGTCATCGCGGCGTCGTGCACCATCACGTTCCCGGTGATCAACAGCCCGGCGCCGCCGGCGCTCCACCGGCGATAGAGCTCGATCAGCTCGCGCCCCGGGAGCTGCCCGGGCGCGGCCATGTTCTCCTCCATCGCCGCCTTCGCGATGCGATTCGGCAGCGTGGCGCCGCCGGCCAGATCGAGCGGCGAGAACAGCGGGGATGTCATGGCGTACCTCCGGGAACTGCGGTATGTTTACGTTGCTCACATCAGCATAGGAGGCGAAGTTAGCAGTGTCAACATCGGCGCGTGGCGCCTACCACCACGGCGATCTCCGCGCCGCGCTCGTCCAGGCCGCACGCGAGCTCCTGGAGGCCGGCGAACCCTTCTCGCTGCGCGCCGTGGCTCGCCGGGCCGGGGTCTCGCCGACCGCGCCGTACCGGCATTTCGCCGATCGCGACGCGCTCGAATCGGCGGTGGCCGGGGAGGGTTTCACCGATCTCTACGGCGAGCTCGCGGGGCTGTCGACCGGCGCGGGGGCCGACGATGTCGCACGCTTCGCGGTGGCGTATGTGAACTTTGCCCTGGCCCGGCCGGCCGTGTTCCGGTTGATGTTCGGCAACGAGTGCGACGACGAGAACGACGAGCGGGTGCGCGCGTCTGGCGCGTTGAACGAACTCCTCATCGAGGGGGTACGCCAACGCTTCCCGAAGGCCGATGCGCCCGCGCTCGCCACGGCGCTCTGGTCGCTCGCCCACGGGCTGGCCTTCCTGCACCTGGACGGCAAGTTCGCTCCGAGGCCGGCGTCGGCCGTGGAGGAACGGGTACGCGCGGCGGTCGCCGCGGTGCTCTCCCCAGCCGCTTCCCGCTAGCGGTTGACACTGCTCACATCGCTTCCTACGCTGATGTGAACAGCGCAAACATCGCCGGCGCCGAGACGCCAACCCGGCCGGAATCGTCACCAGGAAAGGAAGAATCATGACCGCCAATCCGCATGACATCGCCCTGCAGCCGGAGGCGCAGGCCTTCGTCGAGGCTACCTCGGAGCCCCCGTTCCTCTATCAGCTCCCGCCGGAGGAGGGCCGCAAGGCCGTCGACGAGGTGCAGGACGAGGAGATCTTCAAGCCCGAGGTCGACGAGGAGTGGATCGATGTCGAGGGCGGCCCGACCGGCAAGGTGCCGACGCGGATCCTCCGGCCGAAGGGCGCGACGGGCAAGCTTCCCGTGATCCTCTACACCCACGGCGCCGGCTGGGTCTTCGGCGACGCGCACACCCACGACCGGCTGGTTCGTGATCTTGCCGTCGGCACCGGCGCGGCCGTGGTGTTTCCCGAGTACGTCCGCGCACCCGACGCCAAGTATCCGTCCCAGAACGAGCAGTCCTACGCGGTCGCCCAGTGGATCGTCGCCAACGGGGCGGATCATGATCTTGATCCCGAGCGCGTGGCGATCTCCGGGGATTCCGTCGGCGGCAACATGGCCATCGCGCTGAACCTGATGGGCAACGAGCGCGGCGACGTCTCCTTCCGCGGCGCGGCGTTGTTCTACCCGGTGACGAATGCCGCCTTCGACACCGAGTCCTACGAGAAGTTCGCCGAGGGCTACTTCCTCGCCCGCGACGGGATGAAGTGGTTCTGGGACCAGTACACGACCGATGAGGACCAGCGCGCGGAGATCACCGCATCCCCGCTGCGGGCCACGGAGGAGCAGGTCGCGTTCTTCCCGCCCACCTTGATCATCACCGCCGAGGCCGACGTGCTCCGCGACGAGGGCGAGGCCTTCGCCGCGAAGCTTCGCCGGGCCGGGGTTGAGGTCACCCAGGTTCGCTACGGCGGGATCATCCACGATTTCGTGATGGTGAACTCGATGCACGACACCCCGCAGTCCAAGGCCGCCGTCGCCCAGGCCGTCGCGCACCTGAAGGCGGTTCTGGCGGACTGATCCCGCCGGTCGGGCCGAGCGCGCGGCGCGGTGCGCCTGTTCACGGCCGATCGGGCGCACTTTCCTAACTCTCGGCGGGACGGCTGGCGCCGCCGACCCCGCCGTTGCGCGATGCGCGCCGGGCCCGCACGTCGCGGGAGTCAGGAAAGTGCGGAACTGCCGCCCTGATCCGGCCAGGCCCGCATGGCGAGGTTGATGATCTTGTGCAGATCCGCGCGCGGCGTACCGGCATTGGACTGATTCGACAGGCCCTCCCAGACGGTACGCACCCACTCGGCGAGCAGCGCCGCATCGATACCGGGATCGAGCCGACCGGCCGCCTGGTCCTGGGCGATCCGCTCGGTGAGGATGCCGGCCAGTGCGCGCTGGTGATCATCGAGGGTCTTGCGGACGTCAATGGTGTCGGTGCCACCGTGGATCGCGGCACTGACCACCAGGCACGTCATCGGCCGGTCCGGGTCGGTGAACTCGTCGGCCGAATCACGCAGGATCCGCTCGGCGGCCTCGCGAGCCGTTTCGCTCCTGACGGCCTCGATGTAGATCGCGGTGTAGCGCTGCATGTACGCCTGCACGGCCTCGGCGAACAGCGACAACTTGTCGCCGAAGGCCGCATAGAGGCTGGACATCGAGATCCCCATCGCCGCCGTGAGATCGGCGAGCGATGTCCCGTCGTAGCCGCGCGCCCAGAACAGCCGCGTCGCGGCCAGCAGTGCGGCCTCTCGGTCGAAGCCGCGCGGCCGTCCTCGCGTACCCATGCCCGGATTCTAGTTGCCTTGCTCCAGAATTCGCTCTAGCCTCGATATCAGGAGCAGGCGCTCCAGAAAGGTCGAGCAGCGATGGATTCACGGGAGATCGAGCGGGACGGCGTGCGGCTGCACGGACTGTGGCGGCCGGGCGAGGGCGTACCGATCGTCATCGTGCCCGGCGTGATGGCCGACGCGCGGGCCTTCGTCCCGGTCGCCGACGCGATGGGCCGGACCGCGCCCGTGCTGATCCTCGACCGGCGCGGGCGTGCCCCGAGCGGCCCGTTGGGGGAGGGGTACGCCGTGAGCACCGAGGTGGCCGACCTCCGGGCATGGCTGGACGAACTCGGCACGCCGGCCGACCTGGTCGGCTGGAGCTACGGCGCGACGATCGCCATCGAAGTCGCCGCGCTCGATGATCGCGTCCGTCGGGTGATCGGCTACGAGCCGGTGCTCGGCCCGTTCGGGGCGGACGCGCTACCGGCCCTGCGCGCCGCGGACCCCGACGCCCGGGTGGAGATCATCAATCGCGACGTGTCGGGCTTCTCCGCCGAGCATGTCGCCGCACTGCGCGCCGGGCCGGCCTGGGCGCAGCTGCGACGGCTGGCCGAGCCGCTGGCCGCCGAACTCGTTGCGCTGAACGCCTTCGAGCCCGATCCGGCGTGGCAGCGGGTGCCCGTCGCACTGATCCTCGGGGAGCAGAACCGAGGCCATCACCCGTACGGCCCGGCCTTCGATCGCGTCGCCGCCCGCCTGCCGCGCTCGACCACCACGCTGCTTCCGGACCAGGGCCACCTCGCCCATGTCGACGACCCGGTCGCACTCGGCACCATGATCGGGACGCTGCTCGATGATCAGTCGTAGATCACGTCCTCGCCGCGTTTCCGCAGCTCGGCCAGCCCGTCGCGCATGGCCTGCACCTGCTCGGGGGAGTGCCCGACCCAGTCGGTGAGCTCGCCGACGACGCGCACCGGCTGGCGCGTGCGGTAGGACCGCGTCGGGTTGCCCGGGAACTTCTTGTCGGTGACGTTCGGATCGTCCTCCAGGTCGCCGTCCGCCTCGACCAGGTAGATCCGACCGCGACCCGCGCCGCGCGCCAGCTCCGCGCCCCAGGTCGCCGCATCCAGGGTCGCGGTGACATAGACATGGTTCATCACCCGGCCGCTCTCGAAATTGGACTCGCGCCCGGGCACCAGCGCGTCACCGACCGCCAGATTGGCCTTCGTGCCGTGCAGGAGCACGCCCTCGCGATAGACCTCGAACGGTCGCGGCGCCTCAGCCATGATCAGCAGCCCCGCTCACGGCCAGTCGACCAGGTCGGCCCAGTCGTCGTGCTTGCGGACATAGCTCGCCACATAGGGGCAGTGCGGGATGATCCGCTTGCCCTGCGCGCGCACGTCGTCGAGGGCCTCCCGGACCAGCCGCGCGGCGAGACCCTGGCCGGCGTACCTGTCGCCGACCTCGGTGTGGATGAAGTCCACATGATCATCATCGGGCAGCGTGTAGCGGGTGAAGCCGGCCAGGTCGTCGCCCACCCAGACCTCGTAGCGGTGCTTGCGCTCGGCGTGCTCGATCCGGACATTGTCGGGTTGTTGATCACTCATCGGCGCTCTCCTTTCGATCATCAATGGTCGTCGGCGCGGGATTGCGTCGCGGCTTGATCGGTGCGTTCGGCAGCTCCGGCGCCGGCAGCGGTACGCCCGGATCGCCGGCGGGCAGCCCGTAGCTCGCCCCCGGCGCGTCCACCGCGGGCCCGGCGCCGATCTCGGCCTGCCATGCCGCGCGGTACGCCACGATCTCGTCGTGGCTGCGCCCGACGAAGTTCCACCACATCACCACGTCCTCGCCGAACGGCTCGCCGCCGAGCAGCAGCAGCCGCGCGCGTTCGGGCCCGTTGGCGATCCGCAGCCTGGCCTCGCCAGGCGGCAGGTACGCCAGTGCCCCCGTCGGCACCTCGAGGTCGCCGACGCGGACCTCACCCGCGTCAACCAGCACGCCGTGCTCGTACCCGCTCCGGACCACGAACTCGACCTCGATGCCGGGCTCCATGATCAACTCGGCGCCGACCAGCGGCGTGTGCGTGGCGACGGGCGAGGCATGCCCGGCCAGCTCGCCCAGGAACACCCGCGCCTGCCAGCCGGGGCCGGTGATCGCCGGCGGGACGTAGTGCTCGAACGCCGGCTCGCCCGAACGGGCCGCCTCCGGCAGCGCGAGCCACAACTGCGCGCCGTGCAGCGTGTCGGTCTGCTCGGTGGAGCGCTCCGAGTGGCTGATCCCGCGGCCCGCGGTCATCAGATTGAGCTCACCGGGCCGGACGAGCGCGTCGTTACCCAGGCTGTCGCGGTGCCGGATCTCGCCGGTGAACAGCCAGCTCACGGTCGCCAGGCCGGTGTGCGGGTGCGGCGGCACCTGCATGCCGCCGGTCGCGGCCACGTCGTCCGGCCCGTAATGATCAAGGAAGCACCACGCGCCGATCAGGGATCGCTCGCGCTGCGGCAGCGTGCGGCGTACCGTCATGGCCCGTGGGCCGCCGAGCGGGACCTCGCGCGGCTCCAGCAGCGCCGGGCCGCATGCCTGCCCGCTGAGCCTGACCTCGTCCGGCGCTCGCTCCGGGTTCGTCATTGCCCCAGCCTAATCCGCACCCCATCCGGTGCCGTGCCCGCGCCGTCTCGGCTCACGAGACTTCTGGACATCAATGTCCAAAACTGTTTCCATGGGCCCATGGGACGACCACCTCGGCACAGCCGCGACGAGCTCGTCGGCGCGGCGATCGGTGCGTTCACCGACCACGGGTACGCCGGTCTCGACGTCGTCGCCCTGTGCGACGCCCTCGGCATAGGCCGATCGAGCTTCTACCACGGCTTCGGCGACAAGGATGCGCTGTTCGACGAGGCCCTGCGCGCCTACACGGCCGCCGGCGCCGCCGCGCGCGAGCGCTACCGCGACAGCGCCGCGCCCGCGCCCCGCCTGCTGCATCACCGCCTGACCTCCCAGCTCCTCGCGCAGTACGCCGACGAGAACCGTCGCGGCTGCCTGGTCGTCAACACCGCCCTGGAGCTCGGTCGCAGCATCGAGCGCTATGCCAGGATCATCGACGCCGACCGGGAGGGCTGGGTCGAGCTGTACGCCGAGCTGATCGCGCGCGGCCAGCGCCAGCGCCACCTGCGGGCCGAGCTCGATCCGCGGGTGAGTGCCGGCCTGCTGCACACCGCGATGGCCGGCCTGCGGGTGACCGCGCGGATCGCCCCGGAGGCCCAGATCGTCGAGCAGATCGATGCCTTGATCACCGGCTGGTGCACGCCGTCCGGAAGCACAACACTGACCGTGGGCAATGACGGCCACCTCCTTCTCGAAGACCCCGAGAGGACCGTCCGATGAGCCCGTCCACACCCGCCGCCCGCGTACCGGGCGTCGTCTTCCTGCTCGCCGCCGTGATCTTCTGCCTCGGCACCAGCGAGTTCATGATCGCCGGCATCCTGGAGCTGATCGCGGCCGACCTCGGCGTCTCCATCCCCGAGGCCGGCCTGTTGATCACCGCGTTCGCCGTCGGGATGATCGTCGGCGCGCCGGGGATGGCGTTGCTCACCCTCGGCCTCCCACGCAAACCGACCTTGATCATCACCGCGGTGATCTTCGCCGCGGCGCACGTGCTGGGCGCGCTCGCCCAGGGGTACGCGCTGCTGGCGCTCTCGCGGGTCGTCGCGGCGGTCGCCTGCGGCGGGTTCTGGGCGGTCGCCGCGGTGGTCGCCGTCCGGGTCACCCCGCCGCAGGCAACCGGGCGGGCGCTGGCCGCGCTGGTTGGCGGGCTGACCGTGGCCAATCTGATCGGCGTACCGCTCGGCGCCTGGGTGGGTACGCAGTACGGCTGGCGGGCGACGTTCTGGGGGGTAGCGGCGGTCACCGCGCTCGCCGCCGTGCTGATCGCGCTCACCGTGCCGGCCGAGCCGCGCCCGGCCGACGCCCCGCGGGTCGGGCAGGTGCTCGCCGCGGAGACGCGCGCCTTCAGACACGGCCGGATCTGGGTCGCCCTGGCGACCACGGCGCTGTTCCAGGCCGCGGTGTTCGCGTCCTTCTCCTACTTCGCGCCCCTGCTGATCCGGGTGTCCGGGCTGGCGCCGGACCGCGTACCCCTCGTCCTCGTCGGATTCGGCGTCGGCGCCCTGATCGGCGTGACCGTCGGCGGCCGACTCGCCGACCGCAACCTGTTCGGCAACCTGATCGGCAGCCTGGTGTCACTGGCCGCAGCCCTCGCGCTGCTCTGGCTGGTCGCGCCCTTCTGGCCCGCCGCGGTCGCCGCGGTGGCGCTGGTCGGAGCCACCGGATTCTCGATCGCCGGCGCGCTGAACGCCCGCGTCTTCCAGATCGCGACCTCGGCGCCCACCCTGGCGGCCAGCATGAACACCGCCGCGTTCAACGTCGGCAACGCGCTCGGTCCGGCGCTCGGCGGCGCCGTGATCGCGCTCGGCCTCGGCTTCCGCGCGCCGCTACTCGTCGGCATCGCGCTGGCGCTCGGCGCGCTTGCCCTGGTCCGGTACGCGATGGCGCGCGACGGCGTGTCCTTGCGCCGAGCTACCGCCCGGGCGTCTGGGGGTAATCCCCGGTCCCGGTGATGAGGTGTCGCTGATGAACCTCTCGGACCTGGGAGTCCGCGAGCACGTCGGCGGCGACATCTCGACAGGTGGCGAAACGCATGCCTTGCTCGAGGCCGTACTCGATCAGGCTGCGGAGCGCCACGGCACGGCTCGGTCGGCCGCTGAGAAACGGGTGGCAGGTGAGATTGAACAGCGAACCGAACTCGAGCATGGCGTCGATCTCGAGTTTCCACATCTCGAGCACCTTTGCGGGCGACTCGATCACATTGCCCACCGCGGGTGAGGGAAGGAAAGCGTACTGCTCCCAGTCATCGAGCGACCAGTGCACGGGCAGTTCAGCGAGAGGGCGTACGCCGTCGGCCGAGATCCGATACGGCTTGTCATCGCCCATCAGTGAGGAGTCGTAGGACAGCCCGAACTCGCGCACCAGGTCGAGGGTCGACGACGTCGCCTCCCACATCGCTGCCCGATGACCGAAGATTTCGACTCCCTGCGATGCGAACACCTCGCAGGCTCGCTCGAAGTCTGCATGCTGGGCGGCGTCGGTGAGATCGGTCGGGGATTGGTGGCTGTACGAATGATGGGCGACCTCATGGCCGCGATCGACGATTGTCGACGCAAGACGCGGGCGTACCTTCGCCACCCAGCCCGGCATGAAGAAGGTCGCCTGGATCCCGACCTGATCCAAGACGTCAAGCAGCCGCGGTACGCCAACATCTGGCCCGTATGCCTGGTGCGACATGATCATGGCGTGGTCGGCGTACTTCAAGTCGTGGGCGAGGATCGCACTCTCCGCATCGACGTCGAACGTGATCGTCCCCGTGGCGGCGCAATCGCCGAGCCAGCGCGCGGTCATGAGATCGTTCCGCGGTGGACCGAACCCGGCGCGTCCACGGCTTCCCGCCAGTCGTCGCCACTCGGCCGGACGGGTCGTGCGCCGAGGATGAACAGTCCGGACAGCGCCAGCCCGAGTGCGCCGACCAACGCGGCGGCGATCGAGAACGGCAGCATGGACGCGGTCAGCGCGGCGAGCAGCAGGCCGCCGATGACTGCGCCAGGTTGGCTCATCGCATACGCGAATGCGCTTCCGGTTCCTCGACACGCGGCATCGAAACACTCTGTCTGGAAGAACATCAGTGCCGAGTACGGGCCAAGCATCAAGAACAAGCCCGCCATATAGGTGGCGAGAACGAACACCGGGTCGCTCGGGCCGAGCAACAGTGCGGCGAACACGGCCCCGGACGCGATCCAGCCGGTTGAGATGACGCGGCGCCGGCCCCAGCGGTCGCCCGCCCAGCCGAAGAACACATAACCCATGGCGCCGACCACGTTCGACGCAACGACGAGCGCCAAGGTTGTGCCGGCGCTCAGCCCCTTACCGGTCTCGAGGACGGTTGTACCGAGAACGGAGAAGACCTGCAGGCCGAAGTAGTTGAAGATCCACGCCAGTGACAAGAACACCGTGTTTCGCAGGAGCGGCCCACGAAAGATCTCAACCAGCGGCGTCCGGGTCGTGGGCGCCAGCCCGGCCGATGTCAGCAGATCTCGTGACCGCGTGGTCTCACCCGCCGCACGCAACCGGCGCGCCGTGGACATGACCTGGTATTGCGGGCTTTCGCGTAACCTCCGGCACAAGATGGCTGTCAGCACGGCCGGTATCGTCGCGAGCAGGAACGCAGTGCGCCAGCTCCCCGGGCCCCAGATCGCTGTCACGCCAGCGACGAACGCCGCGGCAACCAGCGCCCCCACCGGCCATCCAGCCTGTACGAAGGAGTACACGAACCCCTTGTTCCGGCGCACCTTCTCGTCCTCGGACTGTGAGTACAACTCGTTCAGATAGGTGGCGTTGATCGAGGACTCGGCCAGACCGACTCCACTGATCGACCGGACCGCGACCAGCGAGCCGACGCCCTGAACGGCGGCCGTGGCCGCTGACGACATCGCAGTTCCGGCGATCGAGACGATCATGCCCCTGCGACGCCCGAAACGGTCGATCAACGGCCCGACGACAAGGACCATCAGACCCGTTCCGAGGCTCACCAGAGTCGAGACGAGCAGAGCGAAGCTTGTGTCCCACCCGAACGACTCCTGGATCCGCGGCAGAAGTGTGCCGAACAGGATGAAGTCGTAAACGGCGATCGTCCAGGCGACGAACGCGATGGTGGTTGCACCCCGAACCTCGCGCCCCGATACCTTGCGCAGGTTCGGGTTGAGGGGTGGGGCCATTCGTGACGCGGTCATCTCGATTCTCCTTTGAACGATGGTGACGGGTGACTGGGGACTGCGGATTGGAGGTGCAAAGCGGCGTGGAGCACGCGCCGGTCATGTCCGGATGCTCCCGTCACCTGGAGGCACCGGGGGGATCCTGGACCCTGCTGGCCGACGGGGAGGACGAGGCTCGGAGCGTCCAGATAGCTGAAGATCATCGGCAGTCGTAGCGCGCGATGGTTGAGGGTGGTCTGCGCCTCGATGGTCTGCGCCTCCGCGAGCTGCGGTGGGTCAATCTCCACGGGAGGGATGAGTAGGAGGCAGCGCCCGAGCTCACGCCGGAACTGGGCACGTAGCGACGGCATGGCGGCAACAAGGGGCCGAGCCGAGCGATGGTGGGAGTTGCGCCCGGCCGACTCGAGTCGGCTCCGCACCGCCGGGCCGAGCCGGTCGGGGTGCAGGGCCAGATACGTCCCGAACGCTCTCAGCGCCTCGGCCTCGACTATCGGCAGATGTCGCTGGTGCATCGATCGGACGGCGTCAAGGGATGCGAGCGGCCGCTGGTGGATCCGCAGACCGAGCTGCCGCAGGTGCTCGATCGTCTCGAGGAATCTCCCGGTCACCCGAGGGTCGCACGACAACAACTGGTCGTGGGCCGGAACGACAAACGGAGGCGGCGATCGGGGCGGGTCGAGTGCGGTGTGATCATCAGCGAGAACCTCGTCGGCAGTGTTGATCAGGGCGAGGCTGGCAGCGACGACGCCCACGGCGTCCAGAGATCGTGCGAGAGCCATCATCCCAAGGCGGGGATATCGATCGAGGGTCGGTCGGAATCCGAACACGCCGGTCCATGCTGCGGGGATCCGGGTGGATCCCGACGTGTCGCTGGCCAACGCGAGGGAAACGATCCCCGCGCGTACCGCGGCGGCCGAGCCGGAGGAAGATCCTCCGACGAGGTGATCCTTTCCGGCGATCCGCATCGTCGGCGTGCCGAATCGCTCGTTGACCCCCAGGCCGGAGTACGCCAACTCACTCAGCGTCGTCTTGCCGACCAACACCCCGCCGGCTGCCGAAAGGCGAGCGACCGCCGCGGCGTCTGCCATCGCCGGCGGGCGATGGTCGAAGAGCTGCGAGCCCCCCGATGTGCGAGTACCGCGAACATCGAAGACGTCCTTCACCGCGAACGCAACCCCCGCCAGCTTGCCGGCAGACTGCAGCGAGTGGGCAGCCTCGGACTCGGCGCGAGAAGCGGTGATCTGTAGAAAGACATCGCGCGCGGAACCGGCGGCCTGCAGGACGTCCTGGAGGCGTGTGTGGCACCTGCCCGCACTCATGTGATCATCCTGGGGGCGTCGTCGGTGTCGATGATGATCATGGACGTGACTCGGTGTCGACGACCGCAACGTCCACCCCGGTCGGGGCTCGCCCGATGCCGTTGGTCGGGGCCAGATCCTGAGGGCAGGCGGAGAGAACAACGACCACATCGTCCAGCGCGCGTAGCCGCACGCGGTCGCCGGGCGCGGCCCGCGGTGGGTGAATCGACAGCGATCCGTCGCGGCCGATCGGGACCCTCATGAACAGATTGATCGGTTGGGGCAGGAATGGGAGGGCATCGATGGCGGCCGCGGCGAGGGCTTCGAAGTAGTTGTCGCGGCAATTGTCGTGGTAGCCCTCAACGCCCAGTTGCCGATACCGGGCCAGATCGCAACTCGGGATCAGCAGATCGTGATCGCCAGGGCTGGTGTCCTCGACCAGGCGCAACATCGGGCGCCGCGTGTTGTCGAGCAGGTCGTCGCCGAGCCGGAGCCCCAGGCGACCCGTCGACATCCAGGTGTGTGGCGCCGACGTGAACCGTCGGGAATCGCTGGCGGCGAGCGCCCAGGCGTCGACAACCTGCTCACCACTGGTGTTCGTGATCACCAACTCCTGGCCGGCCGCGAGTGGAATTGCCGTCCCCGAGCGGGCCGCAAGTCGAGTCATGATGCTCGCCTCCCCAATCGTTTGGGTAAGAACGTACCCAAACGGTTGGGTAGAGTCAATGGCATGCGATCATTCGGCTCGGACGTCATTGTGGGCGGAGCTCCGTGACGAAGCAGAAGGCTCCGACGCTGCAGACGGTCGCGGCGGCCGTCGGGGTCGATGTGTCCACGGTTTCGCGAGTGCTGAACAGCGCTCCTGAGCATCGGGAGAGGTGGGCGAGTCCGGCGACGGTCAAGCGAATCCTGGACCGTGCCGCTGCCCTGGGCTATCGACGCAATCCTCACGCAGCGAGCCTGCGTACTTCGCGGTCTCAGCACGTCGGTGTCCTCGTTCCACGGCTACAGGACTTCGTGCTGGCAACGATCTTCGAAGGGATCGACGCGGCCGCGTTCGAACACGGCTATGCCGCGTTCGTGACGAACTCCCTCGACGACCCCGGTCAGCGAGAGTCAAGGGTGCGAAAGTTCCTGGACCGACGGGTGGACGGAATCATCTTCGCCGACGCTCGCGCCGACGACCCATTGCTGGAGAAGCTGGCGGCAGAGGGTGTCTCGTTCGTGCTCACGTCGCGCACGTCGGGGAACTTTGTCGGAGCGTTCGCAGACGACCGGCACGGGGGTCGACTGGTGGCGCGCCACCTGGCCGAGTCCGGATTCCGCGACATCGCTGTGATCGCGGGCCCCGACTACGCCTCGACGGCCAACCTGAGGATTGCGGGACTGCGTGGCGGGCTCGAGGAGGCCGGGTTGGACCTGGATCCGAGTCGAGTTGTCCGCACCGGATTCGACGCCGCGGCCGGACGGCAAGGCGTCGAGCAACTGCTCGACACTGGCTCGACACCGGACGCCATATTCGCGACCAACGACTTCGCGGCGATAGGAGCGATCGGCGGATTGCGAGAGCGCGGTCTCCGCGTACCCGATGATGTCGCCGTCGTCGGCTACAACGACACGCCACTGGCCGCGAGTCTGTCGGTGCCCCTGACGACTATCCGCTCGCCGATGGTCGAGATCGGCAAGTCGGCATTCGCGCTTCTGGAGGACGTGCTCGGCGGTGCGAAGCCGGAATCGGTGGCGCTGGAGCCGAGTCTCATCGTGCGGCAGTCGACCTCGACTGCCCGCACAAGGCGTCAGTGACAGATCTGCTCGCCCCGTAATTCGGGCATCTCGCCGCGGAGTAACGTCGCGGGCATGGACTTCCGCTACCTCGGCAACAGTGGCCTGAAGATCAGCGAGATCACGTTCGGCAACTGGCTCACCCACGGCTCCCAGGTGGAGAAGGACGCGGCGATCGCCTCCGTGCGCGCGGCGCTCGACGCCGGGATCACCAGCTTCGACACCGCCGACACCTACGCCAACACCGCGGCCGAGGCGGTCCTCGGCGATGCGCTGAAGGACGAGCGGCGCGAGTCGCTGGAGATCTTCACCAAGGTGTACTTCCCGACCGGCCCGATGGGTCCCAACGACACCGGCCTGTCCCGCAAGCACATCATGGAGTCCCTGCACGCATCGCTGAAGCGGCTGCAGACCGACTACGTCGACCTCTACCAGGCACACCGGTTCGATCATGAGACGCCGCTGGAGGAGACGATGGTCGCCTTCGCCGACCTCGTGCACTCGGGCAAGGTGCTCTACATCGGCGTCTCCGAGTGGACCGCCGACCAGCTCCGCCGCGGGCACGCGCTCGCCAAGGAGCTGAAGATCCAGTTGATCTCCAACCAGCCGCAGTACTCCGCGCTGTGGCGGGTGATCGAGGACGAGGTGGTGCCGACCAGCGAGGAGCTCGGCATCTCCCAGATCGTCTGGTCGCCGGTCGCCCAGGGCGTACTCACCGGCAAGTACGCGCCGGGCGAGCAGCCGCCGGAGGGCTCCCGCGCGACCGACACCAAGGGCGGCGCGGACATGATCAAGTCCTGGTTGTCCAAGGACGAGGTGCTGCGCCGGGTCCAGGACCTGCGCCCGATCGCCGACGAACTCGGCCTCACCATGGCCCAGCTCGCCATCGCCTGGGTACTGCAGAACAAGAACGTGGCCGCCGCCATCGTCGGCGCGTCGCGGCCCGAGCAGGTCACCGACAATGTCAAGGCCGCCGGCGTCGAGATCCCTGCGGAGCTGATGGGCCGGATCGACGACGCCCTGGGCGATGTCGTGGAGCGCGACCCCGCGAACACCGCCAAGTCCTCCTCGAAGACCCGGCTGACCTAGCACCCCACGGCCGGCTCACCCGAGGTCCCCAACGGGTCGCGGGCGATGTCTGCGTACGGCCGGCCGGTTTCGCGCGCGAGCGCCCGGAGCAGCCCGTCCCGGGTCGCATAGCCGGCCGCCCGTGCGGCGCGGGCCGGGGGCGCGCCGCCGGCGAGCTCGGCCAGGGCGAGATTCAACCGGGCGCGGGTACGCCAGCGCGCGAACGCCTGCCCGGTCTCGTCCCCGAACCATCGCTGGATCTGCCGCACGCTGCTCAGATGCCGCTCGGCGAGCTCCGGAAGAGTCGCGCCCAGCGTCCAGCGACCGCCGGCCAGCAGCCGGTCCGCGATCTCCCGGGCGACCGGGTGGCTCGGTCGCTCGAGTGAGAACCGGGGCCGGTCGATCCCGGCCAGGAGCCTGTCGATGGCCTCGCGGAAGGGAACGATCTCCGTGGCCCGCGGGCTTGCCGCCACCGCCGTCAGCATCAGTTCCGCGAGCTCGGGCCGGTGCCCCAGCGCGCGGACCCGCCGGGGCGGCTCGCGGGTGATCATCGGCCCGAAGACGATCGCTCCCGGCGTCGTCTGCACCGAGTGCGGTACGCCGGTCGCCAGCCACAGCGTCTCCCCGGCCGCCAGCGCGTGGCGCTGCCCGTCGGCGACCACCTCCGCGGCGCCACGGACCAGGTGCACCAGATGGGGGCTGTCGTGGTGGTGCGTGGCATGCCCGAGAAAACGAACGGCCGTGCGCGGCACCGCGGCCGCGAGCGGCGTGGTCATCTGCTCCCCTTTCACCGGTGATGGCAGCTCCGTCGCCGGAGACGGCAGCTTCGGCGGCGTACCGGTCACGAAACGAGGTTAGGTTAACCTAACCGTCCGATCGAAGAGGTGTCGATGTCCAGCATGACCAGCGCCGCCCGGCGCTCCTTCTCCGCCCGCGGTGCGGCGACCGCATTCGCTGCCGCCCTGCTGGCCCTGGCGACCGCCTGTGGCGTCGCGCCGGCCGCGCCGCTCGCGCCCGGGACGGACGCGACCCGCACCGTCGCGACGATCAAGGGCGAGGTGCAGGTTCCGGTGCGGCCGCAGCGCATCGTCGTGCTGAACCATGCGCTGGCCGGCTACCTCTTCCACCTCGATCAGCCGGTCGCCGCGGTCGTCCCCGAGTTCACCGACACCGAGGGCGTCGCGGCGCCGGCCTGGGCCGACCAAGCCGCGGCCGCCGGAACGGTCTTCCTGCCCTGGCCGGCCGATGGCTTCAACCTGGAGGCGATCGCCGCCCAACGGCCCGACCTGATCATCGCCGGCGGCCTCGGCTTCCCGTTCGCGCAGGCCGAGCAGGTCTATGACCAACTCTCCGCGATCGCGCCCACCGTCCTGGTACCGAAGACCCTGCAGACCTGGCAGCAGCAGCTGAGCTTCCTGGCCGGCGACGTCTTCGCCGCCCCGCAGCGCTACGACGAACTGCGGGCCGCCTATGACGCGCGCGTCGCCGAGGTCGCCGCCGCGATCACGCCGCCGTCGAAGCCGTCGACCGTGATCAGCCGCGCCAGCAGCGGCAAGGTCTATGTGCTGATGGACGATGCCGGCCTGATCACCCTGCTGACCGAGCTCGGGTTCGAGCCGGCCCCGCTGGCGCAGCGCAACGGCGCCGTGCCGTACACGCCCGGTGGAGACATGTTCGAGGTCTCGCCGGAGAATGCCGGCGTCGTGCTCGACCCGGCCACGATCTTCGTGGTCCCCTTCGACGACCCGAAGCAGACCGTCGCGGCCCTCGCCAAGGATCCGGTGCTCGGCCGGCTGCCCGCGTTCCGCAACGGCTCCGCCTTCGACCTGCCGCAGAGCGCGCTGCGCGCCGACTACGACGACACGATGGAGTTGATCGACACCATCGAACAGCGGTTCGGCTGACGCGGTCCGGCCGACCCGGCGGGCCGAAACCCGCCCACGGGCGCTGCACAGCGCTTGATCGGCTCGTAGTCTGGCTGGCATGTGGTCGCAGCGCGAGGTGTTAGACTTCTCGCTGCAGCGCCGCCGGATTCTGGCCGCGCTGCGGCAGTCCCGGGGTACGCACAGCCGGGCGGAGGCCTGCGATGCCGACCCCATGCTGATCCGGGCTGCGCTGCACCACGGCGAGCCGGCCGGGCAGGCCTGCCCCGTGTGCGCGGCTGGCACCATGGCGGTGCTGCACTACGTGTTCGGGTCGCAGCTCGGGCAGTACTCCGGCCGCATCAAGGCACGCGCCGAGCTGGAGCCGATGGCTCACGAGTTCGGCGAGTTCAAGGTGTGCGCGGTGGAGGTCTGCACGGACTGCGGGTGGAACTTCATGACGAGTTCGTGGCTGATGGGCGACGGCGTGAAACGCCGCCCGCCACGACGACAACCGACAGTTGAGGACATCTATGGCTGAGTCCGGCAAGCGCGCCAATCCCGCGCCCCGTGCGAACGGCTCGCGGACCCCGGCGAAGTCTCCGAAGGGTACGCCGAGCCGCGGCCGACGGCTGCGCCGGGTGCTGGCGGGCGTGACGATCGGCGGGCTGGCGCTGGTGCTGCTCGGCATGGGCGGCATCGCGGCGGCGTACCTGAATACCGAGATCCCCGACCCGAATGCCGACTTCCAGACCAACAACTCCAATGTCTACTTCGCCGACGGCAAGAGCGAGCTCGGCTACTTCCAGGTCCAGAACCGGCAGTCGATCCCGTTCGAGGAGATCCCGCAGTCGATGAAGGACGCCGCGGTCGCGGCGGAGAACTCGACGTTCTGGACCGACCCGGGGATCTCGATCACCGGCATGATCCGCTCGGCCTTCGTGATCGCCACCGGCGGCGACATCCAGGGCGGCTCGACGATCACTCAGCAGTACATCAAGATCCTCTACCTCTCCCCGGAGCGGACCCTGGAACGCAAGTTCACCGAGCTGTTGCTGGCCGCCAAGATCGGCCGCGAGGT
Source organism: Naumannella cuiyingiana (assembly GCF_013408305.1). Lineage (NCBI taxonomy): Bacteria > Bacillati > Actinomycetota > Actinomycetes > Propionibacteriales > Propionibacteriaceae > Naumannella > Naumannella cuiyingiana. Next base: position 1,695,948 of record NZ_JACBZS010000001.1, on the reverse strand, counting down.
GCCCAAGGAGGTCATCCTCGGCAGCTACCTGAACACCATCTACTTCGGCCGGGGCGCCTACGGCGTCCAGGCAGCCGCGAAGGCGTACTTCGATGTCGACGCGAAGGATCTCAGCGTCGAGCAGTCCGCCGTGCTGGCGGCGGTGCTGAACAGCCCCGGTCGCTTCGATCCGGCCGAGGGCGAGAACAACGAGGCGCGGCTGCTGGAGCGGTATCGGTATGTCCTGGGCCAGATGGCCGACAACGGCATGATCACGCCGCAGGACGCCCAGGCGATGGGGCAGCAGCTCCCCGAGTTCCCGAAGATCAAGCAGAGCTCCCGGCTGGCCGGTCCGAACGGGTTCCTGCTCAAGATGGTCGAGGACGAGCTGGCGGCCAAGGGCTTCGACGAGTCGCAGATCCAGGGCGGCGGCCTGCAGATCACCACCACCATCGACAAGGACAGCCAGGCCGCGATGGTCCGGGCCGCGACCGACATCCGGCGCAAGGCGGCCGCGAACAACCCCAAGGATTCCAAGGGCAAGAACCTGCACCCGGCCATGGCGTCGGTGGACACCCGGACCGGCGGTCTGCGGGCCGTCTACGGCGGGCCGGACTATGTCGAGAGTCAGCGCAACTGGGCGACCACCCGCCGCCCGACCGGGTCGACCTTCAAGGCCTTCGCCGTCGCGGCGGCGCTGAAGGACGGTCTGCGGTTGCGCGACTTCTTCGAGGGCAACGCCTACACCCCCGAGGGTGCCGAGAAGCCGGTACGCAACGAGAACGGCTACACCTACGGCTCGGTCAGCATGCTGGAGGCGACGGCGAAGTCGATCAACACCGCCTTCGTCGACATGACCATGCAGATGAACCCGAATGGCCCGCAGAAGGTGATCGATGCCGCCGAGGCGGCCGGCGTACCCAAGGGCGACGGGCCGGACTGGGCGCCGGTGCCGGTGATCTCCCTGGGCATCGCCGAGGTCAGCCCGGTCAACATGGCAGGTGCGTATGCGACTTTCGCCAACGACGGGGTACGCAATGCCCCGCACATCGTGGCCAAGGTGACCGACGCCGACGGCAAGGTGCTGTACGAGAACGCCGACGAGGGCAAGCGGGCCTTCGACGCCGACCTGAACTCCGACGTGACCTACGCGCTGTCCCGCGTCGTCGACGACGGCACCGGCAGCGCCGTGTCCACGATCGACCGACCGGTCGCCGGAAAGACCGGCACCAACGGCGTGCGACGGATGGTCGATGGCCGCGAGAGCAATGATGTGACATCGTCGTGGTTCGTGGGCTACACCAAGCAGATCTCGACCGCGGTGATGTTCGTCGCGGGCGACGACGGCAATGGTGACCTCGACCCGTACGCCAAGCCCGGCAACTCGACCTTCTTCGGTGGCAGCTATCCCGCCGAGGCCTGGGGTGACTACATGGCGGTGGCCAGCGAGGGGATGCCCGTCGAGGACTTCCCGGAGCCGGCCTTCGTCGACAAGGAGAAGACCGACGGTACGCCGCCACCGCAGCGGCGTACCCGCGACGACAACGACAACAGCGACCAGCGGTCCCGGCCGCGCGACGACAACTCGGGCGGGGAGTCCTCGACCCCGCAGCCCCGAGACGACGAGTCCGCCCGGCCGCGCGAGGAGCAGACCCCCGACCAGGGCGATGACGGTGGCTCCGATCGCCCGAGCACCCGCCCGACGTCGCGACCGACCGGCGACAGCGGCGGATCGGGCAACGGTGGTGGGTCCGGCAGCGGATCGGGCAGCGGCAGCGGGTCCGGCAACGGCAACGGCGGTGGGTCCGGCAGCGGCAGCGGGTCGGGCAACGGCTCCGACTCCGGTGACGACGACTCGGGCTCCGGCTCGTCGGGCCAGCGCGAACGCAGCGGCCCCAGACCCACGGGGGAGCCTGGGTGAGCCTGCTGCCCCGCCTGCAGGAGCGCGCGACACGACCCGCCGGATTCGTCCGGCGGGTCGTCCGCGGCACGGGCGGGGACACGGGGCGGCACGCCGTCGGCGAGCGGTCCTGGCTGGACCTGCCGGTACTGGCGCTGTTGCTGGCGACCCTGACCTGGCTGGTCACGGTGATCCGGCAGGGCGCGTGCCTGCCCGGCAGCGCCGAGGTGTTCGCGAATCTCTGCTACACCGACATCACCAATATCTACGCCACCAGCGGTCTCGCCGAGGGGCGGGTGCCCTATCTCGGCGCGACCCTCGACCAGCCGGTGCTGACCGGCGCGCTGATCGAGTTCGTGCGCGAGTTGGCGGTGCTGTTGGGGGCGCCCGTCGGTGCCGCCGAGCCCGAGCTCAGCCAGGGCAGCGCGGTCTTCTTCGGGGTGAGCGCCGTAGTGCTGTTCCTGTGCTTCCTGCTGGTCGTGTTCGCGACCCTGCGGGCGCAGCGCCGCGGCTGGGATGCGGTGATGGTCGCGGTCTCGCCCGTTGTGGTGATGACCGGCTTGATCAACTGGGACCTCTTCGCCGTCGCCCTGGCCGTCGCGGGGCTCTGGGCGTGGGCGGCCAAGCGCCCGATCGCCGCCGGTGTCTTGCTGGGCCTGGCCACCGGTGCGCGGATCTATCCCGGCTTCTTGTTGATCGCCTTGCTGATCGTCTGCATCCGCGGCCGTCGGGTCTCGGAGTGGCTGAACGCCGCCGGCGGTTTCCTGCTCGCCTGGGCCGCGGTCAATCTGCCGCTGATCATCGCCGCACCGGATGCGTGGCTGGCGTCATGGACCCAGAACACCACGCTCGGTTCGGTGTGGGCCGCGCTGGAACAGTCGGGCCGGACGCTGCCCGAGGTGGACGTCTTGTCGACGGTTCTGTTCGCCGGCGCCGTCGTGCTGATCGCCCTGATCGCATGGACGACGTGGCGGCGCCCGCGGGTGGCGCAGGTGGCGTACCTGATCATGTGGGCGCTGTTCGTCACCAATCAGGACTACCGGCCGCAGTACGGCCTGATCCTTGCCGTGCTGATGGTCTGGGCCCGCCCGAACTGGCGCGACTGGGCGATCTTCGGCGTCGGGCAGGTCTACTACGTGATCGCGGTGTGGATCTACCTCGACGGGTCGCTGTACGCCGCGGACGGGCAGTCCTCACCGGCGTACCAGTTGGCGATCTTGTTCCGGATCACCACGGAAGTCTGGGTCGCGGCGATGATCATCCGCGACATGTACCGGCCGGGCCACGACCCGGTGCGGGTCGGCGGCGTCGACGATCCCGGCGCCGGGGTGCTGGCGGGGACGCGCGATGCCGCCTGGGTGCAACGGTTGCGCGCCCGGACGGTCCCGCTGCCGGTGTTGTGGGGGCGCCTGTGGGACGGCGATGCGAAGCCGGGTACGCCGCCCCTGGCCCCGCTGGGCGTGCCCGGCCGCGGCGTACACGCGATGCGAGTCGTGCTCCCGGCGTGGTTGCTCGGCCGCGGCTCGTTGATCATCGCGCTCGTGGTGACGATGGCGATCACCGGGCAGAGCCTGTGGACCAGCGTCTGGCACTGGGACACCGAGCGGTTCTTCACGATCGCGCAGTACGGCTACGAGCCGCTGAACATGACCTATCGCGCGTTCTATCCGGGGTGGCCGATCGTGCTGGCGATCGGCAACACCGTGGGCATTCCGCTCGACATCTGGGGCGTGCTGATCGCCACCTTGTGCTCGCTGATCGCGGCGCTCGCGCTGACCCGGATGGGCGGGCGCTGGGCGGCGGTCGGCTGGATCTTTGCGCCGACCGCGGTGTTCACGATGATGCCGTACTCGGAATCGCTGTTCTGCGCGTTCGCGTTCTGGGCCTGGCAGCGCGCGCGGGCCGACAAGTGGTGGCAGGCGGCGGTGCTGGCCGGGCTCGCCTGCACGGTGCGGGTCAGTGGCCTGTTCTTGCTGTTCGGTCTGGTGATCATGGTGCTCACCTGGTCCGGCATCGACTGGCGCGGCCGGTTGCGGCGCGGCCTGTGGCTGGGCGTGACGGCGATCATGCTCGGGGCGTACACGGTCTATCTGTATCTGCTGACCGGGAGCTGGTCCGCCTGGTCGGAGGCCCAGCAGAAGGGCTGGCCGCGCGAGTTCACCATGCCCTGGACATCGATCCTGAACACCTTGCGGGTGGTCGATCCCGGCGGTTCCTATGTCGATCAGCCGTATCTGATGGTGGTCTTCGCCTTCGAGTTCTTGTCCTTCGTCGCCGGCGTCGTGGTGGTCGGCTGGTGCCTGCGGCGCCGGCTGTGGGCCGAGGCGGGCTATATGGCGATCCAGTTGGTCGCATTCTCCACCTCGTACTGGCTGCAGTCGGTGAACCGGGCCATCCTGGTCTGGTTCCCGTTGTGGATCATGCTCGCCCACCTGGCGCTGGACCGGCCGGCCACCGCGCGCGGGGTGGTGCTGCAGCGGGTGTTCCGGATCAGCTGGGCCGTCGTCTCCCCGGCCCTGATGATCTTGTGGGCCTGGATGTACTACTCCGGCCAGTGGGCAAGCTGACGGCCATCGTGTCGTCAGTTGTCGCCGCCTGAGGCGGACCTCAGGGGGCGATAGCTCACGAAGGGATTGGGTACGCCTGCCCGATCGGCGCGTGCCCGATCGGCGCGGGGGCTCAGCGGGCGCGGGGCGCCATCCGGACGAGCTGGGTGACGTGCCCCGGCTCCAGTTCCTCCAGCGACGCGACCCCGAGCAACTGCATGGTCCGCTTCACCTGGGAGGACAAGATCGCGATCATCCGGTCGACGCCCTCGCGACCGCCGGCCATCAGGCCATAGAGGTACGCCCGCCCGACCAGCGTGAACCGCGCGCCGTGCGCGATCGCCGCGACGATGTCGGCGCCGTCGGTGATGCCGGTGTCGATGTGGACCTCGGCGTCCGAGCCGACCTCGCGCACCACATCCGGCAACAGGTGGAACGGCACCGGCGCCCGGTCCAACTGCCGACCGCCGTGATTGGACAACAGCACGGCGTCGGCGCCCATCCCGACCGCATCCCGCGCGTCCTCCACGGACTGGATGCCCTTGATCACGAGCTTGCCCGGCCACAGCGCGCGTACCTCCCGCACCACCTCCGGTGAGATCGTCGGATCGAACATGGTGTTGATCTGCTTGATCACGCCCTCCGGGCCGCCGCTGATCGAGGCGAAGCTCAACGGCTCGGTGGTCAGGAAGTTGATCCACCACTCCGGCCGCCACGCCGCGTCCAGCACGGTTGCCGGCGTCAGGCTCGGCGGCACCGTGAACCCGTTGCGGACATCGCGCATCCGGTTCCCGGCGACCGGCGTGTCCACCGTCACCAGCAAGGTGTCATAGCCCGACGACCAGGCCCGCCGCACCAGCTCCAGCGATGCCTCGCGATCGTTCCACAGATAGAGCTGGAACCAGCGCCGCGCGCCCGGGGCCGCCTGCGCCACATCCTCGATCGATGTCGTGCCCATCGTCGACAGCGCGAACGGGATGCCCGCCGCCTCGGCCGCGGTCGCGCCCGCGCGTTCTCCCTCGGACTGCATCATCCGGGTGAATCCGGTCGGTGCGATGCCGAACGGCTGGGCGACCCGGGCGCCGAGAACGTCCCAGCCGGTGTCGACCCGGGACACATCGCGCAGCACCCGAGGATGGAACTCCACATCCTTGAACGCCTGCCGCGCGCGCCGCAGCGACAACTCGCCCTCGGCCGCGCCGTCGGTGTAGTCGAACGCCCCGCGCGGGGTGCGTCGCTTCGCGATCCGCCGCAGGTCCGCGATGGTCAGCGCCTTCGCCAGCCGGCGCCTGCGGGGGTTCAACTCCGGGGCGCGGAAGCCCATCAGCGGCCGCAGGTCGGCCAGGCTGGGCAGCCGGCGCTGCATCCGAATCGGCATGAGCGGTCCTCCATTGGTCCGATGTCCTGGCCAGAGTCTAGGCCCGAAGCAGCCCCCGTCAGCGACTGACCAGCAGCGCCCGCAGCAGCGGGCGGAGCAACCGCTCCAGCGCCTGCTTGTCGAACTCGCCGGTCAACAGCCACGTGTCCACGAACTGGTGGTGCACCGTGCCCAGCAGCTCGGCCGCCTCCGCCTCCGGAACCGCCCAGGCCAGCCCCACCCGGTCGACCGCGGCGCGCATCACATCGGCGAAGGCGCCCTTGAGCTCGCGCTCGTGTTCGCGGTAGCGCTGGGTGAACTCGGGGGTACGCGCGGCGTACAGCTCGATCTCGGCCAGGAACAGCGCGCGCGTCCGATCCTGTGGTTGGAGCAGCGCGAACACGTCGGCGGCCTGCTCGGCGACACTGTCCAGGCTGACCGCGGACGCGCCGATCCGGGCGATGGCATCCAAGCTCGTGCCGACCTGGGTCTGCACCAGCCCCCGGAGCAGTTCCAGGCACAGGTCGTCCTTGGAGCCGTAGTTGGAGTAGAACGCCCCGCGCGTGAAGCCCGCTCGCTCCGAGATCTCCTCGACGCTGCCGGCGAGGATGCCGCGCTCGGCGAAGACCTCCAGCGCAGCCTCGCGCAGCCGCTCGCGGGTCTGCTCGCGGCGCACGCTGATCTGCGACTCGCCGGCCTGCGGCATGGAACTCCTCCGGGCTGTGGGGCAGGGGTTGGGTCGGGCAGACTCGTCCGATACAGTTCCGTATCGGATACAGCTTCGTATCCGGAACTCTATCCCGACTTCCTACCCACCGCCAAGGATTGCGATGTCGAGCTATCTGTACGCCCTCGGGCGTTTCTGCTTCCACCGCCGCGGTCGCGTGCTGCTCGGCTGGCTGCTCGCCCTGGTCGTCCTCGGCGGTGTCGGCGCGGCCGTGATGCGGCCGTTCGACAACGAGTTCCGGATCCCCGGCGCCGAGTCGATGGCGGCCCTCGATCAGCTCAAGATGACCTTTCCCGAGGTCTCCGGCACCTCGGCCACCTTGGTCGTGGTCGCCGCGCCCGGCGCCGACATCCGCGACCGGGTCTACCGCGACGCGATCGGCGACTACCGCGAGTCGGTCGAGGACCTCGACTTCGTCGACAGCGTCACCGACCCCTATGACGACGACATCGAGGGTCTGATCAGCTCCGACGGCCGGGCCGCGATCGTTCGCGCGCAGATGCCGATCGAGGCCGAGGAGTTCACCGACGAGCAGGACACCGCGCTGCAGAGCGCGCTGGGCACGGTCCGCGCCGACCTGCCCGACGGTGCCCGGGCCGAGCTCGGCGGCGAGGTCTATTCGACCGAGCTGCCCCGCCTCAGCGTGGTCGAGCTGATCGGCCTCGCTGTGGCACTCGTCGTCCTCGCGCTCACCCTGGGCTCGCTGATCGCGGCCGGCGTACCCCTGATCACCGCGGTGCTCGGCGTGGCGATCTCGATGACGCTGTTGCTGGTGCTGACCGCGTTGACCCAGGTCAATTCCTCCACCCCGATGCTCGCGGTGATGCTCGGGCTCGCCGTCGGCATCGACTATGCGCTGTTCATCCTGTCCCGGCACCGTGATCAACTTGCCCGCGGGATGGACCTGGAGGAATCGGTCTCCCGCGCCGTCGCGACCGCCGGCTCGGCGGTGGTCTTCGCCGGGCTGACCGTCGTCATCGCGCTCTGCGGGCTGGCCGTGGCCAACCTGCCCTTCCTCACCGTGATGGGTGGCTTCGCCGCCGCCGCGGTGGTCGTCGCCGTGCTGATCGCGCTCACCCTGCTGCCCGCCCTGATGGGCTTCCTCGGCGAGCGGATGCGGCCGCGCTCCGGGCGCAGCCGGCGCGCCGCCGGCGAGCCCGCGACCAACGGCGTACCCGCCACCAACGGCGCGCCCGCGACCACGGACGCGGCCGCCGACCATGGCGACGAGGCGCCGCGCGGATTCTTCCGGGGCTGGGTACGCCTGGTCACCAAGGTCCCCGTGCTGACCATCGCGCTGGTGGTGCTCGTTCTCGGCGCGTTGTCCCTGCCGGCCGGCAACCTGCAGCTCGCCCTGCCCGACTCCGGGCAGAAGAACTCCGACGCGCCCGACAAGATCACCTATGACTTGATCACCGAACACTTCGGCGTCGGCTACAACGGCCCGCTGATCGTCACCGCGGAGATCATCGGCAGCAATGACCCGGTCGCGCTGATGGACGACCTGAAGGCCGACATCGAGAAGGTGCCCGGGGTCGCCAGCGTGCCGCTGTCCACGCCGAACCGCAATGCCGACACCGGCTTCATCCAGATCATCCCGACGACCGCGCCGTCCGATCCGGCGACCGCGGACCTGGTCCAGCGGCTGCGTGGCCAGGAGGGACGCTGGCTCGCCGAGTACGACGTGCAGACCGCCGTCACCGGCACCACCGCCGCCCAGATCGACGTCACCGAGCGCCTCGGCGCCGCCATGGTGCCGTTCGGGATCTTCGTCGTCGGGCTCTCGCTGATCTTGCTGACCATGGTCTTCCGGTCGATCGTGGTGCCGATCAAGGCAGCCGCCGGATTCCTGCTCAGCGTCGGCGCGGCGCTGGGCGCGACCACCCTGGTCTTCAACGAGGGTCACCTGCGCCAGCTCGCCAATCTCGAACAACCCGGCCCGGTGATCTCGTTCTTCCCGATCATGTTGATGGGCATCCTGTTCGGCCTGGCGATGGACTATGAGGTCTTCCTGGTCTCGCGGATGCGGGAGGAGTACGCCCACGGCCGCAGTGCTCGCGGAGCGATCGAACGCGGCTTCGTCGGCTCCGCCCGGGTGGTGGTCGCCGCGGCGTTGATCATGTTCTTCGTCTTCGCCTTCTTCGTCCCCGAGGGCGACGGGGCGATCAAGGCGATCGCCTTCGGCCTGGCGGTCGGCATCTTCGCCGATGCCTTCCTGGTCCGGATGGTGCTGGTTCCCGCGGTGATGGCGCTGCTCGGCGACCGCGCCTGGTGGCTGCCCCGCTGGCTGGACAAGCTGCTGCCCTCCCTCGACGTCGAGGGCGAACGGGTCGGCGAGGTGCTGCGGCATGCGGACTGGCCGGCCAACCCGAATCCGTGGGCCGCCTACGCCGAGAACTTCACCGTCGGAGCGCGCGGCGAGTTGCTGGCGCCGCCCGTCGATCTGCGGATCCGGCCCGGCGAGGTGCTCGTGGTGGAGGGCGAACCGTCCGCGCGTACCCCGCTGTTGCTTGCGCTGTCCGGGCGGATGGAGCCGGTGGACGGCCGCGCCCGGGTGGCCGGCGGTCTGCTGCCCGGCGAGGCGGGGAAGGTGCGCCGGCGTACCGAACTGATCGACGCCGTGCACGACGACTCGGTGGCGCGCGCCCTGGACCGGGCGGCGCGCGGCGACGCCGGCGTGATCATCGTCGACGGTGCCGATGCGTTGCACAGCCACGACGAGCGGACTCGGCTCGCCGGGCTGGTACGCCGGATGGGCGCGGGGCCGGAACCGGCCGGCGCGCTGATCCTCGGCGCGGCGGACGCGGGGCTGCTCGACGACCTGCTGCCCGGCGGCTACCACCTACTGACACTCGGCCCGGTCCGGCCGGACCGACTCGACCGCGAACCGGTGTTGGCCGGGGAAGGAGCACTGCGATGAGCCTCGACCTGGAGCGTCCCCGCACCCGGCCGGCCGGCTGGTTCACCCTGCTCGGGGTGCTGCTGATCCCGGTGATCGTCGCGGGCGGCTTCCTCGCCGCGACCTGGCAGGCGACCGATCGCCTGAGCCGGGTCCAGGCCGCGGTGGTCAACCTCGACGACGGCACCCGGATCAACGGCCAGTTCGTCCCGCTCGGGCGCCAGCTCGCGGCCGGGCTGGTCACCGAACAGGACGAGAACTTCACCTGGGTGCTCGCCGATCAGGAGAATGCCGACGCGGGCCTCGCCACCGGCCGCTTCGTCGCGGTGGTCACCATCCCGAAGAACTTCTCCGAGAACGCGACGAGCTTCTCCGACGCCGACAAGGCGCGCAAGGCCGTGATCGACGTGCAGACCTCCCGGACCACCGGGGTCGCGGATTCGGCCATCGGTCAACAGATCGCCGACGTTGCCGCCAACCGGGCCGGCCGCGAGCTGACCGAGAACTACCTTGATCAGATCTATCTGGGGTTCAACGAGTCGGGCAAGCAGTTCCGCCGGGTGGCCGACGGGGCGAGCGACTTGTCCGACGGTGCGGGCGAGCTGAACACCGGCGTGGGCCGGGCCCGCGACGGTATCGACGAGCTCGCCGACGGCATGGGTCAACTGTCGACCGGCGGTGATCAACTGGTCGCCGGCAGTGATCAACTCGCGGCGGGTACGCGGCAGCTCGCCGGCGGCCTCGACCGGGCCGCTGACGGGACCGCCGAGCTGCCCGGCCAGACCGGCCAGCTCGCCGACGGCGCCGGTCAGCTCGCCGGCGGCCTGCGCCAGGTCGCCCCCGGCGCCCGGCAGCTCGCCGATGGCAGCAGCCAGCTCGCCGACGGGCTCGGCCGGCTGGCTCCCGGGGCCCGACAGGTGGCCGACGGTGCCGCCCCGGTGGCCGACGGCCTCGAATCCTCCGCCGCCGGTGCTCGCCGGCTGGCCGAGGGGACCGGACCGCTGGCCGACGGGCTGACCCGGTCCGCCGACGGGTCCCGGCAGTTGGCGAACGGCACCACCGAGCTCGCCGGCGGCCTGGATCGGCTCACCGCCGCGACCGCCGAGCTGCCGGCCGGGGCCGACCGGCTGGTCGCCGGCGCCGGCGAGTTGAGCGAATCGGCGCCACGGCTGCGCGAGGGCGCCGACGCGCTCGCCCCGGGCGCCCGGCGCGTCGCCGACGGGGTTGCGGAGTACACGTCCGGGGCCGACCGGCTGAACCGCGAAGGGATCGCGCCGCTGACCGAGGCGATCGGTGGCATCGAGGCCCCCGATGCGGATCGGATCGCCGCGCTGCGCGACGGGTCCGGCCAGGTCGCCGAGGGCGCGGCGGGCCTCGACGCGGGGCTCACGGCGTACCGGCAGTACCTGTCGCGGCTGGCCCAGGACCCGCCCGGGTCCTGCCCGTACGCCGACGAGGAGGGCGGCGACCGGCTCTGCGAGGCGTGGGCGGCCGGCGCCGCCAGCACGGCCGAGGCCGCCGAACAGCGGCTGACCAGCGGAGCGCAGGGGCGACCCGCGCTGACCGCCGCGGCGGGCGAGCTGGCCGAGGGCGCGTCGCGCCTGGACACCGGGGTCGGCGCGACCGCGGACCAGCTCGACGACTTCGCCGGCCGGCTGCCCGAGCTGCGCTCGGCGGCCGCGCGGGTGGGTGAGAGCGCCGACGCGCTGACTGCCGGCTCGGCCGACCTGCGCTCCGGCGCCTCGCAACTCGCCGACGGCGCCGAGCGACTCGGCCCGGGCGTGCAGGCCTTCGCCGACGGGGCGGTCGGCTTCGCCGATGGTGCGCGGGCGACGGCGGACGGACTGCGCCAGCTCAACCCGGCGCTCGCCGAGGCGGCGTCCGGGGCCCGCGAGCTCGGCACCCGCGGCGGCCAGCTCGCCGATGGGCTGGGCGCGCTGGCGGCCGGCGGACGGCAACTGGACACCGGCGCCGGGCAACTCGCCGACGGCCTGGGCCGGCTCGCGCCCGGCGCCCGGCAGCTCGCCGGTGGGGCCGATCAGGTGGCCGGCGGCGTGGAGCAGTCGGCCGCCGGCGCCGCGCAGCTCGCCCCCGGTGCGCGCCAGCTCGCGGACGGGATGGGCCCGCTGACGCAGGGCGCCGACCAGATCGCCGCCGGCACCAGGCAGCTCGCGGACGGCCTGGCCGCGCTGCCGCCCCAGTTGCGCCAGGCCGCCGACGGGGCGGACCAGCTCGCCGACGGCGCCGAGCAGGCGGCGGCAGGCACGCGTACCTATGTCGACGGGGTACGCCAGGCCGCCGACGGGTCGCGGCAGGCCGCCGACGGCATGGCGCGGTTGCAGGACGGATCGGGCCAGCTCGCGGGCGGCGCGAAGGAGTTGTCCGACGGCCTGGCCGACGGCGTCGACGAGCTGCCCAACTACAGCTCGCAGGACCGGATCGCGCTGAAGACCGCTGCGGCGCAGCCGGTGATCGTCGACGGCACCGATGCGAACCTGCTGCCCGAGTCGACCGCGACCAGCCTGCTGATGGTGCTGGCGCTGTGGCTCGGCGGCCTCGCGACGTTCCTCGCGCTCGCCGCGGTGCCGGCCCGGGCGCTCACCTCGCGCGCGTCGTCGGCCCGGCTCGCCGCCCGGATGCTCGCGCCCGGGGCGGCCGTCATCGCCCTCCAGGCGCTCGCGCTGACCATCGTCGGCCAGGTCGTGCTGAACCTGGCGCTGCCCACCCTGCTCGGGGTGTTCGGCTTCCTCCTGCTCGCCGGGGCATCCTTCCTCGCGGTGAACCAGGCGCTGGTCGCCTGGTTCGGCGGTGCCGGTCGGGTGATCTCGGTGATCATGGTGGTGCTGACGGCTGCCGGCGGCATCCTCTCGGCGGTGCCGGGCTGGTTCGCCGCGCTGCTGCCGCTGTCGCCACTGACCCCCGCGTTGAACGGGGTGCGCGCGGTGATCACCGGTGGGCCCGGGGTCAGCGACGGGGTCATCGGTTGCCTGCTCTGGCTGGTGCTGGCGCTCGCGGCCGGGGTGCTGGCGATCGCCCGTCGCCGGATGGCCGATCCCCGGGCGTACCTGCGTCCGCGGACCGCCTGACGGGTCAGACGATCAGACATGGAATCGAGCGGATCGATGCTGGAGAGTTCTGCCGGCGCTGCGCTGTACTCGTGCCATGACCGTGCGGATCGCGATTCTCACCATCGGCCTCACGTTGACCGGCCTGTTCGCGGGCGGGATGGCCGTGTTCTCCTATGCGGTGATGCCGGCGCTCGCGCGAACCGATGACGAGACCCTTGTCACCACCATGCGACGGGTCAACGAGGCGATCCTGAATCCGCTGTTCCTGGTGATCTTCCTCGGCGGCCTGATCCTCACCGCGATCGCCGCATGGCAGTACTGGGGCAGCGGCGCGGCGGGCTGGCTGATCACCGCGTCGGCGGCGCTCAGCCTGATCGGCATCGCGATCACCGTGGCCGGGCATGTGCCCCTGAACAGCGCGCTCGCCAACACCGAGCAGACGTTCGCCGCCGCGCGGCAGGCGTTCGAATCGCGCTGGCTGGCCCTGAACGCGATCCGCTCGATCGCGCTGACCGCCTCGCTCGCCACCGGCGTGCTCGGTGCGGCGCTGGCCGCAGGCGGTGCCCGCTAGGCTCCAGAACATGCCTTGGCTGCGCTTCGATTCCCTCGTCAATGCCCGTGATCTTGGTGGTACGCCGACCGCCGACGGCGGCCGGATCCGGGACGGCGTACTGCTCCGCTCGGACAACCTGCAGGAGCTGACCGAGGCCGATCTCGCCCAGTTGCGCGAGCTGGGCCTGACCGATGTGCTCGACCTGCGCAGCAACTACGAGGTGGCCCAGGAGGGGCCCGGGCCGATCACCCGCGAGCCGGGCGTGACGGTACGCCGGTTCACCTACCTGCCCGAGTCCGACACCACGCCGCTGCCCGACGACGACCCGGCCGACGTCTCCGGCGCGTCCGCCGGGTCGGGGGTCGCCGAGCAGGCGCTGCCGTGGGTCGGACTGACCCCGAGCGTGGGGCACGACAATGTCTTCGCCTCCCACTACCTGTCCTACCTGGCCGACCGGCCCGACCAGGTGATCGGCGCGCTGCGCGCGATCGCCGAGGCCGAGGGCACCGTGCTCGTGCACTGCGCCGCGGGCAAGGACCGGACCGGCACCACCGTGGCCCTGGCGCTGATGCTGGTCGGCGCGGACGAGGATGCGGTGGTCGCCGACTATGCGGCCTCCAGCGAGCGGATGCAGCAGATCGTCGACCGGCTGGCCAGCTCGGAGACCTACCGGGCGAATCTCGAGGGGCGGCCGCTGTCCAGCCACCTGACCAATCCCGAGTCGATGCGCGCCTTCCTTGATCACCTGATCGGCGAGTACGGCAGCATCGAGGCCGCCCTGGGCCGGCTCGGCTGGACGGCGGCGGACACCGAGCGGCTGCGCGCAAAGCTGCTGGACTGATCGGCGACGGATTTGGCCGGCCCCCGGAGACAGATCTATAGTTGACGAAAGCAACTAATAATCGTTCCCGTGGAGTGCGCCCATGCCCCTCACCGATGCCCGTGCCCGAGAGCTGCTCGGCGTACTGTCCGGGTTCAGCCGCAGCCTGCAGGCGCTGGCTCGCAATCGCGAGCACACGGTGTCCAACACCCGGATCGGCATCCTGAAGGCGGTCCGCGACGCCGGGCCGCTGCGGCTCGGCGACCTGGCCGCGCGGATCGGCATCGCGGCGTCGGTCGCCACCCGAACGGTCCAGGCACTGGAGGCCGAGGGCCTGGTCGAGCGAGCTGCCGATCCCGATGACGCGCGGGCGTACCGGATCGCGCTGAACGACGCCGGCCGGGATGCGCTGCGGGCGCGGGAGGAGTGGACGGCCGCCCTCCTGCGCGAACACCTCGACGACTGGGACGACGCGGACGCGGCGACGGCGGTCGAGATCCTCGGGCGGTTGGAGCACGCGGTACGCGAGTTCGGCCGCACGGGCCAGGCCGGACCCATCGCGACCGCACAGGTGGCGGCCCGATGACCGCGGCCGACAGCCGGACCGACCCGGCGCCGGCGCCCGGCCGCCTGAGCCACCGCGAGGTGCTCGAGGTGATGGCCGGCCTGTTGTCGGTGCTCGGCACCGCCCTGGTCTCCACGACCATCGTCTCGACCGCGCTGCCCACGATCATGGCGGACCTGGACGGTACGCAGCGGCAATACACCTGGGTGATCACCGCCTCGCTGCTCGCGATGACCATCTCCACGCCGATCTGGGGCAAGCTCTCCGATCTGTTCGACAAGAAGCTGTTGGTTCAGCTCGCGATCATCATGTTCGTGGTCGGCTCGATCGGCGCCGGGCTGTCGGTCGCCGTCGCGCCGATGATGGCCTTCCGGGCCGTGCAGGGGTTGGCGATGGGCGGCTTGACCGCGCTCACCCAGTCGATCATGGCGACGATCATCTCGCCTCGCGAGCGTGGCCGGTACAGCGGCTACATGGGCGCGGTGATGGCCGTCAGCACGGTCTCCGGGCCGGTGCTCGGCGGAATCATCACCGACCATCTCGGCTGGCGCTGGTGCTTCTTCGTGGTGATCCCGCTGGCGTTGGTCTCCTCGGTCGTGCTGCAGCGCACGCTGCGGCTGCCGCACGTCCGCCGGCCGGTGCGCTTCGACTATGTCGGCGCCGTGCTGTTCGCCGTCGCCGCGGCGTTGCCGATGCTGTGGGTCACCTTCGCCGGGCAGGACTATGCCTGGCTCTCCTGGGAGACGGCGGCCTTCCTCGGCGGCACCGTGGCGGCCGCCGCGCTCGCCGTGTTCGTCGAGCTCCGGGTGCCCGATCCGATGGTCCCCCTGCGCGTGCTGGGCAACCGGACGACCGCGCTGATGATCATCACCGCGATCGGCGCCGGGGTGGCGATGTTCACCGGTGGCACGTTCATGACCCAGTACTTCCAACTCGCCGGCGGCTTCGCACCGACCACCGCCGGACTGATGACCATTCCGTTGATCATCGCGCAGATGCTGTCCACGACGATCAGCGGGCAGCTCGTCAGCCGAACCGGTCGCTGGAAGCCGATCATGGTGATCAGTGCGGTGATGCTGGTGATCGGCCTGTTCGCGCTCAGCACCATCGATCATGCGACTGCGTACCCGCTGGTTGCGGTGTACATGTTCGTGATGGGCATCGGGGTCGGCGGCCTGCTGCAGAACACGGTGCTGGCGGTGCAGAACACGGTCGCCCTGAAGGACATGGGTGCGGCCTCGGCGACGGTCGCGTTCTTCCGTTCGCTCGGCGGCGCCGTGGGGGTCTCGATGCTCGGGGCGCTGCTGGCCAATCACGTGCAGCAACGCGTGGTCGACGGCCTGCGGTCGATCGGCATCGATCCTTCGCTGGCGGGGGGCGGTGGCGGGAGCCTTGACCTGTCCGCGCTGCCGCCGGCCGTGCGGCAGGTGATCCACTTCGCCTACGGCGATTCGTTCGGCCAGTTGTTCCTGGTCGCCGGGATCGTCGCGGCCGCCTCGCTGGTGGCGGTGATCATCGTCGTGGAGCAGCCGCTGCGCGACACGATCGACCTGAAGCCAGCGCCCGACCGATCGGTGCCGAACCCGAACAGGACCCCGGCGACCGCGGGCGTCAGTCCAGCAGGTGGCGCAGATAGCGGCCGGGCGCATCGAGATAGCGACGCCAGTGCTGGACCAGTTCAAGGTCATCCCAGCTCGTCTGGGCGTACCCCCGCTCGTCGAGCTCGATGATCGTCGCGCCGGGTAGCGAGGCCAGGATCGGCGAGTGGGTCGCGCAGAGCACCTGGATCCCGATCCTGGTCGCCTGATCGAGCGCTCCGATCAGGCGCAGGGTGGAGGAGAAGGACAAGGCGGCCTCGGGCTCGTCGAGCACCAGCAGACCGGGGAAGCGCGGGTTGATCGCCCAGTCGATCACCGCGCTGAAGGATTCGCCGTGGCTCATCGCGTGATAGTCGGGATGGCGGCCGTACTGCTCGATGAAGCTGAACCAGCCGTGCATGGTCTCCGCGCGCAGGAAGAAGCCGTTGCGCGGGCCGAGCCCGCGGTGCAGTTGCAGCGCGCCGGACAGCGGCGACTCCGTCGGCCGCGTCGAGTGCAGCCCGTGGGCGGTGCCGCCCTCGGGGGACAGGCCGTACGCGGTCGCGATCGCCTCGATCAGCGTGGACTTGCCGGAGCCGTTCTCCCCGACCAGGAAGGTCGCGGTGGGGGACAGGTCGAGACCCTCGGCGAGCAGTTGGGCCACAGCGGGGATCCTCGCGGGATGGCTCGACGGGTCGAGGTCGTGATCGGCGCGGCCGCTCACGCGTACCAGCGCGTGCTGCTCGAACGCCATCGGCTCAGGCCGCGGTCGCGTCCGGCAGGTAGGTCGTCATCCGCACGGTGACGGGCACCTCGTCGCCGATCGCCGGGGGAGCGGAGCCCGCCGGCAGGAAGATCAGCGAGGACTGCATGTGCGGCGGCTCCAGGAACCAGCGCTTGCGGCCGTCGAGCTCGAACGGCGACAGCGCGCGGCCGGTCGCCGCCAGGCCGCCCCCGGCCACCGCGGTGAGACGCTGCCGGAGCGTGGTCGCGGCGGTCGGGGCCTCCAGACCGATGCCGTTCGCCGTGCCGCCCGAGACCACGACGACCCAGCCGTCGCCCGGCACCTTGCGCTGCCGATAGCCCGCGCGCTCGCCCCGGCGTACCCGATGGACATCGAGCACGGTCGAGGTGGCGCGGTAGGCGGACGGGTCCGCCAGCCACAACCCGGTGCCCAGCCGCAGGCGGGTCTCCACCCCGAGCTCGGCGCCGATCCGGGCAACCCGGTCGGCACCGACATGGGAGAACCAGAGCGGTGCCGGGCGGGCCGCGGTGGCGGTGCGCGCAAGATCGACGGCCTCGGCGGAGGTATCGCCGATCGGCAGGTGGATCGTCCAGCCGGCGAAGTCGAGGCGGTCGATCAGTGGGGCGGCGTCGGCGAGCTCGGCCGGCGCGAGACCGTGCCGCCGCATCGAGGTCGCGACCTCGACCAGGGCGCGGGGCCGGTTGTCGGAGGCGGCGAGGCGGCGCAACTCGTCGAGGCGGCTGATCGTCGGCACGATCCGCGGGTCGTCGGCCGGCGCACCGGGCCAGGGAGTGAGCACGACGATCGTGCCGGGGAACCGGTCGGCGACCGCGTCGAGCTCGCCCGGCGTACCCACCGCGATGGTGTCGGCGCCGAGCCGGGTCGCCTCCGCGGCCAGCCGCGGAAGCCCGAAGCCGTAGCCGTTGCCCTTCGCCACCGGCACCAGGCCGGGCGTTGCGTCGCGTACCCGATCCAGGGAGGTACGCCAGGCCGCCTCGTCGATGCGCAGTGTCGTTCCCGTCACGCGGCCCCACGCTACCGAAGCCGCCCGGCGACGAGGTGAGGCGCGGAAGCGATCGACCGAGTACTCGACGGGGGCCGACCCAGTGCGGCTCGAATCGTTGATCTAGATGATAACGAGCGTTACTGTGCGTAATAGGGATCGCGCAGGTGTGCTTGCGGCGCGCGGATCAGCAACCAGCGACGGGGACCTCGAAATGTCCGATGAACCGAAGACTCATCTCAGCCAGGACTGGAGGCCGCGAACGGCGATCTTGGCTCTTGGTGCGTTCGCGGTCGGCACCGACGGCTACGTCATCGTCGGACTGCTGCCGGAAATCGGCTCGACCTTGCATGTCAGCAGCGCCGCGACGGGCCAGTTGGTCAGCGTGTTCGCGCTGGTTTACGCGTTGCTGTCCCCGGTACTCGCCACCGTCACGGGCAGATGGTCGAGACGGCGGACGTTGGTCACCGGCCTGGTCCTGCTCGGCGTGGGCAATGCCGTGACCGCGCTGGCTGGGAGCTACGCACTCGTTCTCGCATCGCGTGTACTTGCCGGCGCGGGCGCGGCCCTGTTCGCCGCGAATGCGGTCGCCACCGCCTCCCTTCTTGCCGGCGAGGAGCGTCGGGGCAGTGCGATCTCCATGGTGACAGCCGGATCGACCCTCTCGCTCGTGCTCGGTGCACCACTGGGGACGTTGATCGGGAAGCAGTGGGGGTGGCAAGCCGCGATCTGGTTCATCACGGTGATTGCCGCGGTCATCGCTGTCGCCATCGCCGCGTTGCTGCCGCCGATCAAGGTCGACCAGACAGCCAGCCTCCGCGAGCGCATGGCTCCCCTCGGCGACCCTCGGGTGCTGAAGGTCCTTGCGGTCACGCTCCTTGCCTTCGTCGGCGTCTTCTTGCCGTTCACCTATATGAGCAAGGTCTTCGAACTTGCCACCGGAGGTGATCAGAGCAAGTTGGCAGCACTTCTGATGATCTTCGGAATCTTCGCCACCGCAGGCAATCTCATATCCGGTCGGCTCGCCGACCGCTTCGGTCCGCGGGTCGTGGTCATCGCGGCGACGTCGGGGATTGCCATCGTGTTTCTTGTGATGCTCACTGCCCGTGCCGACTTCGCCTTGGCCGCAGTGCTGCATGCGCTGAGCGGTTTCGTGTGCTTCTCCGTGATCGGCCCCCAGCAGCACCGCATCACCGCCTACGCACCTGCCGGTGGTGCTCCTTTGGTGTCGGCGCTCAACCTCTCCACGGCCTACCTGGGGAACTTCTCATCGAGCGTCATCGGCGCGATCATCCTGTCCACCACGACATCTCCCGCTTACATCCTTCCGGTCGCCGCCGGCTTCGCGATCGCAGCAAGTCTGGTGGCATGGGGTTCAGGACGATCGGAGCGCTCGCCCGCAGATGACCACAGCGCCCGCGCCGCCGAAACTTCGACAGCGCCAGACGCCTAGCACACCGCGCCGGGCTAGGCTTGGGTGGGACCTACCCGGGTGATTGAGAGTGGTCTCGATCGAACTGAGGCGAGGTATGTAATGCCGGTGCAGGCAGGGGCGACGATCGACCCCCGCGCGACGCGTGCGCGGGTGCTTGATGCCGCCGCGCGGTTGTTCTACGACCGCAGCCTGGCCGCGGTAGGAATGCGGGAGATCGCAACGGCGTCGAACGCATCGCAGCTGACGATCTACCGGTACTTCGAGTCCAAGGAGGGCCTCGCTGCGGCTGTTGCCCGCGAGCGCAGCGACCGGATCCATGCCTGGTTGCTGCAGTCGCTTGCGCCCCTTGATCCAGGGCCGACGCGCGTACTGGCACTTTTCGATCTTCTCACCCGCTGGTTCGCCGAACAGGGTTTCCGCGGGTGCGCGGTGATCAATTATGCCGCTGACAGCCGTGGCGGCCTGTCAGCGCACGAGGTCACCCGGGGACACCTTGCGCGGTATCGAGATTTGCTCGAGCGCCTGTTGATCGAGGCGGGAGTGCCCGAACCGGTACCACTGGCCCGCCAGCTTCTGCTGCTGATTGAAGGCGCCACGGTCGTCACCCAGATCGATGGCGACGGCGCAGCAGGCGCTGACGCCCGTCGTGCCGCCGAGACCCTCCTTGCCTCATCGTTGGCCAAGGGGCAGTAGAAGCCGCGCCAGGCCGGTATCAGCGCCCGGGTGCTGCGGGGGCTCGGACGCCGAGCTCGACAAGCTCATCCACGGAGAACCTCGGGATGATCGACTTCGGGCAGTTCCAGGTCGACGCTTCGACGCGGATCCTGATCACCGTCGAGATCCGGCCGTTCGCCCCGGCAGGGTGCTGCTCGAGCGAGCCCAGGCCGAAGATCTTGAGCCTCATTCGCCGAACGTAGTCGATGAAGAACAGGGAGAGCTTGGGATTGTCCTCAAGGTTGCCGAACGACACGTACTGTCGGTTGCCCGCCACCTCAAGGTAGCGGAGCGTGTCCACGGCGCCGCTGGGGCCGGCGGAGCATTCGACGAACCCTTTTGGCCCGGACTTGTATTGGATGTACGGCCAGCCGTCGGCGTTGATCGTGCCGAGGTAGAACTCGTCGCGAGCGCCGATGAAAGCCTGCTCCTGAGCGGTCAGCCCGGCGAAGACGTCGTCGGTCTCCGTTCTGGCAATCGCGTTCCGGCTGCCGTGGTCGTGCTGCTGCCGCCTGACCGAGGAGGTGTAGGCGATCTTCGAGAATCCCGTCATTGTCGACCCCCCGATTCGTGAGTAGCCGGCTGGTGCACTTCGTGTTTGGCAGTGCTCCTGACAGCGGCGGAGGCCAGCAGTGCGGCGAACGATACTGCCGCAGCGAGAGCGAAGGCCGATGGGTAGTCGAAGCGGCTCGCGACCGCTCCGCTGAGCGGGCCCGCCACCATCAGACCGAGATCCCAGAAGGACGCCATGACCGCCACCGAGGTGCCCGGCGCCTTGGGGCCGGCTCGGTCGAGCGTCACGGCGACGGTCGCCGGGAACATCAGTGACACTCCGACTGCGGCCAACGCCGTCCCCGCCACAATCCCGACGACTCCGGCTGAGGGAATCGCGATGATCGCCAACCCGACGGTCTCGACCGCGAGCATCGCGCCCCACACACGCTTCCCGCCCCAGCGAGTCACCAGGGGGCTTCCGAAGAAGCGCGTGATCAGGAAGGCGGCGGCGAAGACACCCAGGACGTAGTGTGAGGCGCCGGAGCGCAGGTTCGCGAGGTAGAGCACGATTATCGCGTTGATCGCGCCGTAACCGTAGGCGGACAGACCGAACACGGCCCCTGGGGCGCTCGCGCCCCAGGGCAACAGCCCGCGCAGTGTGAACGAAGGACGCGCAGGAGACGGTGTTTGGCCAGCCCGCACGCTCACGGCGAAGATCAGAGAAACAATCCCGAGCGCGGTGACCGTCCACCAGACCGATCTCGCCGATCCGGTCGCATCGCTGATTGCGCTGCCGACCACGGGACCCACAGCGAGGCCGCCCCACATCGACAGGCCGAACCAGCCCGCCATCGCTCCCTTCCTGTCCGCCGGGATGGAGGACAGGACCCACGGCAGTGCAGCGGAGAACAGGGCTGCCTCGCCGGCGCCCATCACCACGCGCGCGAGCAGGATCTCGGGGATCGTCGTCGCTAGAAGATGCCCAGCGCCGCCAAGGGCGGTCAGGACGCCGCCCGTCGCAACGACCGGGCGTGAGTGGGCGCCGTCGGCGAGCCAGCCTGCCACCGGTCTCGTCAGCGCTGTCGCTGCGAAGGCGATTCCCACCGCGAGCCCTGCAGCCGTCAGCGTTCCGCCGAGCGCGCCGGTGACGTAGCCGGGGAGTACTTGAATGGTGGCACCGAGCGCGACGTAGCCGCAGAAGACGGCGACCCAGAGTGCGGCTACCGATGTCCTTCCCATACACAAACAGTACGATGGAGTATCGTTTGGCACAACCGGCAGCGCAGGTTCCACACTGGACGAAACCTAGGGAGGCCCGGATGACTGAATCGAGGTTCCGCAACCCACGACCGCGGATCATGCAGGCGGCGACCCGGCTGTTCGCGTCGAACGTCATCCCGTCGATCGGAATGACCGAGATCGCATCGGCTGCACGCGTGTCGAAGACGAGCATGTACCGCGAGTTCCCCACCAAGTCAGACCTCATCGAAGCGGTCGCGACCCACCGCAGCGACGCCGTCCACGACGAAGTGATCCGCAGCGCCGGCAACAGGCCGCCCGGTATCGATCGCATCAGAGGGCTGTGCAGCGACCTCGAGGACTGGTACCGCTCCCCCGACTTCCACGGCTGCCTGGTGATGCGGTCGGCGTCGCACGCCGGCGAAGGCCGTGTCAACGCGGTGGCCCACGCACACGTGCTGCGGTACGAGCAGTTCATCAACGACGCGCTCGTGGACGCGGGCTACCCCGACGCGTCCGCCGTTGCGGGCGAGATCGTCGCACTCATCGAGGGAGTAACCCTCCTGCACACCATTGGTTCTCGATCGGTCGCGCTCACCGACGCGGTGGACAGGGTGCTCTCCACGCTGGACTCACCGCCGTCTCGATGACTCGACCTCGTCGTGCATCGGTCGCGTCAGTACCGAAGCCTATTTCCCGCGGTTCATGTACCAGTCGAAGGCCTTGTGCAGGATCGGGTTGATCGGGAGGTCCCACTCGCCCGGGTACTCCACGGCTTCGCCGCCGGTGCCGACCTTGAACTGGATCAGGCCGAGATGGGGGTCGTCTCCGGCGACGGACACATGTTCTGGAAATAGCTCAGTGCCCGCGGGGTGAACCCGTCGCGCTCGGCGGTCTCGACATAGATCCGGTGGAACTCGCCCAGATCGTCCGGGCCGCCCTCGCTGACCTCGACACCGAGTTTGGCGGCCTTCTTGATGTTGCGCCGCCAGAGCTGGTTCATGCCCTTCAGCACGTCGTCGGCGCTGCGACCCTTCAGCGGCAGCCAGAAGTTGAACTTCGGCTGGCCCGCCGCGAAACCCGCGGCATCCTTCGGCGGCTTCCAGCCGAGGTGGCGCAGCGTGTGGTGCAGCCGCGCGGCGGCCGGGTCGTGCTCGTCGGGCGGCACGGCCGTCAGGGACCGTACGCCGTCGTCGGCGATCGCACCGGGCCAGGGAGTGAGCACGACGATCGTGCCGGGGAACCGGTCGGCGACCGCGTCGAGCTCGCCCGGCGTACCCACCGCGATGGTGTCGGCGCCGAGCCGGGTCGCCTCCGCGGCCAGCCGCGGGAGCCCGAAGCCGTAGCCGTTGCCCTTCGCCACCGGCACCAGGCCGGGCGTTGCGTCGCGGACCCGATCCAGGGAGGTACGCCAGGCCGCCTCGTCGATGCGCAGTGTCGTTCCCGTCACGCGGCCCCACGCTACCGAAGCCGCCCCGCGCCCGAGGTCAGGCGCCGGCGTGGACCCGCAGCTCCGTCCGGTCCGCGCGGAAGAGATCGACCGAGTACTCGACGGGGCGTCGGGCCTGGTCGTAGGCGACCCGTTCCAGCCGAAGGGCCGTCGAGCCGGGGGTGCGCTGGAGCAACGAGCCGGCGCTGGCATTGATCACCGCGAGCGTGATGGTCTCGCGGGCGGCGGTGATCACCAGACCGAAGTCGGTGCGCAGTCCGGCGTAGAGGGAATCCAGGCGGGTGGACAGGTAACGCTCGCAGTGCGGTCCCCCGAGGTAGAGCTGTTCGAGCGACAGCGGTTCGCCGTCGGCATAGCGCACCCGGCGCAGTGACGTGACCGACGACCCCGGCGGCAGACCCAGGGCCCGGGCCGCGGATCGCGGCGCGGGTTCGATCCGTGCGGACAAGACGGTGGTCGAATCGGCATAGCCTTGTTCGTTGAGCATCTCCGGTACGCCCTTGACCGTGTTCAGGTCGCGGCAGACCGTGTGCTGCCCACATGCGGATCCGACGATCGCGTCCTCGGGGCGGTCGATCACCCCAGTGACGAACATGCCCTCCTTGCGTCCGGCTCCGCGTCGCAGGTCACCCTCGCGCACGAGTCGGTCCAGGGCCGAACGCAGGGTCGTTCGCGACACCCCGAGGCCGGCGGCGAGCTCTCGTTCGGTCGGCAACCGGGATGCGCCGCGCTCACGATGCTCGGCCGTCAGTCGACGCAGCACCGCGGCGGTTCGGTCAGCAAGCGTGGACATGGTCGGTCTCCTCTGCCCCATCTTTCGAGGAGTATCGCCCGAAGGACCGAGGTCCAGCGGACACCCGAGGATCCGTAACCTTCTCGTTACATCGCGCGTCTGGGTACCAATATTGGTCTCTGCCATCCTGCTGCAAATCCGAGCGATCCCAGCGGTAGGAGGGGCTCGATGACTGACCGCGGCGCCACGCTGACCGGCCCGGACTCGTTGAGCGGCCCGGCACAGCACGCCCTGGCGCTGCTGGCACAGGCCGGCGAGCTGACCCGGGATTGGTTCGCCCGGCGCGGTCGCGTCCGGGTCGAGGACAAGGCGGACGGTACGCCGGTGACGCAGGCGGATCGGGAGATCGAACTGCTGCTGCGCGAAGGCCTGGCCGAGGTCTTTCCCGACGACGGCATCTACGGCGAGGAGTTCGGCGAGACGCACGGTGGTAGTGGCTGCCGGTGGATCATCGATCCCATCGACGGCACCAAGTCGTTCGTCCACGGCGTACCCCTGTTCGCGAATCTGATCGCGCGCGAATGCGACGGTGAGATCACGTTCGGTGCGATCGGGCTGCCGGCGCTGGGCTGCACGGTGTACGCCGAGCGCGGTGCGGGCTGCTGGCGGGACCGGGAACGGCTGCACGTGTCGGCGCACCACGAGCTTGCCGATGCCTATCTGATGGCGACCTGGCTCGAGGACTGGCCGGGCGCGGTGCTCGACGAGGCACGCCGTCGGCGGGTGGTGGTCCGCACCTGGGGCGACGCGTTCGGCTACGCGATGGTCGCCGCTGGCGAGGCCGACGCCGTCGTCGATCATCGCGCAGAGATCTACGATCTCGCGCCGATGCCGGTGATCATCGCGGAGGCCGGTGGTCGGTTCACCTGCAAGGCGGGCAGCGACAGCCACGCCCGGGGAAGCGGTGTCGCCTCCAATGGGCTCATTCACGATGCCGTGATGGCATTGATCAACTAGGAGGACCGTCATGCGGAAGTTCATCCGGGGCCTGCCTCGCCGCACGATCAATCTGTTCTTCGGTGCCGTCGTGTGCGTGACACTGCTGATGGCGCTGTTTCCACCGTTCTACTTCTCGGTGAGCGGCTCGACCGTGCTGGTGGCCGGCATCCCGATAGCGATCTGGTACTGGATTGTCGATGCGGCGCTGTTGGGTCTGGCCCTGTGGGGCCTCTATCACGTGGAGAACATCCGCGGCGAGCTCGATGAGGCGCTGCCGGAAGAGGGAGCGCAGACATGATCATCATGATGTCGATGCTGGTGGTCTTCTATGCGATCGTGATCTTCATCCTCTACCGGACGAAGCAGACCGACAACCCGACCTTCAGCGAGTACTCGGTCGGCGGGCGCCGCTACGGCCCGTGGTTCGTCGCGATGTGCTACGTCAACTCCTGGTGGCCGGGGGCGACCTACATCGCCTTCTTCGGGCTCGCCGCCGGAGCCGGAGTCTTCGGCTTCTATGGGTTGGCGTACTCCACGCTCGGGGTCGCGATGATGTACTTCCTGGCCACCCGGGCCTGGCGCTGGGGCGCCCACTACAACCTGCGGTCCCAGCCGGAACTGATGGGGCTGCGCTACAACTCCTCCGCCGTCCGGATCGTCGCAAGCCTGATCGGGGTGATCTCGGTGTTCCCGTGGGTGGTGCTCGGCATGCAGGCGCTGGGCGAGGTCTTCGTCTGGGCCAGCGCCGGAACGATTCCGCTGACGGCATGCCTGATCATCGGCCTCGTCGCGATCCTGATCCGTCAGTACTGGACGGTGCGGATGGGCATGCGCGGCCTGATCATGACCGACGCCTTCCAGGGGTGCGTCGCCTATGTCGGCGCGGCCGTGGTCTGCCTGGTCCTGCTGAGCGGCCTGGCCGGGCCACCCGTCGGATTCGCCGAGCTGGGGCGCCTGCCGGTCGAGTTCCTGCGGGTCCCGGGCGACGGCGACGGCTACGGACCGCTGTACCTGGCCAGCCTGATCTTCACCGGTGTCGTCGGCAGCCTGTGCTGGCCGATGAGCTTCCAACGGATCTACACCGCCTCCGGTGTCAGGTCGGTCAAGGCCGGCACGATCCGCACGGTGCTGATCTCCGCGACTTTCTACACCTTGTTGATGGTGTTCGGCATCGCGGTCTCACAGATGCCCGTGGTTGCGGAGAATCCGCAGGCCGGATGGTTCACGGCGCTGCAGAGCTACGGCGGGACCTGGTTGCTCGGCTTGGGCGTGACGATCGTGTTCGCGGCGTCCATGGGCCACATCGACGGCAGCGTGCAGGTCTGCGGACTGCAGATCGCCAACGATCTGGTCAACTCCGAGCGCCGGCAACTGACCGATGTCCAGCTCACCCGGGTCGCCAAGATCAGCATGGTGATCTTCATGCTGTTGGCGGGCGTCCTGGCGTACCTGACGTTCAACTTCTCCCGACTACAACTGCTGGCACAGATCTCCTACCAGGGGATCATCCAGCTCGCGGTGCCGTTGTTCATCGGCGTGTTCTGGCAGCGTGGCAGCAAACAGGGGGCCATCGCGGGAATGGTCACGGGGTTCTCGGTCGCCGCGGTGCTGACTGCCATCTATCCCGACGACATGCCTGCCCTGGCCAGCATCACCGGAGGTATCGTCGGTCTCGGCGTCAACCTGTTGGTGTTCGCGGTGGTTTCCGCGCTCACACCGCCGTCGGCCGCCGAACGGCAGCGGGTGGCCGAGATGTTCGACGTCGCTCGCAACCCGGTGCGGGTCGCGCCCGTGCCGGTGGAGGTCTCGGAGCTGACCGAACCGGAGGGCAGTCGATGACGCCGGACGCGTTTCTGGCCGATCTTGATCAACTGAGCGAGTTCGGGGCCACCGCGCCCGCGGGCGCCGCGGTGCGCGGAGTCGACCGGCAGGCCGCAACTCCCGAGCACGCTGCGGCCCGCCGGTGGGTTGCCGATGGGTTGGCGGGCAACGGTTTCGGCGTCGAGCCCGATCGGATCGGCAATCTCTTCGCCAGCATCGAATGGCTGCCCGGCGCGCCCGCGCTGGTGCTGGGGTCGCACCTGGACAGTCAACCGGCGGCCGGGCGGCTGGACGGCGCCTACGGTGTGCTGGCCGCTGCCCACGCCGCCACCCGGCTCGCCGCGGAGGTGGCGGCCGGTGAGTTGACCCCCGTCCGCAACCTCGCAGTCGTCGACTGGTTCAACGAGGAGGGTGCCCGGTTCACGCCGAGCCTGCTGGGCAGTTCCACCTACACTGGAGCCCTCGCGTTGACCGATGCGCTCGCCATCGAGGATCTGGCCGGGGTGAGCGTCGCCGACGCGCTGCGGGGCATCGGCTGTCTCGGCAGCGGCGGCGGCCCGGTCGCCGATCGTTACCTCGAACTGCATATCGAACAGGGCCGCGAACTGGAGAACGCCGGCGTGGAGATCGGCGTCGTCACCCGCAACTGGGCCGTGGCCAAGTTCACCGTCGTGGTGCACGGCGACCAGGCCCACACCGGCGCGACCGCGCTCGCCGACCGCCACGATGCGTTGGTCGGGGCGGCACGATTGGTGCTGACCCTGCGTGAGCTCGCCGCCGAGGCGCCGCCGGGTCAGTTGCTGGCGTCGGTCGGCCGGTTGCGGGTCTTTCCCAATTCTCCGGTGGTGGTGCCGGCGCGGGTCGAGTTCGAAGCCGATATCCGCGGCCCGGAGACCGAACAGGTGAGCCGGGCGCTGCGGGAGTTCGATACCGCCATGGCCGACCTGACCGAGGTCACTGCCGAACGGGCCAGGGTGAAGGTCCGGCCCCCGCGCGAGCTCTGGCCGGACGGGGTGGCGCTCGCCGAGAAGGCCGCGGCCGAGGTGGGCGCGCGTTCCCTGCGGCTGGCCACCCGTGCCGGGCACGACGCGATCGCCCTGAGCGCTCGGGTGCCGACCGTCCTGATCTTCGTGCCGAGTCGCGACGGGATCAGCCACAACGTCGCCGAGGACACCGACCCCGATCATCTCCTCGCCGGCGTGGAGGTGCTGACCGCGACCGCTCGTCGCCTGTTGCGCGGTGA
Organism: Naumannella cuiyingiana; assembly: GCF_013408305.1. NCBI lineage: Bacteria > Bacillati > Actinomycetota > Actinomycetes > Propionibacteriales > Propionibacteriaceae > Naumannella > Naumannella cuiyingiana. Next base: position 1,668,080 of record NZ_JACBZS010000001.1, on the reverse strand, counting down.
GCCCGGAGGAGACGACGAATGAGCGAAGGGATGTCGATCGCGACCCTCGGTGAGTCCTGGAGCGCGGGGCGAGGCGCGCCGAGTGAGCGGCTGGATGCGGTGCTCGGACGCATCGAGCGGATCAACCCGACGATCAACGCGATGGCCGATCTCGATCTCGACGGGGCAACGATCGCCGCCCGCGAGGCCGACCGCCGCTGGGCGAGCGGCTCGCCGCTCGGCCCGCTGGACGGCGTGCCGGTCACCGTGAAGGACAGCATTCCCATGCGGGGACTGCCGTGGCGGCACGGTCTGCGGGCACACCGGGGCGCGGCGGGAGGGCAGGCGGACGGCCCGATCGTGGCGCGCCTGCGGGCCGCGGGCGCCATCATCGTCGGCAAGACGACGATGCCGGACCTCGGGATGTCGGCCTCCGGGGTCAGTTCGGCGTACGGAATCGTCCGGAATCCGTGGGACACCTCACTGAGCCCCGGGGGGTCGAGCGCCGGCGCGGGAGCGGCGCTCGCCGCCGGGCTCTGCGATGCCGCGGTGGGCACGGATATTGCGGGTTCGGTGCGATTGCCCGCCGCCCACTGCGGGGTGGTCGCCCTGAAGCCGACCCAGGGCAGGATCGCCCACCCGCCGGCCTCCACCATGCGCTCCGCGGGCCCGATGGGCCGCTGGGTCGCCGACGTGGCCGCCCTCTACTCGGTCCTCGCGGGGCCCGACCTCGCCGACCCGCTCAGTCTCCCGGCCGAAGTGCCCGGAGACGGCGACGCGTTCGACCCGCGCGGGATGCGGGTCGGCGTGCTCACCGACCTCGGCTACGGCTTCTCCGCCGATCCGGCCGTGCTGGCGGCGGTCCGTCGAGCTGCCGACGCGCTTGCGGCGGCGGGCGCCGTCGTGGAGACGATCACCCCGCCGTTCGCCGATGATCCCTTTCCCGCGCTCGACCGCATCTTCGGCACCCGCGCCCTCGCCGAGATCCACGGCTTGGGAGAGCGCGGCGCCGGCGGCGGTGTCGACCCACGGCTGGTCCGGTGGGCGCAGCGGGTGGCCGGGCAGAGCAATCTCGACCATTACGCCGACCTCGCGACCGTCGCCCACAGTGCCGCCCGGTTCAGCACAGCCCTCGCCGGCCACGATGTGGTGGTCTCGCCCGTGCTGCCGGTTACCGCGTTCCCCGCCGAGGAGCTCGGGCTCGACCCCGAGCACCCGCTCGCGCACTGCGGCTTCACGAGCTGGTTCAACCAGACCGGCCAGCCCGCGGTGAGCCTGCCGATGTGTTGGCCGGGCGGCTTGCCGGCGGCGATCCAGGTGGCCGGACCGCGATTCGACGATCGCCGCGTGCTGGCCGCGGCGCAGTGGCTGGAGGCTCGCGCCGAGGAGCGTCCGGCCTGGCCGGACCCGACCGGGGGAGGGAGTTGATCATGGACACCGATGCACGGGGCGGCGATCAGCCCGATGACTGGCGGGTGCGGGCGCTGGCCGAGCTCGGGCTCGGCACGCCGGCCGCGGGGACGCTCGGCGCGGCGGAGCCGACGGTGGCGAGCCCGAGCTGGTGGGGCGCGGACTCGCGTCGATTCCGTGTCGTGGACGGCGATCGGCGGATCTATGTGAAGGTCTGGGAACCCCACGCCGCGCACTACACCGACACCGCCTCGTCGACGGCGGCCGCCCTGGCCGCCGGCAGGGCGGGCATTGGGCCGGAGGTGGTCGCCGCCGACCCGGGTGGTCCCTCCCTGGCGATGACCGATATCGGCGAGACGACCGCAACCCTGGATCGCTTCGGCGACACCGACAGCCGGCTCGAGCTGGCCCGGTTGCGTGCCGCCGTCGCAGACATCGGCACACTGCCCCGGCAACGGCAGCCCCTGGACGAGCCGTCCGAACTGGCGCGTCTCGCCTCCGACATCGGCGCCTGGCTGCCCGCCGATCTCTCATGGCTGCTGCGTCGGCTGGAGCCAGTCGCCGAACGCGTGCGGGCCGAGGGGTGGGACGAGGTCGCGGCACACGGTGACGGCAACCTCAGCAATGTGATGGTCACTGCCGACGGCACGCTGGCGCTGGTGGACTGGGACAGCGCGGCCATGATGGATCCGCTGGCCGATCTGGGTGTGCTGTTGATCGAGGTGTGCCCGGACCGGCGGTCGGCCGCAGAGCTCTTCGAGGCCGCGCGCGGCCGCTTCGACGTGGCCGAGTTCGACCGCGCGAATGCCTACGGCGCGGCCGAGCTTCTGCGTTGGGCCCTGATCGGATCGATCGCCGATGCCGTGCAGCCGGGCACCCAGGAGTACTCCAAGTTTGCTGACTGGCAGTTCCTTCGGGCGCGATGGGCGCTCAGCGAGCCCGCCTTCGACGTGCAACTGGGAGGTCGTCGATGAGACCCGATGCCAAGCCGATGGGAACCGCACGCACCAGCGCGGAACGGGCCGCGGAGAAGGTGCTGGCCGGTGTCGAGCAGTGGCGTGGCCGAGAGCTCAGCTATGCGCCGGTGAGCGGCGGCCTGCAGAACAGCAACTGGCGCGTCGACATCGCGGGCGACGACCGCGCGTACTTCGTCAAGATCCCCGGGGCCGGCAGTGATGCCTTCATCGACCGCGGGGCGGCGAACGAGGCCTCGCGTCGGGCCGGCGAGATCGGCATCGGCCCGGAGCTGGTCCTGTTCGATGCGGAACAGGGCGTCGAGGTGATCGAGTTCCTGGAAGGCTACCGGGCGTGCACCAACGGCGATCTGAAGCGGCCCGAAATCTCGCACGAGATCGTCGCCCTCTACCGCCGGCTGAATGCGGCCGAGCCCCTGACGCTGACCAAGACCGTGCTCGACATGATCGACGAGCACCGTGATCAGGCCGCAGAGCTCGGTGTCACGCTGCCGCCGAGCTGGGCCGCCATCGCCCAGGGGTACACCGCTGCGCGGGCAGCCCTGACCGCCTCCGGGCTGGACCTGGTGCCGTGCCACAACGATCCGATGCCAGGCAATTTCCTGATCTCGCCGGGCGGCCCGATGCGGATGGTGGACTTCGAGTTCGCATCCAACAACGAGCGCGCGTACGAACTGGCCGTGATGACCACGGAGATGTTCTACGACGAGGACCTGGTCGCGGAGTTGGTCGAGGACTTCTACGGGGCAGCGAGCTATTCCCTGCTGTCACGTGTGCACGTGTGCGGTGCTCTTGCCGACGTCAAATGGGGACTGTGGGGGGTGGTGAACAGCAGGCTCAACGCGGGGGCCGGGGGCTGGAGCTTCGACTACCACAAGTACGGACTGTGGAAGCTCGCGCGGGCGCGGATGCGGATGGCCGACCCACGGTGGGGCCTGTGGCTGGCGCGGCTGTGACCGGCTATCGGTCTGCCGGCGCGGTTAACCCGGTCACGGTCAACTCGTTCGCGGGCGAGATTGGCGCGCTGCGCCCGGCGGTGCGCGACCTGGTCCGGCGCCGGATGGACGTGCTGGCGCCCGCCTATCGCCTGATGTATGCCGAGCCGCTCGACGTGAGTCGCGCGGCCGGGGCGTACCTGTTCGACCGGGACGGCCGCCGCTACCTCGACCTCTACAACAATGTGCCGGGCATCGGGCACAGCCACCCGAAGGTCGCGGAGGCGGTGGCCACTGCGCTGACCGAGGCCAATCCCCACACCAGGTATCTCAGCGAGGCCGTGGTCGACTACGCAGAACGGTTGCTCGAGACCTTCGCCGTGGAGGCCCGGCCGCCGGACCGGGTGCAGTTCTGCTGCACCGGCACCGAGGCCAACGACCTGGCCGTACGGATTGCCCGGGCGGCGGCCGGCCGTGTCGGCGTGATCGTCACCCAGCACGCCTACCACGGCAGCGGCGGGCTGGCGGTTGAGGCCTCGCCTTCGGTGGCGCCGGGTGAGGATTGGGTGTTTGCCGTGCCGGCGCCGCTCGACGGTGACCCGGCGGCATTCGCCGCCTCGGTGTCCGCGGCGGCGGCCGAACTCGATGCCCGGGGCTTCGGATGTGCCGCGCTGTTGCTGGACAGCGCCTTCACCTCCGACGGGGTCGTGACCGACCCGATCGGCCTCCTCGGCCCCGCCTACGCGGCGGCGCGCGCGGCCGGAGGGTTGGTGATCGCCGACGAGGTCCAGCCGGGGTTCGGCCGGCTGGGTGACGGATGGTGGGGTCATGCCCGGCACGGCGTGGTCCCCGACCTGATCACCCTCGGCAAGCCGATGGGCAACGGGCTGCCGATCGCCGCCGTGGTCTCGCGGTCGGAGATCTTCGCGGCCTACGAACCCGCGTACTTCAACACGTTCGCGGGTACGCCGGTCACCGTGGCCGCCGCCCGCACGGTGCTGGACGTGATCATCGCCGATGGGCTGATCGAGCATGCCCGATCCGTCGGCGCTCGGTTGCTCGGCGGACTGCAGGGACTGTTCGGTCCGGCGGCCGTGCGCGGGGCCGGGTTGTACGCCGCCGTCGACATTCACGATCCGGCCGGGCGGCCGGATCCGGCGGCGACGGCCGGGCTGATCGCCGCGCTGCGACGACGACAGATACTCGTCTCGGCCACCGGTCCCGGAGGAAGCACCCTGAAGATCAGGCCGCCACTCGTGGTCACGGAGGCAGACATCGATCACTTCCTCGAGGTCCTGGACGACGAACTGCCCCGCCTCGTCGGCTAGCCGGACCGGGGCCTATTTCCCGCGGTTCATGTACCAGTCGAAGGCCTTGTGCAGGATCGGGTTGATCGGGAGGTCCCACTCGCCCGGGTACTCCACGGCCTCGCCGCCGGTGCCGACCTTGAACTGGATCAGGCCGAGGTGGGGGTCGTCGCCGGCGACGGAGTCGGTGATGCCGCGCAGATCGTAGATCTCACAACCCGCGTCGATGGCGTCGGTGATCATCCGCCACTGGATCGCATTGGAGCCGCGTACCTCGCGCTTGTCCGACGTCGACGCGCCGTAGGAGTACCAGGCATGCCGGCCGACCCGCACCCACAGCGTCGCCGCGACCAGATCGCCCTCGTGCCGGGCGAGATAGAGCCGGACCCGGCCGGGATCTTCCTCCCGCATCGCGGCGAACATGTTCTGGAAGTAGCTCAGTGCCCGCGGGGTGAACCCGTCGCGCTCGGCGGTCTCGACATAGATCCGGTGGAACTCGCCCAGATCGTCCGGGCCGCCCTCGCTGACCTCGACACCGAGTTTCGCGGCCTTCTTGATGTTGCGCCGCCAGAGCTGGTTCATGCCCTTCAGCACGTCGTCGGCGCTGCGACCCTTCAGCGGCAGCCAGAAGTTGAACTTCGGCTGGCCCGCCGCGAAACCCGCGGCATCCTTCGGCGGCTTCCAGCCGAGGTGGCGCAGCGTGTGGTGCAGCCGCGCGGCGGCCGGGTCGTGCTCGTCGGGCGGCACGGCCGTCAGGGACCGTACGCCGTCATCGGCGATCGCCGCCTTGACCGTGTCGGTGCCCCAGCGCCGCGCCACCACCGTCGGGCCGATCCGGATCGCGAACGCGCCGCGCCGGCGCAGGAACTTCGTCAGCGCCTTCAGCGCGTCGGTCACATCATCGCCCGCCCAGTCCAGGACCGGGCCCTCCGGGAGGTACGCGAACCACCGCTTGAGCCGCGGCACCTTGCGCAACAGCACGAGCCCGACGCCGATCAGCTCGCCGTCGGGCGTACCCGAATCACCGGACTCGCGGAAGAAGCCGATCGATTCGCTGCGCCAGTCCGACTTCACCCGGCCCCAGGCCGGGGTCTGCAGGAAGCTGGCGTCGGCCCGACCGCCGTCGGCGTCCAGGAACGCCAGATGGCGCGACGGATCGATGGGCCTCACGACGATGGTCACACCGCGAGGGTAGTTGGCTCGCTACGCTGGGGCGAGTACGGCAGGATGTGACGCGATGAGGATCGTTGTTCTGACCATCGGGACCGACGGGGACGTCGTTCCGTACGCCGGGCTGGGCGCTCGTCTCGCCCAGCACGGGCACCAGGTGGCGATCGCCACCCACGTGTCGTCCGAGCATGTGGTGCGCGACGCGGGGCTGGAGTTCCGGCGGCTCCCGATGGACATGCGCACCGAGCTGGCCCCCCGCAACGGCCGCTCGGGGATGAACGCATCCCGTTTGCTCTCGGTCTATCGCGAACACTGGGACGAACTGTGCGAGGCGTGCCTGGATGCCTGTGAGGATGCGGACCTGATCGCGGTCTCCGCGCTCGGCGTGCCCGGCGTCCACATCGCCGAGGCCAAGAACATTCCCAGCGTCGGTCTCTACCTGCAGCCGCTGGATCCGACGGCGGAGTTCGCGCCGGCGATGGTGACCACGGCCTCGCTCGGCCGACACGGAAATCGGTACGCCGCCCGCGCATTCTCCAGCCTGGGCCAGGCGCCGGTCTACCGCAAGATCAACAAGCTGCGGACCCGGCTGGGGCTGCCGCGGACCAATCCGGACAGTTGGTTCCGCGGGCTGACCAAGCGGGAGTGGCCGATTCTCTATGGGTTCAGCCCGACGGTGGTGCCGAAGCCGGCGGACTGGCCGGAGTTCCGGCGGCCGGTGGGCTACTGGTGGGCGCCCCCGCGCGATCCGGGCTGGCAGCCGCCGGGCGAGGTGATCGAGTTCCTGCGGGCCGGGGAGCGACCCGTATTCGTCGGGTTCGGGTCGATGCCGGCGGTCGACGGCCAGCGGCTCGCCGAGATCGTCGCCACCGCGCTGCGCTCGATCGGGATGCGCGGGGTGATCCAGGGCGGCTGGTCGAATCTGCGGGTACGCGGTGACGACATGATCACCGTGAGCCGGATGCCGCACGACTGGCTGTTCGCGCAGATGGCCGCGGTCGTGCACCACGGCGGCGCGGGGACCACGGCGGCGGGGCTGCGGGCCGGCGTACCGACCGTGACGGTGCCGTTCGCTGCGGATCAGCCGTTCTGGGCGGATCGGTTGATCAAGCTGGGGGTGTCGCCGGGCTCGGTCGGGGTACGCAAACTCGACGCCCGGATCCTGGCCGAGCTGATCGCCGATGCCGTCGACGATCCTTCCTATGCGGTGCGCGCCCGGAGCGTGTCCGATTCCATCGCCGCCGAGGATGGCGCCGGGGCCGTGGTCGACGAGCTGGAGAAGATCGCCTGAGTGGGTGGCCGTTCGGCGTCACGCCAGGCGGGTGATGTCCAGCTCGGTCGCGCCGCATTCTCGCAAGGCCTCCTCGACGGGAGCGGAGACGGCGAACCAGCAGTTCTGCCCGGACGTGTGGTTCCAGACATCGGAGTCCGGCCCCGTGCCGTGCACGGCGAACCCACGGTAGCCCTCGCGCGCAATGCCCTTCCGGGCCACGACCTCGACCTCGAAGTCGTGCCAGCCGGAGAAGCCCGCCAGCGCATCGAGGAAGCGCCGCGAGGCGATCTTGGTCCGCTCGCCTGTCCAGAGCAGGTCGCCCCAGCGGTCCCCGTGGGTCTGCACGAAGCGGGGCACGAACCCGAGGCCGTCGGTCTGGCCGTTCGCGATCAGGTCATACGCATCCTCGTGTGGTGATCATGCCGCCCGCTCGGGGTCGGTGGGAAGAGCTGGGTTCGTCGGCGGAATGGTCCAGACTGACCTCCGTGCACGAATCCTCGGTCGACGACCTGATCGGCCCGGGCTGCCGGCTGCTGTTCGTCGGGATCAACCCGGGGCTCTGGTCCGAACGCGTGGGCGCCCATTTCGCGCGCCCGGGCAACCGGTTCTGGCCGGCGTTGTACCGCGCCGGGATCACCGACCGCCTGCTGGACATGTCGGAGGGGGAGAGCGCGGCCGATCGGGCGTACCTGATCAAGCGGGGCATCGGGATCACCAACTTCGTCGCGCGACCGAGCGCCCGTGCGGACGAACTGTCCCGCGACGAGCTGCGCGAGGGCGCCGAACGCCTCACGCGCTTCGTCGCCGAGCATCGCCCGGCGGTGGTCGCCTGCGCGGGCATCACGGCCTATCGGGCGGCCTTCGGGCGACCGAGGGCGAAGCCCGGGGAGCAGCCGGAACGGCTGGGCGAGGCGCGGCTGTGGGTGGTGCCGAACCCGAGCGGGCTGAACGCGCACGAGACGCCGGACTCGCTCGCGGCGGCGTACCGCGCGGCGGCGCTCGCCGCCGGCGTGATCACGAACCGAGGATGAGCGCCGCGACACCGAACGCCACGGTGGGAATCGCGATGATCGCACCGCGCGCGACGAACTCGGCCCATCGGACCGGTACGCCGGCCGCGCGGCACCGCCCGGCCCACAAGATCGTGGCCAGGCTGGCCCACGGCGTGATCAACGGGCCGGCATTGACGCCGATCAGCAGCGCGGCAGTCAGCCCGGGCGCGGAATGGGTCAACCCCTCCAGGGCGAGGTACGCCGGGAGGTTGTTGATCAGGTTGGCGGTCAGCGCGCCGAGGCCGGCCAGGCCGAGCAACCCGGGCAGGTCGGAGGCCGGGGACCACGTCGCGAGCAGGCCGTCGAGGAAGGCGTCCCGGGCGAGCTGCACCACGACGAACAGCGCCGCGACGCCGATGATCATCTGCCACGGCACGGGCAATCGCCGCAACAGCACCGGGTCGAGGACGGCGGTCGCGAGCAGCAGCGCCGCAGCGGCGAGCAGCGCGGCGAGCGTGACGTCGGCCCCGGCCAGGATGGCCGCCGCCAGCCCGGCCACGATCAGCGTGGCGATGATCAACAGCGGCCCGCCGCGAGGCTCGTCGGCGTCGACATCAGGATCGGCCGCCGTCCGCAGCGTGTGCCGGAACATGATCGCCAGCAGCATCGCGGGCAGCACCACGCCGACGACGCCGGGCGCCCACATCAACGCCAAGAAGTCCTGTGTGGACAGAGAATGCGCGGACATGGCCAACAGATTGGTCAGGTTGGAGACGGGCAGGAAGAGCGAGCCGGTGTTGGCGAGCACGACGCAGGTGTAGGCGAACAATCGCGGATCGATCCGCAGCCGACGGGCCAGCGCCAGGACGACGGGGGTGAGCAGCACCGCCGTGGTGTCCAGGGAGAGGAACGCGGTGCATGCCGCGGCCACGACGACCAGGCCGAGCCACAGCATCGGTACCGAGCCGCGGGCGATCCGGGCCAGCCGGTGCGCGAGCGCCAGGAACAGCCCGGCCCGGTCGGCCAGCTCCGCCACCAGGGTCATCCCCAGCAGGAAACCCAGGACGGGCAGCGTGCGCTGGGCCAGTTCGAGCACCGGGGAAGCCTAGTCCTGCGCGCGGACGTCGGTCGTCGCGAGAAGCGCTTCCGCATCCGGGTGCAGCCGGCCGACCCAGACGGCGGTCAGCGGGCGGGTCAGGTCCAGGCCGGTGGCCGGTACGCGCAACAGCGAACCTTCGGCGAGATCGTCGGCGACGGCGAGCTCGCTGAGCACCGACGGCGCCAACCCCGACCGGACCGCCGCGCGGATCGCGCTCCCCGTCGCCAGCTCCGCCGCGGGCGGCGCGGGCCGCAACCCCTGCTCGGCCAGCGACCTGGTCAACGTGTCGCGGGTGCCCGACCCGGCCTCCCGCAGGATCATCGGGGTCGCCGCCAGCTCGGCCGCGGTGACCGGATCCCGCCGGTCGGCCCACGGGTGCTCCGACCCGACGACCACGACCAGCCGGTCCTCGCCGAGTGCCCGGCGCGCCAACCCGTCGGGCAGGTCGGGTGTCTCCACCAGGCCCAGGTCTGCTTCCCCGGCGCGCAACCGCGCGAGCACCTGCTCGCTGTTGCCCGAGCCGAGCGCCACCGGCCCGCCACCCGTCCGGGCGTACCGATGCAACCAGCCGGGCAGCAGATACTCCGAGATGGTCTGGCTGGCCGCGACCCGCAGCGGCCCGGCGCCGGAATCGGCCAGCGTGGCGAGGCTGGCCCGCAGCCGGCGCGCGCCGTCGAGGATCGGCCGCGACCACTCGAGCAGCAACTCGCCCTGCGCGGTCAGCCGGGAGCCGGTACGCCCGCGCGACACCAGCTCGGCACCGACCAGGCGCTCGGCGGCCCGCAACCGCTGCGAGACCGCCTGTTGGGACACGCCGACGGCGGACGCGGCGCCGCCGATGCTGCCGCGCTCGGCGATCGCCTCCAGCAGCTCCAGCGTGGTCAGGTCAGGCACCCGGTCGGTCAGCGACACCGCCCGAGCATCTCACAAGCATCGCTTGTGGCGAGCCAAGCAGCTGCCGCTTCCACGGGTACGCCGCCGCGACGAGGCTGGTGCCATGCACCGCCGACTGGACGCCCGCCCCGAGCCGTTGCCCCTGGTCGGCCTCGCGCCCCGCCTGGCCAATATCGGCCCGAACTGGTTCGCCGCGGTGATGGGCACGGCCATCGTCGGCAGCGCGGCCGCTGGCCTCCCGGTGCAACTGCCCGGGCAGCGGGCCGTGGCGACGGGCTTCTGGCTGCTGGCGGCGGCCGTGCTGGTGTTGTTGATCATGGCGACGGCGGGGCATTGGGCGTACCACCCCGAACGCGCGCGCGGCCACCACCGGCATCCGGTACTCGCGCACTTCTACGGTGCGCCGCCGATGGCGTTGCTCGCGGTCGGCATCGGCACGCTGCTGCTCGGTCCCGCGCTGATCGGGATCGGTCCGGCGGTGGCGATCTCGGCGGTGCTGTGGATGCTCGGCACCATCGCCGGGTTGATCAGCGCGGTCGCCGTGCCGTGCCTGGCATTCACCGCACCGAACGCCGAGCGGGTGCCGTTCGCCGGCTGGCTGATGCCGGTCGTGCCGCCGATGGTCTCCGCGACCGGAGCCGGCCTGTTGCTGCCGCACCTGCCGGCCGGCGACGCTCGGGCGACGCTCTTCTACGCCGCGTGGGCGATGTTCGGTCTCAGCCTGATCGCGTCGATCGTGATCATCACCCAGGTCTGGGGATCCCTGCTGCGCAACGGAGTCGGGCCCACCGCGATGGTCCCGACGCTGTGGATCGTGCTCGGCCCGCTCGGCCAGTCGATCACCGCCGCCGGCACCCTCGGCCGGGCGGCCGGCGGAGCCGTGCCCGCACCCCTCGCCGAGGTGTTCGCCGGGGTGGGCGTCGCCTACGGCGGGATCACCCTCGGTTTCGCGCTGCTCTGGACCGCGGTCGCGCTGATGATCACGTTCCGCACGGCGCGCGCCGGATTGCCGTTCACGCTGACCTGGTGGTCCTTCACCTTCCCGGTCGGCACCTGCGTCACCGGCCTCAGCGTGCTGTACGCCGAGACCGGGCTGGTCGTCTTCGCCGCGCTCGCCGTGGCGTACTTCGTCGGGCTGATCATCGGCTGGGCCCAGGCCGCGATCCGCACCGCACACGGTGTGGCCACCGGCGCCCTGTTGCGCTGAACGTGCGACCGCCCTGCTACGCCACGTCGGCCAGGATTGCCAGGCCCTCGTGGATCACCGACGGCGGCGAGACCAGCGGTGGCAGCATCCGCACCACGTTTCCGTCCAGGCCACCGACCAGCACCAGCACGCCGGCCGCCAGGCAGTCCCGCCCGACCCGCACCGCCCGGGCCCGGTCCGGCTCGCCGGAGACCGGATCGTGGAAGACCAACCCCCACAACGCACCGCGGCCGCGCAGCGCGACCTCCTTCGGCCGCCGCGCGGCCACCGGACCGAGGCGGCTCCGGAACACGTCGCCGATCGCGCGCGCCCGCGCCGGCAGGTCCAGCTCGCGCATCAGCCGAAGGCTGGCCAGCGCGGCCGCGCAGGACAACGGATTCCCGGCGAAGGTGCCGCCGAAGCCGCCGACCGGCACCCGGTCCATCAACTCGGTACGCCCGACCACCGCCGACAGGGGCAGCCCGGCGCCGAGCGCCTTGCCGACGGTGATCAGGTCCGGTTCGAACCCGTCCTGCTCGTGGGCGAACACCGTCCCGGTCCGGCCGAGGCCGGTCTGGATCTCGTCGGCGATCACCACGATCCCGTGCCGGGCCGCCTGCTCTGCCAGCGCCCGCAGGAATCCGCGCGGCGGCACGACCACGCCGCCCTCGCCCTGGATCGGCTCGACGACCAAGCAGCCGATCGACTCCGGTTCGCGCAGGTGCCGGTCCAGGTAGCCGCCGAAGTCCGCGGCGACGGTTGGCATCGGTAGCCGTTGAACGTCGGGAAGGAACGGCCCGAAACCGTCCTTGTACGGGACCTGTTTGGCGGTCATCGACAGGGTCAGCAACGTCCGGCCGTGGTAGGAGGCGCCCAGCACCGCGATGCCCGGTCGTCCCGTGGCCGCGCGGGCGATCTTGACCGCGTTCTCCACCGCCTCGGCGCCGGTCGTGAACAGCACCGAGCGGTACGCTCCGGCACCCGCGGGCAGCGCGTTCAGCTCCCGGCAGACATCGACGTAGCCGCGGTGGGCGACATGGGAGAAGGCCGTGTGCAGCAGCTTGTCGGCCTGTCGTTGCACGGCGCGGGCGATCACCGGATGCGTACCCCCGAATGCCGAGACGCCGATCCCGGAGGTCAGGTCGACGAGCCGGTTCCCGTCGATGTCGACCAGGTAGCCGTCGCGCCAGGTCCGCGCGAGCACCGACGTCGCCGTCGGGTATCCCGGCGGGACGACCTCTCCTCGTTCCTGCATCACCGCGACGCTGGCGGGGCCGGGCACGTCGGTCAGCAGGCGGATGCCCGGGGTTGCGATCTCGGGGCGAATGCTCACCTGCCAAGCACACTGCACCGAGATCGTGGCCGGCACCGTCGCGCGATGACAAACGTCGCGCCCCGTCGCTGTCGGGGGATGCCAGTCGCGGTGATCACGCGGGGACCAGCGTTGTGCCCGGGCCGGGGTCGACCGACAGCCGGAGCGCACTGCCGTCGGCACTGATCCGCAGGCCGTCGGCGACCCACGAGCCGGGTGCGCGCTGCGCGAATCGGTGGGTACGCCGGCCCACGGTGGCGACCAGGTCGGTCCCCTCGGCTGTCAGGACGATGTCGACCCCCCAGCCGGGCGCTCGCCACTGTCGATGCCGTGGCGGGTTCAGCCGACGGTCACCGGCCGGCGCGAGCGGGATCCGCGCGCCGAGGTGGTTGCGCAGCGACACCTCGCCCCGTTCGGCGAACACCCCGAGCAGGGCGCCGTCCGCCGCGGCCACCCCCTGGGTCACCGGCCGCGCCGCCCGCGCGCGGCCGTCAACCTCCAGACCGGACTGGCCAACGGTGACGACGGCGCCGTCGGCGGACTGCCAGGTCCCCGACACCGCTCGGGCGGCCGGGTCCCTCGGGGTCGGCCGGGCAGGGGGTCGGCCACCGGTCAGCCCGAGCAGCAGCCGGCCGGCGATGGCGTCCGCGGCGATGTCCGCGCGATTGGCCAGCACGGCCACCCCGACCCCGCTGCGCCGATCGAGCACCAGGAACGACCGGAACCCGTACGCGCTGCCGCTGTGCCCGATCACCTCGTCGCCCAGGTGGTCCAGATGCCAGATCCCGGCCCCGGTGCTGAGCGCCCGGCCGTCGGCGCGGTCACGCCGGACCAACACGTCGCGCAATCCGTCACCGAGACCGATCCCGCCGTCCAGGAAGGACAACCAGCGCCCGAGGTCGGCGAGTGTGGTGGTGATTGCGCCGTCGCCGACAACGGCCTGGTCCTGATCACGGCGGACCAGCTCGCCGCCACCGGTCCCGGCGTAGGAGCTGACGAGGTTCGTGATCACCGCCCCGGGCCGGTCCCGCAACACCGAGTGCGACATGCCCAGCGGGTCGAAGATCAACTCCTGCAGCAGCGCGGCCAATCGATCACCGCCGAGCCGCTCGGCCGCGGCGGCGAGGAGCAGATAGCCGCTGTTGCTGTAGTGCGGTTGACCGCCGGGCACGGCGACGCCGGCCAGCGCCAGCGCCAGCTCCACGGCCGCATCCATCTCGGCGGTCTCGGCCCGTCCTCGTCCGGCGGCGGTCAGCACGTCGAGATAGTCCGCGATGCCGGCGCGGTGCGTCGCGCAGCGCCCCAGGGTGAGTCCGGGGTCCAGACCGGTCGCGCCGAGGGCAGCGGCAACCGGGGTGCGCAGGTCGGCGCCGAGCCGGAGGAGAGTGGCGACGGTGAACTGCTTGGACACCGACGCGATGTCGAAGACCGAGTTCTCGTCGAGGGGCACACCGAGCTCGACGCTCGCCAATCCGCGCGCCGCGACGCCGATCAGTTCGCCGTGGACATAGCCGCCCACGACCGCGCCCGGACCGTGCTCGTCGACGCCGTGCTCGTCCAGAACCTGTTCGGCGAGCGCGGTCGCCGACCCCGCCATCGGGCCGCCGCTCACGAGGTGGTGCGCAGCTCGATCAGGCACAGTCCGTCGCGGGTCATCGCCTCGCGCAGCGCGCCCCGGAACTCGTCGGGAGAGCCGACGGTCGCGCCCCAGCCGCCGTGCGCGAGGGCGAGGCTGACGAAGTCGGGATTCTCCAACGAGGTCGCGATCACCCGGCCGGGGAAATGGTCGTCCTGGTGTCGGCGGATCGTGCCGAACCGCTCGTTGTTGATCACCACCACGATGATCGACAGGCGGTGCTGCGCCGCGGTGGCGAGCTCCTGGGCGGTCATCTGGAAGCAACCGTCGCCGGCGATCGCGACCGCGAGCCGGCCCGGCGCGGCGAGCTGGGCGGCGATGGCGGCCGGCAGTCCGAATCCCATCGACCCGGACTGGGTCGCGAGCAGCGAGGGGTAGCTGCGAAAGCTGTAGTAGCGGTGCAGCGCCTGGGTGTAGTCGCCCGCCCCGCAACTGATGATCGCATCGTCGGGTAACTCGTCGCTGAGTGTTCGGATCAGGTCCCGGGCACTCACCCGGTCCCACCACAGATGCTCGTCCAGCCCGGCCAGATAGCCCGCACGCAGATGCGCACCCCACGCCCGGTGATCGGTGGCCAGCTCGCGGCCGGCGAGGGCCGCCGCGAATCGGTCGCCGGCACACTGCACGGTGACGTCGGCGCGGTGGTGCCGGGCCAGCACACCGGCCGACGGGTGGACATGGACGGTGCGCTGACCGGGGTCCGGGCGCAGCAGAGTCTCACCGCCGGTGCTGCCGGCGTCGGGTCGGGTACCGATGAAGCACACCAGGTCGGCGCTGCGGACGGCATCGCCCAGCCCCGGCCAGGCGCCCGAGCCGAGTGTGCCCGCGAACGCCGGTGAGGTGTGATCGATGAGGTCCTGGTGCCGGAAGGAGGTGACCAGCGGGACCCCGGTCCGCTCGGCCCAGCCGACCACGCCGCGCCGGGCATCGTCGTCCCAGGCGCTACCTCCGACGATGATCACCGGTCGCCGGCTCCGCGCCAGCAGGTCCGTCACCCGCTCGAGTGCCCCGCCCGCCACGTCCGGCGCCCAGCGCTCGGTCGTCGCCCGCGGCGCCGGCGCCTCCACCGAGGCGAACAACACGTCCTGCGGCAACGCCAGACAAACCGGCCCGGGTTCGTCGCCGCACGCCACGGTCAGTGCCCGGCACAGGTACTCGTCCAGCCGGGCCGGATCCTCGACCTGCCACGCGGCCCTGCCGAGCGAGCCGAAGACCGCGCGGTGATCAACTTCCTGGAAGGCCTCCCGGTCGAGCTCGCGCGTACCCACCTGACCGATCAACAGGACCAGTGGAACCGCGTCCTGGGCGGCGATGTGTACGCCGATGCTGGCATTGGTGGCACCCGGGCCCCGGGTGACCAGGCACACCCCGGGCGTGCCGGTGAGCTTGGCGTGCGCGACGGCCATCATCGCCGCCCCGCCCTCGTGCCGGGCCGAGACCACCTCGATGCCGGGCTCGTCGTGCAGGCCGTCCAGCACCGGCAGGTAGCTCTCCCCGGGTACGCAGAAGACGCGGGTCACCCCTTCGGCGGCGAGCCGCCGGGCGGCGACCCGACCGGCGTGGCCCGCGATGGTGGGTGCGGTGGCAGCGATCATGGTCGGCGCTCCTGGCTGTCGAGTCGGTCGGTGACCACCCGGATCGCCTCGGCGAGTTGCCGGTCCGCGCCGGGTTCGTCTCCGGGCGCGGCGGTATCGACATCGAGGTCGGGCAACACCCCGCGACCCTCGATCCCGGTGGATTCGGTGAGCGAGACCAGCGCCTCCTCCGGCACCCAGACCAGGCTGCCGTCGTGCAGCGGCTCGCGTGCCCGGATGCCGACGACCCCGCCCCAGGTACGCGCCCCGACGACCGTGCCGAGGCGTCGCGACATGAACAGGTGGGTGGTGATCTCGGCGTTGGACTTGGTCAACTCGTTGACCAGCAGCACGATCGGCCCGTTCGTGCCGTCGAAGGGGAAATCGACCTCGCGTCCCCAGCGGTAGCGGAAATGCCCCAGCGGTTCGCGGGCCAACAGGTCGAGCAGCAGGTGCCCGATGCCGCCGCCGCCGTTGAAGCGCAGGTCGACGATCAGCCCGTCCCGGGTCCGCTCCGTCGGCCAGTACCGCTGGAACTCGGCGTACCCGCGGGCACTGGTGTCCGGCAGCTTGATGTAGCCCACCCGGCCGCCGGTGATCTCGTGGACGTAGGCCCGGTTCTCCTCGACCCACTGCCGCTCCCGCAGCCACTGCTCCGAGCGCAGCGGCGTCACCTCCAGGTCGCGGCGCACACCGTGCCGAGACAGCACCAGTTGGGCCCGGTCCGGGTCGGTCGCCAGTAGCTGACCGAGGCTGACGTCGGGATGGGTGCGCACGCCGTTGACGGCGATGATCAGATCGCCTTCGCGGACGTCGAGCTCCCGCGCGGCCAGCGGGGAGGTCAGCGTCGGGGACCACTCGTCACCGGTCAGGATCCGGGTGATCTCCAGGGCGCCGTCGGCGCGGGGGACCACGTCGATCCCGAGCGAGGCGACCTCGGCGGTGCCCGGCGGGACGGGCACCGGGCGGATGTCGGCATGAGAGGTCGAGGTACAGGCCAGCAGTTCGCGCAGCACCAGCCGCGACTCGCTGTCGGTCACCGCGTGCTCCATCAGCTCGGCGTGCCGGCGTACCTGTTCCGACCACGCGGGTTCGGCCGGCGCACCGCGCCAGAAGAACCGCCGCACGTCGTTGGCGACCCGGTCGATCTCGGCCAGCCGCTCCTGGCGCAGATCCACCTCCCCACGGACCACGTCCAGGTCCAGGATCGTCTCGAACTCGGCCGCGGTGCCGAGCTCGAAGGCCACGATGGCGGAGCCGCGGCGCAGGATTCCGCGGTCGCCGTCGCCCAGCGGCCGGATGTGCGCGGCCGCCTTGGGCAGCGACCAGGGGGTGTGCGGGGCGTGATCGATCGCGATCAGGTCGCGCGGCGGCGGTTCGCTGCGCGAGCCGAGCACGCCGGCCGACTGTGCCGAGATCGCGAGCACCTGCCGCCCGATCCGGCGCAGGCCGGTGTAGGGCCCGCTCGGCGCGGTCGTCTGCCGGACCGCGCGGGTCGCCAGATTGCAGCACAGCGCGATGCTCGAGTGCAGCACCGCGAGGCCGCTGTGCAGCACCTCGTCGCGTCGCGGGTCGAAGCTGCGCCGGGACAGGAAGAACAGGGATTCGCCGTCGCGGGAGAACTGCGGCGCGAAGTCGTGGAACTCGCCGGGGGTGAGGTCCTCGTGCTGGCCGGAGTCCAGGGCGTACAGCACGATCTTGCGGTTGGTCACCGAGGTCGGACGGCTGTACGCCAGATGGGTGCCGTCCGGGTGCCAACTGAGGTCCCGGTGCCCGTCGTCGGGATTCAGCTCGCTGACATCGACCTCGGTCACCCGGCCGGAGTCCAGATCGATGATCAACAACTCCAGGCGGTGGTTGGCGATGGCCACTCGGCGTTGGTCCGGACTGACCTCCAGCCGCTCGATCTGTCCGAGATCGGCGTCGACATCGACGAGCCCACCGCTGCCGTCGTTGCTGTCGACCCGCCGCAGCAGGTCGGGGCCGGCGCCGCGGGCAGAGATCTGCAGCAGCAGGAACCTGTCGTCGATCCAGTGCGCTGCTCGAACCTGTTCACCCGCCTCGACGGGCAACTCGCTGGCCTCCGAGGTCGGGAGATGAACCGTGAAGACGTGCCCGCGCGCGGTCAGCGCGAGCGTGTCGCCGGCCGGGTTGGCAGTGAAGGTGCGGATGTCGCTCGCGCGGATCGGGCTGCGCCGGCGGACGGGCGCGGTCGTGTCGATGGGCAGCTCGGCGGGTTCGCCGGCGGTCAGGTCGAAGCACCACAAGGCGGCGCCGGCGGCGGCCACCGCCCGGTCGCCGTCGCAGGTCACCGAGCGCACCGGGTGCGGCCCGTCGAAGTGCCGGCGCAGGTCGGTCCCGTCCCGGGCGACCGAGTGGACGGCGGCGTTGCCGTCGGCGTCGCTGACGAACGCGATCCGCGATCCGGCCCAGACCGGCGACCACATGCGCGCGCCGAGCGGGTCGAGCTCGCGGAACGGCCCGCCCGCCTCGCCCGACCAGACCCGACCTCGCAGGCCGCCGCGGTAGCCCAGCCAGTCGGTCGCGGTGTAGAAGGTGTTGCGGCCGAGGAGCACGCCCGCATCGGACTCGCAGTAGTCGTAGGCGCGCTGCTCGGTGAGCCTGACCGGTTCACCACCGGCCGGCCCGACTTCGGCGATCTGGGTCCACCAGGGCCGGGCCAGGCCGTCCGGGCGGGGCAGGCCCCAGTGATCGGTGGCAAACCGGATCCGGCCCTGTGGGCTCCATCCGCGCACATGTGCCAGCCGTCCGAGGAAGGTCAGCCGACGCGCGCGTCCGCCGTCGACGGGGGAGACCCATACCTCGCTGGAACCGTGTTGGCTGACCGAGTACGCCACCTTCGTGCCGTCGGGGGAGAGCTGGGGCAGATCCGCCTCGCCGTCGACCCCGTCGCTGACCCGGTGGGTGGCACCGCCGAGCTCGTGGCACCAGATGTGCCCGCCGGCGGCGAAGACGACGCGCGACCCGAGCAGGTGCGGGTTGCGGGGGATCCCGGCGCTCATGCTCCGGCCCGCCCGATCCGCAGCTCGGGGATCGCGGAGATCAACTCCCGGGTGTAGGAGTCCTCGGCCCGGGAGAAGATCGTCGTCGCGGCCAGGGATTCCACCACTCGGCCCCGGTTCATCACCATCACCTCATCGCACATGTAGCGCACCACGGCGAGGTCGTGGGTGATGAACAGATAGGTCAGCTGCTGCTCGGCCTGGAGGCGTTTGAGCAGATTCAACACCTGGGCCTGCACGGACACATCGAGCGCCGAGACCACCTCGTCCAGCACCAGCACCTTCGGTTGCGCGGCCAGCGCGCGGGTGATCGCCACCCGCTGCCGCTGCCCGCCGGACAACTGCCGCGGGAACCGGTTCGCATGCGCTGGGTCGAGCCCGACCATGATCAGTTGGTCAGTGATCCGGGATACCAGGTCGCGACGGCCGTGCGGCGTCGTGCGCAACACCTCGGCAATGGATTCCCCGACCGTCAGCCGCGGATTGAGCGAGCTGCCGGGGTCCTGGAAGACCATCTGCACCGGTCGGCGGCCGCGTTCTGCTCCCGGGAACCGGATCTGTCCCGAGGTCGGCCGCAGCAACCCGACGACCGCTCGCGCGAGGGTGGTCTTGCCGGATCCGGACTCGCCGACCAGCCCGAAGCTCGCCCCCCGCGGCGTGCTGAACGAGATGTCCTGCACGACCGGGGCGGTGGTGCGCGGGTAGGTGATCGTCACCGAGTCGACGATCAGTGCGGCGTCCACGTGCGGGTCACTGATCGCCGAGCCGCAGCGACAGCGGATCGATCGTGCCGCCGGAGCCCTGGTAGTTGAAGGTCGCGCCCCTGCCGAACCAGTAGGTCAACGGCGTCTCCAACGGCAGCACATCGACCTCCTTCAGCAGCTCTGCCTCGGCGGCCACCCAGGCTGCGCAACTGTCCTCGGTCGAGGCATTGAACGCCGCGGTGCGCTTGGCCTCGAACTCGGCATTCTCGATCGAACCGACATTGCCGTCCTCATGCGAGCCGCTGAAGTACTTGCCGATCTGCGAGGCCGGCGTACCCATCAGGGTGGAGAATCCCATGATCGCCACGTCCCAGCTACCGAGTTGGTTGTAGAGCTGATCCTGCCATGCGGCCGATGCCTGCGCGCTGATCGTGCTGGCAATCCCGATCTTGGCAAACTGTGCCTGCAGGTACTCCGCGGCGGTCTTGTCGGATTCGGTGGACAGGATCCGCACCGTCAGCGCCTTGCCGCCCTTGGCGAACGTGCCGTCGGGATTCTGCGTGTAGCCGGCGTCCTGCAGGACCTGCCGGGCCGCCGCCTCGTCGTAGGCGGGCAGCAGACCGCCGTTGCTGCTCTGACAACCCATGTTCGCCGTGATCAGCGTGGTGGCCTCCTCCGCCTGCCCGGAATAGAGCGCCTGGATGTAGTCGGCCCGGTTGATCACCATCGCGATGGCACGCCGCACCGCCGGATCGGCCGTCGGCAGATCCTTCAGATGGTTGAACATCAGACCCTCCGACCCCTGCGCCAGGGCCTGTTTGGCGGTGAGGTTCGGATCCGCCTGCAGCCGGGTCACGCTCGGCCCGTCGGACATGATCACGTTGGTCTCGCCGGCGACGATCCGGTTCGCGCGGGTGGCGCCGTCCGACACCACCTGGTAGTTGATCGCCTGCGGTGATCTGGTCCGGTCCGCAAGGGCATCGGGCGCCCATGAATACTCGGGCCGCGCGGTGACGTTGTAGTGGCTGCCCTTGACCGCGTTGGCCAGCACGAACGGGCCGCTGCCGACCGGCTGCGTGGCCAACTGGTCCGGGTTGGCCAGACCGGCCGGGCAGACCAGCGACGCGCTCGGGATGGCCAGCGCCTTCAGCAGGTCGGGATTGGCCTCGGTGACCTCGATCGTGATCGTCCGGGCCGCGGGGTCGGCGGTGATCTTCGCCTTGGACCGGCCGAACATGGTCGGGCGTTCTTCGTTGGA
Organism: Naumannella cuiyingiana; assembly: GCF_013408305.1. Lineage (NCBI taxonomy): Bacteria > Bacillati > Actinomycetota > Actinomycetes > Propionibacteriales > Propionibacteriaceae > Naumannella > Naumannella cuiyingiana. The sequence continues at coordinate 1,647,354 of NZ_JACBZS010000001.1, read as the reverse complement.
CCGCTGCAGGGATTTCGCCATGCCCTCGACGGTCAGGGGCTGACCGTCGTCACAGATCGGCTCCTTGGCGACCGTCACGGTCGCCTTGGTCGGCGTCGCCTCCCACTCCGAGGCGAGGTAGCCCTGGATCGTGCCGGCCTCATCGGCGGTCAGCAGCCGGTCGTAGAACGCCTGGATCAGTTGGAACTCGTTGGTGTAGAGAGCTTTGGCAGGGTCGAGCGTGGCCGGATCCGAGATCAGGTCGACGACCATCGGACCAGCGGCCGAGTCGGGACCGGCCGGCGTGTCACCGCCGGACCCGCCGCACGCGGACAGGCCCAGGCACAGCGCAACGGCGCCCGCCGCCAGATGGCTACGCTTCATGATCGTCTCCAGTCACTCGCCGATGGGGAGCTTTGGACGCCGACCCTAGAGCGCGGCCGCTCGGTGACCGATGTGTCGTCCGACCAACAACAACCACCCCAAGTTTGTCGGGCGGCAACATCAGCCGGGCACCGCGGCCGGACTAGCGTCTGGTCTTCCACGCCGAGAGGACGTCTCTTGCCGAACCATCCCGACAGCACGCCGGTGGGACTCGACCCCGAGGACGTACGCCTGCTCGCGATCGTGCCCCACCTGGCCGCCCGCGCCGGCAGCTACGGCGTCGCCCACGTCGCCCGCCGCGCGGACGAGGATCGCTATCGCTTCGTGCTGCACACCGTCGACGACGACGGCCCGCACAGCGTCGAGCTCGGGGAGGCCGAGGTCAGCGGTCTGCACTGGCCGGCCGGTTCGGCGGGCCCGGTGCTGGTGCTGCGCGATGGGACCGGGACCGCGCTCGTCCGGTTCGGCCCGACGCTCGTCGAGACCGGCCGGGTCGGGCTGCCGTACGAGGTGCGCCAGGCGGCCTGGTCGCCGGACGGGAGCGCCGTCGCGCTCGTTGCCCGGTACGCCGGTGTCGCGGAGGACCCGGTGATCGCGCGCCGGCTGGACGACCGCGCGGAGGGGATCGGTTGGCGCCAGAACAACCCGCACCGCCTGGTCGTCGTCGACCTGGTGACCGGCGCGCTGACCGAGCGCCCGCTGCCGGTGGCCGACGTGCTGGCCTGCTGCTGGGCGCCCGACGCGCGGGGCCTGGCGGCCGTCGTGACACCTGTCGGCGACACCGATCTGACCGGGCGGACGGCGATCTGGCTGCTACCGGACGACGCGCCGCCGCACGAGCTGACCACCGATGACGGGGAGTACGCCGCCGTCGGCTGGACCGCACGGACCCTGTTCGCGGCCCGGACGCGCCCGGTCGCCGACGGGCCCGGGCCGCACGAGCTGGTGGAGGTCGACACCGGCACGGGTGTCGTAGCGCCGGTGTCGCTCGGGGTCGACGGCACCATCGTCCGGGCGCCGCTGACGGTGCATGGTGATGCCATCGGGTTCGTGATCGAACTCGCCGGGTGCTGGGTGCCGCTGCGGGTCCACGACGAAACCGGCGCGGGTCGACGCCGCGTCGAGCCGCTGCGCCGGGAGCCGGAGGAGGTCACCGCCCTCGACTGGTCGGACTGGGGCGAGACGATCGTCTCGTCCACGCCGACCGCACCGGCCGAGGTGCTGGCGCGCCGGGCCGGTGAGGAGTGGGACCGGGTCAGTGACCTGCATGCCGAACTGCACCGCAGCCGTCGACTGGCCGCGCCCGTCCCGCTTCCGGTCACGGTCGAGGACGGCGTCGACGTGCCGGCGTGGATCATCCGGCCCGACGGCGCCTCGCGGCAGCGGCCGGTGCCGTTGCTGCTGTGCGTCCACGGTGGCCCGCACGACCAGTACGGTCACCGCTTCTTCGACGAGTTCCAGGTACTCGCCCGCGCCGGCTACGGCGTCGCCTTCGGCAACCCGCGCGGCTCGTCGGGCTACGGCGCAGCCTGGGCCCGCGCGATCGCCCACCCACGGGTCGACCCGGCCGGACGGGGCTGGGGCGATGCCGATCTGGCCGACCTGCTGGCGATCGTCGAGTCGGCCACCGCCCGGCACGATTGGATCGACCCGGATCGGGTCGCGATCCTCGGCGGCTCCTACGGCGGCTACCTCACCGCCTGGGCGATCGGTCGTACCCGGCGCTTCGCGGCCGCGGTGATGGAGCGCGGGGTCAGCAACCTGGTGTCGATGAGCGGGACCACCGACATCCCGTTGCACCGGGTCCGCTACTTCGGCGCGACGCATCTGCAGGACCACGACTCCTACTGGGACCGGTCACCGCTGCGCAATGCCGATCAGGTCGCGACCCCGACGCTGATCGTGCATTCGGGCGGCGACCTGCGCTGCCCCGTCGGGCAGGCCCAGGAGTTCTTCACCGCGCTTCGGATGCGCGGCGTACCGAGCGAGCTGGTGATCTTCCGCGACGGCAATCACGCGCTCTCGCGTGCCGGCCGCCCCGACCTGCGGACGCGGCGGTTCGAGATCATCCTGGACTGGCTGCAGCGCCACCTGCGCCCGCGCGGCGCGGGGCCTGCCCGGGTGCGCCTCTCCGCGGCGCCCGACGTGGCCGCGACCGGGGTCGTGCCGGGATGAGCGAGCGGCACGTGGCGGGTGGTGGCGTCGATCGGCCGGGTTCGGATGTCCGCCCCGATCGGGCCGCGCGGCTGGCCCACGAACGGTTCGTTGCCGACATCGACGCGGGCCACGCCGGGCGCGACGGGCGGGAGATCGCCGCGGGCGTCGCGGCGCTGCTGACCTCGACCGCGGGCGAGCGGCGGGCGAACACGCTCAGCCTGTTGGCCTCCGACAACACCTCCAGCGCGATGTCGCGCAGCCTGCTCGGGTCCGATCTGTCGACCCGGGTCGCGGAGGGGCTGCCGGGTGCGCGGTTCTTCCCACCCGGCCCGATCAATGCCGGCGTGGACGAACTGGAGGCCACCCTCGCGCATCTGGCCAAGCGGCTGTTCCGGGCCGGATTCGCCGAGGTACGCCCGCTGACCACCAGCATGGCCAACGAGTCGGTGCTGGTCGCGCTGACCCGGCCCGGCGACGCGATCATGGTGCATGCCATGTCCTCGGGCGGCAACATGAGCTACCAGGCCTTCGGCATCGCCGGCCGGCTCGGGCTCGTCGTGCACGATCTTCCGGCCGACGAGTGGTTCGGCATCGACACCGAACGCGCGGTTGCGGCGATCGAGCGTACCCGGCCCAGGTTGATCATCGTCGGCGGCGGGAAGTCGCTGTTCCCGGTCGATCTGACCCCGCTGGCCGAGGCCGCGCACCGCGTCGGCGCCCTCGTCCAGCTCGACGCCGCCCATGTCGGGCCGCTGATCGCCTTCGGCGAGCACCCCGACCCGTTCGCCCAGGGTGCGGACCTGATCACCACGGGCACCCACAAGATGATGGGCGGCCCGGTCGGCGGGTTGGTGCTGACCGAGCAGCCCGGACTGCACGCCGAGCTCAGCGCCGTCGTGCACCCCTCCCTGCTGCAGACCCGCGACCCCGCCCGATTCGCCGCCGCCGCGGTCAGCCTGGCCGAGATGGTCGAGTTCGGCGCCGGCTATGCCGCGCAGTGCGTGGCCAATGCCCGGCGGCTCGCGGCCGGGCTGGGCGAGCGCGGCATCGGGGTCTTCGGCGCCGAACGCCGCTTCACGCAGACACATCAGTTGTTCCCGCACCTGCCGAGCACCGATCAGACCGGGGCTGCGGCCGAGCGGGCGCGACGTTCCGGCCTGCTGGTGCACCGCTCCGGACTGCCCGGCCAGACACCGCAGTCCGCGACCGGGATGCGGCTGTCGGTGCAGGAGGCGACGCGGCGCGGCATGGCGGAGGCCGAGATGGACCGCATCGCCGACCTGCTCCTGGGCGCCTTCGGTGCCGCCGCGATCACCGCGGTACGCGACGGTGTCCGCGAACTGTTGGCAGAGTTCGCCGGGGTCGCCTACAGCTTCGACGACGAGACCTCACCCGACGGCGAAGGAGGCGACGGTCGATGACCCAGCTACTCCCGGCGGCCGGGCCCGAGGACCCGGTCACCCCCGGTCGGTCGCGGCGCGGCACCGGCGCGGCATGGGCGATGTTCGTCCTGCGCCGGCTGGTGTCGATGGCGGTGACCCTGGTGATCCTCGTGATCGCCACCTTCGCGATGGTGCAACTCATCCCCGGCGATCCCGCGCGACGGATCGCTGGTCAGGAGGCCTCGGCGGAGACGGTACGCGAGATCCGGACCCGCCTCGGCCTCGACCGGCCGGTGCCCGAGCAGTTCCAGGCCTACGTCGCCAATCTCCTGCAGGGCGATCTCGGCCGATCCTTCGTGTCCAACCAGCCGGTGGGGGAGTTGATCGGCCAACGGGTCGGCGCGTCGGCCTCGCTCGCCGGGGTCTGTGTGATCATCGTCCTGGTGATCAGCCTGGGCGCCGGGATCGGGCTCGCCAGCCTGACCTACGGCCACCGGCGCCCGTGGCTGGAGAGTGCGTTCCAGTGGACCTCCAGCCTGATGGGCAGCGTCCCGTCCTTCCTCAGCGCGACCCTGTTGATCTTCGTCTTCGCGGTCACCCTGCGCGCCCTGCCGGTGTCCGGCGACAATCAGGGCCTGGTCTCCTATGTGTTGCCGTGTGCGGCGCTGTCGATCGCGCCGATCGCCTTCCTCACCAGGGTTGTCCGGTTGGAGGCCCTCGATGTGTTGGCGCAGGACTACATGCGTACCGCCCGCGGCAAGCGGCTGGTGCCGCGTACCTTCTACCTGCGCCATCTGCTGCCGAACGTGCTGACCACCTCGCTGACCGTCAGCGGGATGATGCTGGCCGGCCTGATCGGCGGAGCGGTGGTGGTCGAGAACGTCTTCGCCTGGCCCGGCCTCGGCAGCGCCCTGGTCAAGGGCGTGATCGTCAAGGACTACCCCGTCGTGCAGGGCATCACCATCGTGCTCGGCGTTGCGGTGGTGACGATCAACGCGATCGTCGACGTGGTGCTGGGGCTGGTCGACCGCCGATCGGTGGTGACCGACTCATGATCTCCAGGCTGGGACGGTCCCGCGCCGGCTGGCCGGCGTTCATCGGCGTCTGCTTGTTGATCATGCTCGCCGTGACGGGGCCGATCATCTGGGGCGAACGGGCGCTTGCCCAGGACCCGAGCAGCGCCCTGCTGCCACCGAGCCCCGATCACTGGTTCGGCACCGACTCGCTCGGCCGCGACCTGTTCGCGCGGGTGATGACCGCAAGCCGGCTGTCGCTGCTGATGGCGCTGGCCGCCAATGCCATCGGTGCCGCCGTCGGCCTCGGCCTCGGCATCGTCGCCGCCTTCTCCCGCGGCTGGCTGCGCCGCCTGCTCGGCCGGGCGATCGATGTGGCCCTGAGCTTTCCCGACATCCTCCTCGCGGTCATCGTGATCACGATCGTCGGGATGGGAGTCACCGGCCCGGTGGTCGCCGTCGGCGTGGCGATGATTCCCGGCTATGCCCGGCTGGCGCTGACCCTGGGTGCGTCGGTCGCGGGCCGCGACTATGTGGATTCGGCTCGGCTGCTGGGGCTGAGCGGGCCGCGGATCCTGGTGCACTATGTGCTCCGCAATGTGGCCGAACCGCTGCTGACCTCGGTCTGCACGAGTGTCGGCGTGGCGCTGTTGTCGGTCTCCTCGCTCAGCTTCCTCGGCCTCGGCGTGCAGCCGCCCGACTTCGACTGGGGCGCGATGCTGACCGAGGGCGTGCGGTACTTCTACCTGTCGCCGGCCTGGGCGCTGTCCTCGGCTGCGCTGATCGCCCTCTCCGGCCTCACCTTCGGTCTGCTCGGTGAGGCGCTCGCCCACGGCGCCAGCGCCCGGAACGGCCGACGCCGGCGCCGGGCCACCGCCCCGCAGGCCGCCGGGGCCGGTGCCGCGCCCCGGCCCGGCGCGCTGGTCGATGCCGCAGACCTGACGGTGACCGTGCACGAGGCCGCCGAACCGTTCGACGCGGTGAAATCGGTCTCTCTGCAGGTGGCACCCGGTGAAGCGGTCGGCATCGTCGGCGAGTCCAGCAGCGGCAAGTCGTTGACGGCAGCCGCGATCGCCGATCTGCTGCCTCCCGGCATCGGGGTGCGCGCCGAGCGGCTGGCCCTCGACGGCCAGCCGCTGGCCGGCCTGCCCGCAGCGGGCCGCGGCCGGTTCCTGTTCGAGAAGGTCGCCATGATCTATCAGGACCCGATGGCCGCGTTGAATCCCGCGCTGCGGATCGGTACGCAACTGACCGAGGGCGCGATCCAGCACCGGCGGATCTCTCGCGCCCGGGCCGAGCAGCGGGCGAGGGAACTGCTGGCGGAGGCGCGGCTGCCCGATCCCGAGCGGGTCATGCAGAGCTATCCGCACGAACTGAGCGGCGGAATGCGCCAGCGCGTGATGATCGCGATGGCGCTGATGTCCGAGCCGAAGGTGATCATCGCCGACGAGCCCACGACGGCCCTGGACGTGACGACCCAGGCCGCCGTGCTGCAGGTGCTCGACGACGCCCGGGCACGGCGCGACTCCTCCCTCGTGCTGATCTCGCACAATCTGGCGGTGGTTGCCAACCACGTGGACCGGATCGTCGTGATGTACGCGGGATCGGTGATGGAGGTGATCGGCGCCTCGGTGCTCGCCGAGCACGGGCCCGCGCATCCCTACACGCTGGCGCTGCTGCGCAGCGTGGTGCGTACCGATCAGGACCGCGACCAGCCACTGCCGTCGATCCCGGGCAGTCCGGCATCGGCTCCGACCGCTCCGGGAGCGGCCGGAGCCGGCGGCTGTCCGTTCGTGGACCGCTGCCCGGATGCCTTCGAGCCCTGCCACACCGTGCCGCCGCTGATCACTCTGGCGGTCGATCATTCCTCGCGTTGCTGGCTGCATCTGCAGGATCGCCCGGACGGGGTGGCGCCGGTCGCGGCCCAGCGATGAGGTAGGTCTGCAGGTGCGCGATCAACCGCTGCACCGGGTCGTCCAGATCCAGCCCGGTGATCTCCTGGATCCGGCGCAGCCGGTAGCGGACCGTGTTGGGATGCACGAAGAGCTGGCCCGCCGCCGTGGGGATGCCCATCGGCTGGACGTCGAGATAGGTACGCAGGGTGGCGACGTAGTCGGTGTCGTTCTCCTCGTCATGGGCCCGGAGTTGGCGTACCGGACCCGCGAGCAGCGCGTCGCGACCCAGCGCAAGGTCGCGGAGCTGGTTCAGGACCACCTCGTGCACGACGGTCGCGAACGGGGTCAGCGACAACCGATCCCCCGTCGCGGCGGGGGTCACCCGCATGGCCTGCTCTGCCTCCCAGCGGGCCCGCGGGACCTGGGCCCAGGTGGCGACGGGCGTACCGATGCCCGCGCGCAGGTCGGCGGCGAGGATCTCCCGCAGGAACGTCCCGGTGCTTCGCGCAAGCTCCAACACCCGGTCCTTGTCGTCGCCTGCCGGAACCGACAGGCAGGCGTAGAGCACCTGGTCGGTCGAGTGCACCACCGACGGCACCGACTTCGCCGCCAGATGCACCCGCAGCAGTCGCGCTGCCCGGTCCGCCCGCGACTCCCAGTCCTGCTGGTCCGGTCGGCCGAACGCGATCACGCTCAGCGGCCGCGCGGCGCTCGCCGGGACGCGGTCGAGAACCGACGGCGCGATCTCGCCGTCGAACAACAGCGCAGCGACATCGGATGCCGAGGCCGAGATCTCCGATGCCTCGCTGAACAGGATGCCGGCGATCCTGGCGGCCTCCTGGGCGATCTCCAGGTCGGCTGCGGACTCGCGGTTGTCACGCCGGATCACCGAGATGAATCCGACCACCTGGTCGCCGAGCCGGATCCTGGCCTGCAGTCGCGCGTGCAGGTCGCGGTGCGGGACGGCGGGGTAGTAGAACGTGTCGGCGGCGATCGTCCGGGCCGGCGGCCAGACTCCCGCGACATCGGGTGGCAGCTGGGCGCTGGTCCGGCCGCGCAGCGACGCCGAGCGGATCTCGTCGAGGTCTTCCAGCTCGTGGTTGGAGTACGCCGCGAGCCGGCCCTCCCAGTCGACGATGGTGACGGCGCCGTCCAGTGCCCCCGCGAGGGCATCGGCCAACGCGTACAGCGAGCCGATATTGCCCTCGGGCAGCCGTGCCCGCTGGTCGCCGGCGCGGCTGGTCCACAGCCGCTCGGTCAGCCCGGCGTACAGCCGTCCCCAGTCCGTGCCGGCGGGAACCAGCCCGACCCAGGCCTCGGCATCGAAGGGCTCCACGTAACCGGACCGGCGAAAGATCACGCCGCTGCTACGCGCCACCAGGGCGGCGGCCTCGGGTGAGTCCGGTCCGACGCCCACGGCCAGCACCAGGGCGCCGGGCGGGATGGTTGTGTCGTCATGGCGATCAACGATGTGCAGCCCCGAACAGCCGCGGCAGACGCCGCTCAGCGTGCGGATGTGCAGGGCCCGGGCCGCCGCGGCGAGCGTCTCGGCGCTGAACAGCGGCGCGGCGGCATCGGGCTCGACCGCCGCCTGATCCGCGCCCATGGCGTTCCGTCCTGTCCGATCCGCGCGCCCTGCACGGGTTCGCACCATCCTGCCAGTCACGGCCCGCCGGGCAATGGATCGGCGCACAATCACCGGGGCCCCCGCGTTGTCGGGACGCGCCATGCCCGGATCCGGCGTGCATAAGGAAGGCTGTGCCCGGGAGGACATCCATGCGCATCGTGAATGCCGAGCTTCATCAGGTCGAGCTGCCGCTGCGGTCGGCGTTCCGGACCTCGTTCGGGCACGAGGTCACCCACGCCCTCGGCCTGCTCCGAATCGAGACCGAAGATGCGGTCGGCTGGGGCGAGTGTGTCGCCCCGGCGCTGCCGCACTACTCCAGTGAGTACCTTGGGGCCGAGCTGGACGTCATCGAGCGGCACCTGTTGCCGCTGATCGGCGAGCGCGAGCTGCGCGCCGCCACCATCGCCGAGGATCTGCATCGGATCCGCGGCCATCGGATGGCCAAGTCGTGCGTGGAGACGGCCGTGCTCGATGCGGAGCTGCGCGGCCGGGGCGACTCGCTGTCCACCGAGCTGGGCGGGGTGCGCGAGCGCGTACCGTGCGGCGTCAGTGTCGGGATCCAACCCTCGATCGGCGAACTGCTCGACATCGTTGCGGGCTACCTGGCTGCCGGCTACCTGCGGATCAAGCTGAAGATCGAGCCCGGCTGGGACCTGGAGCCCGTCGCCGCGGTCCGGGAGAAGTTCGGGCCCGACCTGATCCTGCAGGCCGATGCCAATGCGGCCTACGAGCTGTCCGATCTGCCACATCTGCGCCGCCTCGACCGCCACGAAATGATCATGCTGGAACAGCCACTGGCCTCCGACGAGCTGCTCGGACACGCCGAACTGGCGGCCGCGATGACGACCCCGATCTGCCTGGACGAGTCGATCACCTCCGCGCGCGCCGCGCTCACCGCGCTGCGGCTGGGCGCCTGTTCGGTGATCAACATCAAGCCGGGCCGGGTCGGTGGCTACCTGGAGTCGCGGCGGATCCATGATCTGTGCCGGAGCTGGGGAGTGCAGGTCTGGTGCGGTGGGATGCTGGAGTCCGGGATCGGCCGGGCGGCCAATCTGGCGCTCGCCAGCCTGCCCGGATTCACGCTGCCGAACGACATCTCGGCCACCGAGCGCTACTACGAACGCGACCTGACCGAGCCGTTCACCATCGCCGACGGGCAGATGGCGGTGCCGACCGGGCCGGGCATCGGCATCGATCCGGATCCCGCCGCGCTCGCGGACTTCACCGTCCGGACGAGCACGATCCGATGACCGGTACGCCGACGGACGAGCGCCTGCGCGGGATGCGCACCCTGACCGCCGTGATCAGCGACACCGGCGGCGTGCTGCGCGCCAAGACCGCGCCCGCGCACCGGATCGAGGCACTGGCGACCTCGGGCTTCGGAGCCTCGGCGACCTGGTCGGTCTTCTGCGTCGACGGTTGCGTCGCCGAGACCGAGGCGATCAGCCCGGTCGGCGACAACCGGCTCACCGCCGATCTCGCCAGCGCCGTGCTGTTGCCCGGCGGGTTCGGCTGGGCGGCTGCCGACCTGCGCGATCAGGACGGTGCCATCTCTGCCTACTGCTGGCGTGACGTCGTGCGCCGCCAGGTCACGCGGTTGGAACGGATCGGCGTCGCCGCACGGCTCGGACACGAGCTGGAGTTCACCCTGTACGCCGCCGACGGTGGCCCGGTCAGCCCGGTCACGGGCTGGCCGCCCTATGGCGCCCAGCAGCACTTCGCCCACGCGGGATTCGCTGCCGATGTCTGCGCGGCGCTCGCCCGGGTCGGTGCGCCGGTCGAGCAGTTCCACGCCGAGTTCGGGGCCGGACAGGTCGAGCTGTCGCTGCCGCCTGCCGACCCGCTGACCGCCGCCGACCGAGTGATCCTGGCCCGCACCGTGATCGGCCGGGTCGCGCACGAGCACGGCCTGCTGACCAGCTTCTCCCCACAGCCCGCCCCCGGTGGCAGCGGCAACGGCGCGCACCTGCATCTGTCGCTGGCCCGCGACAAGACGCCCCTGTTCGCCGGCGACGGCACCGGCGTACCGGCCGACGGCCTGGCCGCGATTGCCGGGATCGTCACCGAACTGCCCGCCGCGATCGCCGTGCTCGCCGGCACCGTCGTCTCCGGCGAACGGCTGCAACCGGGCAGTTGGTCGGGCGCGTGGGCCGCGTGGGGTGTGGAGAACCGGGAGGCGGCGGTGCGCTACATCGCCGGTGGCCCGGGCACCCCGCGCGGGGCCAATGTCGAGGTCAAGTGCATCGACGGCGGCGCGAATCCCTGGCTGGCGACCGGGCTGGTGCTGGGTCTGGCCGCGCACGGCCTGGAATCGGCGGTGTCCGACGTCGCGCCGGTCCAGGTCGACCCACAGACCCTGGCCGAGACCGAGCGCCACAGCCGTGGCATCGTCGCCCTGCCCACCGACCCGCAGGAGCGGATCAACGCGTTCGCGGCCAGCGCGGTGGTCAGGTCGATCCTCGGGGACGCGCTGCACGAGGCCGTGCTGGCGGTGCGCCGGCACGAGGCCCGCCATGTCGATCCCGACGGGGTGCACGAGCGGGTGCGCTACGCCTGGTCGGGCTGATGATCATGAACGCCGCCGAAACGCTGGCCGAGTACGCGGAGAGCCTGCCGCTGGTCGATCATCATGTGCACGGTGCGCTGCGGAAGGCTCCGGACCGCGCGGAGTTCGAGGAGCTGCTGACCGAGCGGGCCGGCGGCAACGGGTTCGACACGCAACTGGGCTTCGCGGTTCGTCGGTGGTGCGCGCCGCTGCTCGGGCTGGAGCCGTCGGCGGATGCCGAGGCGTACCTCGCCGCGCGGGTGGCGCTCGGGGAGACCGAGGTGGCCCGGCGGCTGCTTGCCGCCGCCGGGACCGACACGCTGCTGATCGACACCGGCTTCGCCGCCGCCGGCCTGTTGGGCATCGAGGAGATGGCGGCGCTGACCGGGCAGCGGGTGGCCGAGGTGCTGCGGCTGGAGGCCCTGGCCGAGGACCTGCTCGCGGAGGACCCGAGCCCGAGCGACTTCCTGGATCGCTTTCCGGCGGCGCTGGCCGAGACGGATGCGATCGCGTTCAAGAGCGTGATGGCGTACCGCTCGGGCTTCGACGTGCCCGCCGAGCGCCCGTCGCGCGCGGCATTGCTGGCCGCCCTGGACCGGTACGCCGCGGCCGGCGCCGGGCGGCTGACGGACCCGGTCCTGCTGCGGCAGTTGCAGTGGTGGGCGATCGATGCGGGGCGGCCGTTGCAACTGCACTGCGGCTACGGCGATGCCGATCTTGATCTTCGGCTGGCCGACCCGTTGCTGCTGACTCCGTGGCTGCGAGCGGTCGAGGGATCGGGCGTACCGATCATGTTGCTGCACAACTACCCCTATCACCGGCAGGCGGGCTATCTGGCCGAGGTCTTCGGATCGGTCTACTTCGATGTCGGGTTGGCGATCACCCACTCCGGTGCGGCGAGCCGGGCCGTGATCGCGGAATCGCTCGAGGTGGCACCGTTCGGCAAGCAGCTCTATTCCTCCGATGCCTTCGGGCTGCCCGAGTTGCACCTGTTGGGTGCGCGGTTGTGGCGGCGCGGGATGGCGGCCGTGCTCGCGGGATTCGTCGACGCGGGGGAGTGGGAGCTCGCCGACGCCCGACGGGTGCTGGCGTTGATCGGCCGGGAGAATGCCGTGGCCGTCTACGGCCTGTGACTCACGCGTCGCCTGCGGCCGCGCGCCCGGTGACCAGCCGGTAGCCGAGCCCGGGCTCGGTGATCAGGTGCACGGGACGGGCGGGGTCGGCCTCGAGCTTGCGGCGCAGGGTGGCGAAATAGGTACGCAGGTAGTGCGTCTCCTTCTCATACCCCGGGCCCCAGACCTCGGCGAGCAGCCGCGCCTGGCTGACCAGCGTGTCGGGGTGCCGGGCCAAGATCTCCAGCAGCCGCCACTCGGTCGGGGTGAGCCGCACGGGCGTACCCGACCGTTCGACGATCGAGCGGGCCAGGTCGATCCGCAGCTCGCCCGCGCTCAGCACGGGTTCGGCGGGCGCCTCGCGGCGGTGGCGCAGCCCGGCCCGGATCCGGGCCAGCAGCTCGGTCAGCTCGAACGGCTTCGTCACATAGTCGTCGGCGCCGGCGTCCAGCGCCTCGACCTTGTCGTCGGCCGCCTGCCGCGCGGACAACACGATGATCGGTACGCTCGACCAGCCCCGGATGCCCGCGAGCACCTCCATCCCGTCGGCATCGGGCAGGCCCAGATCGAGCAGTACCAGATCGACGTGCGCATCGGCCATCGCGCGCAGCGCGGCGCCCGCGTCGGCGGCCGTGATCACCTGATAGCCGCGGGCGGAGAGGTTGATCTTCAGTGCCCGGCTGAGCGACGGCTCGTCGTCGACCACCAGGATCCTTGGGGTGGGCTCCGTCATCGGGCCTGCCCTGCCGGGAACGAGATGATCATCGTCAGCCCGCCGCCCGGTGTGTCCTCGGCCTGGATCCGGGCGCCGACCGCGTCGGCGAATCCGGCGGCGACGGCCAACCCGAGCCCGAGGCCCGACCCGGCCGGCGCATCGCCGGCGCGCTGGAATGCCCGGAACATCCGTCCGCGGACATCGGCGCTGACGCCCGGACCATGATCGATCACCCGCACCTCCACGCGATCTTGTTCGGGCAGCGCGGCGATGTCGACGCGGACCGGCTGCCCGGGTGGCTGATGGCGTACCGCATTGTCCACCACATTGGCGAGGATCCGCTCGGCGAGCCCCCGGTCGGTGTCGATCAGCAGCAACTGGCCGCGCTGGTCCACCGAGACGGCATCCGCATCCGCGCCGGCGAGCGCGCCGCGCAACACCTCGTCGACCAGTACGCGGCGGCGCTGCACCGCCATCTCCTGGGTCTGCAGGCGGGTCATGTCGAGCAGATTCCCGATCAACCGCGACAGTCGGTCCGCGCTCTCGTCGGCCATGATCAACAACTCGCGGCGGTGGTGTTCGGGCAGGTCCACGTCCTCGGCCAGGACGCCGCCGAGGCCCGCCTTGATCGAGGCCAGCGGGGTCCGCAGATCGTGTGAGACCGCGGCCAGCAGCGAGGTCTGGAAGGCGTTCCGGGCGGCCAGCTCGCGGGCCTGGCCGGCCTCGGCGGCGAGGTCGTGGCGCTCCAACTGGGCCATCACCTGGTTGCCGAATGCGGTCAGCACCCGCTGCTCGGCCGGGGTCAACCCGCGGCCGTGCAGCGCGAACGAGCGCCGGTCGTCCAGTGCCAGCTCGGTGTCCGGCGCCCCCTCGGCGGTGCCGCCCGCCCGCGCCTCCACCACCCAGGGTGCGGTGTCGCTGTCGCGATGGCGCAACAGCACGACCCGCTGCCGGAAGGTCTCCTGGATCCGGGCCAGCACCGAGGAGACCGACGCCTCGGGTCGCAGGGTGTCGGTGGTCAGCGCCAGCAGCGTGTCGGCCTCGGCCCTGGCCTCGGCGGCCTGCCGGGCCCGTCGTGCCGCACCGCCGACCACCAGCGAGACCGCGACCGCCACCACGACGAAGATGATCAGCCCGGCCACATTCAACGGATCGGCGATGGTCAGGGTGTAGCGCGGATCGGTGAAGAAGAAGTTGATCAACATGCTGCTCAGCAGCGCCGCGACGATCGCCGGCACCAGCCCGCCGACCAGCGCGACCAGCACCGTCGCGGCGAGGAAGCTGACCAGCGACACCTGGTGGCCCTGCAGCGCGGGGGAGGCGGCGAAGAAGGCCGTCAGCAGCACCGGCAGGACCACGGCAAGCACGGCGCCGATCAACCGCCGCCGCAGGCTGAGCTGGCGGGGCGTGGGATTCGCCCCGCTGCCCACCCAGTCGTGGGTGACAATCTGACAGTCGATGTCGCCCGAGCCGCCGACGATGCGGGCACTGACCGGCGTCCGGACGAGCCGCTGCCAGGACCGGCGGCGCGACTGTCCGACCACGATCGAGGTGGCGTTCACGCTCCGGGCGTACTCCAGCACCGCCTCGGCCGGATCGTCGCCGGTCAAGGTGTGGAAGGTGCCGGCGAGGTCCTCGACCAGCGCCCGCTGATCATGCAGGGCCCGGGAATCGCGGTGGGCCAGCCCGTCGCTGCGGGCAACGTAGACGGCGTGCAGCTCGCCGCCCACGCCCTTCCCCGCGGTACGCGCGCCGCGGCGGATCAGCGCCGCACCCTCGGGTCCGCCGGAGAGCGCGACGACCACCCGGTCCCGGGTCGGCCAGGGCGCGTCGATCCGGTGCTCGGTCCGGTAGCGGGCCAGCCCGGCATCGACCCGATCGGCCACCCAGAGCAGCGCCAGCTCCCGCAGCGCGGCCAGGTTGCCCGGCCGGAAATAGTTGTGCAGCGCGGCATCGACGCGCTCGGCCGGGTAGACATTGCCGTGCGCCATCCGGCGGCGCAGCGCCTCCGGCGCCATGTCGACGAGCTCGATCTGGTCGGCGGCCCGGACCACGGCATCCGGCACGGTCTCGTTCTGTCGGATGCCGGTGATCGACTCGACCACATCGTTCAGGGACTCCAGGTGCTGCACGTTCACGGTGGTGATCACGTCGATGCCCGCCGCGAGCAGTTCCTCGACATCGGCGCAGCGGCGCGCGTGCCGCGACCCGGGCACATTCGTGTGGGCCAGCTCGTCGACCAGCACCACCTGCGGCTCGCGGGCGAGGATCGCGTCGACATCCATCTCGGTGAACTCCGCGCCGCGGTGGGCGACGGTCCGGCGCGCGATCACCTCCAGCCCCGCCACCTGCTCGGCCGTGCGGGCCCGGCCATGGGTCTCGACGAACCCGACCACCACGTCGGTGCCGCGGGCGGCGCGCCGCCGGCCCTCGTTCAGCATCGCGTAGGTCTTGCCCACACCCGGGGCGGCCCCGAGCAGGACCCGCAGCTCGCCCCGGCGGTCGCCTCCCGTCACAAGGAGCCAGCCTAGGACAGCCGGTCCAGCGCCAGATTGGCCTGCACCACGTTCACCGTGGGCTGACCGAGGAAGCCGAGCAGCCGGTCATCGGTCGCCTCGGCGATCGCCGCTCGCACCTGCAGCCCGGTCACCCCGCGGGCGCGGGCGATCCGCTCGACCTGGATCTCGGCGTAGGCGGGGGAGATGTGCGGGTCGAGCCCAGAGCCGGAGGCGGTCACGGCGTCGGCGGGGACCTGCTCGGGCAGCACCCCGTTGACCTCGGCGAGGTACGCCCGGCGCGCCGCGATCTCCTCGGTCAGGCCGGCGTCGTTCGGGCCGAGATTGCTGCCGCCGGAGGACTGGGCGTCATAGCCGTCGCCGGCGGCCGAGGGCCGGCCCCACAGTTGTCCCGGCTGGTCGAAGGTCTGCCCGATCAGCGCCGAACCGACCGGCCGCCCGCCGGCGCTGACCAGCGACCCGCCCGCCTGCCAGGGGGCGGCGACCTGGCCGATGCCGAAGACGAGCAACGGGTAGCCGATGCCGAGCAGCAGCGTGAAGACGGCCAGCGCGCGGAGCCCGGCGAAGGTGTGGCGAGAAAGGGCAGACATGATCAGTTCCTTGGCGGTGTGGGGATCAAACGAGGAGCGAGACGACGAGATCGATCAGCTTGATCCCGATGAACGGGGCGATCAGGCCGCCGACGCCATAGATCAGCAGATTGCGCCGCAGCAGATCGGCGGCCGAGCGGGCGCGCGAGCGTACCCCCTTCAGCGCCAACGGGATCAGGGCCACGATGATCAGCGCGTTGAAGATCACCGCGGACAGGATCGCCGAGCTCGGCGAGGACAGCCCCATGATGTTCAGCACGGCGAGCTGGGGAAACACGGCGGCGAACATGGCGGGGATGATCGCGAAGTACTTCGCGACATCGTTGGCGATGGAGAAGGTCGTCAGGGCGCCCCGGGTCATCAGCAACTGCTTGCCGATCTCGACCGTCTCGATCAGCTTGGTCGGGTCGGAATCGAGATCGACCATGTTGCCGGCCTCCTTGGCCGCGGTGGTGCCGGTGTTCATCGCGACACCGACATCGGCCCGGGCCAGCGCCGGCGCGTCGTTGGTGCCGTCACCGGCCATCGCCACCAGATGCCCCTTGGCCTGTTCGGCGGTGATCAGGGCCACCTTGTCCTCCGGCCTGGCCTCGGCGAGGAAGTCGTCGACTCCCGCCTCGGCGGCGATGTGGGCGGCCGTGCGGCGGTTGTCGCCGGTGATCATCACCGTCCGGATGCCCATCGCGCGGAGCGCGTCGAAGCGCTCGGAGATGCCGTCCTTGACCACATCGGCGAGGAAGATCACGCCCAGGCAGCGGGCCGGCCCGTCGGCGGGCTGTTCGGCGACCACCAGCGGCGTACCGCCGACAGCAGCGACCCGGTCGACCGCCTCGGTGATGTCGTCGCCCACGGTGCCGCCGGTGGCGCGTACCCATGCGACGCAGGCGCTCGCCGCGCCCTTGCGGATGCACCCCCCGCCGGGGAGGTCGACCCCGCTCATCCGGGTCTGCGCGGTGAAGGCGACGAACGCGCAGCCGGGCGGTGCATCGCCGAGCGCGCCGTGGTCGGCGGCGACCAGGTCGACGATCGAGCGGCCCTCGGGCGTCTCGTCCGCCAGCGACGACAACCGTGCCGCCGCGGCCAGGTCGGCGACCTCGACGCCGCGGACGGGGGTGATCTCGCGGGCCTGCCGGTTGCCGTGGGTGATGGTGCCGGTCTTGTCCAGCAGCAGTACGCCGACATCGCCGGCGGCCTCGACGGCACGGCCGGACATGGCGAGCACATTGCGACGGACCAGCCGGTCCATGCCGGCGATGCCGATGGCCGACAGCAGGGCGCCGATGGTGGTCGGGATGAGGCAGACCAGCAGCGCCACCAGCACGATCACCTGCTGCTGCCCGCCGGAGTAGACGGCGAACGCCTGCAGGGTGACGACGGCCAGCAAGAAGATGATGGTCAGCGCCGACAACACGATGGTCAGCGCGACCTCGTTGGGAGTACGCCGCCGATCGGCCCCCTCGACCAGGGCGATCATCTTGTCCAGGAAGGATTCCCCGGGCTGCTGGGTGATCTTGACCACGATCCGGTCCGAGAGCACCCGGGTGCCGCCGGTGACCGCGGAACGGTCGCCGCCGGACTCGCGGATCACCGGGGCCGACTCGCCGGTGATCGCGGACTCGTCGACGCTGGCGACGCCCTCGACGACATCGCCGTCGCCCGGGATCACCTCGCCGGCCTCGACGACGACCAGGTCGCCGCGCGACAGCGCGGAAGCGGGCACCGACTCCTCGATGCCGTCGGTCAGCCGGCGCGCCACGGCATCGGTCCGGGCGGCGCGCAGGCTGGCCGCCTGGGCCTTCCCGCGGCCCTCGGCGATCGCCTCGGCGAGATTGGCGAACAGCACGGTCGCCCACAGCCAGATCACCAGGCCGACCGAGAACACGCTCGGGTGCAGCACGGTGAGGACGGTGGCGAGCACCGAGCCAACCCAGACCACGAACAGCACCGGTTGGCGCAGAAGGTGTCGCGGGTCGAGCCGACGGAACGCCCCCGGGATGGCCGCGATGATCACCTCGGAGCCGAACCCGCCGCGGGTCGGACCCTGCGCGCCCGCCCGGGCGCCGCCGGCCGGATCGGGCAGCGAGGCGCGCGGGCCGGTGCGGGTGGGGCCGGTGCGGGTGGGGCCGGTGTCGGTACGGGTGTTCATGCGAGTGCCTCCGCGATCGGGCCCAGCGCGAGCGCCGGGAAGAAGGTGAGCCCGGCGACGACGATCACCACGAACGTCGCCAGCGAGACGAACAGCGGGCCGTGGGTCGGGAACGTCCCGGCGTTGGCCTCGGTACGCGGCTGGGCGGCCAGCCGGCCGGCCAGCAACAGCACGCAGGCGATCGGCACGAACCGCCCGATCAGCATGGCCAGACCGAGGCCCGTGTTCAGCAGCGGCGTGCCCGCGCTCAGGCCAGCGAAGGCCGAGCCGTTGTTGTTGGCGGCCGAGGCGTACCCGTAGAGCATCTCCGACAGGCCGTGCGGCCCGGTATTGGCCAGCGAGTCCAGACCGCTCGGGTTCATGATCGAGATCGCCGCGCCGACCAGCAGCGCGAACGGCATCGCCAACATGGCAAGCGCGACCAGGGTGATATCGTCGCGGCCGATCCGCTTGCCGAGGTACTCCGGGCTGCGGCCGACCATCAGGCCCGCCAGGAAGACGGTCAGCACCGCGATCATCAGCATCGAGTACAGGCCGGTGCCGACGCCGCCGGGGGAGACCTCGCCGAGCATCATGTTCAGCATGGCCATCCCGCCGCCCGCGGCGGTGAACGAGTCGTGCATCGCGTTCACGGCGCCGGTCGACGTGCCGGTGGTGGAGGCGGCGTAGAGCGCGGAGGCCCATTCGCCGAAGCGGGCCTCCTTGCCCTCCAGCGCGCCGCCGGCGGCGACGGGTGCCGTGCCGCGGCCGGCGATCTCGGAGGCGGTGATGATGATCACCGAGCCGAGCCAGAGCGTACCCATGATCGCGGTGGTCGCGATCCCCTGGCGGCGGTCGCCGACCATCTTGCCGAAGGCATGGGGCAGCGAGAACGGGATCACCAGCAGCGCCCAGATCGACAGCAGGTTGGTCGCCGGATTGGGATTCTCGAAGGGATGTGCGGCATTGGCGTTGTAGAAGCCGCCGCCATTGGTGCCGAGCTGCTTGATCGCCTCCTGGGACGCGACCGGGCCGCCGGGGATGAGCTGCTGGCCGCCGTTCAGGGTGTCGACCGGTACCGGCGCGGCGAAGTTCTGCACCGCGCCGCCCAGCAGGAAGAGCACGGCGACGATGATCGACAGCGGCAGCAGCACGCGCAGCGTGACCCGGGTCAGGTCGACCCAGAAATTGCCGAGCTGCTCGGTGCCGCCCCGGGCGAATCCGCGTACCAGTACGAACGCGACGCAGATGCCGACCGCGCCGGAGAGGAAGTTCTGGACCGAGAGGCCCGCCATCTGCACCGTGTGTCCGAGGGCGGAGTCGCCCGAGTACCACTGCCAGTTGGTATTGGTGACGAACGAGATCGCGGTGTTGAACGCGCCGTCGGGTTCGAAGCCGGGACGGTCCAGGCTCATCGGCAGGTACGCCTGGAGCCGCAGCATGGCGTACAGCAGCAGGACGCCCGCGAGGCTGAAGCCGAGCACGGCCAGCAGATAGTTGCGGGCATTCTGCTCGGCACGCGGATCGACGCCGATCAGGCGGTAGATCACCCGCTCGACGCGGAGGTGGCGCTCGCCGGTGGCGGTGGCGTACAGCAGCCGGCCCACCGGGTCGTGACAGGCGGCGATGAGCATGATCAAGAGGCCGGCCTGCAGCGCGCCGGCGGCGGTCGGGGTCATGGTCGGTCCTCAGTAGCGGTCGGGGAAGACCAGTGAATGGAGCAGGTAGCACAAGAGCGCCGCGGCGATCACCAGGCCCGCGATGTTCTCGATGGCGAGGAGGTCGGTCACGGCCGGGCTCCACGAACCGTGGCGAGGGTGGCGACGGTGGCGAAGAACGCGATCAGGATGATCAGGAACAGTGCATCGAACACGTCCGTCAGGACACACCCGCGTGGACCGTTACGCGGGGGTTCTTGACGGGTTCTTGGCGACCGGCGCCGTGATCTTGACGAAATCTTGACGCGGGCGGCAACCGCCCGTGTGGTCAGGTCAGGGGACGGGCGGCGGTGTAGGCGTCGGCGAACTGGTTGAGCCAGGCGGCGTAGTTCGCGTGGTGATAGGGCCGCTTGTCGTTCCAGGGGGTACGCTGCCCCGCCCGGATCGCCGCCAGATCGCCGAAGACCGGATTCTTCTCCGCCTCCGCCGGGTAGCCGTCGAGCACCATGATCAGGTCGGACTCGTCGCCGGCGAGATTCTCCCAGCTCACCTCCGCCCACGCGCTGTCGCCCTCGACCGGGTACTCGGTGAACCGCACGCCGCACGCACCGAGCAGTTGGAGCTGGGCCTGGTTCACGCCGACATAGTTGGTGTCGGCGCCGATCGACAGCGGCAGGACCGTGAGTTGCTTGTCGGCGGCGAGGCCGCGGATCCGCTCCTGGGCGGCCGCGTAGTCGTCGCGGGCCCGGGCGAGCTCGGGGGTGTCGACGGCGCCGCCCAGGGAACGCGCCAGTTCGGCGTACTCCCCGATCAGCTCGTCCACACCGCGTCCACGCATCTCGATCGGCATGAACGGGGCGATGGCCGTGGCCTGCTCCGCGACGGGCTCCTCCCACCACGTCCACCCGGTGCCGTCGGCATTGCCGAATCCGATCAGCACGTCCGGGGTGAGACCGGCCAGCGTCTCGAGGTTGAACTCGGCGTCCTTGCCGACGATCGGCACGCCCTCGATCGACGCCCCGCCGAGCGAGGTGTCGTCGGCGAGCCCGTAGCCCCAGGCCCCGACCGGCCGGATCCCGTACGGCGCCATCGCCGCGAGCGAGTAGAAGTCCGTGACCACCCGCTGCGGCGCGCGCGGCAGCGTGACGGTCTTGCCGCCGTATCCGGTGAGCGTGTGCGAGTAGCTGTCGTCGGCGGGCGCGGCGGGCGCCGGGGCCGAGCACCCGGCGGTGCCGGCCGCGACGGCGGCCAGGCCGAGCGAGAACAACAACGAGCGGCGATTCAGCATGCGGCGAAGGTTAGCCACACCTAAGAACTCCTGTCGAGCCGGGCGGCCCGCCGGTCAGTCGCTCTGGCCGATGAGACGCTCCAGCGTCGCGCGGGCGTCGTCGGCGGCCGCCTCGGCGGACGCGACCGCCGCGCTCGCCTGGTCAGCGGCATCGCTCGCGCGGGTACGCCGCCTGCCCGCGTCCTTGCGGCCGGCGCGGGCCCGGGTGAGCTCGGCCTCCGCGGCCTCGACCGCCTCGTCCGCGGCAGCCACGGCGCCCTCGGCCGCGGCCAGCTCGGCCGCCGCCTCCTGCGCGCGCTCCCGCGCTGCCGCCAGCTCGGCCATGACGCGATCGGCGGCCTCCTGCGCCTCGGCGAGCGCCCGCTGCCGGGCCTGCTCGGCCGCCCTCGCCTGCGCATCGGCCGTGTCGTCTGTCCGCCCACGCCGGGCGCCGCCGGCCTGCCGCTCGGTCCGGGGCCGCAGCGGGATCACCCGCGCGTCGCCGCCGAGATCCAGCGTCCCGAAGCCGGAGGCGGGGACCGCCTGCAGCACGGTGCCGGTGCGCAACCGGTCGGCCAGCGCGGCGTCGGTCAGCGCGCCGGTCAGGATCTGCCCGATCTCGGCCTGGATCGCGGCGGAGACCGCGCCGCCGGCGATCTTGCGCGTCAGCGCGTTGATCAACTGGTTGCGCTGCCGGGTCAGCGCGCGAAGATCATCCGGGGCCAGGGTGCGGTGCGCCTGCGCCAGCAGCTCGGCGAGCCCGGCCAGCTCGTCGACCTCCTCCGGGGCGGCCCGTGCCCACCGGTTCACCAGCCAGGCCGACCGGGTCGGCTTGCGCAGCGCCTTGATCGATGTCGCCAGCTCGCGGTCGCCGTCGGCCCTGGCCTGCCTGGCCAGCGCGTCGCGTACCCCGACGAAGTCGGTCAGCTCCGCGCCGTAGAGCCGGTCCACCGCCTCCGCGAGGTCCATGATCGATCGATCCGGCGCTCAGTCCTCCGGCTGCTTCGAGAGCACCGAGACGCCCGGCCGGCCGGTGTGCACGACCTTGCCCGGATTGAGGTTCTGCTTGGGATCCACGCCGGCGAACAGCTCCCCGATGATCTTCATGCCGGCCGGGGAGAGATCTTGTTCCATCCACGGCGAGTGCTCGACGCCGACGCCGTGGTGGTGGGAGAGCGTACCGCCGGAATCGATGAAGGTCTGTTGGATGGCGCGCTTGACCACGTCATAGCGCTCCAGCACCTCGGGGGAGTCGTCGGCGATGGCGAAGGTGAAGTACAAACACGCGCCCGCGTGGTAGGAGTGCGACAGGTGGCACATGATGTAGCCGGAACGGTCGACCTCGGCGAGCGCGTTCTCCGCGGCCTCGATCACGTTGTCATACAGGGGCTTCAGCTTCGACCACGGTGCCGCCGTCTCCGACACGTCGGCGGCCGCGCCGCGATCGAGCAGGAAGTCGCGGATGTAGGGGGTGTCGAACTTCTTCTGGTCATAGAGCTGACCCGGGCCGGTGCCGACGTTCATTCCGCCGTGCTCGGAGATGATCTCCTTGACGATGCCCTTCTGGCGGGCGACATGGCCCTTGGAGCCCTCGAATCCGACGAAGGACAGGCAGATCTGATCAAGGTCCCAGCCACGCGCCTTCAGCACCCGCATCAGCCCGGCCGTGACCAGTTTCGACACCCCGCCGGACTTCTTCTGGGTGGCGAAGGAGAACGCCGTCTCGCGCTCGTCGGAGACCCGGGAGACGGTGACATTCGCCTCGGACCGGGTGATGTCGTGCATGGCCTTCAGCCCGGCGGCGAAGGAGGGGAAGAAGTACGCCTGGATCTCGCGCACCTCGGGCAGCCGGTGCACCTGCACCGTGGCCTCGGTGATCACGCCGAGCCGGCCCTCGGAGCCCAGCACCATCTCCCGCACGCTCGGCCCGGTGGAGGTGCTCGGCAGCGGCCGCAACTCCAGCGTCTCGCCGGGCATCGCCATCTTCAGGCCGCGGGTGATCTCGGCGATGTCGCCGTACTTGTCCGACTGCATCCCCGACGAGCGGGTCGCGATCCAGCCGCCCAGGGTGGAGTGGGAGAACGAGTCCGGGAAGTGCCCGAGGGTCCAACCGCGCCGGCCCAACTGCTCCTCCAGGTCCGGCCCGAGCGCGCCGGCCTGGATGGTCGCCAGCCCCGCCTCGTCGTCGATCGACAAGACCTTGTTCAGCCGGCCGAGGTCGACCGAGACGATCTGCCGATTCTCCTCCAGCGGCACCTCCAGCGACCCGGCGATGTTCGAGCCGCCGCCGAACGGGATCAGCACCGCATCGGCGTCGACGCATGCATCGACGATCTCCTGGACCTCCTCGTGGCTCCCCGGGTAGACGATCACGTCCGGCACCCGGCCGAGCTCGCCGCGGCGTACCCGGATCAGGTCGCGCACGCTCTTGCCCTTGGTGTGCACCACGCGATCAAGATCGTCGTCGACCACATTCGCCTGGCCCACGATCTTGGTCAGCGTCGCGCGGAGTTGATCACTGAGCCGGCTCGGCGGGATGGTCAGATCCTCGAGCTGCAGCGAGCGCCGGCCCGGGGTGGTGATGTCGAGCCCGACCTTGTCCAGCACGAACGGGGCCAGCCGAGGCTTGTCCTCGTGGTGGAAGGCGATGCCGTCGACACCCCAGCCCCACCACTTCATGTGCTTGACGCCGGTCATGTCAGCTCTCCTGGATTGATCGGTTCCTCGTTCTCGCTGTCCGGTGAGGCGACCGCCTTCGGCGGCTGCTCCTCGCGCAGCGACACTTCCCCGCGAGCGTACGCCTCCAGCGTCGGTTTCCCGACCTCGAGCGCCTTCGCGTCGTGCAGTTCGGCCACCGCCGCGCGGACCCGCTCGCTGAACTGACGCGCGCTCTCGCCGGGCCCGGGGAGCATCGGCGTACCGAAGACCACATCGATGGACGGCCGGCCGCGCTTGGGCCAACTGGTCCCGCGCGGCATTGCGGCGCCCGCGCCGACCAGCGCGGTCGGGATCACCGGCACGTCATTGCTGATCGCGAGGCTGGCCGCGCCCGGCAGAAAACGCGCCATCCGGCCGGTCTTCGACCGGGTTCCCTCGGGAAAGATCAACAGCGGTACGCCGTCGCCGAGCAGCTCGCCCGACAGGCCCCGGTGGGCGCCGCTGCCGGAGCGGTCGATCGGGTAGGAGTTGAACACCAGCGCCGTCGGCAACTGGCGGATCTTGGAGGAGTAGAAGTAGTCCATCGCCACGCCGGTCGCCAGCAGCCGCGACAGCCGGTAGGGCAGGCTCGTGATCAGCAGTGGCGCGTCGAGGTGGCTGGAGTGGTTGGACACCACGATGTAGGCCCCCTGCAGTCCGCTGAGCCGCTCGCGCCCGTGGATGCGTACCTTCGTCAACGCGCGCAGCACCGGCTTGAGCAGCAGGTGTTGGCCGACGAAACGGGAGGCAGCATGGAGGCTCGAGGTGTAGCGCTGCCGGGATTGCACGGCCCAACACTAGCGAGATCGCTGCGCCGGGCCGACCGCGGACACGAACGGCCTGTGCCCGCCCTCAGTCCCGGCCGGAACTGAGCTGGCGCGACACCCAGCGGACCACGGGGCGGGGGAGCAGGCGCGCGAGCTGGATCGCGGCCGCCCACTGTGGCGTCGGGATCGAGACCACCTTGCCTGCGGCGGCATCGCGCAGGCATTCGGTGACCAGGCGGTCGACGTCGATCCAGACCGCATCGGGCAGCTTCGAGGCATTCAGCCCGGCGCGCTCGTGGAACTCGGTACGCACCCAGCCCGGTGCCAGCGCGGTCGCGGTCACCCCGGTCCCGCGCAACTGGTTGGCGAGCGCCTCGGTATAGGTCGTCACCCACGCCTTGATCGCGGAGTAGTTGCCCAGCGTGATCCAGCCGGCGGTCGAGGAGACGTTGACGATCACGCCGCCGCCGTTCGTCCGGAGCTGGCGGGCTGCGGCGCCGCTGAGCACCATCACCGCGCGGATCATCACCTCGAAGGCCTCGTCGTGCAACTGCTGGTCGGGGGTGATCAGATCACCCGCCAGCCCGAAGCCGGCGTTGTTCACCAGCATGTCCACGGGGCTGGTGCTGGTGTCCTCGATCCGGTCGGCCACCGCGCTGACCGCGCGCCGGTCCGTCAGGTCGGCGGGCAGCGCCTCCACCTCGACCCCGAACTCGGCCGACAGCTCCTCCTGCATCGCGACCAGCCGCTTCACGTCGCGGGCGACGAGGACCAGGTTGACGCCGCGGGCGGCGAGGATGCGGGCGAAGGCGGCGCCGATGCCGGAGGTGCCGCCGGTGATCAGGGCGCGCTTGACGGGGAGACTCACCCCCCAACGTTAACCAACGCGCGGCGGCCGATCGGTCAGGCAGTACTCGTGTCCGCCCGGCGCGGTCAGCACGGTCCAGTGTTCGGTGCGCCGGACCAGCTTCGCGCCGAGCCGCAGGTGCCGGGCGGTCTCGGCCTCGACATCGGAGCAGCCGAGGTCGAGATGCGCGCGGGTGAGCGGCGTGGGTTCGTCGAGGCGCTGCAGCAGCAGTTGCAGCGGCTGGTCCGGCGACGCCAGCCGGGAGAACTCGGTCCGGACGCGGCCCGGGGTGTGCGCCCAGCCGGTCAGGCCTGCCCAGAACGCCGACTCGGCCTCGTGCAGCTCGGGCGCGATGTCGATGCACACCTGGTCCACCGCGCTGCTGTGCCCGCCCCAGTCCCGGGCGGGCGGCGCCACCGCCGCGCCGGCGGGCTCGACCAGGCAGAAGCGCATCCCGCCGGGCGAGGTCATCACCAACACGTCGCCGTAGTCGGTGTGCTCGCGCCCGCCCAGTTCGACCGCCCGCGAGACCGCGGCCGAACGGTCGGCGACCTGCAGGTCAAGGTGTACGCCGAGTCCGCCGGTGCCGGTGTTCTGCACCCGCAGGTACGCATCGCCCTGCGCGGGCTCGATGGTCGCGAACTGCCCGTGATCGCCGCGCGCCGGGGACAGCTCCCCGCCCGTCACGGCGCACCAGAAACCGGCCGCCCGCTGGTGCGCGGCAGCCGGGACATCGACGAACGCCGAGATCCAGTCGATCTGCATGGGCGCCACGCTAGGTCAGAGGTGTCGCGGCGGCGGTGCTGCTCACATGGCGAGGCGGGCAGGCGTACCGATCAACCGGTCAACCGGCGAGCAGCGATTCCCGGTGGGCGACGGCGGCGGCCTCGCCGCGCGAGGAGACGCCGAGCTTGGCGAGGATGTTCGACACGTGCACGCTGGCGGTCTTGGTGGAGATGAAGAGCTCGCGCCCGATCTGGCCGTTGGAGCGGCCGTCGGCGACCAGCCGCAGCACCTCCAACTCGCGGCCGGTCAGCCCGACCGTAGCGCGGGATCCGTTGCCGGCGAGGAACCCCGAACGGGTACGCAGCCGCGCGATCCGCTCGGTCAGGACGCTCGCCCCCATCTGCTCGGCGAGATGAGCCGCCTCGGCCAGCACCCCGCGGGCCTCCTCGCGGGTCTTGTCGGCAATCAGCCGCTCACCGAGGACCAGGCCCGCATGACAGCGCAGAACGGCGGGCCCCGCGGTCAGCGCCTTGACCGCCAGTCGCCACGACTCGGTCTCGTCGGCCAGCTCGGCGTCGATCAGGGGCCGCAACACCGGGGTCAGCCCGACCTGCGGCAGGTCGCCGATCCAGCCCAGCAGCGGCGCGGGATCGGGATCGGCGCCGCCGGCGCGCAGCTCGCGGATCGCGGCCGCCGCGACCGCGGCGATCAGGAGCTGTCGGCTCGGGTGGTGCTGATCTGACTGCGCGGTGGCCGCAGCGGTGGCCAGCGCCCCCTCGGCATCCCCGCGCAGCAGGCGCAGCCGGGCGTCGACCAGCGTGAACATCTGGTGGTACTGCGGGTGGCTCGCGCCGGCGATCGACCGGAACTCCGCGAGATTGCGGTCAGCGGAGTCGAAGTCGCCGCGCCAGGTGTCCAACTCCGCACGCAGCAGTCGGAGCTGGATCCAGTACTGCTTCGGTGGGCGCAACTCCAGCGCCCGGTTGATCAACTTCTCCGCCCGCTGCCACTCGCCGAGCGCGAGCAGCGGTTCTGCGGCATTGCCGGCCAGCATCGCGCCCTTGGTGCGCTGCGTCCCCTCGCGGCTGGTGTGGGCGATGCCCTGCATGGCCTCATCGACCGCCTCGGCGTACCGCCCGGCGAGATGCAGATTGTCGGACAGGTTCACCCAGTAGCGCGCCAGCCCGGAGTCGTTGCGGATCAGGGCGCGGCTCTCGCGCAGCGCCGCGATGCCGCGGTCCTCCTCGCCGCGGATGGTCAGGTGGCAGGCCCAGGTGTTCATCGCATGGGCCTCGATGTCGGTGTCGCCGATCTCGCGGGCGGCGGCGATGGCCTGGACGATGATCTCGTCGCCCAGCCGGGCGCGCGGGTCGCGCAACATCAGGTGCCCGGCCATCCGCATCAGCGCCTGCGCCCGCGCCTGAGTCATCGGGTGTTCCGGGGTGAGCGCAAGGGCCTCGGCGATCAGCTCGCCGTCGCCGGCGCGCATCTGTACGCCGAGCGCCCAGGACTTCATCAACAGCAGCCGCGACCGGACCAGCGGCTCGGCGGCCCCGGGATCGTCGAGTGCCTCGTCCACCAGCGCCAGCGTCCGGTCGCCCTCGCCGGCCTCGTGCGACGCGAGCGCCGCGGCATGCAGCACCTCCACCCGGGGGCCGGCCACCGACTCCGGGTCCGGCACCCGCTCCCAGATGCCGAGCGCGCGCTCGTAGAGCCGCAGCGTCTCGTGCGGGGCGGTACGCGCCTCGCGGGCGGCGGTCAGCGCGGCCGCGAAAGCCCGCTCCAGGTCGTGGGCGGCGAAGTAGTGGTGGGCGATCTCGACCGCCGCCGCGGCCGACAGCTCCGGGCGTGCGGTGAACGCCTCGGCATACGCGTGGTGTGCCCGGACCTGTTCGCCGGGCAGCAGATCCTCGTTGATCACCTCGTGCAGCAGCGCATGCCGGAAGCAGTACGCATCGTCGTCGATGATCAGTACGCCCGCGTCGATCGCCTCGCGCAGGCAGCGCTCGATCGCCTCCGGTTCGGCCCCACTGACGGCGGCCAGCAGCTCGTCGCCGATCCGGAACCCGGCGACGCTGGCCAGCCGCAGCAGCCGCTGGGTCTCGTCACCGAGCAACTGGATCCGCTGCTGCAGGGCCTCGCGCAGCGTCCACGGCAAGGTGTCGCAGGAGCCGCCGCAGCGGGCGAGCTCCACCACGAAGAACGGGATGCCCTCGCTGCGCTCGGCCAGCACATCGATCGCGTAGTCGGTGGCATCGGGCTCGGCCCGGTGGACCAGCTCGGCCACCTCGTCGCGGGTCAGCCGGGGCAGGTCGATGCGGCGTACCGCCGGAATGCGCTGCAGCTCGGCCAGGAACGGCCGCAGCGGGTGGCGGCGGGTCAGCTCGTCGGTGCGGAAGGTGCCGATCAGCAGCACCGGGGCATCGGCGACGGCGCTGGTCAGGAAGTTCAACAGGTGCCGGCTGGACTCATCGGACCAGTGCAGGTCCTCCAGCACCACGAGCAGCGGGGTCTCCCGGGCCGCCCCCTCCCAGATCCGGGCGATGGCCTCGAACATCCGCAGCCGCTCGGTCGTGGAGGGTTCCGGCGTCGCGCCGAGCTCGGGCAGCAGCGGCGCCAGCGACGGCCAGCCGGCGCCGGCCCAGTCGATGATCCGGTCGCGGCCGTAGCGGGCGAAGAGCTCCCGCATCACCTGCAGCACGGGCGCATAGGGCAGGCCCTCGCCGCCCAGCGGTACGCACTGGCCACGGACCAGTTGGGCACCGGACAGCGAAGCCGCGAAGGCGCCGGCCAGGGTGGTCTTGCCCCCGCCGGCCTCGCCGCCGAGCAGCACGAGACGCGGTTCGTGCTGCAGCGCCTGTGCCCACATGGTCTGCAGCTCGGCCAGTTCGCGGGCGCGCCCGACCATCCAGTCGGAGTCGGCGCCGATACCCATAACGGTCATCGTGCCACGGGCAGGTGACCACGCAGCGGGGTTTTCGCGGTGCGAGCATCGGTACGCGAGGCGGCGGCGTCGGCGCGCGAGGAGCGGGCTTCGGTGCGCGAGGCGCGGGCGGTCGGCGTACCGCCCGTCGCGGAGGCGAGCGCGTCGGCGAAATGCCGCCACCAGGTCCGGCGCCCACGGGTGGCCTCACGGGCCAGGCGGTCGTCGGCCGCCTCGGTCAGGAAGTCGTTGATCCGGGCCTCGGTGAGGAGCTTGGCTTCGAAATCGTTCATGTCCCCAAGCCTCGTGCTGAGGCAGGGGGTCGCACATCGGGCAGATGCCCACAGTTGCCGGGATGCGGCTACCTCAGAGCGGGCGGGGGTGCCTTAGTGCCTCAGGTGGCGCGCTCGCGCAGCCACGCCAGATCGGCGACGTGGCCCTCGACTCCGCCCGGGGTCTCCACGACGATGGGCGCGCCGGCGGTCAGCGCGGTCTCGGCGAGGCCGTCGGGGTCGCAGTGCCCGGCGCCGAGGTTGGTGTGCCGGTCCGCGCCGGAGTCGAAGGCGTCGCGGGAATCGTTGGCATGGATCAGGTCGATCCGCCCGGTGATCGCCATGATCCGCTCGACCAGCCCGGCCAGCTCGTTGCCGCCGGCGTGGGCGTGGCAGGTGTCCAGGCAGAAGCCGACCCGGCCCGTGTCGTCGGCCGCCGCGACCGTCTCCCAGAGTCGCGCGATCCGGTCCAGGCGGCGGGCCATCGCGTTGTCGCCGCCGGCGGTGTTCTCGATCAGCATCGGGACCGGCAGCTCCATCCGCTCGACGGCCTTGCGCCAGTTGTCGAAGCCGGCCTCGGGGTCGTCGTCGTTGCCGACGTGGCCGGCGTGCACGATCACCCCGGCGGCGCCGATCGAGGCCGCCGCCTGCATCGTCTGGTCGAGCAGCTTGCGGCTCGGGATGCGGATCCGGTTGTTGGTCGAGGCGACGTTGATCCGGTACGGCGCGTGCACGTAGAGCGCGACTCCGGCTGCCTCGGCGGCGGCGCGCAGGGCGTCGGCGCCGCCGGCGTACCTGACTTCCGGTTTCTTGTAGGACTGCGGGTCGCCCAGGAAGAACTGCGACAGTTGCGCCTCGCGGGCCTGCGCCTCCGCCACCGGGTCGGTCTGGTCGACGTGGGCGCCCATGCTGGTCATGGATCCAACCTAGCGGCGGGCGGAGACGGGTCGCGTGATCGCTCCGGCTAGCGTGGAAGCCGATCACCCCCCACCGGGCGATCACCACCGATCAGAGAGGGAGCGCCATGCCGCTCGAGGAAGTCACCGAAGTCGTCTACACCACCGCCGCCACCGCCAAGGGCGGCCGCGAGGGACGGGTCACCAGCGAGGATCAGGTGATCGACCTGCCGCTGGGCAAGCCCGG
This sequence comes from Naumannella cuiyingiana, assembly GCF_013408305.1. Taxonomy (NCBI): domain Bacteria; kingdom Bacillati; phylum Actinomycetota; class Actinomycetes; order Propionibacteriales; family Propionibacteriaceae; genus Naumannella; species Naumannella cuiyingiana. Next base: position 1,617,014 of record NZ_JACBZS010000001.1, on the reverse strand, counting down.
CAGCACGAGCGACCCGAAGGCCAATCCCGAGACGCTGTTCGCGGCCGGGTACGCCTCCTGCTTCTCCGGCGCCCTGAACGCCGTCGCCAAGGCCGATGGGCTCGATGTCAGCGAGTCGACCGTGACCGCCAAGGTCAGCTTCGGCAAGACCGACAGCGGCTTCGGGCTCGCGGTCGACCTGGTCGCAGACATTCCGGGCGTCGAGGAGGATGTCGCCCGCGAGCTGGTGGAGAAGGCGCACCAGATGTGCCCGTACTCCAAGGCGACCCGCGGCAACATCGCCGTCTCGGCCAACCCGTCCTGACCGAGGCTCCTCCGGATCGCACTTTTCTGGCTCGGAGCGCCAGGGCCGCCCGGGCGGCGCCCGCCATCTCGCGGCGGTGCGCGACCCGGCTCGGGCTCCGAGCCAGAAAAGTGCGCTGGGCCCATCAGCGGCGGCCACCGGCCAGCGCTGCGGCAACGAACCACACCTTGGCCGGATAGCTGATCGCCCGCTCGACCAGACCGGGGTACGCCCCGAGGGGCGCGCCGGCCTGGATCGCCACGAAGAGCACCGTTCCGACCAGGCCCAGGACGCCGGCAGCCACCGCCGTGGCCCCGAGCCGCGGGCGGCCGCCCCGCAGCAGCCCGGCGCCGATCAGCAGCAGGCCGATGCCGGCGAGCGGGAGGTTCAGCGCGCCGATGCTGTGCAGGGCGAGATTCGCGTCCTCGGGTACCGCCGCCACCAGCAGTCCCAACGCGCCCGCGATCGCGATCAGCACCGAGCCGGCGCGGACCGGGCCGCGTCCCGCGACCACCAGCACGATCCCGCCGCCCGCGAGCGCGAGGGCGTTGATCACGAATACCGCATTGACCAGCGCGTGCCACGGCGAGGCCGCCGTGCCCAGGGAACTGATGGTCCGGGCCAGCGGGTCGTAGCCCGGCCAGGCGGCCGCGGCTAGCGCCTGCGTACCGATCCCGACGACCGCGCCGGCGGCGATCACCGCTGTGCCGGGTCGGGAGATGGTTGCTCGTGAGATGTCCATGCCGGGGACGCTAGAGCTTGTAACAATTGCAAGGTCAAGCGGCGACTTCACGGGCTCAGGAGGATGCGGATGCAGATCGGCGAGCTGGCCCGCCGGCACGGGATGTCGACGGCCATGATCCGACACTACGAGCGCCTCGACCTGTTCGATCCCGATCATGTGGTGCGCGCGCCGAACGGCTATCGCGAGTTCACCGAGGGCGCGTCCGCGCGAATCCGGCTGATCCGGATCGGCCAGCAGGCGGGGTTCTCGCTGCGGCAGATGCGCACCGAACTCGCGCACTGGGCCGACGGCACCATGGCGCCCGAGGAGCGGGCCGCGCTGCTGCGCCGCCAGTTGGCGACGATCGAGGCGAAGTTGCGTGAGCTGCGCGCCTCCCGGCGCTTGATCCGCGCCCGCCTCACCGAGCTGGACGGCGCCGAACGGGCCGCGCGATAAGGGATTGTGTCGCCCCGAACCGTGGTCGTAGGTTCCGGGCATGACCTCGGCGCCGGTGACCACGCGGGTACGCCGGCGCGCGATGGGCGCGTTGATCACGGGCCAGGTGCTCGGCGGGGTGGGCGTGGCGACGGGCGTCTCGGTGGGTGGCGTGCTTGCCCAGCAGCTCGCGGGCACCAGCGCGGCCGGCGGGCTGGCCTCGACCGCCTCCATCGTCGGCGCCGGGATCGCGGCCGGACCGCTGGCCGGGCTGTCGGCGCGGCGGGGCCGGCGCGCCGGGCTCGCCGGTGGGCTGGCGATCGCGGCGGCGGGCGCCGCGCTGGTGCTGGCGGCGGCCTTCGCCGGCTGGTTCTGGCTGCTGCTGATCGGGATGATCGGATTCGGCGCGGCCACCGCCGCCGGTCTCCAGGCGCGCTACGCCGCCGGTGATCATGCCCGGCCCGGTCACGAGAGCCGCGCGCTGTCCATCGTGGTCTGGGCGACCACGATCGGCGCCGTGCTCGGTCCCAACCTCGCCGAGCCGGCGGCCGCGCTCGGCGTACGGCTCGGCATCCCGGACCCCGCGGGCCCGTTCGCCCTCGCGCTGCTGGCATTCGCCGCCGCGGCGGCGATCATCGCGACCAGCCCGCCCGCCGACCACCCGGCCGCCGCGGATGATCAGAACGGCGAGCGGGTGTCGTCGTGGCGCCTGCTCGCCGAGGCGTGGCGCGATCGACTTGTCCGATTGGGAATCACGGCCGCCATCGCCGGGCACTCGATGATGGTCGCGGTGATGGTGATGACCCCGGTGCACATGTACGACCGCGGCATGACCCTGACGATCATCGGGCTGACGATCAGCATCCACGTGCTCGGGATGTACGCGGCCAGCCCCCTGTTCGGCATCCTCGCCGACCGGCTGGGCGCCCCCGCCGTGGTCGGCGTCGGCATGATCATCTTCCTGGCGGCCTTCCTCACCGGCGCGTTCGCGCCGACCGAGGGCGCGGCGCCCGTGCAACTGATGATCGCGCTCGGCCTGCTCGGCCTCGGCTGGTCGGCCTGCCTGATCGGCGGGTCCGCGCTGGTCAGCGCCGGGGCGAGCGGCGAGCGCCGGGTACGCCTGCAGGGCGCGGTCGACTCGGTGATGTCGCTCGGCGCCGCGCTGCTCGCCGCGCTGGCGGGCCCCGTGCTCGGCGCGGCCGGCTACCCGGGCGTCAACCTGCTGGGCGCGCTCGCCCTCGCCGCCCTGATCGGCGTCGCCGCCAGCGCGTGGCTCGGGCGTACCACCGGTCGATCGCAACCGCTCGGGGGAAAGCGCGTGTCAGGTCATCGATCTCGATGATCCTCGACCGGTTCTTCGCGACCCTTGAGCTCGTCCCTGCTCGGCAGGATCACGAAATCACTCGGGTCGCTGACGAACCGGTCGTGCCGAATCTCGTCGCGCTGCGCCGGATCACGCTCCGGTCCTGGCGGTCCGCCGTCGACCCACTCGTTCTCGCTCATCCCACGCACCTTTCGTCCCCGCCGACATCACGAGACGTTAGCGACGTGAGTCGCTGATCGACAGGTCCGGCCATCCGGACCTGCCCTTGACCGGGGGAGTTGGATGGTGTCATGGCCGAAACCACCACCCGGCCCGATGCCACCACCGTTGGTGAGCTGCGTGCCTCGGGCCACACCGCCAAGCCCCTGCGTACCGAACTCCGCGACAACCTGCTCGCCGCGCTCGCCCGCGGCGACGATCCCTGGCCCGGCCTGCACGGCTTCGCCGGCACCGTCATCCCCCAGGTCGAGCGGGCGATCCTCGCCGGCCACGACATCGTGTTGCTCGGCGAGCGCGGCCAGGGCAAGACCCGGCTGCTCCGCACGCTCGGCAACCTGCTCGACGAGTGGACGCCGGTGATCGACGGCTCCGAGCTGGGCGAGCACCCCTTCGAGCCGATCACCGCCGCCTCGATCCGGCGCGCGGCCGCGCTCGGCGACGACCTGCCGGTCGTCTGGCGTCACCGCTCGGAGCGGTACGCCGAGAAGCTGGCGACCCCCGACACCTCCGTGGCCGACCTGGTCGGCGATGTCGACCCGATGAAGGTCGCCGAGGGCCGCTCGCTGGGCGATCCGGAGACGATCCACTACGGGCTGATCCCGCGCTCCCACCGCGGCATCGTCGCGATCAACGAGCTGCCCGACCTGGCCGAGCGGATCCAGGTGGCGATGCTGAACGTGATGGAGGAGCGCGACATCCAGATCCGCGGCTATCTCGTCCGGCTGCCGCTGGACGTGCTCGTGGTGGCGAGCGCCAACCCCGAGGACTACACCAACCGCGGCCGGATCATCACCCCGCTGAAGGACCGCTTCGGCGCCGAGGTGCGCACCCACTACCCGGTCGAGCTGGCCGAGGAGGTCGCGGTGGTACGCCAGGAGGCCGAGCTGGTCGCCGAGGTGCCCGAGCCGCTGATCGAGATCATCGCCCGGTTCACCCGCGAGCTGCGCGACTCCAGTTCGGTCGACCAGCGCTCCGGGGTCTCGGCGCGGTTCTCCATCGCCGCCGCGGAGACCGTGGCCGCGGCCGCGCTGCACCGCGCCACCGTGCTCGGCGAGGAGGCGGCGGTGGCCCGGGTGGTCGATCTTGGAACCGTGCTCGACGTGCTCGGCGGCAAGGTCGAGTTCGAGAGCGGCGAGGAGGGGCGCGAGCGGGTCATCCTGGAGCATCTGCTGCGTACCGCCACCGCCGAGACCGCCCGGGAAACCTTTCGTGGGTTGGATTTCCGGCTGCTCGTGGACGCGATCTCCGACGGCGCGACGATCACCACCGGCGACCGGGTCTCGGCCGCCGATCTGCTCGCCGGGTTGCCGGTGCTGGGGGAGTCCGAGCTCTACGACGAGATCGCCGAGCGCGCCGGCGCGACCGGGCCGGGCGAGCGTGCCTCGGCGATCGAGCTGGCGCTGGAGGGCCTGTATCTCGCCCGCCGGATCTCCAAGGACAGCGACGGCCGGACCACCCTGTACGGGGAGGCGTGATCATGCCCGGCCCGCGCTCGCGCCCCGATCCGCACCGCGCCCGCTACGGCCGGTACGCCGGGGGCCCGGATCCGCTCGCGCCACCCGTGGACCTCGGCGAGGCGCTGGCGGCGGTCGGCGAGGACGTGATGGCCGGCTACTCGCCGGAGCACGCGCTGCGCGAGTTCCTCCGCCGCGGCGGCGCCGACCAGCGCGGCCTGGATGATCTTGCCGCGCAGGTCGCCCGGCGGCGCTCCGAGCTGCTGCGCCGCAACAATCTCGACGGCACGATGCGCCAGGTACGCCAACTGCTGGACTCCGCGGTGCTGAACGAGCGCAAACAGCTCGCCCGCGACCTCGACGACGACGCCCGGTTCGCCGAGCTGCAGCTGGAGAACCTGCCCGGCCAGACCGCCGCCGCGGTGAACGAGCTGGCCGACTATGACTGGCGCAGCTCCGACGCCCGCGCCGACTACGCCAAGATCAAGGACCTGCTCGGGCGGGAGGCCCTTGATCAACGCTTCGCCGGGATGAAGCAGGCGCTGGAGAATGCGACCGACGCCGACCGGGCGGCCGTGCAGGAGATGCTGCGCGACCTGAACGAGCTGCTCGACGCGCACCGGCGCGGGGAGCCCACCGACGAGCTGTTCGCCGACTTCATGGACAAGCACGGGCACCACTTCGCTGAGAACCCGCGCACCATCGACGAGCTGATCGACGCCCTCGCCGCCCGGGCCGCGGCCGCGCAGCGGATGCGGAACTCGCTCACCGAGGAGCAGCGCGCCGAGCTGGATGCCCTTGCCCAGCAGGCCTTCGGCTCGCCCGAGCTGGCCGACCAACTCTCCCGACTCGACCAGAATCTGCAGTCGCTGCGGCCGGGCCAGGACTGGTCCGGGCGGGAGTCGTTCGACGGCGAGCAGTCGATGGGGCTCGGCGAGGCGACGGGCGCGATGCAGCAGCTCGCCGACCTCGACGCGCTGTCCGAACAGCTCGCCCAGGCCCGTCCCGGCGCGCGGCTGGATGATCTTGATCTTGACCTGCTGGCGCGCGAGCTCGGCGCGGAGGCCGCGGCGGACGCGCGTACCCTGCAACGGATCGAGGCGGAGCTGCGCGATGCGGGGATGCTTCGGCGTACCCCCGACGGCGACCTGCGGCTCTCCCCGCGCGCGATGCGCCAGCTCGGCCGCTCGCTGCTCCGCGACGTCGCCGAGCGGCTGGCCGGGCGCTCGGGGCAGCGCGACACCCGGCAGGCCGGCGCGGCGGGCGAGCCGAGCGGCGCGAGCCGGGAGTGGCGGTTCGGCGACACCGAGCCGTGGGACGTCACGCGTACCGTCGGCAATGCCGTGCTGCGCACCGCCGGCGAGGGCCGCGACGCGTCGACGGGGGTACGCCTGGACGTGCGCGACATCGAGATCGCCGAGACCGAGGCCCGCACCCAGGCGGCCGTCGCGCTGCTGGTCGACACCAGCTTCTCGATGGCGATGGAGGGCCGCTGGGTGCCGATGAAGCGGACGGCGCTGGCGCTGCATCACCTGGTGTCGACGCGGTTTCGTGGCGACCGGATGGAGCTGATCGGCTTCGGCCGGTACGCGCAGCGGATCGGCATCGAGGAGCTGACCGGCCTGGACGCGCTGTGGGACAAGGGCACCAACCTGCACCATGCGCTGCTGCTCGCGAACCGCTTCTTCCGCAGGCATCCGAGCGCCCAGCCCGTGCTGTTGATCGTCACCGACGGCGAGCCGACCGCGCACCTGGAGGGCGACGGGCAGGTGTTGTTCGACTACCCGCCGCATCCGGTGACCATCGCGCGTACCGTCGCCGAGTTGGACGCGTCCGGCCGGCTCGGCGCGCAGGTCAGCTTCTTCCGGCTGGGCCAGGACCCGGGGCTGGAGCGGTTCATCGGCCAGCTCGCCCGGCGGGTCGGGGGTCGGGTCGTCTCGCCCGAGCTGGACGACCTGGGTGCTGCCGTGGTCGGGTCCTATCTCGGCGCCCGGACCTCGGATGCTCCGGCGTCGTTCCGCGACCTGTTCGGCGAACGGGGCTTCTGGGCCGGCTGAGGTGCCGGCCGGTCAGGCCGGTGACGAGGTTTCGACGATTGCCCGGTCGATGATCGGGTCGAGGTCGATTCCCGGCGGGAGGGTGCCGAAGGCGCCGCCCCAGTCCCGATCCAGGCGGGTCGCGCAGAAGGCGTCGGCGACGGCCGGCGGGGCGTAGCGCAACAACAGCGATCCCTGCAGGACCAGCGCCAACTGCTCGACCACTCGTCGCGCCCGCAGCTCAAGATCGTCGACGGAGGTGAACTCCTTCTTCAGTCGGCTGAGCGCGTCGTCGAAGCGGCCATCGCCGGTGGCCTGTTCGACCTCGGCGAAGTACGCGTCGAGCGTCTGCGGCTCCTTCGCCAGCGCTCGCAGGGCGTCGAGCGCGGCCACATTGCCCGAGCCCTCCCAGATCGACAGCAGCGGCATCTCGCGATAGAGCCGCGGCATGCCGGATTCCTCGACATAGCCGTTGCCGCCCAGGCATTCCAGCGCCTCCCCGACCTGCGCCGGGCCGCGCTTGCAGATGTAGTACTTGCTCACGGCCAGGCCGATCCGCCGGAGCGCGGCCTCCTGCTCGTCGCCACGGATCGCGCGGTCGTTGGCACCGGCGAGGCGCAGCATCGCTGTGGTCGCGGCCTCCGACTCGACCGCGAGGTCGGCGAGCACATTGCGCATCAGCGGTTGATCGGCCAGCGCCTTGCCGAACGCCGCCCGGTGCCTGGTGTGGTGCACGGCCTGCACCAGGGCCGCCCGCATGCCGGCGGCCGTGCCGATCACGCAGTCGAGCCGGGTCATGTTGACCATCTCGACGATGGTCCGTACGCCGCGACCGGGCTCGCCGACCAGCCAGCCGAGCGCGCCGTCGTACTCGATCTCGGAGGAGGCGTTGGAGCGGTTGCCGAGCTTGTCCTTCAACCGCATCAGGCGCAGCGCGTTGCGCTCGCCACCCGGCAGGACGCGGGGCACCAGGAAGCAGGACAGCCCGCCGGGCGCCTGCGCCAGCGTCAGGAACAGATCCGACATCGGTGCCGATGTGAACCACTTGTGGCCGGTCAGGGCGTACCCGCCCGAACCGTCCGGCGTGGCGCGGGTGCTGTTGGCACGGACATCCGACCCGCCCTGCTTCTCGGTCATCGACATGCCGGCGATCAAGCCGCGCTTGGTTGCCGGATCGCGCAGTCCGAAGTCGTAGTCCCGGCTGGTCAGCAGCGGCTCGAAGGTCCGCGCGAGATCCGGATTGGCGCGCAGCGCGGGCACCGAGGCGTAGGTCATCGAGATCGGACAGCCGTGCCCGGGGTCCACCGACCAGACCATGAACTTCGCGGCCCGCGCGACATGCGCGCCGGGCCGGTCGTCGGCCCACGGCGCCGCGTGCAGCCCGTTGTCGACCGCGGTCTGCATCAACGAGTGGTACGCCGGGGCGTACTCGACCTCGTCGATGCGGTGGCCGAAGCGGTCATGCGTCAGCAGTCGCGGCGGATGACGCTCGGCCAACGCCGCCCACTCCTGACCCTGCGCGCTCCCGGCCAGCCGCCCGAGCGCGTCGATATCCGGCAGCGCCCACGCCGCGCCCTCGCGCTGCACGCCCTCGCGCAGGGCTGGATCGTCGGCGGTGTTGTGGCCGACCAGCGGGGGCGCCTGATTCACCACCTCGTGAGTCATGCGCCCGACGCTACCAGCGAGTAACCTGCCGGGCCAGGGTCGCCGGATCCCCGATCAAGCCCAGTGCTTAATCCATTCCCGCCCGCGGGTTCGCCTGCCTAGCGTCGTGTCATGCACCTCACACGACGAAAGTTCTTCGGCCTGACCGGTGCAGCCACCGCGGTGGCGGCAACCGGCCTGGTTCTCCCGGAGATTGCCCATGCAGACACCAAGGCTCTGAATCCGGTCTGGATCGAGTCCCCCAACTTCACTGCCGGCCGTGGCGGCGCCGCGGTCGACAAGATCGTCATCCACCACATGGCCGGCACCCGGGCCGCGACCGACTCCTGGTTCCAGCAGACCGAGGCCCAGGTCAGCGCGCACTACGGGATCGGCGAAGGTCAGCTCAGCCAGTACGTCGCGGAGGAGAACACCGCCTGGCATGCCGGCGATTCCGCGGCCAACCGCTCCAGCATCGGCATCGAGCACTCCGCCGACATCGGCCGGCCGCCGGACGACTACACCTACAACACCTCCATCGAGCTGTGCACCGACCTGTGCCGTCGCTACGGCATCGACCCGAACACCGGAATCCTTCCGCACAAGCAGTTCTCGTCGACCGACTGCCCGGGCGAGATCAACCTGCAGCGGATCATCGACGGTGTGAACGCCGCGCTCTGATCAACGTTCGACCGCGTACCGGACGGCCGCGAAAGCACCATTGCGGGCCACCTCGACGGTACGCAGATCCAACCGGCGGGGCAGCAGCGGGCGACCCGAACCGAGCGTCACCGGCGCGATGCTGACGATGATCTCGTCCAGCAGCCCCGCATCGGCGAACTGACCGGCAAGATCACCGCCGCCGACGATCCACACATCGCGATCGCCGGCGGCGGTGATCATCTGCGCATGTACCGGAGCGACATCGCCGGTCGCGTACCGGATGTCCGCGCCGTCCGGTACGCCGCCCGGCCGAGTGGTGAAGACCCAGGTCGGCTGGGTGTACTCCCAGGCGCCACCGGATCGGGCGAGATGATCGAGCACCCACCGATAGGTGGTGCCGCCCATCACGATCGCGCCCACCCGCTCGATGAACGCCGGATAGCCGAAGGCCCCGGCGTCGTCGTGCTCCTGCACGAACAGCCAGTCCAGCGAGTCCTCGTCATCGGCGAGATAGCCGTCGAGCGTGGTCGCCGTGTAGTAGATCGTCGCCATGATCATTGCCTCTCGTTGGTGGTGCGCAGCCAGCTGATCGGATCGGGATCCGGTGTCGCCGCGCCGGTCTCGGCGAGCATCCAGCGCAGCAGCATCCGACGATGTGCGTCGAAGGTGATCACATGCGCGACGATGCTGGAGATCACAAAGCTTTCCGGGGGATCGCAGATCGCGTCGACGATCCGGTCCTGCCAGGCGCCCCGCCGGTCGATCTCGGCGAGCGCGGATCGCCAACGTGTCGCCGCGGCGTCGTGCCGGGCGAGCAGGTCCAGCCCCGGAGTGGGCGCCGGAGGTTCGGTGCCCTCGATCGCGGCGAGCCACTGCTCCAGCGTGTCGACCAGGTGCTCGGCGAGTTGGGCGATCGTCTCGTCGGGCCCGTGCCAGGGGAGGGCCGACGAGCCGGGTAGGCGTACCCGATCCGCCTCCGCCGCGGGCAGATCGACCACCACCCGGAGCAGGGCCCGGGTGTCGGCCAGGTCGTGTTCGATCAGCAACCAGGTGGGCCGGTCGCGGCCGTCGGGACCGCCGCTGTCGATCCACAGCGACATCGGGGGGTGGAAGTGGATGCCGTTCGGGGCGGCCAGCCAGTGGGTGTGGTCACCGCCGAATGCGCTCGGCGGCACACCGTGAGCGCGCGCGAACGCCCGACCGAATCCCTCCACCGATTCATAGCCGGCCTCGAGCGCCGCATCGGTCACCGAGGCGCCCGAGCGCAGCCGCCAGGCCGCGCGCTCCAGCATGACGCGTCGGCGCATGGCGACCGGCGGCTCGCCGGCGAGTTCGCGCAGTTGCCGGGAGAAGTGGAAGGGCGAGGAGTACGCCCGCGCGGCCATCGCGTCCAGTTGCCCGTCGTCTCCGTCGAGGACCGCGTCGAGCAACTCGCGGAGTCGATCGCGGCCGGTGCCCCGGCGTACCGCATCAGTCATCTGCCCACTCTCGCCGATCCGCGACCGGCACCGCCCGACCGATCTTGCTGAGGCATGATTGGCGCGGCCCACGTACCCGAATCGAGGAGCACATCCGATGACCGAGCCCGTCCTCCAGGTGATCATCGCCAGCACGCGCCCGGGGCGCGTCGGGAGGGCCTTCGGCGAATGGTTCGCCGAGATTGCGCGCGAGCACGGCGGCTTCCGGGTCGAGCTGATCGACCTTGCCGAGGTCGGGCTGCCGTTCCTCGACGAGCCGAAGCATCCGCGGCTCGGCGACTACCAGCATCAACACACCCGGGACTGGAGCGCCACCATCGCCCGCGGCGATGCCTATGTCTTCGTCACCCCGGAGTACAACTACGGCTACAACGCGGTGTTGAAGAACGCGATCGACTTCCTGCACAACGAGTGGCACGACAAGGCGGTCGGGTTCGTCGGCTACGGCGGGATCGGCGCCGGTACGCGAGCCATCCAGCAGCTCAAGCAGGTCGTGACCACGCTGCGGATGGTGCCCGTGTTCGAGGCCGTGAACGTGCCCTTCGCCGCGAAGTCCCTCGACGCCGAGGGGAGGGTCGTCCCCGATCCCGAGCGCACGGCCGCGGCGAACGCCATGCTGGACGAGCTGGCCCGGGTCACCGCCAAGCTGCGCCCCGCGAGCTGACTCCCCGTTGTTTCCGCAGTTGAGCCCGCTCAGCGAGCCCGATGGCGGGCTCAACTGCGGAAACAAATCTGACGGGCGGCGCAGATTCGCCGCGGCGGCGGGGGTGGCGTACCATGTCACGCGGCCCGGACGGCACCTGTCGCCCCGGGCCAGGCATTCGCCCTCCTGTCACGGGACCGTCCCGTGGCCGCTCGAGACCAGAGGAGGTGGAGTTCGCGTATGCGCAAGTACGAAGTCATGGTCATCCTGCAGTCCGAGACCGACGATCGTCAGGTCACTCCGATCCTGGAGAAGCACCTGTCCGTGATCACCAAGGCCGGCGGCACCGTCGACAATGTCGATGTCTGGGGCCGGCGCCGGTTCGCCTACGAGATCCAGAAGAAGTCCGAGGGGATCTACGCGGTCATCGATCTGACCGCCACCCCGGACGCCGTCAAGGAGATGGATCGGCAGTTCGGCATCAACGAGCAGATCGTCCGCACCAAGGTGATCCGCCCGGAGCTGCACGCCAAGAAGATGCGCTGAGTCATCACAGATCCACCCGCCCCGGCCCGATTGTCGGCGGCAGGTGGCAGGCTGGGCCCGATACCGCTCACCCGATCGAGAGACGAGACATGGCAGGCGAAACGATCATCACCCTCGTCGGCAACCTGACGGCCGACCCGGAGCTCCGGTTCACCCCGTCGGGGGCCGCCGTGGCCAACTTCACCGTGGCCTCGACGCCGCGGACCTTCGACCGGCAGACCCAGGAGTGGCGCGACGGCGAAGCGATGTTCATCAACTGCTCCGTGTGGCGTCAGGCGGCCGAGAACGTGGCCTCGTCCCTGCAGAAGGGGATGCGGGTCGTCGTCCAGGGCCGGCTGAAGTCGCGCAGCTTCGAGACCCGCGAGGGCGAGAAGCGTACCGTCTTCGAGATCGACGTGGACGAGATCGGCCCGTCGCTGCGCTATGCGACCGCCGATGTCACCAAGACCAGCGGCGGCGGTGGCGGTGGCGGGGGCCAGCGCGGCGGTGGCTACGGCGGCCAGCAGTCCCAGGGCGGCGGCAATGACCCGTGGGGCGGCGGTGGCGGTGGCCAGCAGCGGCCCCAGGGCGGCAATGACCCGTGGGCCGGCGCCCAGAGCGACGAGCCCCCGTTCTGACCAAATATCCAGATCAGGCACATTCCGGCGCGAGCCGGGCTTCATAAGGAGGAAGCACCACAATGGCCTCACGCAAGCCAATCCAGAAGAAGAAGGTCGTCCCGACCAAGACCGTTCGCATCGGTCAGGTCGACTACAAGGACACGCAGTTGCTGCGGAAGTTCATCTCCGAGCGGGGCAAGATCCGTGCCCGCCGGGTGACCGGGCTGTCCGTGCAGGACCAGCGCAAGGTCGCGATGGCGATCAAGAACGCCCGCGAGATGGCGCTGCTCCCGTACGCCACGACGGCTCGCTGAGCAAGGAAGGACGACGCAGATGAAGCTCATCCTCACCAGCCCCGTCGACAACCTCGGCATCGCCGGGGACGTCGTCGAGGTCAAGGACGGCTACGGCCGCAACTTCCTGCTCCCGCAGGGGTACGCCATTGCGTGGACCCGGGGCGCGGAGAAGCAGATCGACGGCATCAAGCGGGCGCGCGATGCCCGCCAGGTCCGCGACGCCGAGCACGCCCAGGAGCTGCGCGAGCAGATCGAGGGCCTGTCCGTGTCGCTGGCGGTACGCGCCGGCGACAACGGCCAGTTGTTCGGCGGCATCACCCCGGCCACCATCGCCACGGCGATCAAGAAGGCCGGTGGCCCGAACGTCGACAAGCGCTCCGTCGAGATCGCCAAGCCGATCAAGACCGTCGGCAAGCACACCGTCGGCGTGAAGCTGCACGACGCCGTCACCGCGCACCTGCCGGTGCAGGTCGACGCCGAGTGATCATTCCTCGCTGACCGACACGTCGGCCCGGGTCCCCAAGGGGCCCGGGCCTTCGTGTTCTCGAAGCTGGCTGAGCCGACAGGCGCCCCTGCCAGGGCAGGTTGGTGTCACCGCCAATCGTTGTGCACCTGAACCGTGGCTGGTACGTGTAGCGACAGCAGAAGAACGTCACCTGCCTCGAGCGAACGGAGCACACCGATGCGTGCATGTCTGATCGGGGCGCTGCTCGGCATCGTGGCCGCAGTCGGCTGCGTTGCTGTCGGGTCGGCGCTCAGCGAAGCCGGTGTCGGGGGAGTGTGGGCGCCGAGCACATGGGTTGCGGCAGCAGTCGGGGGCGTCACGGGCGCCGTCGTGGCGCGACGGGCGACCGTGTCGTCGGCACGTCGCAAGTAGCGGACCTGGGTTGACGAGGATCATGCACAACGCGGCACATCTTCCGCCCTTTGCATGATCCTCGCGTGCGGGATGACCACCCATCCCGAAGCGACCTGTGGACAACGTCCCGAGCGGCTGGCCGAGCACCGCAAGGGCTCGCCAGCATGGGTGCGCATGGAACGACGACGGCGTGCGGGTCTCGTTCGCGGGCTCGCCGATGATCATGATGGCGTCGCGCACCGCCGTGACCTGCGACGGATCGGGATCACCCGGGAGGATGTCCGCGGAGAGGTGCGCGCCGGGCGATGGGCTGTGCACGGCAGGCACACGATTGCCATCGACGGCGAGCCGGGCGGTCGCGCGTTGCTCTGGTGGGCGGTCTGGGAGTCAGGTCCGGGGGCGGCACTCGACGGTGTGAGTGCACTGCTTGCCGACGGGCTGCCCGGCGTCATCCTGCACCGCCCGGGCCGCGTCGCACGCGCAACGCGCGCCGGTCTCCCGCGGGTGCTCCTCGAGGTTGCGGCGATCAATGCCGCCCGATGGGCCACCTCGGACCGCCAGCCCGCGTTGTTGCTGTGCCTTCCCGTGCAACAGCGCCTGATCACGCCCGCTCACCTCGAGCAGGCGTGGCGCGACACGGGTCGCGTGTCCAACCGCAAGCGCCTCGATCGCTTCATTCCGGACATCTGTGACGGGGCGCACTCCCTCGGCGAACTCGACTTCGCGGCGATGTGTCGCACCCGCGGGCTCCCGGAACCGACCCGGCAGGTGCGCCGGGCAGGCCGCCACGGCAGCTACTACCTCGACGCGTACTTCGATGGCCCCGGGGTGGTCGTCGAGATCAACGGCGCCCAGCACGGTTGGGGACTGGCGACGATCGAAGACGACCTGCGCGCCAACGACCTCACCCTCGACGCCGACCGGGTGCTGCAGATCTCGCTTCTCGGCCTGCGCCTGGAGCCCGACGCGTTCTTCGTCCAGCTCGCCGCCGCACTGGGGGTGAGCGCGCCGGTCGCGGCCTGACCGATCAGCCTTCGGCCAGCAGCTCCCGGACGCGGGGCACCACCTGGGTGGCGTACCGCTCGATGGAGCCCATCAGTTGATCATGGCCGACCGCGCCGTCGTACTTCAGGTCGAACCGGTCCGCCTGCAGCAGCGAGATCGTGCGGGCGATCCGGCGGGCGACGGTCTCGGGCGAGCCGACGTACTGGCTGCCGGTCCGCGTCTCCTCGTCGAACTCCTCCCGGGTCGGCGGCGGCCAGCCGCGCTGGCGCCCGATCCGCTCGCGCATCCGCGCGTACCCGGGCCAGTACGCCTCCCGCGCCGACTCGTCGTCCTCGCCGACGAAACCCGGCGAGTGCACCCCGAGCGGCAGCCGCTCCGGCGCCGAGGCGTCGACCTGCTCGCGGTACGCCGCCTGCGCCCGCTCGTAGAGATCGACATAGGGCACGAAGCGCTCGGAGTCGCCGCCGATGATCGCCAGCATCATCGGGATCTGGTAGTTCACGGTGCGCACCACCGACTCCGGGCTGCCGCCCACGCCGATCCACGCGCCGAGCCGTCCCGACTCGGTCTTGGGGAAGACGTCCGCGCCCTCCAGCGGCCGCCGGTGGCTGCCGGACCAGGTCACCGGCCGTTCCTTGATCAACTCCGCGAACAGGTCAAGCTTCTCCGAGAACAACATGTCGTAGTCGGCCAGATCGAAGCCGAACAGCGGGAACGACTCGGTGAACGATCCGCGCCCCAGGATCACCTCCGCGCGACCGCGGGAGATCGCGTCGATGGTGGAGAACCGCTCGAACACCCGGACCGGGTCGTCGGAGCTGAGCACCGTCACCGCGGAACCGAGCTTCACCTTCGAGGTACGCCCGGCCAGCGCCGCGAGCACGATGTCCGGCGCGCTGACGGCCATGTCAGGCCGGTGGTGCTCGCCGACATCGAACGCGTCCAGGCCCAGCTCGTCGGCCAACACCCCTTCCTCGACGACCTGCCGGATCACCTCCGCGCCGCCCGGCTCCTTGCCCTGCTCATCGGGCACGACCGTGCCGAAGGTGTTCAGCCCGAACTTCACCGCTGCCGGATCAACTGCCATCTCGTCCTCCCACGACTCACGTTGATGATTGAACAGTCAATCTTCGGCCGGTATTCCGGCGCATCAGGGCTGGTGGTACACCCGGCGTGCCAGCGCCAGCCCGATCAGCGAGATGACGCCCACGATGATGTAGTAGAAGCCCGGCGCCAGCGGGGTGGACTGCACCCAGTTGGCCAGGATTGCCGGCGCGAAGCTGCCCATCGCGGTCACCCCGATGTTGTAGCCCACCGACAGCCCGGTCGCCCGCACCTGCACGGGAAAGAGCTGCGCCATCAGCGACGGCAGGGGGGCGAAGTACGTCGCCATCAACAGCCCGAGCACCACCTCGACCACCAGCAGCGCCCAGACCGCCCCGGTGGAGATGATCAACTGCACCATCGGCACCACGGCGACGATCCCGACGACGGCCGCGACGATCATGATCCGGGTCTGCCCGATCCGATCCGCCAGCATCCCGACGAAGGGCGACAACACGAGCGCGACCAACCCGGCGAGGAACGCCCCGGCGTACCCCGACCAGTTCGGCAGACCGAGCTTCATCGCGAACGCAGGCAGGTAGGTGATCAGGTAAACGCTCATGGTCGCGACCCCGACGCACATCGCGGCGACCAGGATCCGGCCGATGTACTTGGCGAACGCCGCGCGCAGCGGGAACGACTCCGGCGACGCCGCGGCGAACTCGGCGGTGTCGGGCAACTGGCTGCGGATCCACAGCCCGACCGGGCCGATCAGCAGCCCGAAGATGAACGGCACCCGCCAACCCCAGGAGTCCAGCGCGGCCGGGTCGAGGAAGCTGAACAGGAGCCAGCCGGCGAGCCCGGCGAGCAGCAACGACGCGCCCTGGGTAGCGACCTGCCAGCTCGCGTAGAACGCCTTGCGCGACCCGCTGTTCTCTGTCATGAAGGCCGTCGCCGAGCCGAACTCGCCGCCCGCGGAGAAGCCCTGCACCAGGCGGGAGATCAGCAACACCACCGGGGCGCCGACCCCGATCATCGCGTACGTCGGCGCGAAGGCCATGATCGCCACCCCGAGCGTCATCAGCCCGATGGTCAGGGTCAGGGCCGCCTTACGGCCGTGCCGATCGCCGTAGTTGCCGATGATCACCGCGCCCAGCGGACGGATCAGATAGCTGACGCCGATGCCGAGGTACGCGCTGATCAGCTTGACGGTCTCATCCTCGCCCGGGAAGAACAACCGAGCGATCACCGGCGCCATGAAGGCGTAGACGATGATGTCGAACCACTCCAGCACGTTGCCCAGGCTGGCGGCAACCACCGCCCGTCGGGCGCGGGCGGGATCGTAGGCGGTCGGTGCGGTCGCGCTCATCGGGTCTCCTCCCGGGCCGATTCCTCGGCAGACTACCCGGACAATACCTTGATCAGCTTCTCGACGAAGCGTTCACAGGCCACGAGTTGGTCGAGCGCGACGTACTCGTTCGCGGCGTGCGCCTGCGCGATGTCGCCCGGACCGCAGACCACTGTCTCGATGCCGGAGCCGGCGAACTGCCCGGCCTCGGTGCCGTAGGTGACCTTCTCCTCGCTCGGGATCGCGCCCAATTGATCACCCAGCGCGATCGCCGCGGAGTCGCCGGGGGTGTCCAGGCCGGGCACCTTGGCCAGCACCTTCACCTCGATGCCGGCGGCGGGA
Source organism: Naumannella cuiyingiana (assembly GCF_013408305.1). Taxonomy (NCBI): domain Bacteria; kingdom Bacillati; phylum Actinomycetota; class Actinomycetes; order Propionibacteriales; family Propionibacteriaceae; genus Naumannella; species Naumannella cuiyingiana. The sequence continues at coordinate 1,600,072 of NZ_JACBZS010000001.1, read as the reverse complement.
TTCTCCGCGCGCATCCGCTCGGCCAGCTCGTCGGCCTTGCCGCGGATCCGGTCGATGATCTCGTCCGGGTCGATCTCGGCGATGCCGCGGAACTCCAGCTCCACGAAGCATTCCTCGGGCACGGTGTTGGAGGCGATCCCGCCGCGGATCAGGTTCACGCTGGCGGTGGAGTAGGCCAGCGGGTACGCCTCGTCGAACGGCCCGTCGGCCCGCCAGGCGTCGGCGATCGAGCGGACGAAGGTGATCAACTCCGCGGCGTACTCGATCGCGTTCACCCCGGAGCTGGTCAGCGAGGAGTGCGCGGCCACCCCGGTGAACTCGACGCGGATCAGGTTGATCGACTTGTGCCCCCTGATCACCCGCATCGAGGTCGGCTCGCCGACGATCGCCGCGCGCGGTGCCAGGCCGAGGTCGGCGATCTGCTTGACGATCTCCTCCCCGCCGAGGCAGCCGACCTCCTCGTCATAGGTCAGGGCGAAATGGATCGGCTCGCGCAACTCGGCGGCGACCATCTCGGGTAGGTAGGTCAGCCCGACCGCGGTGAAGCTCTTCATGTCGGCGGTCCCGCGGCCGTAGACCCGGCCGTCGCGTACCTCGGGCACGAACGGGTCGGAGTCCCAGTCCTGGTCGTCGACCGGCACCACGTCGGTGTGCCCGGATAGCACGACGCCGCCGGAGGTGGTGCCGTCGGCCGCGGGCACGGTGGCCACCAGATTGGCCTTGCTGCCGTCGGCGTTCGGGAACACGTGCGGTTCGATGCCGTGGCGCCGGAACTCCGCGCTCACCGTCTCGATCAGCGGAAGGTTGGAGTCTCGGCTGGTGGTGTCCAAGCTGACCAGGCGTTCGATCCAGGGCAGCGACCTGGGTGTGTTGTCATCGCTCACGGGTCCATGTCAGCACGAGCCGCCCGGCCGCGCATCCCGCCCACCATGCGGATGCCACGGAGGTCTTGACATCCGACCATTGATACGGAGATCTCCCAGAAACCCCGCATTATCACGAGGATTCGCCATATTGGTCCGATCAGTCTGAATCAATCAGTGGCGGTCCGCGGCAAAGGAGCCCCCCGGCCATGATCAAGCGCATCGTTGCGATCGTCGTCTCCGTGCTGTGTGCCGTGGTGGCCCTGCCGCAACTCGCCAGAGCCGAGCCCGCTCTGCCACCGGTGGTCGACGGTCGCACGGTCTCCTACGACGGTGACTCGATGATCATCGACGGCAAGCGGGAGTACATCTACGCCGCGGAGTATCACTACTTCCGCGACCCGAGTCCGGGGGTGTGGCGGGACAAGCTGGAGAAGGTGCGAGCGGGCGGTTACAACGCGGTGTCGCTCTACGTGGCCTGGAATCAGGTCTCGGCGCGGGCCGGGGAGTTCGACTGGTCAGGAGTCCGCGACCTCGGTGCGGTGATCGACTACGCAGGCGAGCTCGGCCTCTTCGTGATCGTTCGCCCCGGGCCGTTCATCGGCGCGGAGACGAGCGCGGGCGGCCTGCCCGGCTGGATCAAGGCATCGGAGGACCCGGGCCGCGGCGCGACCCGGACCATGTTGGATGCCGGGCGGGAGTACTTGGCGTCCGTCGACGAGATCATCGCACCCCGGCAGTGGCAGTTCGGCGGCCCGGTGATCGGCTACCAGGTCGACAACGAGTACTGCCGGGACAACCTGCAGCGCGAGCCCGACCGCGCGTACATGGCGGCGATGGTCGACCAGGTCACCGAGGACGGGATCACCGTGCCGCTGACCGCGAACAACTGCGGCACCTGGGACGACCTGGTCGACATCTCGGGCAAGGACACCTACCCGATCGGCTGGGACTGCAAGGCGCCCCAGGGTCGCGTCCCGGACCTTTTCGAGGACTTCTGGGACTTCAAGCCGGGGACCCCGCGCTACATGGTCGAGTACCAGGGCGGCATGTTCGACTACTGGGGCGGTGGCGGGTACGCCAACTGCACCGAACGCTACGTCGACGGGAAGGCCGAGATCGCGCTGCGCAATGTCGCGCTTGCCAGCGGTTACACCATGCAGGGCATCTACATGGCGGTCGGGGGAACCAACTGGGGCTGGTCGGCCAGCCCGCCGCTCTACACCTCCTACGACTACGGCGCGGGCGTACCCGAGGATCGCGTACTGCCGGCCAAGTACTACGAGTCGAAGGCGCGGGCCTACTTCATGTCGACCTTCGCGCCACTGCGCCGGACCGACCCTGCGCCAGCCCCCGCGGTGACCGACGCGGACGTGCGGGTCGAGGCGCGCCGCAATCCCGAGACCGGCACCCAGTTCAACTTCGTGCACCACCGCGGCGACTGGAACGCCCGCGCCGACCGCTCCGTGCGGGTCACCGTGCCCACCAGAACGGGCGAGCGGACGATCCCGGCGGAGGGTACGCCGGAGCTGCGCGTCGGGCCGCGTGAGTCGCGCACGGTGCTCACCGACTACATCTTCGGTAGCGGCGACGGGGGCAATCCCGGAGCCGAACTGGCCTACACCACCTCGGACCTGATGGTCGATGCGCCCGGTCGTGGCCGGGGGCGGCTCGGCGTCCTGTACGGGACGAAGGGCGATGCCGGACAGACCGTGCTGCGTTACCGCGGTACCCGGCAGCCGAAGGTCTCGGTCGACGGCGGCGAGGTCAGCACCACCTGGGATCGGGCCACCGGCGAGCTGCGCCTGGACTACCGCCATGACGGCGTCGCCACGGTGACCATCGACGGCGGCGGCTATCGCGACCTGACCCTGGTCATCGCCGACAGCGAACGCGCGCAGCGCTTCTGGGTGCTGCCCGCCGACGACGGGCCCCTGGTGATCGAGGGCCCGGACCTGGTGCGCAGCGCGACGCTGTCCGCGGGGCGGCTCACACTGACCGGCGACACCACCGGCGCCGGCCGGACCGTCACGGTGCACGGGCGCGCCGCGAGCGCCACGGCGATCACCTGGAACGGCGACGGCATCCGCGCCGGGGCTGAACTGCCGGCCCCCGCGGAGCTCGCGTTGCCGGAGCTGACCGACTGGCGGCGCTCACCGGTCGACCCGCAGACCGCGCCGGGCTTCGACGACTCCGGTTGGGTCCGGGCGGACAGGACCACCACCAACTACCAGGTGGTGCCCCAGACGCCCGTGTCGCTGTACGCCGACGACTACGGCTTCCACACCGGCGACATCTTCTATCGCGGGCGCTTCAGCACCGACCGGATCCCGACCAGGCTCGACCTGACGGCCCACTTCTCCTCCGACGGATCGGGCGGGGACTACTCGGTCTGGCTCAACGGTGTCTTCCTGGGCAGCCATGGCACCACCGGTCAGCAGAACGCCGTCGAAAAGTCCTTCGCCATCCCGGCCGGGACGGTACGCCCGAATCGGCCGAACGTCCTCGCCATCCAGTTGCAGGGCCAGGGTCAGTACCAACTGACCATCCCCGGTCGCTGGAAGGTGCCGATCGGGATCAGCAAGGTCGCGCTCAGCGGCCGCTCCGGCGCGCTGAACCCGGCGATCGACTGGCGCCTGCAGGGCAATGCGGGCGGTGAGGATCATGCCGACCGAACGCGGGGACCGCTGAACAACGGCGGCCTGTGGGGCGAGCAGCAGGGTTGGGGTCTGCCCGGCTTCGACGACTCGGCCTGGCGGCCGGCACAGGTGCCGAACGACGACCAGCGCACCCCGGGCGTCACCTGGTACCGCACCACGGCCACTCTCGACGTACCGGACGGCCTCGATGCCTCGATCGGGTTGACGATCACCGAGCCGAGCGCCGGGGTGCACCGGCGAGCGCTGATCTTCGTCAACGGCTGGCAACTCGGACGCTATGTGGCCGACACCGGGCCGCAGCGTACCTTCCCGATCCCGCGGGGCATCCTGGACGAGAACGGGGAGAACACCATCGCCATCGCGTCGTGGAACACCGACGCGACGACCGGCGGGATCGGGGAGGTCTCCTTCACCGAACTCGGGCGCGCGAACAGCCCGCTGGAGGTGCCGCTGGTCGACAGCCCGGGGCGGTGATCCTCAGATCCCCAGCCGCAGCCAGCCCTCGCCGCGGGCACGCACCCCCAGCGTGACCAGCCGCGCCACCAGGTAGCCCGCCCAGGCCGCCCACAGCCACGCGATCCCGGCGTCGAGCCCGGCGACGACGAGCGCCAGCGGCAGGTACGCCGCCAGCGCGCAGACGCCCGCCACCGCGAGGTAGCGCGCGTCGCCGGCGCCGATCAGCACCCCGTCGAGCACGAACACCAGCCCGGCGACCGGCTGGGCCAGGGCCAACACGATGAGCGTCGCCCCGAGCAGCGCCTGGACCTGCGGGTCCGGCGTGAACAGGCCCGCCAGCGCCCCGCGTCCCAGCGCCAGCGCCGCCCCGAAGATCACGCCTGCGCCGGCGCCCCACCAGAGCAGGGTTCGCAGCAGCGCCCGCGCCCGAGCCGCATCGCCCGCGCCCAGGGTCTTGCCGACGATGGCCTGGGCCGCGATCGCCAGGGCGTCCAGCGCGAAGGCCAGGAAGATGAAGATGGCGCCGGTCACCTGATGGGCGGCCAGCGACGGCGCGCCGAACCGGGTCGCGATCACCGTGCCGATCACGGTGGCGGCCTGCAGGCTGAGCGTGCGCAGGAACAGCCAGCCGCCGGCCCGCGCCGCGACCAGCACCCGGACGGGATGCGGCCGGAGCGGGGCGCCGGCCCGGGCAGCGCCGCGCAGCACCACCCCGACCAGCACGAGTGCCCCGAGCGACTGCGCGATCACCGTGCCGAGCGCGGCGCCGGCGATGCCCAGGCCGGCGCCGTAGACCAGCGCGAAGTTCAGCCCGATGTTCGCGAGATTGATGGTCACCGCCACGTACAGCGGCGTCCGGGTGTCCTGCAGCCCACGCAACACCCCGGTCGCCGCCAGGATCGCGAGCAGCGGCAGCAGCCCGAGCGAGGCGATCCGGAAGTAGGCGAGGCCCTGGTCCAGCACGGCGGCCGGTGGGGCGTACCAGCCGAGGACGGTACGCCCGGCCACCTGCGCGACCACGACCAGCGCGATCCCGAGCACTCCGGCCAGCACCAGCCCGTCGACACCGGCGCCGAGCGCCCCGGTCCGGTCGCCGGCGCCGAGCCGACGGGCGACGGTCGCGGTGGTGGCATAGGCGAGGAACACGCACAGGCCGACGGTGACGTTGAGCACGCTGCCGGCCAGGCCGAGCCCGGCGAGCTGGGTGGTGCCGAGGTGGCCGACGATCGCCGAGTCGGCCAGCAGCATCAGCGGCTCGGAGACGAGCGTCGCGAACGCCGGGATCGCCAGCGCGAGGATCTCCCGGCCGACGGAGCGCGGCGGCGTACCCGCGCGCGAGTTATCCACAGGGCTTTTCCACAGTGGGGATAACTACACCGGTGTGATTCAGGCCTGGCGGCGCGGCTTCGGGCCCTCCGGCTCGTCGCCGCCCTCACCGCGCGAAGGACGCGGCAGCGACGGCCGCGGCAGCTTGGGCAGCCGCCGCCCGCGCTGGCTCGGCGCGCTCGGCACCCAGTCCGGGTGGCTGGTGTCGAGGTCGAGCAGCTCGTCGTCGGGGTGCCCACCGGGCGTACCGCCCTCGGTCGCGGGCTTCAGGTCGCCGATCCGGCCGCGGGTGGCGCTGACCACGGCAACGCCGATGGCGGTGGTCAGCGGCATCGCCAAGATCACCGAGATTGCGCCGACCATCGTCGCGATGATCTCCATCGAGAACTGCTCCAGCCCGATCACGTCGAGCAGCGGCCGGTTGTAGACCACCAGCATCAGGTAGGTGGCGAGCGAGGCGCCGGTGGTCGCGAAGGCGATGGTGTAGACGGTCGAGGCGATGTGGTCGCGGCCGATCCGCATGGCGCGACTGAACAGCCGCTTGCCCTCGGGGTCGACGCTGGACAGCTCCCAGACCGCCGAGGCCTGGGTGATCGTCACGTCGTTCAGCACCCCGACCGAGGCGATGATGATCGCGCAGATCACCACCCCGGTGAGCTGCATGTCCGGCGCCGAGGCCCACAGCAGCGAGTCGTCCTCGCTGCCCACGCCGGTCAGGTGCGCCCAGGTGCTCGCCAGCCAGCCGAGGAACGTCGCCACATACATGCCGAACAGGGTGCCGAGCAGGGCCGTCGTCGTGCGGACGGAGAATCCGTGGGTGACATAGAGCACCACGAACAAGATCGCCGACCCGCCGAACAGCGCGACCAGCACCGGACTGGAGCCCGAGATCAGCGCCGGCAACATGAACTTCACGATGATGAACGCGGAGAACGCCAGCCCGACCAGGGCCAGCGCGCCGCGTTTGCGCGCGATCGCCACCAGCGCCACCGCGAACAGGAGCGCCATCGTGATCAGCGGCACCGTCCGTTCGAAGTCGGTGAACTGGTAGGACGCCGGGGCGCCCTCGATGGGCACGCGATAGACGGTGACGGTCTGCCCGACCGCGACCCCGGAGGAATAGACGGCCGGCTGCATGCTGATCTGGGTCTGCTGGCCTGCCTCGGGCCCGTCGAGCAGCTCGACGGTCAGATCGGCGGCCGGGCGCGGGTCGTTGGTGCCGTCGCTGCCGACCTGGCCCGAGCTGCTGATCTCGCGTACCTCGAGGATCCGCGCGCGCTGCACGCTGACATCGGCCTGGGAGTACGCCGTATTGCCCCGCAGGTGGTCGCTGACATTGCCGGGCCACATCACGATCAGTCCCACCAGCGTCCACAACGCGATCGGGATCAGCACCAGGATCATGATCCGGGTGGCCCGCCGCTGGCGCGCGATGTCCTCCTCGGACAGCGGTGCCGGGTCGTCGTGCAGCGCGATGTGCGAGTGCGCGGTCATGCCGCGGTTGCGTACTGGGTTCTCGCTCACGGGTTCGCCTAGTCTGAGTCGTCGTGACAGGTCATTCGGGTCGGGGGGCTCATCCGGACCCACGGCAAGATACCTCGCCGCGCCGCGATGCCCGACATCCGCGGCGCGCGGCCGCCTCCGGTCCGCGCCGCGCGCGCGGCACCGACGAGGGTACGCGCGGTGGGCGCGAGCTGCGGCCCGGTGGCGCCCCGCTGGCCCGTCCGATCACCATCGCCTGTGTGGTTCTGGCGCTCACCGTGCCGGTCGCGATGGCCGTGCGCGCCGCGACCCCGCAGGACCAGGCAACCATCGCGATCCCCGACGCCGTCGTCGAACCGACGCCGACGCCGTCGGTCACGCCGACCGTCGAGGTCGAGGAGGACGAGGGTCCGGAGCCCACCCCCGAGCAGCGGCCGGACCCGAAGAAGAAGGCCGAGCCGCCCAGGATCCCCGAGCGCGGGCCCGGCACCTGGCAGACGTCGAGGTTCGCCGCCGAGTCCGACCGCGGGGACGGGCGTACCGTCCGGGTCCGGGTCCGGGTGGAGAAGACCCTGCCGATCAAGGCCGACGATGCGGCCAAGGAGGCGGCGAAGATCCTGCACGACGACCGGAGCTGGCAGCGCTCGGAGAATCTTCGATTCGATTTCGTCGGGTCCGGCGACAGTGCCGACCTGACGATCAACATCGCCACCCCCGCGACCACCGACAAGAACTGCCTACCGGCCCGCACCGGCGGCGAGCTGAGCTGCCGCAACGGGAACGAGGTCAATCTGAACGCCAAGCGCTGGCTGCTCGGGGCCCGGGCCTACGGCGATGACATGGAGAACTATCGGCGCTATCTGGTCAACCACGAGGTGGGGCACTTCCTCGGGCACGGCCACGAGGGCTGCCCGGCCGCCGGCGAGCGCGCCCCGCTGATGATGCAGCAGACCAAGGGTGTCGGGAAGTGCAAGCCCTACCCGTGGCCGAACTGACCCGCCGGATCCGCACCCCGGTTGACCTGGGGCAGGCGATCGGCCGGCTGCGCCGCGGTGCGGGCGATCCGACCCACCGGCGTGCGAGCGACGGCTGGTGGCGTGCCACCCGGACGCCGCAGGGCCCGGCGCTGCTGCGGCTGCACCGCGAGGGGGAGGCGATCGTCGCGCGGGCATGGGGCAGCGGCGCCGATTGGGTGCTGGAGCAGGTGCCCGAGTTGCTCGGGCTGCACGACGATGCCGCCGGGTTCGAGCCTCGGCACCCGCTGCTGGTCGATCTGGCCCGCCGCAACCCGTGGCTGCGGATCGGGCGCACCCGGGCGGTGCTGGAGGCCTTCGCGCCGACGGTGATCGAACAGAAGGTGACCGGCCGCGAGGCCTTCGGGGCTTTCCGGCGGCTGGTCCGGCGGTTCGGCGAGCCGGCGCCCGGCCCTGCGCGGGACCCGGCCTCGCCGGCGTACGGGATGTGCGTCCAGCCCGACGGCGCCGGGTGGGCCGCGATCCCGAGCTGGGAGTGGTTGCGGGCGATGGTGGACGGCAAGCGGTCGACGGCGCTGGTCCGCGGGGCGCGCCGGGCCGCGGCGCTGGAGCGTACCCTCGAATCGGCCGATGTCGACGCGGCGCTGCGCTCGCTGCCGGGGGTCGGCCCCTGGACCTCGGCGGAGGTCCGCGCGGTCGCCCACGGCGATCCCGATGCCTGGTCGATCGGCGACTACCACGTGCCGCGGATGATCATCTTCGCGCTGACCGGTGAGGATCGGACGTCCGACGAGGTGGCCACCGAGTTGCTTGAGCCGTGGCGCGGGCACCGGCTTCGGGTGCAATTGTTGATCATGAGCGCCGGCCTGGGACCGGAGCGGCGCGGTCCGCGCCGCTCGCTGCCCACCCATCTGCCCCGCTGAGCCCTGCGGCAGGATGGCCCACGGATTCGACGGCGAAAGGGACCGGATGAGCAGGGTACGCACGGAGCTGCGCGGCAACGCGTACTGGGTGATCTTCGACTCGCCCGAGAACCGCAACGCCCTGTCCGGGCAGTTGATCGCCGAGGCCCGCGAGGCGCTGGCCGGCGCGAGCGCCGAACCGGCCGCGCGCGCGGTGGTGCTCTCCCACACCGGCAACACCTTCTGCGCCGGGGTCGACCTGGCCGAGGCGCGCCGGGCGGCGCCGGAGGACCAGCCGGCGCGGCTGATGCTGCCGCTGATGCGCGACCTGATCACCCACGAGCTGCCGGTGATCGCCGCGGTGGACGGGCATGTGCGCGCCGGCGGTGTGGGGCTGGTCGGCGCCTGTGATCTTGCCGTCGCGACGGATGCGGCGAGCTTCGCGCTGACGGAGGTACGCCTCGGCCTGGCCGCGTCGGTGATCTCCGTCGTGGTGCTGCCGCGGCTGCGCGATCGCGATGCGGCCCGGCTGATGCTCGGCGGCGCCCGGCACGACACGGCGCAGATGGTGGAGATGGGCTTCCTGAACGCGCGGGTGGACGACCTCGGCGCGGCCGTCGACGAGTTGCTGGCCGAGCTGGTGAAGGGATCGCCGCAGGGGCTGCGGGAAACCAAGCGGACCCTGAACGCGGCGCTGCTCGCCGACTTCGACGCCCGGATCGACGGGCTGGCCGATCACTCGGAGTCGCTGTTCGTCAGCGAGGAGGCCCGGGAGGGGATGGCCGCCTTCCTCGCCAAGCGGCCGCCGCGCTGGGCGCAATGAGTGCGCCGGCGCGACCCCGTCGCCTGCCTCAGCGAACGGGGCAATGGTGCTCTCCGACGAACACGAGGCATTCCGGCGAAGTGTCGGAGCGTTCATCGAGCGGGAGTTCGCAGGCCGGAACATCCGACCGGCGTGCGGTTCGTTCAGTCGCTCACTGTGGCGGCGTCCGTGCCGACTTGAGTTCGCGCTCGCGTCGGCCGTAGAGCTCGGCGAGGATCCTCAGCCTGCGCACGGCCTTGAGCCCGCGCCAGCTGGCGAGGACCGCGCCGAGCCAGACGATCATGACCACGAGAATGGCCACAACCGTTGGCCAGGCCGATTGCTCGAACGACAACACGACGGCCCCGGCGACCCCTGCAATCAAGGCCGAGGGCACGGCCGACACTCTGATTTGCCACTCGAGCGCTGCGCCGCTTGAGATCTCGTCGATCTCGCCTTCGGCCCGCGCCTGCCAGTCCTGACACTGTCGCTCGGTCCGTAGTTGGGATGGGTTCGGGTAGTGGCTGATTCGGCCTTTGCGATCATGCTCGATCGCGATCGGCGCGTGCGGGTCCTTCGGTAGCCACGAAGGTACGTAGAGCACCGGCAGGTCGTTGTGCGCTTCGTCGTCACCTGACGTCGGGTGACGCGCGACCTGTTTCCGGGTGGTCCCTGCCGTCCACCGAGTCGAGCCGCTATCACTCGGCTGACGCTGCGCCCTGGTCGGCTTCATTCCTCGACCTTCCTCGCGCCGATCGGAGAGGCCAAACCCCGACCCTCCTCGATCACGGCCCCGAATCCGCGGTCCGCGCCGGCGCGGGTTGCTGCCGCGACCGCGATACCGGCGCACGCTACCCGCACGCCGCAGTCTGCGCACCCACGCCGGGGTCGAAGCGCCTGGTCATGAGGGCCCGGGCCCTCAGATGAGCTGTTGCGGGGCCGGCTCGGCGGGCTCGTCCAGCGGGGTGGTCGAGCCGGGCAGCCGGAGCGTGAACTCGGCGCCGCCCTGCGCCGACCGGGAGGCCCGCACCCAGCCGCCGTGCCGGGCGACGGTCTGCGCGACGATCGACAGGCCGAGGCCGGTGCCGGGGGTGTTGCGCGCCGCATCGGCGCGATAGAACCGGTCGAAGACGTGCGGCAGGTCCTCCTCGGCGATGCCGGGGCCCTCGTCGGCGATGCGTAGTTGATCACCGTCCAGGTAGACCCGCACGGTGCCGCCCGGCGGGGAGAACTTCACCGCATTGTCGAGCAGGTTGGTCACCGCCCGCTCCAGGGTGTCCGGCTCGCCGATCAGGTAGAGCGGATTCAGCTCGACATCGAAGTGCAGCCCGGGGCCGCGTCGGCGTACCCGCTCCAGGGCGTGGGTGACGATGTCGCGCAGGTCGATCTCCTCGCGCGTGGGCTCGATCCGGTCCTCGCGGGCGAGCTGTACCAGGTCCTGGATCAAAGTGGTGAACTCGGCAAGCTGGGCGGAGATGTCGCCGAGGATCTCCTCGCGTGCGGAGTCCGGCAGCATGTGGGATCGCTGGTCGGCGACGAGCAGTTCGATATTGGTCCGCAACGAGGTGAGCGGCGTCCGCAGTTCGTGGCCCGCGTCGGCGATCAGGCGGCGCTGCCGCGCGCGAGAACTGCCGAGGGAGTACAGCATCGTGTTGAACGAACGCGTCAGCCGGGACAGTTCGTCGTCGCCGTGCACCTCGATCGGGTCGAGCGCGTCGGTCCGGGTGATCCGGGTGACCGCTGCCGACAGCTCGCGCAGCGGCCGCAGGGTGGATCGGGCGACCAGCGCGCCGACCACCGCGGCGGCCAGCGCCAGCAGCGCGCCGACCAGAATCACCGTGATCAACAAGGTGGCCAGCGCGCTGGTGGTCGGCCCCAGGTCGCGGCCGATCACCAGGGCATACGGGTGGCCGTTGACCTGCATCGGGACGGCCACGATCCGGTAGGGCGTACCGTCATCGGCCCGGCCGGTACGCGCCGAGGAACCCTCCTGCAGGCGCGCCACGGCCAGCTCGGGCGTGCCCCACTGCAGGGTGCGCGGGGCGCTCTGGATGGTGATCGGCTGCCGGTCCGCACCGACCACGACGAGCGTGACGTTGACGGCGTTCAGCGCCTCGGCGTTCAGCCCGCCCATGGTGTTCAGATCGGCGGCGACCGTACGCGAGGCCGTGGTAGCGACGGAGATCAGCTCGCGGTCGAGCTGGTCGAACAGGACGAGCCGGGTGACGAAGTACGCCGAGAGGCCGGCGATCCAGACGCCCGCCGCCACCACGATGGTGGTCAACCAGGTGATCCGGCGGGGGAGCGACGGGGCCCCGAAGATCCGGCGCAGCAGCCGCATCGGGCTCAGGAGTTGGTCTCGCGCAGGACGTAGCCGACGCCCCGCACGGTGTGGATCAGGCGCTCCTCGCCCTCGGCCTCGGTCTTGCGGCGCAGGTAGCCGATGTAGACCTCCAGCGAGTTCGCCGTGGTCGGGAAGTCGAAGCCCCACACCTCGTTCAGCAGCCAGGACCGCTCCAGCACCCGGCGCGGATTGCGCAGGAATGTCTCCAGCAGCGCGAACTCCGTGCGGGTCAGGTTGATGTGCCGTCCGGCGCGCAACACCTCGCGGGTGTGCACATTGAGGCTGAGGTCGGCAAAGGTCAGGGTCTCCTTGTCCTCCTCGCTCTCCTCGCCCGCGCCCGCCCGCCGGACCAGCGCCCGCAGCCGGGCCAGCAGCTCGTCGAGGCTGAACGGCTTGGCCATGTAGTCGTCGCCGCCGGCGTCCAACCCGTCGACGCGGTCGTTCACCGCATCGCGCGCCGTGAGCACCAGGATCGGCACATCATTGCCCATCTGGCGCAGCATCCGGGTGGCCTCCAGGCCGTCCAGCCGGGGCATCATCACGTCCATGATCACCGCATCGGGACGGTCGGCGGACAGGCTGGCCAGCGCCTCGACACCGTCGGAGGCGGTGCTCACCTCATAGCCGTTGTACTGCAACGACCGGGCGAGCGAATCGCGTACCGCCTGATCGTCGTCCACCACCAGGATCTGCATGGCGGACAGTGTGTCACGACCGCGCCCGGTCGCTGGCATGTCGCGCCGCGCCCTGACGTTCGTCACGTCGTCGCGATGAGGCGTACCCGCAAGCCCGTGATCACCAACACTGCCCGCGGCGCCGATCGGCCGATTGGATGGTGTGGACCGCAAGCGATCAGAAGGAGAAGGAAATGCTCGACGCGATCAGAGGCTTCGCCGAGACGACGCCCGAGGCGGTGCAATGGCTGGCCGTGATCGCGGTCAGCGCGATCCCGTTCGTGGAGTCCTATTTCGGTTCGGTGATCGGAGTGGTGATCGGACTGCCGCCGGTCGTGGCGATCGGCGCCGCGGTGGTCGGCAACTTCATCAGCATGGCGGTGCTGGTGCTGGGCGCCGCGAAGGTGCGTGGCGCGGTCCGCGGCGGACGGACGGAGACCACGCCGAAGCGGGCCCGGCTGAAGCGGATGTTCGACCGGTTCGGGGTGCCGGGGGTGAGCCTGCTCGGGCAGACCGTGCTGCCGAGTCAGATCACCTCGATGGCGATGGTCTCCTTCGGCGCCTCGCGGGATCAGGTCCTGATCTGGCAGACCATCTCCATCGTGCTCTGGGGCATCGTCTTCGGCACGCTGGCCACCTTCGGGATCAATCTGCTCGGCATGCGGTGACGATGCCGGGCATCGCCGCCTCGATCGTGGCGAGGGTGCTCTCGAAGCCGTCCTGACCGCCGTACCAGGGGTCGGGTACGCCGGGGCCCGGCTCGGCGGCCGGGTCGAAGTCGGTGAGCAGCCGGCCCTTGTCGCCGAGCGGCTCGCCGAGGACGCGGGCCATCCGGTCGAGGTGGCTGTCCTCCATGGCGATGACCAGGTCGGCGTCGCGGATCTCCGCGGCGTCGATCTGGTGTGCGGTGTGGTCGTCGACGGGGTAGTCGTGCTCGCGCAGTGTCCGGGCCGCGCGGGGGTCGATGGGATTGCCCAGTTCCTCCGCGCTGACCCCGGCCGAGCTGATCTCGATGTCGACGCCGGCGTCGTCGGCGTACCTCCGGGCGACCTGGGCCGCCATCGGCGAGCGGCAGATATTGCCCCAGCAGACGAAGATCACATGCGGTCGTGTCACGCTCCGGGAGCCTACCGAGCGTGCGTACCGACGTTTGCGTCAATAGTGACGCGAACGTCGGTACGCACGACTCGCCTCAGCTCGCCTCGCGCAGGTCGAGGGCCCGACGCACCTGTTCCAGCCACGGCGCCGGGTCCAGCCGCAGCCCGAGCAGGGGAATCCGGAGCACGCGGTCGGACTGCAGCACCAGCTCGTTGCTACGCAGCTGATCCTGCAGTGGATTGAGGCCCCAGCCGTGCTGGGCGCCGTCGATCTCGACCACAAGGTTGTGCTCGTCGAAATGGCAGTCGAGGTAGACCGCGCCGCGAGGCCCCGCGCGCGGCACCTGCCGGCTCGGGGCCGGCAGCCCGGCACGAACGCACAACCGGGCGAAGTCGAGCTCGCCCAGCGACTCGGCGCCGGCGCAGACCGTGGTGATGATCAGGTCGAGCCGCATCGGCCGCCTGCCGGATTCGAGCCAGGCGGCGAGCAGCGCCTCCGGGTGGATCAGCCGTTGCTGGACCGGCAGGCAGACCAGCAGCGCGGCCTGAGTGTCCGAGACGGCCCACCGCGCGGCATTGAGCACGGCGAGTTCGCGCGCCAGCCGCGGGACGCCGGCACCGTCCAGGGCGCCTCGGATGCGACGGCGGTGCAGCCGGACACCCGGCCCGCGGTGTGCGCGGGCATTCGGCGGCACCCACACGTCGATCACGGAGGCGTCGAACTGCCTCATCCCGGCACCGATCAGGGCTGCGGCCCCGTCGAGGATGGCTCGCGGACCGGCCTCCCATACGGCGCGCCAGAGCGGGGCCCGGCCGCGCAGCTCGCTGCCGTCGGGGGAGATGGTGTTGCGACCGACGGCGCTCCAGTAGCCGCATCGCAGCTCGGTGCGCAGCTCGTGGCGGCCGACGCCGGCCGCAAGCAGCGCCCGCCGATGGACCACCCCATCGTGATCGTCCGCCAGCTCGGCGGCGAGCCGGCGGCGGGTGGCGCGATCCATGCCACCAGCCTGTCGGGGCGTCACCCCGCTCCGCTCGCCGAGCCGAGGGTTGTCCACAGGGCAGATCGTGCGTACCGACGTTTGCGTCACTATTGACGCAAACGTCGGTACGCACGATGCCTCAGGCGCCGATGGTGCCCGGGGCGGGCTGATAGTCGCCGATGAACTCGTTCGCGGGTACGCCCGCCGCGCGCAGTTCCAGGCTCGGCACCTGCACGCCGTCGAGCTGTTCGCGGATGATGTCGGCATGCCCGGCGTGCCGGGCGATCTCCTCGATCAGATGCACCAGGTAGAAGCGCTGCCGGATGGGCCGGGCGTCGAAGATGCCGAACCAGGGCGCCGGTGCATCGTGGGTCGGCTGATCGGGATCGCTGGCGAGGATTGCCTCCCGCAGCTCGCCCCGCGCCGCGGCAAGCTCGGCCAGAATGCCCGCGGTGGTCTCCTCGGGGCCGACCACGAACTGCGCCTCGTGCGCGGCGATCTGGTCCGCGGTGATCTCTTCGGTCGGGGCGCCGTCCCGAATCCGGCCGGGGGCCGTGCGGACGATCGCCGTGATGTGCTTGGCGATCCCGCCAATCGACAGCCCGCTGCGCAGCGGCGTCTCCCGGGCCTGCTCCTCGGTGAGCCCGGTCGCCGCCGCGGCAATCGCGTCGAGCTGGCTGTCCACATAGTTGGCGAGTCCGGTGACCTCGTCGTGTTCGGCCGGTGCGTACATGTCTGTCCTCCTGGTTGTGCCGTGACCTGCACCGACACCCTGACCCCCTATGCGGACAGCTTCGGTCCGCACGAGGCCGGCGCCGGTGGGTGGACAATGGACCCGACGAGACGGCGCGACGACGACGCCAGATTCTGTTATGAATACGTCGAGTCGCGACGAAAGGTGGTGTCAGATGGACTGGGGGCGGAATTATCTACTGGTCGACCCGGAGCATTTCCGGATCGACTACCGGATCAACCCGTACATGGATCCGACCCAGCAGCCTGACCTCGCCCGGGCTCGCGCCCAGTGGCAGTCGCTGATCGAGGCGATCGATGCCGCCGGCGGCTCCGTGGAGGTGCTCGACCAGAGCCCCGACTGCCCCGACATGGTCTATGCGATGAACCTCGCGCAGGTCTGGACCCGCGCCGGCCAGCGGCACGCCCTGCTCAGCCACATGCGCTACCCGCAGCGCCGCCTGGAGACCCCGGCCGTCGCCGAGTGGCTGACCGAGCACGGCTACCAACTGCACTGGATCGGTACGCCGGAGCTCGCCGACACCACCCAGCTCGATACCGACGGTTCCCCCGCGCCGCACTTCGAGTCGGGCGACGCGTTCTGGTGGCGGGACGAGTTGATCATCGGCCACGGGCCGCGCAGCCAGGCCGCGGCCGTCGACCGGGTCGGCGCGATCACGGGCGTACCCACCGTCGGCATCGCGATCACCCACCCGGCGATGTTCCACCTCGACCTCTCCTTCTGCCCGCTGACCGAGACCGCCGCGCTGGTCTGCCCGGGGGCCTTCGATCCGGCCGACGCCGACGCGCTCCTGGCCCGCGTACCCGATCCGATCACCCTCGGCGTGGACGAGGCACTGGATTTCGCCGCCAACTGCATCGTGGTCGGCGACACCGTGCTCGGGCCGAGACTGGACGATCGGTTGATCAAGGAGCTCGACAGTCGCGGCCTGCGCCATGTCGCGCTCGACCTGTCGGAGTTCCAGCTCTCCGGCGGCTCGGCGCGCTGCCTGAGCAACCCGCTGGACATCACCTTCTCCTGATCACCACCGACCCGATGATCACGAATCGATGATCACCGGCCCACCCGGCGCAGCCACCACATCCCGACGATCGGCAGCAGCAACGGAATGAACAGATAGCCCATCCCGAACCGGGACCACACCGTGTCGCGGGCGAACAGCTCGGGGTGGGTCAGGCTGGCAATGCCGATGGTCAGCACGCCGATCAGCTCGACGGTGATGGTCAGCCAGGAGATCAGGTACGCCAACCGCCCGCGCCTGGCCAGCGCGACCGTGGCGACCAGGTAGATCACCCCGGAGAATGCCGACAGCCCATAGGCCAGCGGTGCCTCGCCGCCGCGGGTGATCAACTGCACCGCCGAGCGCGCGGTCGCGGCGAGCGCGAAGATCGCATAGACGGCGATCAGCGCGCGGCCGAATCCGGACGAGCGCTCGGGGTGGGGCGCGGGTTGACTCACCGGCCCAGCCTAGGTGCGCGGCGCTACGCTGCGGCGGTGCTCGTCCTGCCGTACGCCCTGGGTGTCGTCGCGCTGCTGCTCGCGCTGTTCGCCGGCTACCACGCCTGGCGCGAGCTGCGGGTCAGCAATCTGCTGATCTACGGCATCGGGCTGCTGGAGCTGGGCGTCCTCGTCCAGCTCGGCGTGTTCGCCGCCGCGCTCGTCGCGACCGGCCGTGTGGTCGACGGGCCGGTGCTCGTGGCGTACCTGATTGCCGCTGTGGTCGTGCCCCCGGCCGCCACGATCTGGGGCATCGCCGATGCCTCGCGCTGGGGCCCCGGCGTGCTCGCCATCGGCCTGGTCGCCGTCGCGGTGCTCTGTCTGCGCGTCGCGTCGATCTGGTCGGCGGTGCCGGCCGCCGGCGGCTGAGCGGCGCGCCGGATATCCGGTTGACCTCGACGACGGTTGAGGGAGCAGGATGGCAGGCGTTCCCGCGCTCACCCGAAGGAGATCCATGTCGTCCGACCCGGCCCGCCCGCTCGGCGAGCAGGACGTCCTGGCGCCACCGCCGCGCGGCCGCCGGCACAACTGGACCTCGATGTGGCGGTTCCGTCGGGCGATCGTGCCGTGGTGCGGCCGGTTCGCGATCAGCTACCTGGCCACCTTGGGCGCCGTGCTCGCCACGCTGGCCATCCCGCTGCTCACCCGCTGGGTGATCGACGGCCCGGTCGCGCGTTCGGACTACATCGGCCTGTACGCCCTCGGCGCACTCGTCCTCGCGCTCGGCATCGTCGAGCCGCTGCTGCTGTTCCTGCGCCGCTGGCTCGCCTCGCGCGCGGGCCTGGCCACGGAGAACCGGATCCGCACCACGCTCTATCACCGGCTGCAGCGGTTGCCGATGAGCTTCCACGGCCAGTGGGAATCCGGCCAGTTGTTGTCCCGGATCATGACCGACCTCGGCTACCTGCGCCGCTTCCTCGGCTTCGGCCTCAACTTCCTGGTGGTCAACATCGTCCAGATCGCCATCGTGGTGATCTTGCTGATCCAGCTCTACTGGCCGCTCGGCATCATCGTGGCCATCTCGGTCGTCCCGATCGTCTGGCTCTGCCTGCACATGGAGCGCCAGTACACCCGGCTGTCCCGGCAGGTCCAGGACCAGACCGGCGATGTGGCCTCCTCGATCGAGGAGGGTGTGCATGGGCTGCGGGTGATCAAGGCCTTCGGCCGCAATGCGTACGCGTTCGACAAGATGAACCGCCGCGCCACCCTGCTCTACGAGACCTCCGTCGCCCGCACCAGGCTGTCCGCCCGGTTCTGGACCTTCCTCGAGGTGATCCCCACCCTGACGCTGATCATCGTGCTCGGGATCGGCGCGTACGCCGCGGCGACCGGCGCGGTCACGCTCGGTACGCTGATCGCCTTCGTCACCTTGCTGCTGTCGCTGATCTGGCCGGTCGCGGCCCTGGGCTTCCTGCTGGCGATGGCGCAGGAGACCTTCACCGCCGCGGACCGGGTGGCCGAGATCCTCGACACCGAGAACCTGATCACCGACGGCCCGCGGGAGCTGACCGCTGCCGCCGGTCGGGTCGAGTTGCGCGAGGTCGCCTTCCGCTTCCCCGACGGCGATGTCGACGTCCTGGACGGCGTGGACCTGGTCGTCGAGCCCGGCGAGACCCTCGCGCTGGTC
The DNA here is from genome assembly GCF_013408305.1 of Naumannella cuiyingiana. Taxonomy (NCBI): domain Bacteria; kingdom Bacillati; phylum Actinomycetota; class Actinomycetes; order Propionibacteriales; family Propionibacteriaceae; genus Naumannella; species Naumannella cuiyingiana. The sequence goes on along the minus strand of NZ_JACBZS010000001.1, from coordinate 1,581,634 downwards.
GGCGGGACCGGCTCGGGCAAGACCACCCTGACCGCCTTGATCCCGCGGCTGCTCGATGTCACCGGCGGGCAGGTGCTGCTCGACGGCGTCGACGTCCGGGACCTGCGGCTGGACAATCTGCGCACGCTGGTGGCGACCGCCTTCGAGGACCCGACCCTGTTCTCGATGTCGGCCCGGGAGAACCTGACGCTGGGCCGGCCCGACGCCACCGAGGCCGAGATCGACGCCGCGCTCGACCTCGCCCAGGCCGGCTTCGTGCGCGACCTGCCGTGGGGCCTCGACACCCGGATCGGGGAGCAGGGGATGAGCCTGTCCGGCGGCCAGCGGCAACGGCTGGCACTGGCCCGCGCGGTGCTTGCCCGGCCCGCCGTGCTGGTCCTCGACGACACCCTGTCCGCCCTCGACATCCACACCGAGGCGCTGGTCGAGGAGGCGCTGCGTACCGTGCTCGGGCGGGGGCGTACCACCGGCATCATCGTCGCCCACCGGGCCTCCACCGTCCTGCTCGCCGATCGGGTGGCGCTGCTGCAGGAGGGCCGGATCGCCGCCGTCGGTACGCATGCGGAGCTGCTGTCCGGCGTACCCGCCTATCGCGAACTGCTGTCCGCGGAGTTCGACTGCGAGGCCGAGCTGGACGAGTTGGAGGCCGCCCGATGACGGTCGAGACCACCGACGCCTGGCGCGGCGTCGCCGCCGAGGGAGCGCAGGACATCACCGAGGCCGGCTCCGTCTTCCTGCGCCGGCGCAGCCGGCGACTGCTCGGCGAGCTGCTGCGCCCCTACCGCCGGATCGCCTGGCTGCTGCTGCTCGCCGTGCTGATCGAGAATGCCGCCCGGCTGTCCATCCCCTGGTTGGTCCAGCGCGGGATCGACCTCGGCATCCCGCCGCTGGCCGAGAGCGGCTCGTCGACCGTGCTGATCGAGATCATCGCGGTGATGGTGGTCGCGGTGATCTGCCAGGCGCTCGCGCGGATCTGGTTCCTGCGCGAGTCCGGCCGGATCGGCCAGCGGATCTTGTTGACCATCCGGCGCCGGCTGTTCGGGCACTTCCAGAAGCTCGATGTGGCGTTCCATGATCGCTACACCTCCGGGCGGGTGGTCTCGCGGCTGACCAGCGATGTCGAGGCCATCGCGGAGATGGTCAATGCGGGCGTCGACTCGTTGATCACCGCGGTGCTGACCATGGTCGGCGTCGGTGTGTTGTTGCTCGTCCTCGACTTCGAGCTCGGTCTGATCTGCCTGCTCACGTTCGTCCCGCTGATGCTGCTGGTCCGCTGGTTCGCGCGGCAGAGCTCGCGGATCTATCGCCGGGTACGCGAGCTGTCGGCCCTGGTCATCGTGCAGTTCGTGGAGTCGATGACGGGCATCCGCGCCGTCCAGGCGTACCGCCGGCAGGGCCGCAACGACGAGATCTTCTCCGGGCTGTCCCGCCGGTACGCCGATGCGAACCTCGACGCCTTCCGGCTGGTCGCGATCTTCATGCCGGCCGTCGGGCTGGTCGGGAACCTGGCGATCTGCGCCGTCGTGGTGTTCGGCGGCGCGCAGGTGATCGAGCGCGAGATCTCCCTCGGCGTGCTCGCGGCCTTCCTGCTCTATCTGCGGATGTTCTTCGCGCCGATGCAGGAGATCAGCCAGTTCTACAACACCTTCCAGTCCGCGATCTCGGCGCTGGAGAAGTTGTCCGGGGTGCTGGAGGAGCGCCCGGGCGTGGCCGAGCCGGCCGATCCGCTACGCCCCGCCGCCGCCCGCGGCGAGCTGCGCCTGGATCACGTCGGCTTCTCCTATGTCGACGGTGTACCCGTGCTGCCCGACCTCGACCTGACCATCCCCGCCGGACAGACCGTCGCCCTGGTCGGCACGACCGGCGCGGGCAAGACGACGATCGCGAAGCTGTTCGCGCGGTTCTACGACCCGACCAGCGGGCGGGTGCTGCTGGACGGTGTGGACGTGCGCGGGCTCGCCGACGACGAGCTGCGCGAGCGGGTGGTGCTGGTCACCCAGGAGAACTTCATGTTCGAGGGGACGATCGGCGACAACATCGCCTTCGGCCGGCCCGGGGCATCGGCGGAGGAGATCCGCGCGGCCGCGCGCGCCGTCGGGGTGGACGTGTTCATCGATTCGCTGCCCGACGGGTACGCCACCGACGTCGGCAAGCGCGGTGGCCGGCTGTCGGCCGGGCAGCGGCAATTGATCGCGTTCGCCCGGGCGTTCCTGGCCGATCCGGCGGTGCTGATCCTCGACGAAGCGACGTCGAGCCTGGACATTCCCAGCGAGCGGTTGGTCCAGCGGGCCCTGCGTACCGTGCTGGCCGACCGGACCGCGGTGATCATTGCGCACCGGTTGAGTACCGTCGAGATCGCCGATCGGGTGCTGGTGCTGGAGCACGGTCAGGTGTTGGAGGACGGCAGCCCGGTGGAGTTGATGAACCGGCGCGACGGTCGCTACGCCCGGCTGTACGAGGCGTGGGCGGGCTCGTTGGCGTGACTCGCCGGGGCAACCGTCTCGCATGTTGGAGTGATTTTCTCGCCGTGTTGGGGTGACACGATGGGTGGGTGATCGTACGCTGAGCCAGTGCTGGCGCGGGTCAGCGGCGGGTAACCCCGGGCCCGGGCGGTGTCCGGAGGGGGCGCCCGGGGTTGCGCAAACATATGAATTCTCTAAGGTTCCGGTCAGGGCTTGATGGGAGCCCTGTCCGATTCTTCGACAACGTGGGGAAGAGAACACACATGACCAAGACCTTTGCGCGGCGCTCCGCCGCCGGGCTCGCCGGCGTGGCGCTGGCCGCCTCGGGCCTTGCCTTCTACGGCTTCGCCGGCACCGCCTCGGCAGATCCCAGTGACGTCACCGTTGCTAACGCCGTCTTCGACCCGGAGCGGGTCAAGGTGGGCGAGTCGTTCACCGCTACCTGGGAAGTCACCGTTGCTGACGGTGTCGAGGCCAGCACGCCGATCACGCTGAACCTGTCCGACGCGCAGAACCTCGAGTGCGACCCGCTGACGCGCAGCCTGCCCACCGGCACCACCGGCACCAAGTCGGTCTCCGTGACCTGCACGCCGAAGACCGACGACAACGCCCAGATTCACTACTCGTTCGTCTACGAGGGCACCGAGATCTACCAGGGCAACTTCGGATTCGATCCGGACCCGGTGGATCCGAGCTCGTCGCCGACCCCCGAGCCGTCTTCGCCGACCACCGAGCCCTCCTCGCCGACCACGGAGCCGACGACCACGACGCCGCCGAGCAGCACGGCGACCCCGTCGCCGTCGGCGACCCCCACGGTCAAGGCGCCGAAGGTCGAGGTCAAGCAGGGCACCTTCAACCCGACCCGCGCCAAGGTGGTGGCCGGTGGCAAGTTCACCTTCACCAAGCAGGTCGTGATCTCCGACGGCCCGCTGACCGGTGACCTGGTCATCAAGCTGTCGGACTACAAGAACCTCAAGTGCGAGCCGACCGAGGACAAGCTCGCCGCGGGGACCAAGCCCGGCACCTACGAGTTCGTCTTCAACTGCCAGTTCGTGAAGGACGGTGAGCAGGCCCAGGCCACCTACACGATCAGCGGTGTGGACATCAAGACGATCACCTCGCAGTTCGGCTACGGCTCGCTCGACACCGACGACGATTCGGACAAGGGCAACGGCAAGTCGGACAAGGGCACCAGCACCAAGGGCGGCCTGGCCGACACCGGTGCTCCGGCGCTCGGCGTCGTGCTCGCCGGTGGCGTCGCCGCCGCCACTGCCGGCGGCCTGATGCTGCGCCGTCGCAACAAGTGATCGCAGGCTGATCACCCGGGTACAGTGATCTGACCCCACGAGAAGGCGGGTCCGGCTTCGGCCGGGCCCGCCTTTCGCGTACCCGAGCTGAGGACGGTTCGCCGACAAAGGCACCGCCGGGGTCTTCCGGGGAGCCTGTGAATTGTCTATGGTCAGCGTGGGACGGGTCCCGCCGCCCGCTGACCCCAGGGGATCTGACATGACGAATCTCATCGCCCGCCGTGCCGCCGCCGGCCTCGCCGCGATCGCTTTCGCGGGCTCCGGTCTCGCTTTCGGCAGCGCCGGCTGGGCCAGCGCCGACGACTCGACCGCCAAGACGGAGACCGCCACCAGCGCGCAGGCCGAGAAGGAGGCCGCGGCGAAGGCGAAGGCCAAGAAGGAGGCCGCCGCGAAGGCCAAGGCGAAGAAGGAGGCCGCGGCCAAGGCGAAGGCGAAGAAGGAGGCCGCGGCCAAGGCGAAGGCTGAGGAGGAGGCTGCGGCGAAGGCGAAGGCCGAGGAGGAAGCGGCGGCCAAGGCCAAGGCCAAGAAGGAGGCGGCGGCAAAGAAGCAGGCCGACGCCGACCAGGCACAGGCCGCCCAGGCCGATGCCACCGCGAAGGCGGAGCAGGAGGCTGCGGCGAAGGCGAAGGCCGAGGAGGAAGCGGCGGCCAAGGCCAAGGCCAAGAAGGAGGCCGCGGCCAAGGCGAAGGCCGACAAGGAGGCTGCGGCCAAGGCCAAGGCCGAGCAGGAGGCCGCGGCCAAGGCGAAGGCCGAGCAGGCAGCGCCGCCGGAGGTCACCGCGGGCGAGCCGTCGGCCAGCCCGACCGACGTCGCAGAGGCGGGGCAGAAGGTGGTCATCACCTTCCCGTTCACGGTGGGCGACGGCGATTTCAGCGACCCGCCCACCCTGCATGCCGTGGTGACCGACCTGCAGAACCTGACCTGCGAGCCGGCCTCGGCCACGAAGCGGGTGGACTCCGCCGGCACGTACGCGTTGACGATCACCTGCACGATCACCGAGGACGACAAGGCGACCTCCGTTCGATTCGCGAGCGAGGTCAGCGGAGACGAGCTGATGTCCGGCGCGCTCCCGATCGCCGACCCGACGCAACTGGACATCACCGCGGGCGATCCGACGATCGACCCGTCCCGGCTGCCGCTGCAGGCGGGTGCGACGTTCCGGCTCGGCTTCCCGTTCGAGGTCTCGGGTCGTGACGCCGAGGGCTTCACGGTCGCGGTCGAACTGAGCGACACCGACAACGTCCGCTGCGAGCCCGAAAGCCCGAGCCAGACCGATCCCAAGCTCGGCAAGCACACCCTGACCATCGACTGCACACTGTTGCGGGACAACACGAAGGCGCGCGGCAAGTACCGGATGGTCGCCCGCGGAGGGAGCGACCCGATCGTCCTCGCCACCGGCAGCTTCGCCGTTGGTGAGCCGGTCGACGACGGCAACACCCCGCCGCCCGCGCCGAAGCCGGTCGTCAAGGTGGGCGAGGGCACGTTCAACCCGAAGCAGGCTGTCGTCAGGAAGGGCGGGAAGTTCACCTTCACCAAGACCGTGACGATCAGCAAGGCCCCGCTCACCGAGGACCTGGTGATGAAGCTCTCGGACTTCCGCAACCTGGTCTGCGAACCCGCCGGGGCGAAGCTGCCGAAGGGCACCAAGCCGGGCACCTACGAGCTCGTGTTCAACTGCCGGTTCGCCAAGGACGGGACGCGCGCCAAGGCCACCTACACGATCACCGGCAACGGCGTGAAGGAGAAGGCCGAGTTCGGCTTCGGCGATCTCTCCGACAAGCCCGACAAGCCCGCCAAGCCACACAAGAACAACGATGCTGCGGGCCGGCACGATGATCGCTACACCGACACCAGCGGCGGCCTCGCCGACACCGGCGCCCCGGCGCTCGGCGTGGTCCTGGCCGGCGCCCTGACGGCGCTGACCGCCGGCGTGCTGGTGCTGCGGCGCCGCGTCTCCTGACCGATCGACCGAGCGGGCCCGGCTTCGTGCTGGGCCCGCTTCGCCTGTGCCCGTCGGATCGGGGTGAGCGCACCGATCTGGCGCTGAGCCGCGGTCCTCGTTCCGGAAACCGCGTCGTTGCGGGGCGCCGATCCGGTCGGCCGATGTTCCGGTCAGAAAGGTGCGGGAGCTGCCTCAACCCTCAAGCGTTACGTGAGCCTGAGGTGATTTATGAGGTTGATGTGAAGCATGTGATTTGGCTGTCGAGCCCGCCATGACGCGCCGTGCCGCGGTTTCGGGACGACTCCGGCGCTGTCAACCCCATCGAGGCGCGCTTCACAGCGGCCGACCCGCCTGCCTAATCTCGCGCCCGGCGTCACCTCCGGGCGCCGGACCCGACTTCCCAGGGAGCAGAGATGACCGCGTCCCGCACGAACCTGCGGCTGGCGTCCGCCGCCGTGGCCGGCATGGCGCTGATGACGACATCGCTGGCCGCCGTCGTGATTCCCGGTCTGGCGAGTGCCGACCAGAACGGGCCGAAGCAGGCGTCCGCGAGCGCGAGCAGCACCGCGCAGCCGAAGGCGGATCGGTCCACGGACAGCACCCGTGCGCCGAAGGCCAGCACCGCGCCGAAGGCGAGCGCCGCGACCAGCTCCGGCTCGAACGACGACTCGGGCCCGAGCGCGAGCCCGCGGGTCACCACGACCAACGCGCCGGGCTCGACCGCCTCCTTCGGGCCGACCCAGGAGTGGGACGTCCTCGACCCGCGATTCAACAAGAACAAGCTCAATCTGCTGGCCGGCGAGACCTTCGTTGTCTACGCCGATGTGCTGCACTCCCAGCCGCTGGAACAGGACCTGTCGATCCGCGTCGACAAGCTCGTCAACCTCAAGTGCGAGCCGAAGAACGAGACCGCCGAGGCGGGCGCGGACTCCGGTCTGGAGACGTTCGCGGTGGAGTGCATGATCACCAAGGGCAACAGCCGGGTGAGCGGCTACTACCAGCTCGTCCAGGCCGACGGCACCGTGATCGGCGAGGGTGTCTTCGCCGCCAGCCCGAACGCCGACCCGAGCAACCCGAGCGCGTCCAGCACGGCGGCCACGCCGGGCGGCACCAGCGACAACAAGCCGACCGCGTCGCCGACCAGCACCACCAGCAAGCCGGCGTCCACCGCGGGCGCGAAGTCGGAGATCGCGATCGCCAAGGCCCGCTTCGAGCCGGCCAGCTTCCCGCTGCGGGTCGGGCAGAAGTTCGTGGTGAACAAGGACGTCACGATCTCCGGCGTACCGCTGCACAGTGCGCTGACCATGCAGATCACCAAGCAGCAGAACCTCGACTGCACCCCGACCAGCGCCAAGATCCCCGAGGGCGCCGAGGGGACGAAGACGCTGACGTTCAGTTGCGAGATCACCGGGGTCGACCGGGCGCCCGGCGCCTGGTACTCGATCACCCTGGCCGATGGCACCAAGCTGGTCACCGATGCCTACTTCGGTCTCGACTCCTCCGGTGGCATGGCCGAGGGCGAGCGGGACAACGGCAAGCAGACCAAGATCGACACCTCTGGTGGTCTGGCCGACACCGGTGCGCCGGCCGTCGGGGTCTTCCTCGCCGGAGCGCTCGTCAGCACCGTCGCCGGTGCCCAACTGATCCGGCGCCGCCGGGGCTGACCGGGACGGATCTGATCAAGGGAAGTTGATCAAGTAGGGCCAAGCGCCCGGCCGGAGAGATCCGGCCGGGCGCTCGGCGTGTTGTCGCGCAGGATCGGTACGCTCCTGCCATGGCAAAGGCCGGTCGCAGGCGTCGGTGGGTGAAGGGTGTGCTGCTGGGGTTGCTGGGGCTCTTGTTGATCATCGTGGCGGCATTCTTCGTGGTCGCACCCGGGGAGCTCGAGAATCGGATGAACAGGGTCGAACCGGCCGTGCTGCCGGCGGTCAGCCCGCAGACGCAGCAACTGCACGATTCGCTGCAGGTGGTCGACATGCACTCCGACACCCTGATGTGGAAGCGCGACCTGCTCACCCGGTCCGATCGCGGTCACGTGGACCTGCCGCGGCTGGAGGAGGGCAATGTCGCCGTCCAGGTGTTCTCGTCGGTCTCGAAGGCCTCCGGCAGTCTCAACCCCGACATCAACACCGGCGAGCCCGATGACATCACGATGCTCAGCGTCGTCCAGTTGCAGCCGCCGCGTACCTGGAACTCCCTGCTGCAGCGCTCCCTGTACCACGGCCAGAAGCTGGAGCGGTTTGCCGCCGACTCGAACGGCGCGCTGCGGCTGATCCGGACCCGCGAAGACCTCGACCGGCTGTTGGCCGACCGCGCGGCCGGCCAACAGGTGACCGGCGCGATGTTCTCCGTCGAGGGGCTGCAGAACCTCGAGGGCGACATCGAGAACTTCGACAAGCTCTACGGGGCCGGGATGCGGATGGCCGGGTTCACCCACTTCTTCGACAACGAGGCCGCCGGCTCCATGCACGGAGTGCAGAAGGGCGGCCTGACCGATCTCGGGCGGGCGGCGTTCCTCCGCGCGCAGCAGCGCGGCGTGATCGTCGATGTCACCCACTCCAGCAGCCAGACGATCGACGACATGCTGGGGCTGGCGACCGGACCGATCGTGCAGAGCCACGGCGGGGTCAAGGCGACATGTGAGAACAACCGCAATCTCACCGACGAGCAGATCCGCGGCATCGCCGAGACCGGGGGCGTGATCGGGATCGCGTACTTCGACTGGGCGATCTGTCAGACCACCACCAAGGCGGTGGTCGATGCGATCGATCATGTGGTCGAGGTCGGCGGAATCGGGGCGGCGGCGCTGGGCAGCGACTACGACGGAAGCGTGACGACCGGTTGGGACACGGCCCAGCTCGCCGCGATCACCCAGGAGCTGGTCGACCGGGGCTACGACGACCAGGAGATCGCCGCGATCATGGGCGGCAACACCATCCGGGTGATGCGGGCCGTGCTGCCCCCGTAGCGGGCGCTCTCACGCTGCGCTGATGGCCTCGGCGGCGGCCAGCGCGGAGCGTACCGTCGCGGAGAGCCCGAGCCCGTCGACGGCCGCACCCGCCAGGTGCAGCCCCGAGCCGGCCACTCGGGCCCGCACCGCGGCCATCCGCGCGGCGTGACCGACCTCCAGCTGCGGGAACGCTCCCGGCCAGCGGGTGACCAGCGAGCCGACCGGCTCGGCCGCCAGCCCGGTCACCTCGGCAAGATCGCGATGGATCCGCCCGGCCAGCCCGGCATCGTCGAACCCCGACAGCTCATCCACGCCGGCTCGCCCGGCGGATGCCCGCACCAGGAACAGCTCCGGATCGCGCAGCCGCGCCCACTTGCGCGACAGCCAGGTCGCCGCCTTCAACACGCGCCCGCTGTCGGTACGCAACAAGACGCCATTGCCCGCCAATCGGCCCTCCGCGGCCGCGCGCGGATAGGCCAGCACGATGGTCGCCACGTCGGCGGTACGCCCGGCCGTCAGCTCGGCGCCCAGTCCCGGGAACTCCGGCTCCAGCAGCGCCGCAGCCACCGCGCCCGGCACCGCCAGCACCACCTCTCCCGCAGCGCTCTCGCCCGCGTCGGTGAGCACCGTCCAGCCGTCACCGCCGCGCCGAAGACCGCGCACGGGCGTACCGGTCCGCACGGTGCCGGCGGGCAGGCCCTCGGCCAGCGCCGACGGCAGTCGCGACAGCCCGTCGGGCCAACTCGCGAAGAGCGGCCCGGGCGTACCGCCGGGCCGGCGGCGGCGCAGCACCAGCGAGCGCCCGGTCGCCGCGGCCGGCGCGAGCTGCGGCGCCACAGACGACAGGGACAACCGGTCGATGTCGCCGGCGTGCAGATTCCCCAGCAGCGGGTCGACGAAGGTCTCGGCGACCTCGTCGCCGAAGCGAGCCCGGACGAACTCCCCGACCGACACGTCGCGCGCGAAGCGTCGCCGCGCGGTCAGCGGCTCCAGCCCGGCGCGCGCCAGCCCGGCCGGTGACAAGATGCCCGAGCGCAGCACCGGCCACAGCCGGGTCGGGCCGGTCGGGGCGATCCCGGCGGGCAGCGGCCGCAGCCCGCGGGCCGTGACCAGCCGCGAGGCGCCCGGTTCGGCCCCGACGACCGAGTCGCGCAGCCCGAGCTCGCCGACCAGGCGCGCCAGTTGTGGCGTACCGAGGTGGATCGACTCCGCACCGACATCCACCAGACCGCCGCCCAGCGCGGCCGGAAGCCGCTCGGTGCGGATCTGACCGCCGACGCGGCCGGCGGCCTCGAACACCAGCACCGACCGGCCGGCCCGGTGCAGCGCCCAGGCGGTCGCCAGCCCGGTGATCCCCCCGCCGATCACGATGACCGCCGAGTCCTGATGAGCCGGCTCCGCGGCATTCTGGCGGGGTTGGTGGTCGGCCACGACCGGCAAGCGTACGCTGACGAACGGCGGCCGCCGCACCCCGATCGGGCGCGGTGGGGACAGCCGCCGCAATTGGGAGGGCACTCACACCATGATCAACCACCTGAACCGCGGGCTCGCCGTCACCGGCCCTCTGGTTTTTGCCGCCGGGGCGCTGATCGCGATGCTGGCGAAGTCCGGCAGCGCGGCGCCAGGCCACCTCGCGGCGACCGGTTCGAGCCTGGGCCCGGCTCTGCTCGTCGTGCTGGCCGTGCTGCTCGTCGGCGGGATCGTCCTGCTCCTGCTCGGCCGCCGCGGCAAGGTCGTCGACGGCGCCGACCCGGGCTCGTCGGGGACGAGTTCGTCCGAGAGCGGGGACCGCCCCGGCGAGTGACCCGCGCCGACGGTCGTAGACGCAAACAGGTACCCGGACCCGATCCCGGCGTACCCGGCTGCGGGGACCATTAGCGCCCACGTGCGGCGCGGGCTACGGTGATGCCACCGGCCCGGCGATCCCGGGCCTCGGCACTGTCGCCGGACCGCCCGCCCCACCCGACGGCGGCGACTCCCGGAGGCGGACGATGAGCGTGCGGATACCCCGCACCGGGAGGAGAGGACGGCGTGACTGACCTTGGTCAAGGCACCGCGAGCGGTGGCGACGACATGATCCAGTTGCTGACCCCCGAGGGTCAGCGCGTGGCGCATCCGGATTTCGAGTTCTCCGGAGACGACGAGGCCATCGCGGGCCTGCTCCGCGACATGGTCCTCACCCGGCGCATCGATGCCGAGGCGACCGCCCTGCAACGGCAGGGCGAGCTCGGGCTGTGGGCGCCGCTCCTCGGCCAGGAGGCCGCCCAGGTCGGCTCCGGCCGCGCGCTCGGCCCCAACGACGTGGTCTTCCCGACCTACCGCGAACACGGTGTGGCCTGGACGATGGGCATCCCGCCGGTCACGCTGCTCGGACTGTTCCGCGGCGTCAGCCTCGGCGGCTGGGACCCCGCGGAGCTGCGGTTCAATCTCTACACCGTGGTGATCGGCGCGCAGGCGCTGCATGCCACCGGGTACGCGATGGGCATCCAGCGCGACGGCCGGGTCGGCAACAATGACGGCACCGATGCCGGGGTGGTGGCCTACTTCGGCGACGGCGCGACCAGCCAGGGCGATGTCAACGAGGCGTTCATCTTTGCCTCCTCCTACAACGCGCCCGTGGTGTTCTTCTGCCAGAACAACCAGTGGGCGATCTCCGAGCCGACCACGCGGCAGTCCCGCGTACCGCTCTACCAGCGCGCGCACGGATTCGGGTTCCCCGGGGTACGCGTGGACGGCAACGACGTCCTCGCCGTGCAGGCCGTCACCGAGTGGGCGATGCGGCGCGCCCACGCCGGCGAGGGCCCGACCTTCATCGAGGCCTTCACCTACCGGATGGGCGCGCACACCACGTCGGACGATCCGACCAAGTACCGGCTCGCCGACGAGCTGGAGCACTGGAAGCTGAAGGACCCGATCGAGCGGGTACGCGCGCTGCTGCAGCGCTCCGGAGCCGTCGACCAGAAGTGGTTCGATGATCTTGGCGTCGAGGCTGATGATCTTGCCGCCGAGCTGCGCCGGGACTGCCTCGCCCTGCCCGATCCGGAGCTCGCCGAGAGCTTTGCCCATACCTATGCCGATGCGCATCCGCCGCTGGCCGCGCAGGGGGAGGCGTACGCCGAGTACGCTGCCTCGTTCGATGTTGATCAGCAGCCGGAGGCCGCGCGATGACGAAGTTGACCATGGCCAAGGCGCTCAATGCGGGGCTTCGCCGCGCCCTGGAGGCCGACCCGAAGGTGGTGCTCGCGGGCGAGGACATCGGCCGGCTCGGTGGTGTCTTCCGCGTCACCGAGGGTCTGCAGAAGGACTTCGGCGAGGATCGGGTGATCGATTCCCCGCTCGCCGAGTCCGGGATCGTCGGCACGGCGGTCGGGATGGCGCTGCGCGGCTACCGACCGGTGGTGGAGATCCAGTTCGACGGGTTCGTCTTCCCCGCCTACGACCAGATCGTCACCCAGGTGGCGAAGTTCCGGCACCGCTCCGGCGGGCGGGTACCGATGCCGATCGTGATCAGGATCCCGTTCGGCGGGGGTATCGGCGCGGTCGAGCACCACAGCGAGTCGCCCGAGGCGTACTTCTCCCACACCCCGGGGCTGAAGGTGGTGGCCTGCGCCAATCCCTCGGATGCCTACTGGATGCTGCAGCAGTCGATCGCCTCCGACGACCCGGTGATCTTCTTCGAGCCGAAGCGGCGCTATCACGAGAAGGGCGAGGTCGACGAGGCCGGCACCCCGGACCCGTTGCACAGCGCCCGGGTGGTGCGCGACGGCACCGACGTGACGTTGCTGACCTACGGGCCGATGGTGAAGACGTGCCTGGATGCCGCCGCCGCGGCCCAGGAGGAGGGGCGCAGCGTCGGTGTTGTCGATCTTCGCACGCTGAGCCCGCTGGACCTGCCGACGATCTTCGACGCGGTACGCCGCAGCGGTCGCGTCGTCACGGTGCACGAGGCCCAGTTGACGCTCGGTCTCGGCGCGGAGCTGGCGGCCCGGATCAGCGAGGAATGCTTCTACGAGCTGGAGGCGCCGGTGCTGCGGGTCGCCGGCTACGACACCCCCTACCCGCCGAGCCGGGTCGAGCACGAGTATCTTCCCGATCTTGATCGGGTGCTCGACATGGTCGACCGGTCGCTGGCGTACTGAGGAGGGTGGGGATGAAGGAGTTCAAGCTGCCCGACCCGGGCGAGGGCCTGGTCGAGGCGGAGATCATCAGTTGGCACGTCGCCGAGGGTGACGAGGTCAAGATCAACGACATCCTGGTCGAGGTGGAGACCTCGAAGTCGATCGTCGAGCTGCCCAGCCCGTTCGCGGGCACGGTCGCGAAGCTGCTCGTCGACGAGGGCCAGATGGTCGACGTCGGTACGCCGATCATCGCGATTGACGACGGCACCGGCGACGACGGCTCCGGCGACGCCGATCGGCCGGGCGAGCCCAGCGCCGCGGCGCCGAGCGAGCCCGCGCCGAGCGCCGACGAGGCCGCCGAACGCACCCCCAACCTGGTCGGCTACGGCGCCATTGCCGGGTCGACCCGGCGGCGGGCGCGCCGGGCCGCCACCCCGGTGGCCGAGGAGTCCGCAGCCGAGACCCACGAGCAGCTCAGCGCGGCATTCGACACGTCCGTGCCGGTGTCGCGGCGTGCCGACGAGCGCGATCCGATCAAGGGCGTACCGGCCGAACCGTCCGGTGAGCCGCTGCCCCCACCGAAGGAGCCGCCGTCGCTCGCCGGCGCCACCGGGAACGGGCAGCGGCCCAAGGCCAAGCCGCCGGTGCGCAAGCTTGCCAAGGACCGCGGCGTTGATCTTGCCCAGGTCCCCGCGACCGGGCCCGGCGGGGTGATCACCCGCGATGACGTGCTCGCGTTCGCCGGGGGAGCCGATCAGGGTGCTGCGGCGCAGCCCGCCGCGATCGCCCCGCAGCCGGCCGGGCTGGAGGCGCGTCGCGTACCGATCAAGGGAGTCCGCAAGGCCACCGCCACCGCCATGGTCAGCTCGGCATTCACCGCGCCGCATGTCACCGAGTGGGTCGAGGTCGACGTGACCGCGAGCGTGGAGTTCCTGGAGCGGCTGCGGCAGCGTCGGGAGTTCCGCGAGGTGAAGGTGTCGCCGACCCTGCTCGCCGCGAAGGCGGTCTGTCTGGCGGCCGCGCGTACCCCGGAGGTCAACTCCAGTTGGGACGAGGCGGCGCAGGAGATCATCTTCCACGGCGACGTGAACCTCGGCATCGCCGCTGCGACCCCGCGCGGACTGATCGTGCCGAACATCAAGGGCGCCCAGCGGCTCGGGCTGCTCGGCCTGGCCGAGGCGCTCGGCGAGTTGATCGGCACGGCCCGCGCCGGGCGTACCCAACCGGCGCAGATGTCCGGCGGGACGATCACGATCACCAATATCGGTGTGTTCGGCATCGACGGCGGTACGCCGATCCTGAACCCCGGCGAGGCCGCGATCCTCGCCATGGGCGCGATCGCGCGTCGCCCGTGGGTCGTCGGCTCGGGTGCCGACGAGCGGATCGAGCCACGGTCGGTGATGACCCTCGCGCTGAGCTTCGATCATCGGCTGGTCGACGGCGAACAGGGGTCGACCTTCCTCGCCGATGTCGCCGCGCTGCTGTCCGACCCCGCGACCGCGCTGTTGTACTAGTCGCTGCACGGCGGCGCGGAAGGACGGCGGCGACGGCGCCGCTCCGCTATCGTCCCCGCATGGCGGGGGTGCGGGCGGGCGATGTCGCCGGCGTGCCGGTGTTCTGGGTCGAGACGGGGCGACCCACGCTGTCGGCTTCGTTGATCTTCCGACGCGGGCTCGCCGACGAGACCTTCGCCACGTCGGGGTGGACTCACCTGGTGGAACACCTCGCGTTGGCCGACGGCGATCGCGGCGCGCTGCAGATGAACGGTCACGTCGGTCTGTTGATGTGTCGGCTGAGCGCCGATGGGCCGCGGGACCGGGTGATCGAAGCGTTGACGCGGACGTGCCGATGGCTCGCCTACCCCGAGCTCTCTCACCTTCAGCGCGAGCTCTCGGTGTTACGCGCGGAGTCGGCTGCGCGTCCTCACAGCCCGATGCGCACCGCGCTTGCTCAGCGCTACGGCGCGCAAGGGCCGGGACTGGCGGACTATGACGAGCCCGGGCTGGTCAGGGCGGAGGCTGCCGTGCTGGCCCGGATGATGCGCGAACACTTCACCAACGGCAATGCCGCGTTGGTGCTCGATGGGCCGCCCGACGGGCTCGTCCTCGAGCTGCCCGACGGGTGCCTTCGGCCGCTGGTCCGGGCGGCGCCGGTGGAGGACGACCTCCCCGTGGGTTACCGGGTACCAGATCTACCCGCGGTCGTGTCCGGCGCCGTCACCGATCATCCCGACGTGCTGGCCGCCGTGTTGCAGGAGTTGATGCACCGACGTTTCCGAGACGCCGTGGGCGGGGCCTACGCGCCATGGTCGATCCACGAGCGAGTCGACGGATCGACCTTCATCGTGTGTTGCGGCAGCGATGCCAACGCGCGGCTGCGAGCCGGTCTTCCCGCGGCGATGATCGACATCGTCCGGTGTGCCGCCGAGGGCGGCCTCGCCGATCGCGTCGTGAAGGACGTCATCGAGCGGTACCACCAGGACCTGAGGGATCCGTATCGCGAGATGGCATTCGCCCATCTGGCGGCAGATGATCATCTGCACGGGCGCCCGGTGAGAACTACGGAGGAGAGGTTGGCCGAGCTGGCATCGATCGATGCCGACGCGGTCGCTGCGGCGGCACAGCAACTGCTGGGCTCGCTCATGGTCGGCATCGGTCCGGGCAGCGGCTGGCCCAGCGGGTTGCGTGCGCTGACGCGGCCCGCGCAATCAGCGCAGATCGCCGGATCGGTTCGCCGCGCGCGGGCGCCGCTCGATCCCTCGCGGTTGATCATCACGCGAGACACCGTTCAGCTCTGGGACGGTGACCGAGGGGTATCGACGCGAACCGATGAGCTCGTCGGGATGATCAGCTATCGAGATGGCCGGCGAGACCTCATCGACAGATCCGGATGGGCCACGGTCATCGAGCCCACTCTGTGGTCGGACGGCGAGGGTCTTGCCGGATCGCTGGACGCGATGGTGCCGGCGGAGTTGCACCTGCCACGACCTCGCCGGCGGGTCGACGAGATCCCCCTGCCGCTGTCATTGTGGGCGAACCTGCGCGCGATTGGGCAGTCCCTGCCCACCTGGCGACGAGACCTCATCCGAGTGTTGGGCCTGATTGGTCTGACCGTCGCCTGGCTCGGCATGCTGGCTGCGCCGTTCTTCGGTTGGAACCGTCTGTGGCTGCTCTGCGCCGCCGTCGGATTCGGAGCCCTCGTCGCCGGGACCTATCTGTTCACCGACGGTGACGACTGAGGACCCGCCGCTTGCCGCGACGAAACGCGAAGCGCGCCCCGGCCCGAAGGCCGAGGCGCGCTCTGCGTACCCGCTGGATCAGCCGCGGCGGCGCGATGCCATGGCGATGCCGGCGGTGGCGGCACCGAGGCCGATCAGGGCGATCAGGCCCGCGGGGCCACCGGTGTCGGCCAGCGGCGGGCGCGGGCCCGAGCCGTCGCCGTCACCCGGGCCGGGGTTCGGCGAGGCGGTGCCGGTCGGGCCGGGCGTAGCGGTGGGGCTGGGCGACGCGGTCGGCTCGCCGGTCGGGCTGGGCTCGCCGGTGGGCGTCACGGCCGAACCGCCGCTCACGGTGACGGGGATCGACACGGTGGTGCCGGAGTCCGGCGCGGTGAGCACGAGCTGCTGCTCGCCGTTCGGCACCGACGCGGGCAGGTTCAGGGTCAGGGCGGCGACCGAACCGTCGGCCACGGCGGCCCTGCCGACCTCGACATCGCCGATCGTGGCGATCAGCTCGGTGTTCTGCACCGGGAAGCCGCCGGTGAAGTCGAGCTGATCGACCTTGATCGTCGTGGGCTCGCCGACCTTCAGCTCGGTCGGGGTCGGGGTGACCGCCAGACCGCGCTTGACGAAGGACGGGGCGATCGGATCGTCCTCGGTTCCGCGCAGCCAAGAGACCCACGCATCAAGATCAACCAGGCCGGAGTCGACCGGCGTGGTCTCGGTGAAGACATGGAAGTTGTCGCCGCCGCCGAGCAGGAAGTTGCCCGAACCCACGACATATTCACCAGCCGGGTCGATCGGCTTGCCGTCGATGGTGATCGAGGTGATCCGGTCGCCCAACTCGCGCGATTCGTCGTAGGTGTAGGAGACACCGTCCGACAGGCCGAGGCGCAGGAACGATCCCGTCACGTTGCCGTCCTCGTCGACCGACCACTGCTGCTCCAGCATCGTCTTGAACTGCTCGCCGGTCAGCGTCGTGGTCATCAGCGTGTTCGCGAACGGCAGGATCGAGGCCGCCTGCCCGTAGGTGATCGTGAACGCCTCGTCGGCGCACGGGTTGTTCTGATCACCCGACGGGGCGCACAGATCGGCACGCGTACCGCCCGGGTTCTGGACGCCGATCACGGTCTGGCCGGTACGCTCGCTCAACTCGTCGCTGAACATGTTCGCCACGGCATTGGTGATCGTCGACTCACCGCTGCGGTCGTCGATGTAGCGGCCCTCGGCGGGGTCGTAGCGACCCGGCCTGGCCAGCGCGCCCGCGGCCTTGCCGATCGGCTCCTCGCCGATCTCGGCCGCCTCGGCGAGGGCATCGGTGACGATCTGCTGCACCTGCGCCACGCGCGGGTACTCGGCCACCAGGTCATCGACCGGGGTGTCGGTCAGCTCGAGGTTCTCCGCGGTGTAGGTGCAGGTCTCGCCGGTGGCGGGGTCCACATTGAGCTGGACCCGGGTGACCAGGCCCGCGTAGCTGCCGGCCTGGGTCACGGGACGGGTCTGGTCGGTGCCCGGCACCGGCCCGTCGAAGACGTAGGCCTGGTGGGTGTGCGCGGTGAAGACCGCCTGCACCTTGGGGCTCAGGTCCTGCACGAGCGAGGCGAAGGCCGGGCGGGCCTGCTCGTTCTCGGCCAGCGAACCGCCGCCGTCCGGGCCGCCCTCGTGGATCTCGGCGACGATCACATCGGCCTCGCCGTTGGCGTCGTCGCCATCGGTGAGCTTGTCGGCGACCCGATTCACGGCGGCGACGGGATCGCCGAAGTCGAGATCGGCGACGCCCTCCTTGACCACGATGTCGGGCGTCTCCTGGGTGACGGCGCCGATCACGGCGACGCGCAGGCCCGCGCGCTCGAAGATCTCGTACTCCTCCAGCGCCGGGTTCTCGGTGCCCTTGTCGTAGACATTGGCGCCGAGATAGCTGAAGTCGGCCGCCGGGATGACCCGTCCGGTCAGATCGTCGAAGCCCTTGTCGAACTCGTGGTTGCCCACGGCCGCGGTGTCCACGCCGGCGGCGTTGAAGGCGTCGATCGTCGGCTGGTCACGCTGGGAGGCGGATGCGAACAGCGACCCGCCGATCGAGTCGCCGGCGGCGGCGACGATCGTGTTCTCCTCGCCGGCCTCGGCGCGCAGCTCCTCGATGGTGCCGAAGAACTGCACGGTGTCCGGGCGGCTCGACGCGATGCGGCCGTGGAAGTCGTTGAAGTTCAGCAAGGTGAGCTGGGCCGGAGCGGCGCAGTCGGCGGCCGCCGCCCGCTCCTGCGGGTTCGGCGTCTCGGACGGGGCGGCCTGCGCCACCGAGGCGCCGGCGCCGCCGATCAGGCCGACGGCGCAGACGGAGGCCGCAATCCGCAGCCAACCGGACTTGTGCATGGGGAATCCTTTGTGAATCGGGCGTGAGACCCCCACTCTTCGATGCCCGCCGCCTCGCTGGCAAGAGGTGTCGCCGAAGTTTCCGGAGTGTTCACCGCAACGGCCGGCGACAGCGAAGTTGCGCGCGACAGTTAAGAGGGCTAACTTATGCTCGCCCTGCGGCGACGGCCTCTCCGAACGTGCGGGCAAACCCTCCTCATCCCTCGATCGGAGCCCGCGCGGGCGCCGACCGGCGGGTGACCCTGCCGTCAGCACCCCGCGTACAAGGAAGTCGCCATGCCCCTGCCTCGCCTCGCCCGCATCCTCGCCCCCGCCATGATCTGTGCCCTGCTGTCAGCCTGCGCCCTGCTCGGCTCCGCCGCGCCGGCCCACGCCGCCTCGCCGCTGCGGTTCGGCAGCTTCGTCGCCGACCCCTCCGGCCCCGACCACAACACCAACCGGCAACTGGTCCGCGAGACCATCGAGCTGCGCAACACCGGCTCGAAGTCGATCAACCTCACCGGCTACCGGATCAAGGACAAGCAGAACCACGTGTACGCCTTCCCGCGGGGCTTCACGCTGAAGCCGCGGACGTCCGTGATCGTGCACACCGGGAAGGGCCGCAACGGATCGCGCGATCTCTACTGGGGCAAGACCAGCTACGTCTGGAACAACACCGGGGACACGGCCTACCTGCTCGCCCCGGGTGGCAGCAGGGTCGTCACCAGTTGCGCATACCAGAAGAACGCGACCGGCACGAAGCGCTGTTGATCATCGGTGCGGGGGCGCGCCCGTGAGCGCCCACCGGGTGAGCCGGGTCGCGCCCGACCCGGCCAACCGCCCGCCGCGCGAGGGCCGCAGCCCCAGCTCGCGCCGCGCCCAGCCGGGCAGCAGCGCGACCGCGCCCGCCGCCAGCCCGGCGTAGACGGGCCGGGCCGCGGCCGGCAGCGGCGGCTCGCGGAGCAGGAAGGCCGCGGTGTCGCGCGCCGCCGGCGTGACCTGCAGCTCCGGGCGGTACGCCTCGATCACCGCGTGCAGCGACCGGGTGTCGCCCGGCGGGTCGATCACCCCGAGCCGGGCGGCGATCCCGCCGAGCTGGGCGACATAGCGGTCCGCGTCGGCCGGCGTCAGCGGCGCGGGCCCGAACGTCTGGTAGGCCGCGAGGAAGGCCGTCGCCTCGGCGGCATGCACCCAGGCCAGCAGGTGCGGATCGCTGGCCCGGTAGGCGATCCCGCGCGGGTCGCGGCCGCGTACCCGATCATGGATGGCCCGCACGCGGCCGATCGCCCGGTCGGCCTCCTCGACGGTGCCGTAGGTGGTTGCGGCGATGTAGTCGCTGGTGCGCTGCAGCCGGCCCCACGGATCGCCCCGGTAGCCGCTGTGCCCCGCCACGCCGGCCATCGCCAGCGGGTGCAGCGACTGCAGCAGCAGCGCGGCCAGGCCACCCGTGAACATCGCCGGATCGTTGTGCACGCGCCAGATCGGATCCTCGGGGGCGAACCGACGCGGGCCCGGCGTGGCCCAGATCTCCCGGGCCCGCTCGCGCCGATCCGCACCGGCGATCCGGTCCCGGATGGCGTCGGCCGTGGCCACCCGCGCCCTCCGGACGCTGCCGCGGGCGAACGCGGCGATCTCGCCGCGGGGGATCGCTGGCCGGGGGATCGGTGGCATCTCGCCACGCTAGCTCGCCCCGGCGCGCGCCGAGGTCGCGCGGGCCGCGACCAGTTACGGGAGGGTCGAGCGGAACCAGCCGCCGATCGGCTCGCCCGCCAGCGCGTGCGCGACCGCGGCCCGCGCGGCCACCGGGCCGACCAGGTTCCCGTGGCCGGAGTAGCCGCCGACCGCGACCACCCCTTCGTCGACCGGTACGCACAGCGCCCGCTGATCTTCGGTGTAGCCGACGGAGGCGGCCCACCGGTGGGTGATCGGTACGCCCGGACCGGCGACGCGCCCCACGACTGTCTCGATCCAGTCCTGCACCGGTGCCGTCGGCCGGTCATCGGGGGTTTGCTCGTCGGCGGCGTGCCGGTCCCGGCCGCCGCCGAGCAGCAGCCGTCCCGCGGCATCTTGCTGCAACCACTCATAGCCGCTCCGCGCGCTGACGACCGCCCGGGGCAGGACCCTTCGGCGAAGCGGCGCGGTTGCCAGCATCTGCAGCCGATGGGTACGCACCAGCGGCGCGAGCTGCGGCACCAGCAGGTCGAGCCGCCCGTCGACCGCGACGATGATGATCGCGGCCTCGATCGCTCCGTCCGCCAGTGTCACCCGGCCGGGCCCGATCACCTTGGCCCGGCTGTGCTCGAACAACCTCGCGCCCCGCTGGACGACCAGCTCGGCCAGCCGCAGCGCACGCTCGGCGGGATTCATCCGCGCCTGCTCGGGCACCGCGAACCCCCGGCCGAGCGGGTCGGCGTGCTCGACCGCGCGGATCCCGATCCGCCGCAGTGCCCGACGATCGGCGTCGAGGCGTGCATACTCCGCGGCCTCCCAGGCCTCCTCCTCGGCGCTGCGCGGGCCGCCGATCATGCCGGCGATGTTGATCCACGGGCAGCGCGTGATGATCGTCGACCCGAGTACCGACTCCAGATGATCAAGCTCGACCCGGGTGCGCCGCCACAATTCGATCTTGTCCGACAGATCCCAGCCGGGCGTCTCGGCGGCGAGCGGGACGGCCGGCCCGCCGATCAGGAAACCGCCGTTGCGGCCGGCCGCGCCCGCGGCGACGCGCCCGGCGTCGATGCCGATCACCGAGGCGCCGCGGTCGAGCAGCTCCTCGATCGCCGCCAGCCCCGAACCGCCGAGCCCGATCACGCACGCGTCGGCGCGCAGCGTACCCGTCACGGCCGGCAGGCCCGGCCACTCGCGCACCCGCGCCGAGTCGTCCCAGCCGGGCAGATTGTCGATCACCCCGCCCACTATGGCAGGACGGTCGCACGCGCCGGACGAGCCTGCGCCCGGTGTGCCGAGCAACCTCCACCGCGCGCATGGAAGCTGGCATAGTGCAGCCTGACCCACGGAAGGAAGGTGCGATCGGTGTTCACGAAATCGCGCGCGTCCGTCGTTCGCATGCTGATCGCGCCGCTGGCGGTGCTGTCGCTGATCTTCGCGCCCGGCACGGTGCGGGCCGCCGGCCCGGACGATGCCGCGCGCGTGATGCTGCTGCTCGACGTGTCGGGCTCGATGAACGAGAAGCTGCCGTCCGGCGAGACGCGCCTGGCCGCCGCCCGCAGCGCACTGCGCCAGGTCGCCGACGCCCTGCCGGCCGGCACCCAGGTCGGGCTGCGGGTCTACGGCTCCGAGATCGCCGAGCCGAAGGAGGAGAACCCCAAGGCCTGCCGGGACAGCAAGGTCGTGATGCCGCTCGGCCCGCTGGACAAGCAGAAGATGTACGCCGCCGCGGACTCCTTCGACGCCAAGGGCGAGACGCCGATGGCCTACGCGCTGGAGCAGACGGTCGGCGACCTCGGTGACAGCGGCAAGCGGATGGTGGTGCTGATCTCCGACGGCGAGGAGAACTGCGTACCCGATCCCTGCGCCTCGGCCAAGAAGCTGGCCGATGCCGGGGTCGACCTGCAGTTCAATGCGGTCGGATTCGGCGTGAACGCCAAGGCCCGCGAGCAGTTGCGGTGCATCGCCGACGCCGGCAACGGCTCCTACTACGACGCCGACGACGCCGAGGACCTGGCCGAGTCCATCCGCCGCCTGGCGCGCCGCGCCCTGCGACCGTTCGGGCTGAACGGACAGCCGGTGTCCGGAGCGAGCGCCCCGGACGGAGCGCCGCCGCTGGCCGCCGGACAATACCTCGACACCATCGCCCGCCCCGGGGAGAAGAAGTACTACCGGATCGAGCGATCCCCGGGCGGCACGATCAGCGCCGGGTTCGCCGCGATCACGGCGGCGCCGACCGCCGACGGGATGAACCAGGACATCTGGGGCATCGACCTGCAGACCCCCGGCGGGGATTCCTGTGACAGCTCGAGCACGGCTCAGGCGGCCTATCAGGCGGCGGCCGTGGTGGGTCTTGGGGTGCGCAGCGACCGGACCAGCAATCCGGACTGTGCCGCCGGCCCGTTGGTGCTGGAGGTGAGCCGGCAGGCCGGCGCGTTCAACAACGACGCGGCGACCGACATCGAGCTGATGATCGACGACGAGCCGGCGATCACCAATCTCGACCGGCTGCCGCCACCGGAGGACGGCGTACCGCAGGCACGCGCGGTGAGCGGCGGCAAGGTCGAGGAGGTCGACGGCGGGACCGCGTTCAGCGACGCGCCCGATGTCGGCACGGGAAGCTGGGACGACACCATCACCGTCGGCGAGACCCGGGTCTACCGGGTGCCGCTCGAGCCGGGCCAGCAGTTGCGGGCGTCGCTCACGGTGCCGAGGCCGGGCGCCAAGAACGGCATGGCCACCCCGGCGGAGGTCGTGACCAGCAGGATCGGGCTGTTCGCCCCGGGTCGCGCGGCCCTCGGCGAGGGGGCGTCCGCCGTGATCCAGGCGGGCAACGCCCAGACGGTCAGCGTCGCGACCCCGGAGATTCGCGTGCGCAACCGGGAGAGCGAGAGCCGCACGGTCGCCGCGGCGTCCCAGGGCGGGGACTACTTCATCGCGGTGGAGGTGGCCTCGGTCGGGCCCGATCAGGTCGGCCGCCCGCTGGACATCCGCCTCGACGTGGCCGTCGACGGCCAGCCGGACGGCTTGCCCGAGTACGCCGAGCCGGTGCCGAGCGCGCAGCCGTCGGCCGGCACACCGGGCGAATCGCCCGAGGGCCCAGAAGCGTCGGCCCCGGGCTTCGGTTTCCCGATCTGGGGCGCGGTGCTGGGCGGAGTCCTGCTGCTGGTCGCCGCGGCCGGTGCCGGGTTGCTGGCGTTGCGTCGCCGGCGCTGATCAGCGGCCGCGGGTACGCCAGACCAGGGCCGAGACCACCGCGTGCCCGACGATGATCATCAGCACGGTGCCGATGGAGGCCAGGGGCTCCGGCCGGGCGTACCACGGCGCGCGGAACGCGGTCACCATCATGAAGCAGGTCGCGATCAGGGCGCACAGTCCGGTGCTGATGGCCGGCAGCAACCACGCCGGCCCGCGCCGCGGGACCAGCAGTGCCGCTGCCGCCCCGGACAACGCGCCACCGGCGGCCGCGATGGCCACCCCGGAAAAGGTCGGCGCCTGGCGCGGGGCGTCGGCGAGATCGAGGATCAGGCCGCTCGCGACCACGCCGAGGAAGAGCCCGACGGTGCAGCCGATGAACAACCGGCACACGGCCATCGGCCAGGTCAGCCCCCGACGCGTGCGGGTCGACGGCTCGGCGGTGCGGTACGCCGAGCCGCCCGGCGGCTGCCGGAGCCCGCTCACTTGCTCACGCATTCGGGGTTGTCGACGGGCTGCCGAACACCCCCCGCATCCGGCAGCCCGAGATAGGAGGCCGAGACGGCGCGCGAGGTGGCGGTCTCGAGGGAGAAGTCGACGCCGAGGGTCAGGCCCAGCTTGACCTCGGCGGCGAAGCCGGTCGTATCGGTGATGTTGTTGTACTGCACGGTGCTGACCTGCGCGTTGTTGTAGAGCAGCATCTGGAAGGGGTCGCTGCTGTCCGGGCGATCGGGGTTGAGTCGGGCGTCGTTGAGCCGGCCGTCGTTGTTGATCCAGTCATCGACCACTGCCCGCTGCGCGTCGGTCTCGACGTTGAGCGTGGTCGTCACGACCTCGGCGTTGGCGCTCTTCTTCGACCCGGAGGCATTGCCCTTGCCGGTGCCGATCTTGCCCTTGCCGTTCAGGCTCGACTCGCGGGTGGTGGTGAATTCGATCTTGACCACCTTGCCGTTCTTGTCCCGGGTGATCGACACGTCCTGGCCGTAGAGCGCGCGGCCCTCGCCGTCGACCGGACCGAGCTGTCCGACGAACGATCCGTAGCCCTCGCCGCTGGTGGTGTAGGTGGTGTTGCCCGTGGTCGAGTCGTGCACGGTCGTCCACTTGCCGGAACCACCGAACTTGAGGCCGCCATTCGCCAGATTGATGTTGGGCTTGGTGCCCGGCTTCGGAGGCGGGTCTCCCTCCTTGGGCTTGTTGGCCCACGGCGGCACGATGCCGACGCGTGCGCCGATGTCCCCCTCGAGGGTCACGGTGCTGACCGACTGGTTCGGCGGCTTGGGCGGATCGACCCACTTGTTCGCAAGGGACAGGTAGATCGCGTACCCGGCGCCGCCCCTGCCCTTCAGCATCTGCTGCTGGGCGAGATAGTCGTCCAATTGCGTACGCATGGCATCGGCCTCGTCCTGGTTCGCGAAGGTCCAGGTGCTGCCGTAGTCGAACTTCAGCCCCCCGCCGAAGTCGACCTTGGCCCCCGCCTTGATCTTGCCGACGTCGAACTTGCCTCCGAAACCGGTCTCCAGCCCGATCGTCGCCCCGTCGGTCACCGTGTACGTCACGGTGCCGTCGCTGTAGACGGTTTCGACGAAGCCGGCATTCTCGCCGAACTTGAAGATCCCGATCTTGACGACGCTGGTGACCTTCTCCGATTTCCGGGAGACCCGGCACTTCGGCGGCTTCGGATCGAGCGGCGGATTCGTGCTCGGCGGAGTGGTCGGTGTCGGGGCGGTGCAACTGCCGAACTTCGCTGCCTTCTGCACCTGGCACACGGCCTCGGGGATCACCGCTCCGATCTGGCCGTTGTTCGCCGTGAGCGCCACCGAGCCGACCATGACCGCGGCCAGCGCCGTCGCCGCGGCGTACTCCAGCGCGCCCGCGCCCCGCTCGCGTCCGGCGTCGCGCAGCCGTTGCCACCGGTCCGAGACCACGCTCCTGATGCCCACAGTCATTCCTCCACGCGCGCTACCGCTGATCGTCACTCGTCCGGAACGCTACTGGGGAACAGGTCATCGACCGTAGGTCCGCGGGCCCAATCGCGGGCCCCATTGCCGCGTGCCGCGCGACCGGTCACTCCCGGGTCGGCGAGACCACGATCGAGTCGAGCACGCGGCGCTCCAGCTCCGCATCGTGCCGAGGCGTCAGGATCGACACCGCCACCGATTGCGGATACGGCCAGACGGCGCCGATGATCCACGTCCCGAAGACCTGATTGCCCTGGGGATCATCGATCGTGTAGCGGACGAGCTGGCCGGTGGTCGCGCCCTTCAGCTCGACATCGCGGGTCTCCACGATCTCGAAGCCCTCCAGCGACACCTGGGCCTGGGCGATCAGCGAGGCCATCGCCTCGGCGGCGGAGGTGTACTCCCCGAAGTCGCCCGACACCTGGATCTGCTCCACCGAGTCCGGGGCGAGTGCATAGCCGACCGTCCAGGGCGCCTCGACCTGGAGCGGGGACTGCCAGGCGCTCGGTCGCACCACTTTGATCTTGCCGACCTCGTCCTCGACGTAGGCCGGATCGTCCGCAGCCGTGCACGCGCCCAGCACCATCGCGCAGGCGGCCAGCAGGGCGGCGATCATGGTCGCGGATCGTCGGAACATGTGGTCAGCGTAGCCACTCGCCGTTGTGGTGGCCCCGCTCCTGTGCTTGGCTGCCCCGGTGCCAGCACCCGTTGTGACGCTCGCGTTGGTCGGCCTCGGCGCCGTCGGCGGGATTGTCGCCGCGATCTGGCTGCGCGGGCGCGGCTATCGCCGTGACGATGACGAACTGCACCACTCGCTCCCGGTGGCCGCCGTACCGATCCTCAGCACGCTGCTGTCCGTTCCGGTCGCCGTGCTGCGCGCCGACGAGCCGATCGTCGCCGGGCTGCTGGTGGTGGCGGTGGTGTGGTTCGTGGTGCTCGGCTTCATCGACATCGAGGTGCGTCGGCTGCCGGACCGGCTGGTCCTGCCGGGGTACGCCGTGGCGTTGGCCGGCCTGGCGGCCGCGGCCTGGTCGTCCGGCGCCGGCGAGGCCCTCGTGCGCAGCGTCGCCTGCGGCGCGATCGCCTTTGCCGGCTACCTGGCGCTGGCGCTGATCGGCGCGGGCCGCTCCGGCCTCGGCCTGGGCGACGTCAAGCTCGCCGGGGTGCTGGGTCTCCTGCTCGGCTGGTCCGGCTGGCTGGTCGCGGCGCTCGGGATGTTGTCGGGGTTCGTCGTCGGCGGGCTGGTTGCCGGGTTTCTGCTCGTGGCCCGGCGCTCGGACCGCCGCTCCCACATGCCGTTCGGGCCCGCGATGCTGATCGGGGCGTACCTGTGGTTGTGCCTGCCGAACCTGTCCGCCTGACGAGACCGGCGGCTTCCGGCCGGGAGGGGGCGACACGCTGCTCTGCTACCGTCCGGCCGGGATCGCGCAACAGCGCTCGAATGGGGGAGAGGCCCGGATGCTCGTTGTGGTGAAGGGATGCCCGGATTTCGGTTCGGTACCGGGGCTGATGGGCGACGCACCGTCGGCACTGTTCGACCTGGTACGCCGGCGCCAGTCGAGCGGACACGTACTGGTCCTCGCTCCCGAGTACGCCGAGATCGAGACCGCCCGCCAGAAGCACGTGTTGGCGTCGGCTATGCCCGAAGTCGCGTGCGCGGTCCTCGCGTTGCCGCACCACGCCTTCGGGCTGATGGCGTTCGCCGTCACCATCGACTCCGGCCGCGGCCGGCTCTGGCACGACCCCGGACAGGCGGTGGCCATCGTCCAGGATCTGTCCGACCGGAGCCGCAGCGTCGTCTGGCACCCGCGGCTCGGCGGCCTCGCCGATCCGCGCCCGAATGCGTTGCAGACGATCGGGGGACTGGTCGGTCAGGGCTGGTTCGCCACGGTCGGCGAGCCGGGGCTGAGCAGGCAGCCGCCGCAGCCGGAGGGCGGGCTGCACTGGAGCGTGGCGGGAGCGCCGCCGGCGAAGTTGCGTCAAGCCCTCGGCGGGCTCTCGGTGACCGAGGTCGACTTCCCCGACGAGCAGGGCGCCCCGTACTGCACCCGCGGTTCGGTTCAATTGGGCGGGCTGGCGGCCGTCCGGCCCGCGGCCGAGGGCGCGGGGTGCCGTGTGTGCGGGGCGATGATCGTCGACGAGCACTGCCGGTTCTGCCTGCAGCGACCGACCGAGAGTCGTTCGAGACAAGGATTCCCGTTCGATTCGGGAAGCACTGAGTTGATGGAGGTTGCCAGGTGAATCCACGACAGCGACGGGGGGTCATGCTGATGATCCTCGCGGGCCTGGTGGCGATCTTGGTGTTCGTCGGGGTGTCCCGGTTCGTCAGCGATGTGAACTCCCGGGTCGGGCCGATGGTCACCGTCTACCAGGTCACCCAGGACCTGGAGCCGTTCACTCCGCTGTCACAGGAGAACACCACGCCGGTCGAGATCCCGGAGCGCTGGGCCGCGCCGAACACCGTCCTGCAGGGCCAGGAGATCGACGGTCGGGTGACGGCGATCCCGCTCACGGCCGGCTCGACCGTCAGCCTCGATGCACTGGTCCCGCCGAGCAATCTGGATCCCACCGAGCGCGAGATCGCGGTCAATGTCGACGCGGTGACGGGCCTGGCCGGTCGGGTGCGGCCCGGCGACCGGGTCGACGTGTACGCCGTCTTCGCCGACGTGCCGGGCCTGCCCAAGCAGGCTCGCATCCTGGTCGAGAACGTGCGCATCGTCTCCGTCGAGGGCCAACAGCAGGTGCCATCGGCCGACGCCAGGTCCGTGCAGAACGTGATCCCGGTGACGCTCGCCCTGCCGCCCGACGATGCGCTGTCGGTCACCTACGCCAACGCCTTCGCCCAGGAGGTACGCCTGGTCGGCCTCCCGCCGGGCGTTGCGCAGGACCGGACGTCTGAGCAGAAGACCTATGACGCGGAAGAGCTGGGCGGGACCGCGGTGCCCGAGGGCGAGGAGGGCAACCGATGACCAAGGCAGTGGTCGCAGTCGCCGACCAGATCCTGTTGCAGGAACTGCGCTCTCGGCTGGAACAGATCGACACCCCGATCGAGATCGCCTCGGTGGCCGAATCCACCCACGAGCTCGCGTCGGTGTTGACCAGGGAGCAGCCCACGCTGCTGTTCGTGCACGACCGGATCGGTCCGGGGGCGGTGTTGCCCATGATCCGCGATCTCACGATGCGCAATCCCGCGCTGGCGGTGTTGATGATCACCTCCTCGCACGGGCAGGACGCCTACCAGCGGGCGATCGAGATGGGCGCCCGTGGCGTACTGGTCAATCCCTTCGGTCTGGAGGAGCTCGAACAGCGGATCGGCACCGCGCTCGAATGGGCGCGGGCCGGCCGCAGCGTGCCGCTGCTGGAGGCCACCGCCGGCCGCGGGTCGGGCCGCGTGGTCACCGTCACCGGGGCGAAGGGCGGTGTCGGCGTCAGTGTGATCGCCAGTCACCTGGCCTGGGACATCGCCACCCAGGAACGCGACATGCGCGTCTGTCTGGTCGATCTCGACGTCGAGAAGGGCGATGTGCCGAGCTACCTCGACGTGGCCCATCGGGTCTCCATCGCCGATCTGGCCAAGATCAGCGAAGACCTCTCGCCGCGGGCCGTCGCCGATACGGTGCTGAGCCACGCATCCGGTCTGAACCTGCTGCTCGCGCCGATCGAGATCCGCGACACCGAGTACGTCACCGCCGAGGCGGTACGCCGGATCGTGGAGCAACTGCGCTCGATGTATCACCTGGTGATCATCGACGCTGGAGCGGCGGTGACGGCGGCCCAGGCCGCGGCCGTCCAGTCCGCCGATGTGGTGCAGCAGGTGGTCACCGCCGACGTTCCGGCGCTGCGCGCCGCGCGGCGGCAGGTGCTCGCGTGGGAATCCCTCGGGGTGGTCAACCCCGGCGAGGTGCGGATCGTGGTCAACCGGTTCGACCGGCGCAGCGAGATCCAGCAGGACACGATCGACACGCTTGTCCTGGGCGAGCGTTCGCAGGTGCTGATCCCCGACCTCGACCAGGGGTTGGCGCGGGCGAGCAATACGCGTACCCCGTCCGAGGTGCGCAACGGTCGCTGGTGGAAGAGCCTGCGGGCGATCGGGCAGGAGTTGGACGTCGTGCGGGCGTACCGGGAATCGGCCGCCGATGCGTCAGACGGCGACCCGGGCCAGCAGCCGGTCGCCGCCGGGCGGCGCGCCCACGATGCCGGTCAGATCACGCTCGAGACCGCCGCGCTGATTCCGCTCGCGCTGGTGGCGCTCGTCGTCTGCATCCAGATGATCCTGCTCGGGATGGCCTTCGTCTGGTCGGGCGTCGCCTCGAGTGCCGCCGCCCGGGCGGTCTCGGTCGGCGACAGCCCGCCGCAGGTCGCGGCCCGGGCTACCCTGCCGCCCGGATTCGACGCCGAGGTGACGCAGTCGGGCAATCGGATCAGCGTTCGCGTGGATTCGCCGCTGTTGCTGGGCACCGGGGTGCAGCGCGAGATCGGCATCGAGACAAGACACACCGTCCAGGAGGAACCGCGATGAGGGCACGGCGGGGGGAGACGGGCGCCGCATCCGTCGAGTTCGTGGCGCTGCTGCCGCTGTTGATGATCTTCGCGATGATGCTGTTGCAGCTCTTCTTCGTGGTCAACACCAGCTTTGCGGCAGACCAGGCGGCACGCGATGCCGCGCGTGCCTATTCGCTCGGCCGTTCGCCGCACGACGCGGCCCGGCGGAGCCTGCCGCAGGGGGTGTCGCTGATCGCCGTCCAGACCTTCGGGCCCGACTCCGGTGTCCGCGTCGAGGTCGAGGGCCCGCACTTCCTGCCCGCGGTGGACGGCCGGGTCGTCCGGGAGGTGGTGATGCCGTGAGGACCTCGTTCAGCACCGGCTTCGCGCGCCGGGACCTGCCGGCGGCCGATTCGACCTCGGCCGCCGACGACGCGCAGGTCGCCAGGTTCAAGCAACTTCTGTTGGACGAGGTCGACCTGCAGGAGCTCTCCCGGATGCCGAGCGACGAGCGCCGGATCCGACTGGAGCGGGTGCTGGCGCACCTGATCTCGCGGGAGGGCGTGATCTTGTCGACCCGGGAGCGGGCCATCCTGGTCCGCCGGGTCGTCGACGAGGCGGTTGGGCTCGGGGTCCTGGAACCGCTACTGGCCGACGACTCGATCTCCGAGATCATGATCAACGGTCATGACACCGTCTATGTCGAACGCTACGGCCGGTTGGAACGGATCCCGTCGGGTTTCACCTCCGAGGCCCAGTTGCTGCAGACCATCGACCGGATCGTCTCGGCCGTGAACCGGCGCGTCGACGAGGCCAGCCCGATGGTCGACGCGCGCCTGCCGGCCGACGCCCGGCTGCCGCGTGGCGCCCGCGTCAACGTGGTGCTGCCGCCGCTGTCGCTGAACGGGCCTGCGGTCACCATCCGGCTGTTCCCCAAGGCCTACGGGCTGGACGAGCTGATCCGCCGCGGCACGATCGACGAGGCGAGCGCGGAACTGCTGCGGGCCTGCGTCCGGGCGCGGCTGAATGTGGTCGTCTCGGGCGGCACCGCTTCGGGCAAGACCACGTTGCTGAATGCGCTGTCGCAGTTCGTGCCCGAGCACGAGCGGATCGTCACCGTCGAGGATGCGGCGGAGCTGTCGCTCTACCAGGAGCACGTGATCCGGCTGGAGACCCGGCCGCCGAATGTCGACGGCCGCGGCGGGATCACCATCCGCGAGCTGGTTCGCAATGCGTTGCGCATGCGCCCGGACCGGATCATCGTCGGCGAGGTACGCGGCGGCGAGGCGCTCGACATGTTGCAGGCGATGAACACCGGCCACGACGGATCGCTGTCCACGGTGCACGCGAACAGCCCGTTCGACGCGCTGTCGAGGATCGAGACGCTGTCCACGATGAGCGACATCGAGGTGCCGTTCGCCGCCATCCGCGATCAGGTGAACAACGCCATGCACCTGGTGGTCCAGTTGACCAGGCACGCCGACGGGACGAGGCGGGTGACCGAGATCGGCGCCGTCGTCTCCGAGCGCCGCAGCGACTACGAGATCGAGACGATGTTGCGCTGGAACGGCGCATCGCGCGAGTTCGAGCGATTCTCGATGCCGCCGCGCCTGCGGCAGTTGCTGGAACTCGGCGGTGAGACACTGCCGGAGCGCTGGGAGACCCTGCGATGACGCTGATCTACCTCGGGCTGGTCGTCGCGACGGTGCTGTTCTTCGTCGGCATGGGCCAGCTCGGGGCCTCGATCCGCGACCGGCGCCGGCTGGCCCGGGGCGTGGTGGAGGGGATGGAACGCGAGGTCGCGCCCGGCAGCCCGTTCACCCGCGCCGATCGCCGCTTCACGCGGACCCGCGTCGGCCGCTACCTGCAGCGCGAGCTGAGCACCGCCGGTCTGAACTATCCCCCGCTCGGCGTCGCGGCGGTCATGCTGGTGGTCGGCATCGTGTTGCCCTACCTGCTGTCGGTGCTGTTTGCGCCGGTCTTCGCCGTGTTCGGGGTGCTGGTGGTCTTCCTGATCCTGCGGCTGTGGCTCAGTCGACAGCGCGAACGCCGGCTGGAGCGGCTGGTGCAGCAGATCCCCGAGCTGGCGCGCGTGCTGTCGAACGGCACCAACGCCGGGCTGAGCATCGCCACCGCGTGGACGGTCGCCGAGCGCGAGATGTACGAGCCGGCCAAGTCGGAGATCCGTCGCCTGAACGACTCCGTCCGGTTCGGCTCCTCGCTGGAGACCGCGATGCTCGAGCTGTACGAGCGGCATCCGGCGCGGGAGATCCGGGTGCTGATGTCGACCCTGGTGGTGAGCGCGCGGTCGGGCGGCTCGCTGGTCAAGGCGCTGCGCGACATCTCGCGTACCCTCGACGACCGCAAGGAGGTACGGCGGGAGATCCGCACCACCCTCGCGCAGGCGCGCGTCACCAGTTGGCTCGTCGCCGCGATGGCCGTCGGGATGCTGGTGATGTTGAACGCCGTGCAGCCGGGCACCGTCGAGAAGATGACCGGCAACCTGATCGGTCAGATCGCGCTCGTGGTCGGCTTCGGCCTGATCGCGGTGGGCCTGCTGATCGTCCGACGGCTGACCAGGATCGACGTCTGAGGTGGGCGGCTTCTCGGCGTTCTGGCCCGCGCTCGCCGCCACCGGCGCGCTCGTGCTCTTCCTGCTCGGCTACCGAATGTTGCGCTCCGATGTCGGGAGCTATCTGGACGCCGAGGACCTGATCCTGCTCAAGGACGAGCGGCGGCGCGAGGAGGCGCGGCGCAACTCGCCGCTGAGCCGGCTGGCCGGGCGGCTGGTGCCGTCGATCAGGCGGCTGATCGGGCCGGCGGGCAGCTTGTACCTGCAGCGCACGATCAATCGGGCGGGCCGCCCCGACGGGGTGTCGGTGGACACGGTGCTGCGCCGGATCGCGTTCTGGTTGATCCTGCTGGCGCCGGTCGGCCTGCTCTTCATCGTCCAGGGCCAGCCGTTCGCGCTGCCGCTGCTGCTGATCTGCGCGCTCTGGCTGCCGCTGGCGGGAATCCTGCGGCGCGCGCGCACCCGGCGCGCCCGGATCGACCGTGACCTGCCGGACTTCCTCGACATCCTGGCGGTCACGGTGAGCGCGGGCATCGCCTTCCGGGCGGCCCTCGCCCGGGTGTCCGACCGCTTCGACGGCCCCCTGGCCGAGGAGGTGCGGATCACTCTGGACCAGTTGACCCACGGCGCGAGCCTGCGGTCGGCATTTCTGGGCCTGCAGGAGCGTACCGGCTCGGTCCCGATGCGCAGCTTCGTCACGGCATTCCTGCAGGCAGAGGAGCTCGGCGCGCCGCTGGCGGAGACCCTGAACCAGATTGCCGTCGACATGCGCCGCGACAGCGCCCAGGCGATGCGCCGACTCGCCGGCGAGACGGCGCCGCGGATCACCCTGGTGACGACGCTCTTCCTGGTGCCGGCCGCGCTGATCTTCACCGTCGTCGGGCTGGTGATCGGTGCCGATCTTAACCTCAGCGAGCTGCTCGGGGCCTTGCGGTGAGCGACGCCGGGGGGCAGGCACTGATCGAGGATGCGCAGTTCACGCACCTCGTTCGCTGGGTCGTCACGGCGCGGCTGATCTGCCTGGTGCTCGCGGCACCATTCGCCTTCTGGGGAGAATCTGGGCTCGTCGGCGCCGTCGCCGTCGCGGTGCTCGGGCTGTTCAGCCTGGTGCTCGGGCGCAGCGATCGCCTGCTCGGCCGGATGGTACGCCACCCACTGCTCGGCTCGCTCGACCTGGCGCTCACCGTGGTGGTGCTGCTCGCGGTGCCGGCGGGCGACCCGGCGAGCCTGGCCGCCGTCTGTTCCGCACTGTTGGCCGGGTTGTTGTTTCCGCCGCGGATCCTCGTGCTGCTGATCGTGCCGCTGATGCTGGCCGGGGCGACCGCGGCGCTGCAGGGCGCCGCGCGCCAGCTCGACCCGCGGCT
Organism: Naumannella cuiyingiana; assembly: GCF_013408305.1. Taxonomy (NCBI): domain Bacteria; kingdom Bacillati; phylum Actinomycetota; class Actinomycetes; order Propionibacteriales; family Propionibacteriaceae; genus Naumannella; species Naumannella cuiyingiana. The sequence continues at coordinate 1,548,050 of NZ_JACBZS010000001.1, read as the reverse complement.
GTGGCTCGGCGGTGCGCTGGCGCTGCCGATCCTGATGCTCGGCCTGGCCATGATCGGCGTGGTCATCCGGCAGATCGTGGGCCGCCTGGTCGAGGCGCGCGACCAGACCGCCGAGGCCATCGCGGCGCGCAGCGCCGCCGAGGAGCGGGCCCGGCTGGCGCGAGACATGCACGACTCGGTCGGCAAATCCCTGTACGGGATCTCGCTGGCGGCGCAGTCGTTGCCGGGCGCGGTCGAGCGCGACCCCGAGCTGGCCGCGAGCACCGCCCAGGGCCTGTCCGAGGCCGCGGAGCACGCGGCCCGGCAGGCCCGCGAGCTGCTGGTCTCGTTGCGGCGCAGCGAGATCGATCGCCCGACGATCGAGGTGGTCTCGGAACTGACGCAGGCCTGGGGCGAGGCCACCGGGATCGCCGTCGAGATCGACGGCGTCACCGCTGTCGACGTCTCCGCACCGGTCGCCGAGGAGATGGCCGCCGCCCTCGGCGAGATGTTGCACAACATCGCCAAACATGCCGAGGCATCCCGGGTCACCGTGCGGCTCGCCGACGAGGGCGAGCGGGTTGCGCTGATCGTGATTGACGACGGGGTCGGGTTCGCGCTCGACCGGGCGGCCCGGAAGGCCGGACACTTCGGGCTGCGCGGGCTGGCCGAGCGGGCGGACCGCGTCGCGGGGGAGCTCGAGATCGACTCGAGTCCGGGAGAAGGAACGAGGATCAGATGGACGGCACTGCGCGACCCGGCACCGACGCCGGGCTGAGCATCAACGTCGACGGGCCTTGCCGCGTCGTGATCGCCGACGACAATGCGGTGATCCGGATGGGCGTGCGCAGCCTGTTGGCCGGGGCGGACGACATCGAGGTGGTCGGCGAGGCGGGCGACGGGCGCGCGGCCATCGAGCAGGTCCGGCTCCACCATCCCGATGTGTTGTTGCTCGACGTCCGGATGCCACGCCAGGACGGGGTGTCCACGGTCAACGAGGTGGCCGCCGACACCGCGGTGATCATGCTCACCTACTCCGATGCGCCGGAGGTGATCAACGCGGCCGTGCGCGGCGGCGCCCGGAGCTATCTGGTGCACGGCCAGTTCTCCGCCGACGAGCTGATCGGCGCGGTGCGGATGGCACGCCGAGGCATGGGCACCTTCTCGCCCCAGGCCGTGGCCCAACTGGCGAGCGTGGGCAGGCCGGCGCACGGCGAACTGATCGAACGCCACGGACTGTCCGAGCGCGAGGTCGAAGTGATGGAGCTGATCGCCAAGGGCGCGCCCAATGCCGATATCGCCGGCGCGCTGTTCATCTCGCAGAAGACGGTGAAGAACCACGTCAACCGGATCTTCGCCAAGCTCGGCGTCACGCGGCGCGGCGAAGCGATCGCGCTGTGGCTGGACGGGTCCCGATGACGGGCGGGTCGGCGAGGAGTGGAATGGGCCCGGGATTGGGTCTTCGGGCCCATGCCGGGAGAGCCGACGCTCGGTAACTTTCTTGGTGTCGGCACGGGAAACCGGGCCAGAGGACACCAAGAATCACAACCGGGGCAGCACGACCCAGACGAAGGGAACCGAAGATGAGCAACATCACCAACCTGATGATCACCCTCTACGCGTGGAACGCCTCCGCCGTGCAGTCGGCCGCGCACCGGCTGCGGCAGCGCCGGGAGGCCGGCCAGGGCGCGCTGGAGTATGTGGGCATGGTGGCCGTGGCGGCCCTGATCGTGATCGCGATCATCGGCATGGTTGGCCAGTTCGACATCGGCGGCCTGATCTCGACCGCGATCGCCAAGGTCAAGGAAGCCACCGGCTGGGAAGCCAAGTGAGCCAGAGCCGGATCAACACCCCGGGGGTAGGGCCCAGTGCCCGCCCCCGGGGTCGTTGCTGCTCATGATCATCGGGAGGCGGGGAGCGATGCGTCCAGGATCCGGCGTCGAGCGCGGATCGGGGCCGATCACGGCACTGCTCGCCCTCGGTTCCCTCGCGCTCGTGGTCGCGGTCATCCTCACCACGCTGACCGCGGTGGCCGCGCGTGAGGGCAATCGGGCCCAGCATGCCGCCGACGCCGCGGCCCTGGCCGGCGCCGAGGCCGCGCTGACGGACATCCCCGGCCTGCTCGGCGCCGGCTTCGCCCGACCGGGCGACCTGCTCGACCAGCTCGGCCTCAGCGGTTGCGCGCAGCTCGGCCGCGCGAATGCCCAGCGGCTCGCGACCGAGAACGGCGCGAGCATCACCAGCTACTGCTACAACCCCTACCGCGATCGGGTCGAGGTGAGCGTGGTGGCGAACGACAGCGCCGACGGCCCGCCGGCCCGCTCCCGCGCCGTCGCCGAGACCGGGCTCGACCTCGACAGTTGCGCGATCGATCCGTCCTTCGAACGACCCACGCCCACGCCGACCCCACCGCCGCCGTCGGTCCCGCCGACCCCGGACCCGCCACCGCCACCGCTGCGTACCACGATGAAATGCGGCCCGGTCGAGTTCGCCCTGCGGTTCGCCGAGGGCCGGTTCCGGTTCGTCGACATCAATGCCGACCTGGTCGGCCTCGATTCCCGGCTGATCGACTGACCCGCGCGGTACCACCGCGTTTGACCCGCGCGGTACCACCGCGTCTGACCCGCGCGGTACCACCGCGACGGCCCGGCCACAGCCGGGCTATCCCGGGCAGCAGCGGACCGAGCAGCACGGCGGCCCAGATCGCGCTGCACCACGGCAGGAACGCCCAGAACGCAACGGCCGGATCCCCCGACTCCGTGTACGCCAACGCGCCGGTGGCGAGCCCGACCAGAACCGGGACCGGCGCCCCGCAGAGCAGACAGCCCAGCGGTGTCCGGTCCTCGCGCGGGGTCAGGACCACCGAGACAACGGCGGTGTAGGCGCTCAGCACCGCGGCCGCCACCGCCATCCGCGGCACCGAATAGGTGGTGATTCCCGAAGCGATCGCGAACAGCCCGGCCGCGGCCGCGCCCAGCGCCACGAATCCGCCCAGCCAGGCGAGCAGGACCGTGGACCGCTTCAGCCGACCCATTGCACCGACTCGAGGACTGCGTCGATCGACTGGGCGGTCAGCGAGTCGTCGCCGAGCACGACGACGACTCCCGCCGGCGGCTCATCCCGCGTGGTGATCAACATCGCCCCCCGATAGGGGCGGCGGCCGGCGAGGGTGAGCACGGTGCGGACCTGCTTGCCGCCCGGCATCGAGCGCGGTTCCGGGGGCGTGTGCGCAACGGGTACGCCGCCCGCGATTCCGGTGGAGAGCAGGGCGGCCAGGACCTCGCGGGCATCGATCGACGGCAGGTCCGCCCGCGCCAGGATGATCATCGACGGCTGCTCGGGTCGCCCGGCCACGCCCTGCCACTGCCAGCCGGCGCCCAGTGCCGGATCGTCCACCTGGCTCACCGATGGCGGAATGATCATGGACAGATCGCCGACGCGTACGCCCGTCGCCGCAGATGCGCGGCCGGGGACGAGCGCGGCCAGCCCGACGGCCAGGACGGCGCGCCGGCTCCACACCCGCAACGACGTGCGCTGTTGATCTTCGGGGCTGGTCACAGGCAGCTCGTGTCCGCCGTCGCCTGCCGGCGACCGCTCGTCGGATCGGGTCGGATCTGCTCGGCCTGCAGCAGGCGAACCGCCGGATCCTCGCGACGCTCGTTGCCGCTCAGCTCCCGGACCAGACGCTCGGTCGTCGGTGCCGCCCCCGGACCGGCCAGCCCGAGGGAGAACGCCGCCGCGCCGCGCACCAGCCATTGCTCGCGCCGGTTGGCATCGGCGGCCGGCCGATGACCGAGCAGGGGCGCGAGATCGACCGCGAATCCGGACGGGGCCCCCAGCCAGGCGTTGGCCAGGTCGCGCTCGGCCGCGGTCTTCACGGGCACCGAGACGACGGTCGCCCACGCATCGGCCTGCCCGACCGGCTTGCCCGGCAGCAGGCGATCGGCCGAGCCGGTGGCGATCACGATCCGGGTGACCTGGCCGGCGGGGTCACGGGTGACCTGGACGGCGCCGGCCAGCGGCTGTTCGTCGGTTCCGCCGCGCAGCCGCGCCGTCACGCGGCTGGTGCCGGTGGCGGTGTTGAACTGCATGACGGCGGGCGTGCCCGGCTGGATGGCCAGCGTCAACCCGCCCACGCCCGCGGGCGGCGCCGGCTCCGCGGGGCTGAGGAAGGGCGATTGTGTGAGGTCGATCCGGCTCGTGTACAGCGTGGGCGGCGGCACCCGGTAGCCGCCGCCGTCCAGCAGCGCGGACAGCAGCGCGAGCGCCGAACGGTCCTGCAACCAGCGCCGATGCCCCGCATCGATGGCGGCGATCACCGCCTCGCCACCCTGCCCGCCCGGCAGCGCCCACCCGGCGGCGGTCGGCACGATCACGCCGGGCGTCGGCTCCCACGACTCCCGCGGCTGGCCGGCCAGCATGTCGGGCGGGGGAGCATCGGAGCCGGGCAGGCGCAGGGTCGCATCGCCGTCGCGGGCGGTGCTGATCACCACCGGCACCCCGGCCGCCGACGTCACCGAAGTGTCGCGTACCTCCGGGATGACCTGGTCGAACTCCGCCAGCAGCCGGCACCGCGGGGGCCCGAGCTGGCTCGGCACGGTCTCGGGAAAGAGGCTGCTGCAGGAGCTGAGGCCGAGCGATGTGACCTGACAGGCCGTGCGCGCGACAGTGGCCTGGCCGGTGCCGGGAAGCAGGCTCATGGCCCCCGACAGCGCCAGCACGATCAGCAGCGCCACCACCACTCGATCCAGCACGCCGCGGCGCCGGTTGGCCTGTTCCACGGAGCGACGACGTGCCATTCTTCCCCTCGTGGTGCTTCGATGTCCCCTCGTACGGCCCGGTCAGTGTAGAACGCCGACCGGTCACCGGCCGGCGCCCCGAAACCAGGTGCCGGCACCGCCGATCGGGGTACGCCGATGACCGCAACCTTCGGGCCCGGCCCGCACACGCTGCTGCTCGACGGTGAACCGATCGCGCCGCTGGCGGTCGCCGAGAACTATCGCGACCGGCGGCGGGGCCTGCTCGGGACCGATGCGGTCGACGGTGCCCTGTGGATCACCCGCTGCCCGTCGGTACACATGATCGGGATGCGCTATCCGATCGACGCGGCCGTACTCGACCGCGACGGCGTCGTGCTGCACGTGACCACGCTCCGGCCGTGGGTCGGGCTGACTCGGCCCCGGCTGGCGGCGAGCGCGACCCTGGAGGCCGCCGCCGGGCAGCTCGACCGGTGGGGGGTCCGGCCGGGCAGGCGGCTGGCGATCCGCCGCGCCGCCGATCGGTGACCCACCCCGATCAACCGCGGGCCTCCCGTTCCACCCACCGGCAGATCACGTCGACGACGTAGTCCCGCTGGGCCTGGCTCAGCTCGACGCCGGAGTCGATCTTGTGGTTGATCCGCAGGCAGCGCCGGCAGCAGGTCGCGGTGGCGTGCTGGGCGCGGAACACCGGATGCCCGCCCCACGGCGTCTGCCGGCCGTCGTTGTCCGGGCGCGCCGGCGCGAGTCGCTTGTCGATCAGCTCGGCGGCGTGCTCGCGTACCGTCGGCAGACCCCGCAGCGCCACGAACTCCCGCTCGGCGGCGCGCAGGTGGAACCGGGAGCGGAACGGGATCGCGGTGATCTTGTCGATCACCGCATCAAGATCATGGCCCACCCGATCAGGGTAGTTCGAGATAGCGGCCGGTCCGGCTCGCGGCGACCCCGGCGATGTCTTCGGGTACGCCCGCGGCGACCACGCGGCCGCCGTCGTCGCCCGGGCCCGGGCCGAGGTCGACGATCCAGTCGGTGACCGCCAGCGTGCGCGGGTCGTGGGTGGCGATCAGCACGGTATTGCCGGCGTCCACCAGCCGCTGCAACTGGCCGACCAGCAGATCGGTGTCCGCGGCGTGCAGGCCGGTCGTCGGCTCGTCCAGCAGGTAGAGGCTGTGCCCGCGCGGCGCGCGATGCAGCTCCGAAACCAGCTTGATCCGCTGCGCCTCGCCGCCGGACAGGGTGGGCGCGCTCTGCCCCAGCGCCAGGTAGCCGAGCCCGATGTCGGTGAGCAGTCGCAGGATCCGCGCGGCGACCGGCACATCGCCCAGGAAGTCGGCCGCCTCGTCGACGCTCATCGCCAACACGTCGGCGATGCTCCGTCCGCGGTAGGTCACCTCCAGCGTCTCCGGGTTGTAGCGCCTGCCGTGGCAGACCGGGCAGGGCGTGGTCTCGGTCGGCATGAACAGCAGCTCGATGCTTACCACCCCGTCGCCGAGACAGTGCGGACACCGTCCCGCCGGCTGGTTGAACGAGAACCGGCCCGCCCCGAAGCCCCGGCGAGCGGCCTCCGGTTGGGCGGCGAAGAGGCGGCGTACCCCGTCGAACAATCCGGTGTAGGTGGCCAGGTTCGACCTGGAGGTACGCCCGATCGGCCGCTGGTCGACCACCACCAGCCGATCGATCGCGCCCAGCCCCTCGGCCGCGGCGACGCTCAGCCGGTCCTCGCCGAGGTCCCACAGGGGTACGCCCTCGGCCAGTTCGTCGGCCACCTCGACCGAGTCGGGCTCGCGCGCCTCGTCGGCTGCTGTCTCGGGGGCGTCGAGGTGCGCGCGCACCTCGTTCGCCAGCGCGGTCAGCACGCTGGTCTTGCCCGATCCGGACACCCCGGTGAGGGCTCCGAATGCCGCCAGCGGCAACCGCACATCCGTGCCGCGCAGGTTGTGGCCGGTGATCTGGCGCAGGGTGATCCAGTTCGCGATCGGCCGACGCGAGGCCGGGCCTGGCGCGGGCGGGGCGTCCGGGCCGAGATAGCGCGCGGTCGCGGAGCCGTCGACGCCGGCGATGCCGTCGCGCGGCCCGTTGTAGAGCACCCGGCCCCCGTAGCGGCCGGCGCCCGGCCCGAGGTCGACGATCCACTCGGCCGCCTCGAGCACCCGGGAGTTGTGCTCCACCACGAACACCGTGTTGCCCTCGTCGCGCAGGCGGTGCAGCGCGCCGAGCAGCAGCTCGGTGTCGGAGGGATGCAGCCCGGCCGACGGCTCGTCCAGCACGTACAACACCCCGAACAGCCCGCTGCGCAGTTCGGTCGCCAGATGCAACCGCTGCAACTCACCGCCCGACAGGGTCGAGGTCGGTCGGGCGGTGGCCAGATAGCCCAGGCCGAGGTCGATCAGCGTACCCAGATGATCATCGAGCACGTCGATCAGCGCGTGCGCGGCCTGGCGCCGCTCGGCCGGCAGGGCCTCGGTTTCGGGATGGGTACGCGCGGCCGTCAGGAACGCGGCCAGCTCGGTGAGCGGCAGTCGGGCCGCGTCGGCGATGTCGGAGCCCGCGATCGTCACCGCGAGCGCCTCGGGGTTGAGCCGCTTGCCGTGGCATGTCGGGCACAGCCGTTCGCTCATGAACGACGCCGCCCTGGCCCGCATTTTTGCCGACGGGGAGTCGGCGAAGGTGTGCTGCACCCAGCGCTTCGGGCTCATGTAGGTGCCCTGATAGCGGTTCTCCACGCGCACGGTCGGCTGCTCGTCGGTGGTCAGCACCCAGCGCCGGGTCTTCGCCGGCAGCGTCCTGAACGGTGCGTCGACATCGATGCCGAGGATCCGCAGGATGCGCCGGTAGTTCTTGCCGCCGAAGGCGCCGGGCCAGGCCGCGATCGCCCCGTCCTCGATGCTCAGGTCGGGGTCGCCGACCAGCAGGTCCTCATCGACCTGGAGCAGCCGGCCGAGGCCGGAGCAGGTGCGGCAGGCACCGACGGCCGTATTGGGCGAGAAGCTGTCGGAGTCCAGCGGTGCGGCGTCGCGCGGGAACGTGCCGGCCAGATCGGCGGGTCGGTAGCCCTCGGGGTAGGTGCCCGAGCGCGAATAGAGCATCCGCAACACGTTGGAGACCCGGGAGACGGTGCCGACCGTGGAGCGGGTGCTCCCGCCGTGCTGCTGGCGCAGCGCGACGGCCGGCGGCAGGCCGGTGATCCGGCGTACCCGCGGCGCCGAGCCCTGGTCGATCAGCCGCCGGGCGTAGGGGGCGACCGATTCCAGGTAGCGCTGGCGGGACTGGGCATAGATGGTGTCGAAGGCCAGCGAGGACTTCCCGGAGCCCGAGATCCCGGTGAACGCGACGACGGTGTCGCGGGGGATGTCGATGTCGAGCTCGCGCAGATTGTGCTCGGCTGCCCCGCGTACCGCGATCTGCCCCGGCACCGCTTCGGGTCGCTCGGACATGATCACCTCCTGCGTCCTCGGCCTACCCGAGTAGGCCACAGCGACGCCTCTCGGGCAAGCCGGATCGCGCGGCGACGATCCCCCTCCCCCTCAATTGTTTCCGTAGTTATGACCCTCATTCGTCTCCCAGAGCGGGCATAACTACGGAAACAATCCGGAGGGAGGGGCCGTGAGCGGTCCCCGGGCGGCCAGGGGCTGCCTCAGAAGGCGGCCTCCGGCAGGTCCATGATCGCCAGATCGGTCCGCTCGGCGATCTTGCGCTCGGCGGTCAGCTTCGGCAGGACCTGGGCGACGAAGAACCGCGCCGAGGCAACCTTGCCGGTGTAGAACGCCTCGTCGGCCGCCGACAGCCCGCCCTGCTCGAGCTTCGTCGCCGCCACGTCTCCCGCGCGGACCAGCAGGTACGCCACGACGAGGTCGCCGAGCATCATCAGCAGGCGGGTGGTGTTCAGCGCCACCTTGTAGGTGTTGCGCGGCTCCTGGGCGGCGGCGGTGATGTCGTTGATCATCAGCCCGACCACGCCGGCCACGTCGTCCATCGCCCGCTTCAGCGTGGCGCGCTCCTCGGTCAGCGGGCCCTCGGACTCGATGAAGGCGGACAGTTCGGCGGTGAGCAGGCCGATGGCGTGACCGCCGTCCTTGATGATCTTGCGGAAGAACAGGTCCTGGCCCTGGATCGCGGTGGTGCCCTCGTAGAGGGTGTCGATCTTGGCGTCGCGCACATACTGCTCGATCGGGTAGTCGGCGAGGAAGCCTGAGCCGCCGAAGGTCTGCAGCGACTCGGTGCCGAGCAGCACCCAGGAGCGCTCCGAGCCGTAGCCCTTGACGATCGGCAACAGCAGGTCGTTGATCCGCTCGGCGTCCTCGTCGCGCTCGCCCGCGGCCTCGGCCATCCAGACCCGGTCCTGGAAGCCCGCGGTGTAGGCGACCAGCAGCCGCATCCCCTCGGCGAACGACTTCTGCGTCATCAGCGAGCGTCGCACATCCGGGTGGTGGGTGATCGTCACCCGCGGCGCGTCCTTGCCGGGATTGAGCAGATCGGCGCCCTGCTTGCGCTCCTTGGCGTACTCCAGCGCATTCAGATAGCCCGTCGACAGGGTCGCGATCGCCTTGGTGCCCACCATCATCCGCGCATGCTCGATGACCTTGAACATCTGCGCGATACCGTCGTGCACCTCGCCCAGCAGCCAGCCCTTGGCCGGCTCACCGTCGCCGAAGGTCAGTTCGCAGGTGGTGGAGACCTTGATCCCCATCTTCTTCTCGACGTTGGTCGCGTACACGCCGTTGCGCTCGCCGGTCAGCTCGCCGGTCTCATGATCGAAATGGTACTTGGGGACCACGAACAGGCTCAGTCCCTTGGTGCCCGGGCCGCCGACGCCCTCGACGCCGACCGGCCGCGCCAGCACCAGGTGGATGATGTTCTCGGTCATGTCGTGCTCGCCGGAGGTGATGAAGCGCTTCACGCCCTCGATGTGCCAGGAACCGTCGTCCTGCGGGATCGCGCGGGTACGCCCGGCGCCCACGTCGCTGCCCGCGTCGGGCTCGGTCAGCACCATGGTCGCGCCCCACTGCCGATCGACCATGTGCCTGGCGATCGAGCGGTCGCGCTCCGTCCCGCCGTTGCCGCCACCGGTGTAGACGACCTCGGAGAACTTCGGGCCCGCGGAGTAGATGTAGACGGCCGGATTCGCGCCGAGCACCATCTCCATCAGGCTCCAACGCAGCGACGGCGGGGTCGGCTGACCGTCGAGATCGGCGGACAGCTCGACTCGCCACCAGTCCGAGTCCATGTAGGACTTGAAGGCCATCTTGAACGACTCCGGCATCGCGACGGTACGCGTCTCCGCGTCGTAGTGCGGCGGGTTCCGGTCGCTGTCGGCGAACGGCTCGGCCAGCTTGGTACGCGCCAGCACGTCCACCTCGGCGAGCATCGCCCGGGCGGTCTCGACGTCCAGTTCCTCGGCCGGGCCGGTGCCCAGCACCGCATCTCGTCCGAGCACCTCGAACAGGTTGAACTCGATGTCACGGACGTTCGACTTGTAATGGCTCATGGTTGCTGCCTTGCCCCTCGGAGTCACGTGTTACTGACCGGTAACCAGTTCGAGTGTAGACACGATTCCCTCGGTCGGGCAACGCCGCGATCCCGTGTGTCGGGGCCGGCATCGCACTGTGCAGAAGACCGACCCGGGACCGCTTCCGCAGCGACGGTGGGACCCGGTAGGGTCTGCAACCGGCAGGTGATTGGTTCGGGGGAATCATCGGTCTGCCAGTTCCGATGGCGCAGACCGGTGGAGGAAAATGTCACCTCAGTGGTGGACACGATTGTCGGGGCGGCGTAACCGCTCGAACGATCAACCTGCTCCCCGCCGTTCTGCCGGCGATTCTCCCTCCCCGTCCGATGCCGAGGACGACTTCTATGAGTGGCTCGACCGCGCCAAGCAGTCGGCCGCGCCTGATCAGGCCGGGCATCAACCCGACCCGCAGTCGCCCCCAACCGGCGTACCCGAACGCGTGGGTACGCCGTCACCACCACCATCCGAAAGGCAGTTCCTGATGTCCCAACTCGACCAGTCCGTCGCCGAACTCACCGCCATCGAGGGAGCGACGGCCGCGGCCATCGTCGACATCGGCAGCGGGATGGCTCTCGCCGCCAGCGGCAACCCCGGCTTCAATCTCGATGTCGCCGCCGCCGGCAATTCGAATGTGGTCCGGGCCAAGTTGAACACCATGCGCGAGCTCGGGCTGACCGGCGCCATCGACGACATCCTGATCACCCTCGAAGATCAGTACCACCTGATCAATGTCTTGTCCGAGGAGTCGACCCAGGGGCTGTTCATCTACCTCGTGCTGAACAAGAACACCGCGAATCTCGCGCTGGCCCGGCACCGCCTGTCCAACGTGGCCAAGAAGGTCAGCGTCTGACCTGCCCCGCGGCGCCCCGTCGCCGGGGCGTCGCGGGATCCCCCCGCTCACTTGCTCACCGAAAGGGTCCTGCCGATGGCAGAGCTGCTCGAAATTCGTGACATCGCCAAGTCCCGCGAACATGTTCCGGTGTTGCGGGGGGTGAATCTCTCCCTGGCCGAGGGGGAGGTGCTCGGCCTGGTCGGCGCCAATGGCGTCGGCAAGTCCACCCTGATGGCGATCCTCGCCGGTGACCTGCGTCCGGACACCGGCCAGATGCGACTGTCGGGCGAGCCCTATGCCCCGCACGACAACGACGAGGCTCGCCGGCACGGCGTCGGCATCATCCGTCAGCAGTTCCGCCTCGACCCGGGTCAGACCGTTGCCCAGGCGATCTTTCGGGAGAGCTTCCACGCCGGCCGGCCGCACGAGGAGCTGCGTCGCCCGGCCGCCCAGTTGTTGCGCGATGTCGGCACCGAGATCTCCGCCGACACCCTGCTCGGAGATCTTCGCCGCGCCGAGCACGCGATCATCGAATCGGTCCGGATGTTGGCCGAGGACGCCCAGGTCGTGATCATGGACGAGGTGGGCTCGACCTTCAACGTGCGCGAGATCGACGACCTGCACTTCATCACCAGCCGGTTGACCAGCCAGGGGCGGGCGGTGATCTACATCTCGCACCGGCTGACCGAGGTGAAGGCGGTCTCCGACCGGGTCGTCGTGCTCCGCGAGGGCCGGGTCAGCGCCGAGCTCGACCCCTATCGGGTGTCCACCGACGACATCGCCGAGGCCATGATCGACCGGCGTCCGGGTGAGCTGGTCCGGGTCAGCCACGTCGTCGACGAGCCGGTGCTCGAGGTCAGCGGCCTTCGGGTCGCCGATGCCGTGCACGGGGTGGACCTGAAGGTACGCCGGGGCGAGGTGGTCGGCCTCGTCGGCGCGCGTCGCGGCGGCATGTACGAGCTGGTCGGGGCACTCGTCGGCCAGTTCCCGATGACCGCGGGCACCGTGCTGGTGCAGGGCGAGCCCCGGGTGATCAATTCCCCGGCCGACGCGACGGCGCTGCGGATCGGCTATTTCTCCGACGATGACGACGAGCTCGGGCTGTCCAACAGCGAATCGATCGCCCGCAACCTGATGATCGGCGGCTGGGACGAGGGCGTCGACTTCGAGACCGAGGTCGCCGCCCTGCGCGACGTGATCGAGACCATCCAACGGCTCAACGTGCGGGCGGTGAGCATCCAGCGCGGCGTCGGCGACCTCTCCGGAGGCGACCGGCAGAAGATCGCGCTGACCCGGTGGATGACCGAGGACCGCGACGTGTTGATCCTGAACGAGCCCACCCGCGGCCTCGACATCGGTGCCCGCGAGGACGTGTTGCAGATCCTCGGCGAACACACCGAGGCCGGCCGATCGGCGATCATCGTCTCCTCCGACCTGGAGGACATCGTCGCCTGGTGTGATCGGGTCGTCGTGATGCGCGACGGCGTGATCGTCGACGACCTCTCCACCCAGGGCCTGTCGGCCGACGCGCTGGACTCGCGGGTCCATCCGCTCCCGCAGGGCACGCGGACCGCGGGCGGCAGCACCGCCTTCGGCTGACCGGCCTCGATCCGGCACGACGCCGATCCGGCTAGGGGGGATCCGGCTTGAGGGGAGCTGGCTTGAGGGGGATCTGGGGGCGCCGGCGCGACCTAGACTGAGCGTGTGCAGCGCGTCGCCACCCAGGGCCCGGCCCGACCGGGCCGGCGGGACCGTGCGACAGGCGCGCCGGGTGCCGCCGGCTGGCTCGCCGGCATCCTCGCAGCCGCGGCCGGCCTGATCGCCAGCGAGCTCGTCGCCCGACTGAGCGGCACGGTCTCGCCGTTCGTCGCGGTCGGCAACCGCGCGGTCGATCTCAGCCCGACCCCGGTCAAGGAATGGGCGATCGCCACCTTCGACACCGCCGACAAGGCGGTGCTGCTCGGCGGGGCCCTGATCGTCGTGCTGGCGCTCGCGGCGCTCGCCGGCGCGGTCGCGGTACGCCGGTTCACCGCCGGCATGTTGATCGGTGTCGGCCTCGCGGCGCTCGCGCTGCTCGCTGTCGTCTTCGAGCCGGGCGGCAGCGCCGCCGCGCTGTTGCCCCTCGCCGCCCTGGTCATCGTGGGGCTGGGTGCGCTGCGCCTGCTGGTCACCGCCGCCGCCGAGCCCGCAAGCGGACCGGACGGCCGACGGCGCTTCCTGGTCCGCGCCGGCGGGGTCGCCGCCGCCACGGCCGTCGGCGGGCTGCTGCTCGGCGTACTGCCCGAACCGGCCGCCACCCGAGTTCGCCGCGCGCTGCGGCTGCCGGCCCCCACCCGGCCCGCCGCCGCGCCACCTCCCGCGCTGCCGGTCCCCGAGCTCGGGCCGCACATCGTGCCCAGCGACTCCTTCTACCGGATCGACACCGCGCTCGTGGTCCCCGATGTCGACCCCGCCGACTGGACGCTGCGGGTCACCGGCCTCGTCGACCGTCCGCTCACCCTGAGCTTCGCCGACCTGCTGGCCCGCCCGCTGGTCGAGCGGCGGGTGACCCTGGCCTGCGTCAGCAATCCGGTCGGCGGGGACCTGATCGGCAACGCGACCTGGCTCGGCGTACCCATCGCGGAGATCCTGGCCGAGGCGGGTGTGCAGGCGGGGGCCGATGCGGTGAAGTCGACCAGCGCCGATGGCTGGACGTGCGGTACGCCGCTCGCCGCGCTGACCGACGGCCGCGACGCGCTGCTGGCCGTCGGGATGAACGGCGAACCACTGCCGGCCGAACACGGATTCCCGGTGCGGATGGTGGTGCCCGGTCTGTACGGCTATGTCTCGGCGACGAAATGGTTGGCCGAGTTGGAGGTGACGCGATTCGCCGACTTCGCCGCGTACTGGACGGTGCGCGGGTGGTCCGAGCAGGGTCCGGTGAAGACGTCGTGCCGGATCGACGTGCCGCGCGAGTCGCAAGTGCCGGCCGGTCGGGTCTGGTTGGCCGGGGTGGCCTGGGCCCAGCACACGGGCATCGACCGGGTCGAGGTCCAGATCGGCGACGGCCCGTGGCAGGCCGCCGAGCTGGCCGACGAGGACACGATCGACACCTGGCGGCAGTGGCGGCTCGCCTGGGACGCGGTGCCCGGCGAGTACCGGGTGACCGCGCGGGCGACCGACCGGACGGGGGCGACACAGACCTCGGAGGTGCGCGGGGTGCTTCCCGACGGCGCCACCGGCTGGCCCTCGCGTACCTATCGGGTGGCCTGAGTCGCCCTCGCGTACCCTCCTGATCATGAGCGAGGCCAGCCAGACCGAGTCGAACGGCGCCGTCCGGGTGGCGGCGGTGGACGACGTGCCGCCCGGGGAGACGCTTCTGGTCAGCGCCGACCTGCTCGGCACCGACGACGATGTCGCGCTGATCCGCGACGACGACGGCACCTACTACGCGCTCGACGACACCTGCAGCCACGAGGAGGCCTCGCTGGCCGACGGCTGGGTGGAGGGCGGCGCGATCGAGTGCCCCCTGCATGCGTCGACCTTCGATCTGGCGACGGGGCGCCCGCAGTGCCTGCCCGCGACCCGGCCGGTGCGTACCCACGCTGTGCAGACCCGCAACGGCGAGGTCTGGATCACGCCCGACCGTTCCTGAACGACTCCTCAGGAACGGTCCCGATCGGCGCCGGGACGGGCTCTCGGCGGTCCTCCGCGCGGCGACCAGGTGACAGCCATAGAAGATTTCCTCAGGAAGATTTCAGAATCCGCCGAAAGTCGCCTAGACTCCCCAGCGAATCGGACAGAGTCTTCCCGAAGCAGGAGTTTGATCTTGAGCAACGCACCTCGACGCGGCCTTCCCCAGGACCAGGCACCGATCGACGACGCGCCGGCGACCTCGGCCCGCGGCCGCCGTGCGGCGGCCGCCGCCGCCGGTCCGTTCGGTCGGCTGGCGCGGCTGAGCCCGAAGATGGGCAACCGGGTCGTCCGGATCGCCATTCCCGCCGTCGCCGCGCTGGCCCTGACCGGCACCGTGGCGGCCGCGACGGCGCTGCGCACGCCGCAGGCGGCCGAGCCGGCACCGGCCGTGGCGACCCTGCCGGCCCGCGCCCTCGACGAGCGCGCCACTCGCGACGAGGCGCGCCCGGAGCTGAGCCCGTCGGCCTCGCCGTCGCAGGAGCCGAGCAAGTCCCCGACCCCGGATCCGAAGAAGAAGCCGAAGCCGACGGCGACCCTCAAGGAGAAGAAGGAAGAGTCGACCAAGGCGGTCGGAACGCGCTACGCCACCGAGTCGGTGAACGTGCGGTCCGAGGCCGATGCCGGTTCGGGTTCGGTCGGCTCGCTGGAGGCTGGCGACGAGGTCAGCATCACGGCCAATGACTCCGACGGCTGGCAGCAGGTTCTGTACAAGGACAAGCCGCGCTGGGTGAAGGCCGAGTTCCTGAGCAAGAAGAAGCCGCAGCTCTCGTCGGGCTCGGGTTCCGGTTCGTCGGGTTCCTCGGGCTCGTCCGGGTCCTCGTCGGGTTCGAAGTCGGACTCCGACTCGGGCTCCTCGGGCGGTACCGGGGGTAGCTGCAACCGCGACCTCGGCTCCCAGTCGGGCCTGTCGAGTTCGGCCCGTCGGACCTGGAACGCGGTCTGCGCGCAGTTCGCGGCGGTGAAGAGCATCGGTGGCACCCGGGGCGGCAGCGGCAGCTACCACAACACCGGCCAGGCGATCGACGTGATGGTCAGCCTCGACGCCGGCTACGAGATCGCCGACTGGGCCCGGGCGAATGCCTCCGAGCTCGGCATCACCGAGGTCATCCACGCCAAGCGGATCTGGACCACGCAGCGCTCCAGCGAGGGCTGGCGTTCGATGTCGGATCGCGGAGGCACCACGGCCAACCACATGGACCACGTGCACATCTCGACCAAGTGAGCCGCGCGGGCTTCGTCCCGCCGCCAGCCACGAGCCGGCCGCACCCCTCGGGTGCGGCCGGCTCGCTGTCGTTCGGGCCGTCTGCCGCCCCAGACGCGGGTTGAACCGGCAGCCGCGGGCTGGGTCGGCAGGCGCGAGGGTTGCGACGTTCGCGGGTGCCGGTTGGGTTCGCGGGAGGGGTACGCCGCTGCAGGCGCGGGCTGTACTGGCAGGCGCAGTCTCAGTCGGCAGCCACGGGCCGAACCGGCATGCGCAGGCCGAGTCGGCAGGCGCGGGCAGAACCGGCAGGCGCGGGCGGAACCGGCATGCGCGGGCTGTGCTGGCAGCCGCGGGCTGGGTCGGCAGGCGCGAGGGTTGCGACGTTCGCGGGTGCCGGTTGGGTTCGCGGGCGTGGGTACGCCGCTGCAGGCGCGGGCCGAACCGGCAGGCGCGGGATGAGTCGCCGGGCCCGGAATCCGGGCACGAGAACGGCCCCCGTCGAGGACGGGGGCCGGCTTGGTGGGGTTGACGCTGGCGTCAGCCCATGTGGCCGCGACGCTGCGCGACCAGGATCAGCTCGTCGCGCATCGAGGGGGTCGCGGCGTTGTTGATCGCGCGGTTGATGGCGCGGCGGGAGCGGGCCGCCTCGCGGCGGGCCCGGAGGTTGGTGGCGATCGACGACATGGTGATCAGTCCCTTCCAGGGTCGTGGGTGTCAGGATGAGGATTTCCCGGAGGATCGACTCTGATACGGGAACATCTTCATGATACGTCGTTATTCCCCGGAAGATCTAACCCAGAAGCACCAAATCACGGGCAGATTCGTATGAGTTCCCTCACATGATGCGGCCGCTCCGCTCAGAGCGCCCCGCTGGCCCACAACAAACCGCTGCCGCCGCCCGACAACCGGGCCGCATAGGCCGTCGCCTGGGCGTCCGTCAGCCCCGCGATGAAGTCGATCACCCCGCGCCCGCGCGACATCCGGGCCAGTTCCGCGTCACCGGTGTGCCCGGCCAGCAGCTCGGGCTGTTCGCGAGCCACCCGCCGATAGCCCTCCTCGGCCGTCGCCACCAGATCGAGCAGCCGGCGCGGCGCGCGCGGCGCCTCCCGCCGCTCGGACAACCAGTCATCGAAGGCGCTCGCCAAGGTCTGCAGCAGCCGGGCCTGGCCGCGCTGCTGCATCGCCAGGTCGGGCCGGTGCAGCACGAACCGCTGATGCAGGAACTTGAGCACCTGCACCCGGTGCCAGGCCCCGGTGCCCAAGGTGGCGTAGGAGGTACGCACCGGCGGGTCGGGCAACAGGCGTACCTCCGAGATCAGATCGTCGATCCAGGTCGCGGTGAATCCGGACAGCGCGCGATCGGCGGCCATCGAGCCGTCGTAGGGGAGGATCAGCACGGTGTCGATGAAGCC
Source organism: Naumannella cuiyingiana (assembly GCF_013408305.1). Lineage (NCBI taxonomy): Bacteria > Bacillati > Actinomycetota > Actinomycetes > Propionibacteriales > Propionibacteriaceae > Naumannella > Naumannella cuiyingiana. The sequence continues at coordinate 1,530,688 of NZ_JACBZS010000001.1, read as the reverse complement.
CTCGCTGACGGCCAGCACGGCCTCGCGGAAGGCATCGGCATCGAAGATCCACCCGTCGCGACCGGCCAGCCGCCGGCGCAACAGCTCCAACCCCGCGCCGGGGACCCGGCCGGGCGCCAGCTCGGCATCGGGCAGCCGACCGAGCTCGCCACCGCGCGACAGCCAGTTGTGGAACTCCCCGGAGATCGGCGAGTACTGCAACACCCCCGAGCGGTGGAAGTCCTCCAGATCATGGATCGAGTAGGCGATGTCGTCGGCGAGATCCATCACCGCGCATTCCAGGCTTTGGCGCCCCGGGGCGAGACCCATCGTGGCGATCACCTCGGTCATCTCGGCAAGATCGGGCAGGTACGCGCCGAACTTCGCCGCCCCGTGACCATCGGGCCCCGGCGCCGCCCCGCGCGGCGGGACCGGCCAGCCCGTCGGGTGCGGATCGGGCAGGTGGGTACGCCCCCACGGGTACTTCAGCACGGCCGCGCGGGTCGCCGCGGTCAGGTTCAGGCCGTCGCTGCCGGGCCCGTGCACCTCGAGCTCGGTGAGGATCCGCCAGGTCTGGGCATTGCCCTCGAAGCCGTCGGCGAGCCCGAACTCCTCGCGCCCGATCCGGTCCAGGATCTGCTCCCCCAGATGCCCGAACGGCGGGTGACCCAGGTCGTGGGCGACCGCGCCCGCCTGGGCGACCACATGATCAAGACCGCCGAGCGTACCGATCAGCTCGGGGTCCGCGGTCCGGAGCAGGCCGACGGCGACGGCGCGGGCCACCGCGGTGACCTTGATCGAATGGGTCAGCCGGTTGTGCACCACCCGGTCGGTGGCGCCCGGCGTGACCACCTGGGTCACCTCCGCCAGCCGGGCGAAGCTGGGCGCGAAGCGCAGGCGTTCCAGATCGACCCGGAACTCCGACTCCGAGCCCGGGGTCAGCGGTTTCCAGTCGCTCGATTCCGGCCGGGCCCGGCGCATTCGGACGTGGGTTGGGACGGCCATGGGCCGAGCGTAGTCCGGGATCGCTGATCGGACGCCGAACGGCCGGACTAGCGTGGGGCACATGAGCGCTCCGGTTGATCCCACCACCACCACCGCCTGGGCCGAGCTGGACCGGTTGCGGGGCGAGTTCACTCCCGATCTGCGGGCCTGGTTCGACGCCGAGCCGAGCCGGGTCGTCGACCTCACCCACGATGCCGCCGATCTGCATGTCGACCTGTCCAAGTCCTACCTGACGCCCGACGTGATCGCCGCGCTGATCAGGCTCGCCGAGCAGACCCGGGTGGCCGAGCGCCGCGACGCGATGTTCGCCGGCGAGAAGATCAACACCACCGAGGACCGCGCGGTGCTGCACACCGCGCTGCGGCTGCCTCGCGATGCCCGGCTGGAGGTCGACGGAGAGAACGTTGTCGAGCATGTGCACGCCGAATTGGACAAGATGTACGCCTTTGCCGACCGCGTGCGCTCCGGGGAGTGGACGGGCAGCACCGGCAAGCGCATCGAGACGGTGATCAACATTGGCATCGGCGGCTCCGATCTCGGGCCGGTGATGGTCTACGAGGCGCTGGCGCCCTACCGCCAGGAGGGGCTGGAATGCCGGTTCGTCTCCAACATCGACCCGGCCGACCTGGCCGAGACCACCCAGGGCCTCGACCCCGAGACCACCCTGTTCATCGTCGCCTCCAAGACCTTCACCACGCTGGAGACGATGACCAATGCCCGGATGGCGCGGGCCTGGCTGCTCGACGGGCTGCGCGCGGCCGGCGCGATCACCGGCGATGATCAATCCGCCGAGGCGATCGCGAAGCATTTCGTCGCGGTCTCCACCGCCTTGGACAAGGTCGCCGAGTTCGGTATCGATCCCGACAACGCCTTCGGCTTCTGGGACTGGGTCGGGGGCCGCTACTCGGTCGACTCGGTGATCGGCACCAGCGTCTGCATCGCGATCGGGCCGGAGCGCTTCGCCGAGTTCCTCGGCGGCTTCCGGGCCATCGACGAGCACTTCCTGAACGAGCCGGTGGCCAGCAATGTGCCGATGATCATGGGCCTGCTGAATGTCTGGTACAACAACTTCCTCGGCGCGCAGAGCCATGCCGTCCTGCCTTATCAGCAGTACCTGCACCGCTTCCCGGCGTACCTGCAGCAGTTGACCATGGAGTCCAACGGCAAGTCGGTGCGCTGGGACGCGACCGCGGTGACCACCCAGACCGGTGAGGTCTTCTGGGGTGAGCCGGGCACCAACGGTCAGCACGCGTTCTTCCAGTTGCTGCACCAGGGCACCAAGCTGATTCCGGCCGATTTCATCGGCATCGCCAATCCGGCCCACGCGCTGACCGACGGCGAGACGGACGCCCACGACCTGCTGATGGGTAACTTCTTCGCCCAGACCGCGGCGCTGGCCTGGGGCAAGACCGAGCAGGAGGTACGTGCGGAGGGCACGGACGAGTCGATCATCGGCGCGCGGATCTTCCCCGGCAATCGGCCGACCGCGGCGATCATGGCGGCCGAGCTGTCGCCGCGCGTGGTCGGCGAGCTGATCGCGCTGTACGAGCACATCACGTTCACCGAGGGCGCGGTCTGGGGCATCGACTCCTTCGACCAGTGGGGCGTCGAGCTGGGCAAGAGCCTGGCCAAGGAGCTTGCCCCGGCCGTCGCCGGCGACGCCGCCGCGCTCGACCGCGCCGACCCGAGCACCCGCGCGCAGATCGAGTGGTACCGCCGGCACCGCCGCTAGGCTGGCGCGATGGCAGCCGCTGAGCGGGAGCCGGCCGGGCCCTTGCGGCTGGCCTTCGTCTCGATGCACACCTCGCCCGACGACAAGCCGGGTTCGGGCGACGCCGGGGGCATGAATGTGGTCGAGTCGCACCAGGCCTTCGCGCTGGCCGAGCTCGGGCACAGCGTCGAGTTGATCACCCGGCGCAGTTCGCCCGACCAGCCGGAGCTGGCCGAGCTGCGGCCGGGCGTGACCCTGCGCCGGCTCACCGCCGGCCCGGCGGAGCCGGTGGCCAAGTCACGGCAGAACCTGTTGATCGGCGAGTTCTCCGCCCAACTGGCCGAGCTCGACGCCGACTGGGACCTGATCCATTCCCAGCACTGGATGTCGGGCGTCGCGGCGCTGCCGGTCGCGCGGGCGCTCGGCGTACCCCACGTGCAGAGCTATCACTCGGTGGCCGCCCCGCCGGGCGCCACGCTGGACGAGGGCGAGCCGCCGGAATCGGCCGACCGCGTCGCGGGCGAGGCCTTGATCGCGCGCGAGTCCGATCTGGTGATCGCGGTCAGCGGACACGAGGCGGCGACGATCATCACCCGCTGCGGCGCCGCGCCCGACCGGGTGGTCGTGGTCCGCCCGGGCGTCGACGAGTCGGTCTTCACCCCCGACGGCGAAGGCTTCGACTGGGCCCGGATCGGCGCCAGGGTCGATCGGCGTGGCGTCGCGTTGTTCGCCGCGCGGCTGCAACCGCTGAAGGGGGTGGCGCTGGCGATCCGGGCGATCGCCCGCGTGCCGGACGAGGTACGCCCGACGCTGGTGCTGGCCGGAGATGCCTCGGCCGACCATGCGGGCTATGCCGACCGGCTGCGCGAGCTGGCCGAGGCGGAGGGGATCGGTGGCGAGACGACCTTCACCGGGCCGCAGGAGCGTGCCGATCTTGCCCGGATGCTCCGGGGTGCGGAGCTGGTGCTGGTGCCGTCGTACTCGGAGACCTTCGGACTGATCGCGCTGGAGGCGCTCGCGAGCGGCACCCCGGCGGCGATCTGGGGCGGCGCCGGCGGCCTGAACGAGGTGGTCTCCGACGAGACCGGGTTGGTGATGGCCGACCGCGATCCCGATCACTGGGGCGCGGAGATCGCGGCGCTGTTGCGTGATCCGGACCGGCAGCGCGAGCTGTCCGAGGCGGCTGTCCGCCGGGCCCGGAGGCTCGGCTGGCCCCGCGCCGCGCAGCGGCTGGTCAACGCCTATCGGCATCTGCTGGCCGACGAGCGGAAGGATGGTTGAGATGGTCGAGGAGATGATCATCGACGGATCGGTGCTCGACGGCGTCGGGCGCGTCCTGTTCGTGCACGCGCACCCCGACGACGAGACCATCGCCACCGGCGCCCTGATCGCCGCGCTGGCCGAGCGCGGCGTCGCCGTCGCGGTGCTCACGGCCACCCGCGGCGAGCGCGGCGAGGTCGTGCCCGGGTCGCTGCCCGCCGGCCTTGATCAACAACGCCTGAGCGCCGCCCGGGAGAACGAGCTGGCCGCCGCCCTGACCGAGCTGGGCGCGATCACCCACGCCTTCCTCGGCACGCCGCCCGCCCGCGCGGATGCACAGCCGCGCAGGTATCACGACTCGGGAATGAGCTGGCTGCGCGAGGGGCTGGCCGGCCCGGCGCCGGACGGTGGCCCGCTCGCCCTGACCGCGGCCGACACCGCGGAGGTGGTCGCCGACATCGGCGCCATGATCACCACCTTCGCCCCGGACCTGTTGATCAGCTACGACGCGGGTGGCGGCTACGGTCATCCCGATCACGTCCTGCTGCACCACGCCACCATCGCCGCGGGCCGGCGCGCCGGCGTACCCGTGGCCGAGATCGTGCCGGCCGAGGCCCCCGATGCCGAGTCGTTCGCGGCGCCGGCACAGCGCGAGGCGCTGGTTCGGGCGCTGTCGCGACACGCCAGTCAGCTCACGGTCGACGGCACCGACATCGTGCATGTCGGCGGCCAGCGCGAGCCGATCCGCACGACGACGCTGCTGCGCGTGATCGACCGGAAACGATCATGACCCGGCGCTCGGAGCCGGACGAGGTGCGCGACGGGGTGGCGCTGACCAGTCTGGACACCGAGCTCTTCGATGGCGCCGGCGCCACCAAGCGCGAGCTGATCGATCACCTGGACGCCGTCGGTGATCAACTGGTCGCGGCGCTCTCGGGACGCCCGCTGACGGTGTTGCGCGCCCGGTCCGGGCAGCCGCCGTTCATGCAGAAGAACCTGCCGAAACATGCGCCGCCGTGGATCCCGACGGTGGAGATCTGGTCGCAGGCGGGGCAGCGTACCGTCCGCTATCCGTTGTGCGAGGAGCGGCGGACGCTGCTCTGGTTCGGCAATCAGCGCAGCATCGAGTTCCACCCGACCCTGATCCGCTGGCCGGACGAGGTGACGGCCCTGCTGATCGATCTCGACCCGCCCGAGCACGGCGATTTCCGGGCGGTACGCCGGGCCGCCGCGGCCGTCCGCGCGGTGCTGGAGGAGTGGCGGCTGCCGGCCGCGGTGAAGACCAGCGGCGCGAAGGGCGTACACATCGCCGTGCCGGTGACCGGCGTCGACATTGCCGACGCGGCGGCCGCGACGGCCGAGCTCGCGGCCCGCGCCGCCGCACTGGCCCCGGATGTCGCGACCGTCGAGTTCATCCGCGCCGACCGCGGCGGCCGGGTGTTCGTCGACAGCACGCGGGCGGGCGGGGCCAGCGTCGCGGCGGCGTACAGCCCGCGGGCCCGCCCGGGGCTGCCCGTCTCGTTCCCGTTGGGCTGGGACGACCTCGATTCGGCCGAGCCGGGCGACTTCACCGTCCGGACCGCGGCCGGCCTGCTCGGCCGGGCCGATCCCTGGGCGGCAGCGCTGGCGCATCCGGTGCCGGTGCCGCCGGAGCTGATCGAGCGGGGCCGGGCCATCGCCAGCCCGCGCGTCGCCGCGATGCACGAGGGGCGGCGCCGCAGACGCGCGGCCCGCGCCGCCGATCCGGAAGCCTGATCCGCGACCTGTCTCAAATAGCAGTATGTCTAGTGAATGAGATGAGTACGCGGGAGGCTGAGGGTCGCGACCGGCGCCGGCCGGTCGGCGCAGCCAAGATCAGGAGGCCGCGACATGCCCGTCACCCTGCACTGGTTCCTGCCGTCCTCGGGAGACACCCGGGCCGACCCGCGCCTGGCCGATGCGGTCAGCGCCCTGAGCGGGACCGCCGATCAACGGCGGGATCGGGACGGGATCCGCGTCGCCGACCCCGACTATCTGGGCCAGATCGCCCGCGCGGCAGAACAACTCGGATTCGTCGGCGCGCTCACCCCGACCTCCTCCGAATGCCACGACGCCTGGATCCTCGGTGCCGCGCTCGCCCAGCACACCGAACGGCTGAAGTTCCTCGTCGCCTTCCGGCCCGGGCTGATCAGCCCGACGCTCGCCGCCGAGCAGGCCGCCGCCTTCCAGCGCTTCTCCGGCGGCCGCCTGTTGCTGAACATCGTCACCGGCGGCGAGGATGCCGAGCAGCGCCGCTATGGCGACGGCCTGTCCAAGGACGAGCGGTACGCCAGGACGGGCGAGTTCCTGCACATCTTCTCCGAGCTGTGGCGCGGCGAGCCGGTGAGCTTCGCCGGGGAGCGGCTGTGGGTCGACGACGCCGTGCTGGCCGATCCGCCGGCCTGGCCGACCATCTACTTCGGCGGGTCCTCGCCCGCCGCGATCGAGGTCGCGGCCCGGCACGCCGAGGTGTACCTGACCTGGGGCGAACCGCCCGCCCAGGTGACCGAGAAGCTTGATCGGGTACGCGCGTCGGCCGCCCGCCACGGGCGCGCACCGCGGTTCGGCATCCGGCTGCACGTGATCGCCAGGCCCGATGCCGCGGATGCCTGGCAGCAGGCGGAGCGGTTGATCGCGGGACTGTCGCCCGATCAGATCGCCCGGGCCCAGGCAGCCCAGGCGACCGCGCAGTCGGAGGGCCAACGGCGGATGACCGCCCTGCACGGCGGCGATGTCTCCGCGCTGGAGATCGCGCCGAATCTCTGGACCGGGATCGGCCTGGTCCGCGGCGGCGCCGGGACCGCGCTGGTGGGCTCCTACGACGAGGTCGCGGACCGGATCGGCGAGTACCACCGGCTCGGCATCGACGAGTTCATCCTTTCCGGTTACCCGCACCTGGAGGAGGCGTACCACGTCGGGGAGGGGGTACGCCCGGCGCTGGCCCGGCGTGGACTGCTCGCCGATGCCGAGGACCCGCTGGCCGGCGTCGCCTGAGGCCCCGCGACCCGTGATCAGCTCCGCTCGTTCTGCGAGGTGATCTGCTGGTCGGCGTAGAACTCCGTCCCGTACTCGACCGTGTTCGGCGTCTCCAGCGACTTCCAGGTCGTGCAGTCGACGACGTTCCGCCGCGCGGATTGTGGGCCGCCACCGATGTAGCCGTCGGCTTGATCCTGATAATCTCCCCGCGTGATCGCCTACCGGCTTCACGATCGAGATCTCGTGGGCATCCGGTTCGGGGTGTCACCGCTCAACGAACTTGTCATGTCGTTGCGAGCGCTGCGTTCACCGGCGGCCTATCCGCTGGCTCGCCGCTGGTTGCGCGCGACCCGGGCGGCGCGTCGGCAGCTCGACAGCTCGGTGATCTCGGCCCTGATCACCGATGACTTCCTCACCCCGGATTTCTGCAATCCACGTCCGGAGAAGGCCCTGACCGATCTGGCCGACGAGCTCGCGGCCGTCGAGGATGCCGATCTCGATCGCGTGCGGCGCGACCTCGATCTGATCTGGCCGCAGGGCTGGCCGGCCGTGCTCAGTGCCGATCCTCGCCGGCAGATCGTCGATGCCCTGCGCGCCTACTGGGATGCGTGCCTGGCGCCGCACTGGTTCGGCTTCCGGGCACTGCTGCGCGCCGACATCGCCGATCGCGGCCAGACCGCGGCCGAGCACGGGATCGCGACGATGCTGGAGGGCCTGTCCGATCAGGTCCGGCTGGACCAGACGACGATCGTCGTGGAGAACCCGTACTCGACCGACGGCTGGACGCGGGCGACCGACGGGGCGGGCCTGGTCCTGGTGCCGTCGATGTTCACCTTCGGGGTGTCGCATCCGCTCGGGCCGCAGGCGCCGCCGATGTTGATGTATCCCGTCCGCGCCTCGGAGTTGATCACCATCCGCGACGGGGTGGGGGCCGCCGATCACCTGCACAGCCTGCTCGGGCGCGCCAAGGCGACCGTATTGATCTTGTCGGGGGAGCCGCAGACCAGCCGGGGGTTGGCCGACGAGCTGGGCGTGAGCGCCTCGGCGGTGAACCAGCACCTGCGGGCGCTGCACCGGGCGGGGCTGTTGGACTCGGCCCGGGACGGCCGCCACGTGGTCTATCGCCGCTCGCCGCTGGGCCAACAGCTCCTGGACTCCGACCGCGGCTGAGCGCGGCGTCGGTTTCGGCGCGCGTGGGCCGCCCGGGTCGGAGCCGCGACCTATCCTTGGCCGCATGCTCCGCCCCGCCCGCCGCCGCCGAGCGGTGCGTACCGCGCTCGGTGTCGCCGCGCTCGCCGCAGTGCTGGCGCTCGCTCCTGGGGTGGCGACCCGGGTCTGGGCGGCGGGCCGGTTGCCCGCCGAGGCGGGGGCCCCGCAGCGCCCGGTCGGCCTGCTGCTCGGGGCGGCCGTGCAGCCCGGCGGCGTGCCGTCCGCCTTCCTGCAGGCGCGGATCGATGTCGCCGCCCGGCTCTGGCACGCCGGCAGGCTCCGCGCGATCATCGTCTCCGGCAACCGGGAACCGTTCTACGACGAGCCGCGGGCCATGCGCGCCGGCCTGGTCGCGGCCGGCGTACCCGCCGACGTGATCATCGACGATCCGGCCGGCTTCGACACCTATGACTCGTGTGTGCGGGCCCGCGACGTGTACGGCGTCGACAAGCTGACCCTGATCAGCCAGACCTTCCACCTGCCGCGCGCGGTGACCACCTGCAAGCTCGTCGGGGTGGATGCGATCGGGGTCGGCGACGACTCCGTGCGGCAGGGTTCGATCACCTGGTGGTACGGCGAGGCGCGCGAGTTCGGGGCCGCGTGGAAGATGTTGGCCGACGTGGTGACGGCCCGGCAGCCGCGGCAGGATGCGCCCGACGATTCCGTCGCGCGCATCCTGCGCCGCGGCTGATCACGCCAGGTCGAAGGTTTCCGGATCCGGACCGATCCGGTTGTCCGCGTTCAGCGCATCGATCGCGGCCAGGTCGGCTTCGGTGAGCTGGAAGTCGAAGACGGCGAAGTTCTCCTCGATCCGGCTCGGGGTGACCGACTTGGGGAACACGACGTGCCCCTTCTGCAGGTGCCAGCGCAGCACGATCTGCGCCGGGGTGCGGCCCAGCTTCTCGGCCAGCTCGGTGATCACCGGGTTGTCGAGATCGGCCGCCTGGCCGAGCGGGCTCCACGCCTCGGTGCGGATGCCCAGCTCATCGTTCAGCCGGATCAGTTCGGGCTGGGTGAAGGTCGGGTGGACCTCGATCTGGTTCACCGCGGGCGTGACGCCGGTCGCGTCGATCACCTCGCGCAGATGGTGATCATTGAAGTTCGACACGCCGATCGACTTCGCCAGGCCGTCGCGCTGGGCCTGCACCAGGGACTCCCAGGCCTGCACGTGCTGGCCCTGCCCGGCGACCGGCCAGTGGATCAGGTAGAGGTCGACCGCGTCCAGGCCCAGCTTGCCGAGGCTCTCCTCGAGCGCCGCGCGCGCGTCGTCGTGCCGGGAGTTCCACAGCTTGGTGGTCACCCACAGCTCTTCGCGGGGTACGCCGGACTCGCGGATCGCCTGTCCGACACCCTCCTCGTTCTGATAGGCCGCGGCGGTGTCGATGTGGCGGTAGCCGATCTCCAAAGCCTTGCCGACGGCGTCGACGATCTCGTCGCCGGAGACCTGCCACACGCCGTAGCCGAGCTGCGGGATCTCGCGGCCGTCGTTCAGCGTGATGTTCGGAACCTGTGTCATCGGGTCAACTCCTCGGTTCTGCGGGCCGGACCGGTGTGCCCGGACCGGATCGGTGGCGTGGCGCCATCTCTTGTCTACAACATCGTCGCCGTCGGCCTGTTCCGGTGTTGCGCAACGGCTCGCCGGCCGCCGCCCGCTTGCAGGGTGGGACCGGTGTGGCTGGCCGGCGCCGGGCTGGCAGCATGACCGGGTGACCGATCCGGACGACCGTACCCCCGCCGGATTGCAGCCTTGGCAGGCCACGGTCGCCCCGATCGCGATCGCGATGCTGGGCATGCTCGGGCCGTTCTCGATCGACACCCCCTACCCGTCCTTCGCGCATCTGCAGACCGAGTTCGCGGTCGACGCGACCGTGACCCAACAGCTCGTCTCCAGCTACCTGCTCGCCTTCGCCGCGATGAGCATCTTCCACGGCCCGATCTCCGACGCCGTCGGCCGGCGGCCGGTGATGCTGGTCAGCCTGCTCGCCTACAGCGTCGCCTCGATCGCGGCGATCTTCGCGCCCTCGATCGGTGTCCTGATCTTCTGCCGAGTCCTGCAAGGGTTGTCCGCCGGCGGCGGCGTGATCATCTCCCGGACCATGATCCGCGATCTCTATCACGGTGCCGATGCCCAGCGCCTGATGAGCCGGGTGATGATGATCTTCGGTCTGGCGCCCGCGCTTGCGCCGATCATCGGCGGCTGGCTCGCCACCGTCGGTTCCTGGCGGCTGATCTTCGGCTTCCTCGGTGGTCTCGGCCTGCTGCTGGTCGGCGTGGTGATCGTCGCGCTGCCGGAATCGCATCCTGTGGAGCGGCGTACCCCGCTGTCCATCCGCGCGCTGCTCGGGTCGATGGCCGGCGTCGTTCGCACCGCCCGGTTCCACCGGGTGACCTGGGCCGGCGCGTTCTTGTTCGGCGCCTACTTCCTCTACATCGGCTCGGCGGCCATCGTCGTGGTCGATCTGCTCGGCCAGGGCGAGACGGACTTCTGGAAGCTCTTCTTGCCGATGATCGCGGGCTTCATGGCCGGCGCCTTCGTCAGCGGCCGGACGGCCGGCCGGCTGTCGCGGAACCGGGGGGTGGCAATCGGCATCGCCATCCAGCTCGGCGCCGCTGCGCTGGGCGTGGTCCTGATGCTCGCCCCGGCCCTGCGTACCCTCCCGTGGGCCGTGATCGCTCCGGCCATTCTCGGCTTCGGCGTATCGCTCGCCTTCCCGCCGATCCAGCTCGCGGTCGTCGACATGTTCCCGAAGGCCCGCGGCGCGGCGACCTCGATCGCGGCCTTCCTCACCCTGGCGCTGAACGCGCTGACCGCCGGCCTGCTCGCGCCCGTGATCACGTCATCGCTGCTGGCGATGGCGATTGCCGTGCTCGGCTTCACGATCCTCGGCGCGCTGTTCTGGGTCTGGCACCTGCGGGTCGATCACCAGGTCGACCGCCAGTGACGCCCGGGGCGCGGTGGACCGATTCGGCACCGCTCGCCCCACCGAGCACAATGGGACCCATGTCGTCCCTGCCTGCCCTGCTCGGCGCGCGGTTCCGCGCCGCGGCCGAGCTCGATCCGGAGCTGCGCCCCGCCACCAAGCCGCAGTTCGGCCACTTCCAGTCCAATGTGGCGCTTCGCCTGGCGAAGGCGGAGGGCGCCAACCCCCGCGAGATCGCGCAACGGCTGGTCGACCAGATCGACGTCGCCGACATCGCCGAGCCGCTGGAGATCGCCGGCCCCGGCTTCATCAACATCCGGCTGCGGGCCGACGTGCTGGCCGCCGAGGCCGAGCGGGTGCGTACCGATCCGGCCAACGGGCTGGTGATCACCGACTCGCCGCAGACGGTGGTGATCGACTACCCGAGCGCGAACGTCGCCAAGCAGATGCATGTCGGCCACCTGCGTACCTCGATCATCGGCGACTGCTTCAATCGGGTGCTGACCGCGCTCGGGCACACCGTGATCCCGCAGGACCACATGGGCGACTGGGGCCGACAGTTCGGGATGCTCGTCGAGCAGGTGCTGGACGAGGGCGCCGACGCCTCGGCGCTCGGGCTCGCCGAGTCCGAGGCCCTCTACAAGCGCGCCCAGGCCCGCTTCAACGACGACCCAGCCTTCGCGGACCGGGCCCGCAAGCGGGTCGTGGCGCTGCAGTCGGGTGACCCGGCGACGCTGGAGATCTGGCGGGCACTGGTCGACGCGTCGCGGCGGGGGCTGATGGAGTCCTACCGCCGGCTCGGGATCCTGGTCGAGCTGGACGACTTCGACGGCGAGTCGCGCTACAACGACGCGCTGCCCGGGGTGGTCGACGAGCTGGAGAGCCGCGGGATCGCGGTGATCGACCAGGGTGCGCTGTGCGTCTTCGTCGACGGGTACGCCGCGCCGATGATCGTCCGCAACCGCGACGGCGGCTTCGGCTACTCCGCGACCGACCTGGCCGCGATCCGGCTGCGGGTCGACGAGTTGGGCGCGGACCGGGTCCTGTATGTGGTCGATGCGCGGCAGTCCGACCACTTCGGGCAGGTGTTCTCGGTGGCGCGTACCGCGGGCTGGCTGCCCGACCGGGTCGAGGCGCGGCACACGCCGTTCGGCATGGTGCTCGGCACCGACGGCAAGCCGCTGAAGACCCGCGACGGGTCCACCGCGACGCTGGAGTCGCTGCTCGATGCCGCCGAGACCGAGGCGACGCCGGAGATCGCGCTGGCCGCGATCAAGTACGCCGACCTGTCCAACTCGCTGATCAAGGACTATGTCTTCGACCTGGACCGGATGGTGCGGACCACCGGCGACACCGGCCCCTATCTGCAGTACGCGCACGCCCGCTGCAACCAGGTGCTGCGTCGCGCCGAGGCCGAGGGATATGCGACGGGCCCGGTCAGCGTGCTCGGCGAGCCGGCCGAACAGCAGCTTGCCCTGCAGCTCACGCGCTTCGACGATGCCGTGCAGGAGGTGGCCGCCGGCCTGCAGCCGCACAAGCTGACGACCTATCTCTACGAGCTGGCCGAGTTGTTCTCCACCTTCTACGAGCAGTGCCCGGTGCTGAAGTCCACCGACCCGGTCCGGGCATCGCGGCTCGGGCTGACCCAGGCGACCAAGGACGTGCTGGCGGCCGGCCTGGACATGTTGGGGATCACCGCGCCGGAGCGGATGTGAGGTCTAGGGTGGCGGCATGAGCGAGCGAACCAGCGGCGGGCGGGTCGGAAATGTTGTGCTGTGGATCCTGCAGGTGCTCGCCGCGCTCGGCTTCCTGTTCGCCGCATTCGGCAAGCTGACCAGACAGCCGGCGACGATGGTCGTCTTCGAGCGGATGGGCACCGACGCCTGGCTGCCGATCGTGATCGCCGTGCTGGAGATTGCCGGCGCGATCGGGCTGTTGATCCCACGGTTCGTCCGGCTGGCCGCGGTGTGCCTGGCCGCGCTGATGGTCGGCGCGCTGATCAGCCACGCCGTGCTGCAGCCCGAGGGGATTGCCGGGCCGATCCCGTTCCTGGTGCTGACCGTGATCATCGCGATCTTCCGCCGTCGGTCCGCGCCCCGGACCACCCACGAAACGTGATCACCGGCGACGTGAGCACTGGCAGCCCAACTGACCGCCGGTGACCCGGCCAGACGTGCGCAGCCGGTTGCGCGGCATGTTCGCCGACACCCGGCCGATGACCAACCGGCACTTCCGGTGGCTGTGGCTGGCCAACATCGTCACGGTGATCGGCGCCCAGCTCACCGTCGTCGCCGTCCCGGCCCAGATCTACTCGCTGACCCAGAGCTCGGCGATGGTCGGCCTGACCGGCATCTTCGGGCTGGTGCCGCTGATCGTCTTCGGATTGTGGGGCGGCGCGCTGGCCGATGCGGTGGACCGCCGGGTGCTGCTGATCGTGACGACACTGGGGTTGATCGGGACCAGCGCGCTGTTCTGGGTGCAGGCGCAGCTCGGGTTCGACAATGTCTGGCTGGTGTTGGTGCTGTTCGCGGTGCAGCAGTCGTTCTTCGCGATCAACCAGCCGGTACGCAGCGCGATCCTGCCGCGGCTCCTGCCTCATGATCAACTTCCCGCGGCGAACGCGCTGAACATGACCGTGATGCAGGCCGGCGGGATCGCCGGTCCGCTGATCGCCGGGGCGCTGATCCCGTTCGTCGGGCTGCCGCTGCTCTACCTGATCGACACCCTCTCCCTCGGTGCCACCCTGCTCGCCGTGATCGCGCTGCCTCCATTGCCGCCGACGGGCGTGAGCGGCGTACCCGGTCTGCGGTCGGTGATCGACGGCTTCGCCTACCTGGCCGGGCACAAGATCTTGTTGATGTCCTTCGTGGTGGACATCATCGCGATGGTTTTCGGCATGCCGCGGGCGCTGTTCCCGCAGATCGCCCACGAGAGCTTCGGCGGGCCGATCGATGGCGGGCTGGCGTTCGCGGCGTTGTTCGCGGCGATCCCGCTGGGGGCGGTGATCGGCGGCGTTTTCTCCGGCTGGGTGTCGCGGGTCGAGCGGCAGGGCCGCGCGGTCGTCATCGCGATCATCGTCTGGGGGCTGGCGATGGCCGGCTTCGGGGTGGCGATCGGCTTCGGCGGCGGGGTCGCCGGTTGGGCGCTCGTGGTTGCCGTACTGATGCTGGTGATCGGCGGCGCCGCCGACATGTCGTCCGCGGCCTTCCGGATGTCGATGCTGCAGCAGGCGGCGACCGACGAGGTACGCGGTCGGCTGCAGGGCGTGTTCACCGTGGTGGTGGCCGGCGGTCCGCGGATCGCCGATGTCGCCCACGGAGCCGCGGCGGCCGCGGTCGGCACGGTGGTCGCCTCGGCCGGCGGCGGCCTGCTGGTCGTGATCGGTACCGTGCTCGCCGCCCTCGCCGTACCGGCCTTCGTCCGTTACCGCGTCGTACGCGCCACGCGCTGATCAACCGAGGCCCCTGGCTGGCGTGCCGCGCTATCCGCGGGGTGTACCGGCACCCGCGGGCTGAATCGGCAGGTGCGGGCTGAACCGGCAGGTGCGGGCTGAGTATCGCTCGCGGGTGCCGGTTCGGTTCGCGGGTGCCGGATTGGGCGTCAGCGCTCGTCGATCATCACGGTGATGTTGTACGCCGCGGCGGGGTAGCAGTGGCTTCCGTACTCGATCGGAGTGCCGTCGGCGGCCAGTGCGAGCCGGGTCATGGTCAGCACGGGTTGCCCGCGGCCGATTCCGAGCAGCCGGCGCTCGCGTGCGCTCGGTGGCCGGGCGCTGATCGTCTGGTGGGCCACCTGCGGTCGTACGCCGCGGGCGCGCAACACGGCATACAGCCCGTCACCCTCGAGCGCCGTCGCGTCGATGTCGGCGAGCGCCGGCGGCAGCCAGTTGCGCAGCAGCGCGATCGGCTCGTCGTCGGCATAGCGCACCCGCTCGAGGTAGAGCAGCGCCTCGTCGTCATCGACCAGCCCGAGCCCCGCCGCGCCTTCGGTGTCGGCGCCGCGGCGGTGCTGCAGCACCTCGGTCCTGGGCTCGCGGCCCGCGCCGACGAGATCGTCGTAGAGACTGGTCAGCTCGACCTTGCGGTGCACCAGGCGATCGGCGACGGTGGTGCCGCGCCCGCGACGGCGTACCAACAGGCCCTGGGCCACCAACTGCTGGATCGCGCGGCGCACGGTCGCGCGGGAGACGTCGAGCCGGTCCATCATGGCCAACTCGTTCTCCAGGCCGTCGCCGGGCAGCAGTACGCCGGTGCGCACCGCGGCCGCCAGCTGCTCGGCAAGCTGGTGGTACAGCGGCACCGGGGAGCCGCGATCGAGCACCAGCGGCAGCGGTTGGGGTGCCATGGCACCAGCCTAGGACAGCGCACGCCGATCGTGCGAACAAGCAAATGTCCGGACAAAGCTTGACGGGCCGGGGCCGATCGAGCACGCTGGGAGCGAACCAGCGGCGACGTCGAGGAGGACAAGGCATGCGGATCGGGCTCGCCGGAGTGGGGCGGATCGGGGCGTTCCACGCCGAGACCCTGGCCGGCCTGGACTTCGTGGATGCGCTGGTGATCACCGATCCGCGCGCGGATGCCGCGAGCGCGCTCGCCGACCGGGTCGACGCGACGACCGCGGCCTCGGTGGACGAGCTGTTGGACCGGGTGGATGCCTTCGTGATCGCCGCGGCGACCCCGGTCCACGCCGAGCTGCTGCGCGCCGGTATCGCCGCCGGCATCCCGACCTTCTGCGAGAAGCCGGTGGCGGGCACGCTGGCCGAGACGAGCGAACTGGCCCGGCTCGCGGAGACGGCGACGGCACCGATCCAGGTCGGTTTCCAACGCCGCTTCGATGCCGGCTACCGCGCCGCGCGGGCGGCGGTCGCCGCCGGCGAGCTCGGCTTCGTGCACACCCTGCGCGCCAACACCCTCGACGAGCGGCCGCCGGACCGGTCGTATCTGCCCGGGTCGGGCGGCATCTTCCGGGACTGCTCGATCCACGACTTCGACATCATCCGGTTCGTCACGGGGCAGGAATTCGTCTCGGCCTACGCCGTCGGCGCGAACCAGGGCGAGCCGTTCTTCGCCGAGGCCGGCGATGTGGACACCGGTGCGGCTGTGCTGACGTTGGAGAACGGGCCGCTGGTGCTGGCCTCTGCCGGCCGCTACAACGGTGCCGGGCACGATGTCCGGCTGGAGCTGCTCGGCGAGCGGGACAGCCTCGCCGTCGGGCTGGACGACACGCTCGCGCTGCGCAGCGCGGAGCCCGGGCGATCGGGCGGCCCAGCCCGGGGCGTGGTGCACAGCTTCATGGAGCGGTTCGCCCCGGCGTATGTCGCCGAGCTGACCGAGTTCGCCGAGGTTGCCCGCGGCAACGCGCCGTCGCCGTGCACCCTGGCCGATGCGTTGCAGGCCTTCCGGGTCGCCGAGGCGTGCGCCCGGTCGCTTGCCGAGGGCCGTCCGGTGGCGTTGGCGGAGGTGACCGGATGAGCGCGGGCACGATCAGCGGGCGCATTGCGGGAGCGCCGATCAGTTGGGGCGTCTGCGAGGTGCCCGGCTGGGGCTGGCAGTACCGGCCGGAGCCGGTGCTCGAGCAGATGCGTGATCTTGGCCTGGCGGCGACCGAGTTCGGCCCGGATGGCTTCCTGCCCGAGGCGATGGCCGACAAGATCGAGCTGCTTGCCTCCTACGGGCTCGCCGCCGTCGGCCAGTTCGTCCCGGTGGTCCTGCACGATCCGCACCACGACCCGCTGCCGCAGGTACGCGAGGCGCTGGCTCCGCTCGCCGCCGCGGGTGCGTCCGTGGTGGTGATCGCGGCCGCCACCGGCGCCGACGGCTACGATGCGCGCCCCGAGCTGGACGATGCGCAGTGGACGGTACTGCTGCAACATCTCGACGCCATCGATCGCGAGGTACGCGCGGCCGGGCTGGTCGCCGCCCTGCATCCACATGTGGGCACCATGATCGAGAACGCGGCGGAGACCGAGCGCGTGCTGGCCGGCTCGACCATCGGGCTGTGCCTGGACACCGGTCACCTGATGATCGGGGGCGCCGATCCCGTCGCGATCGCGACGGCTGACCCGGAGCGAATCGAACACGTGCACCTCAAGGATGTCCGGGCCGAGCTGGTCGACCGGGTCCGGTCGGGCGAGCTGACCTACACCGAGGCGGTACGCCGCGGCATCTACGCGCCACTGGGTCAGGGGGATGTCGATCTTGTGACCATCGTCAGGTCGCTCGAGGCCGCGGGCTATGCGGGCTGGTACGTGCTGGAGCAGGACACCGTGCTGCAGGCCGAACCCACCGGCGACGGACCCGTGCGCGATGTCGCCGCGAGCCTGCGCTTCCTGATCGGGATGGGAAACTGATCATGGATCTGCTCACCTTCGGCCGAATCGGCGTCGACATCTATCCTCTCCAGCACGGCGTCGGCCTGGCCGACGTGCAGACCTTCGGCAAGTACCTCGGCGGCACCGCCAGCAATGTCGCGGTGGCCGCGGCCCGGCACGGCCACAGCGCCGCGGTGATCACCGCCGTCGCCGACGATCCGTTCGGCGCCTATCTGCACCACGAGCTGCGCCGCCTGGGAGTGGACGACTCCTACGTGATCGACATCGCGGGCGGCCCGCCCACGCCGGTCACCTTCTGTGAGGTGTTCCCGCCCGACGACTTCCCGCTCTACTTCTATCGGTATCCGACGGCCCCGGATCTGCTGGTCCGGCCGGAGGATCTGCCGCTGCCCGCGATCGCCGACGCCACCGTGTTCTGGTCCACGGTCACCGGCCTGTCCCAACAGCCGAGCCGCGACGCCCACTTCGCCGCGTGGCGGCACCGTGGGCCGGTGTCGGGGGACCGGCACACCGTGCTCGATCTCGACTGGCGGCCGATGTTCTGGACCGACCCCGCGCAGGCGTCGGCGGTGATCGCCGAGGCACTCCCGCTGGTCAGCGTCGCGGTCGGCAATCGCGAGGAGTGCGAGGTCGCGGTCGGCGAGACCGATCCGGATCGGGCCGCCGATGCGCTGCTCGACCGGGGGGTGCGGCTCGCCGTGGTCAAGCAGGGCCCGGCGGGGGTGCTGGCAGCCACCGCCGACGAACGGATCGAGGTTCCGCCGCTGCCCACCACGGTCGTCAACGGACTCGGCGCCGGCGACGGGTTCGGCGGCGCCCTGGTGCACGGGCTGCTGGCCGGCTGGTCGCTGAGCCGCAGCATCGCCTTCGCCAATGCTGCGGGCGCGATCGTGGCTTCGCGGTTGGAATGCTCCACCGCCATGCCGGACAGTGCCGAGGTCGACGCGGCGATCGAGCGGGGGCGGGCATGAGCGCCGGCCAGTCCAGCCGGGCAGCGGGCCGGGTGGCCGAGCTGAGCGAGCTGCGGGCGCTGGACCCGGGCCGGGTGGCGGCGGCGTGGCGGGACCGGCGCCGGCCCGACGGACTGCCGGCCGACGGGCGGCTGATGATCATCGCGGCCGACCACCCGGCGCGCGGTGCGCTCGGGGTACGCGATCGCGCCGACGCGATGGCCGACCGCGGCGAGATGCTGGCCCGGCTGCTGGTCGCCCTGGATCGCCCGGGGGTGGACGGCGTCCTCGGCACCGCCGATGTGCTGGACGATCTGGTCCTGCTCGGTGCGCTGGAGGACAAGCACGTCTTCGGCTCGATGAATCGCGGCGGCCTGGCGGGATCGGTCTTCGAGCTGGACGACCGGATCACCGGCTACCGGCCGGAACGGCTGGCCGAGCGTGGGATGCAGGGCGGCAAGATGCTGCTGCGGATCGATCCCGGCGATCCCGCGACGGTCGCCACCCTGGAGACCTGCGCGACCATGATCGACGGGCTCGCCGATCGGGGCCTGCTCGCCATGCTGGAGCCGTTCTGGGCGGCCCGGAGCGGCGGCCGACTGGCCAACCAGCTCGACCCGGAGTCGGTGATCAGATCGATCCATGTTGCCGCCGGCCTGGGATCGGCGAGCGAGCGTACCTGGCTGAAACTGCCCGTGGTGGACGAATGCGAGCAGGTGATGGCGGCGACCACGCTGCCCGTGTTGCTGCTCGGCGGCGACCCGACCGGGGCGCCCGCCGAGACCTATCGGCGGTGGGCACGCGCGCTCCGGCCGCCGCAGGTGCGAGGGCTGGTGATCGGTCGGTCGCTGCTCTATCCGCCCGATGGCGATGTGGCCGGCGCGGTGTCTCGTGCCGCCGCCCTGGTCCACGAACCGACGAACGAACCGACGAACGAACCGACACAAGGAGATCTTCGATGACCGGGCAGAGCCCCTGGGTCCTGCGCGCCGACCGGGGCGCCGGCGAGGTGACCGTCGACGAGACGATCCCCGGCTGGCGCCATACCGGGCTGCTGGTCCGCGAGGTCGCGCCCGGCGCGCGGCTCACGGAACGGTTCGCCGACCGCGAGGGCATCGTCGTGCCGCTGCGCGGCGGTGCCGCGGTCGAGGCGGGCGGCGAGCGCGTGGTGCTCGCCGGGCGGGAGTCGGTCTTCGCCGGGCCGACCGATGTGGCGTACCTCCCGCCGGACACCGAATGGTCGGTGATCAACGAGGGCGAGCGGCCGGTGCGGATCGCGGTGGCGTCCGCGGAGGTGACCGGCGACGGCGCGCCGGACCGGCTCGCGCGAATCGCCGCGGACGCGGTGCCGATCGAGGTCCGCGGCGCGGGCCGGGCGACCCGGCTGGTCCGCAATTTCGGTACGCCGGGCGTGCTCGACGCCGATTCGATCATCGCCTGCGAGGTGATCACCCCGGCCGGCAACTGGTCGTCCTGGCCCCCGCACAAGCACGACACCGAGCGACCGGGCGTCGAGACCCAGCTGGAGGAGATCTACTACTTCGAGCTGACCGGGCCCGCGGGCACCGAGCCGATCGGCTACCAGCGCGTCTACGGGACCGACGAGCGCCCGATCGACGTGCTGGCCGAGGTCCGCGGCGGCGACGTGGTGCTGGTGCCGCACGGCTGGCACGGTCCGGCGATGGCGCCCACGGGCTACGACATGTACTACCTGAACGTGATGGCCGGCCCCGGAGCTGAGCGGGCGTGGCTGATCTGCGACGACCCGGCGCACGCCTGGGTCCGGGACGACTGGGCCGGCCAGGCCCCCGATCCGCGGCTCACCGGCGGGCGGTCCTGATGCCCACCCTGACCACGGCCCAGGCGCTGATCACCTTCCTCTCCCGTCAGTACGTGGAGCGCGACGGCGAGCGCTCGCGGTTCTTCGCCGGGGTGTTCGGGATCTTCGGGCACGGGAATGTCGCGGGCGTCGGCCAGGCGCTGCTGCAGGCCGAACTCGCCGCCACCGAGGACGGCGTACCCCCGACGTTGCCGTACGTGCTGGCCCGCAACGAGCAGGCGATGGTGCACGCGGCGGTGGCGTACGCCCGGCACCGCGACCGGACCGCCGCGTGGGCGTGCACGGCGAGCGTCGGTCCGGGCTCGACCAATATGCTGACCGGCGCGGCGCTGGCCACGATCAACCGGCTGCCCGTGCTGTTGCTGCCGTCGAGCACCTTCGCCGGGCGGGCCGCCTCCCCGCTGCTGCAGGAACTGGAGGATTCCCGCGCCGGTGATGTCACGGTGAACGATGCCTTCCGCCCGCTGTCGCGCTACTACGACAACCTGACCCGGCCCGAGCAGTTGATCCCGGCCGCGCTGCAGGCGATGCGGGTGCTGACCGATCCGGCCGAGACGGGGGCGGTCACGCTGTCGCTTCCCCAGGACGTCCAGGCCGAGGCATACGACTGGCCGGAGGAGTTCCTCGCCGAGCGGACCTGGCGGATCGAGCGGGCGCCGGCCGACCCCGCCGCCCTCGCCGAAGCCGCGGAATTGATCAAGGCCGCATCCGCGCCGCTGATCATCGCCGGCGGAGGAGTGCACTACTCGGGCGCGGAGGACGAGTTGGCGGAGTTCGCGGCCGCCACCGGCATCCCGGTGGCCGAGACCCAGGCCGGCAAGGGATCGTTGCTGCACGGCGATCCGCGGCTGATGGGGGCCGTCGGCGCCACCGGCACCACCGCCGCCAACGCCCTCGCTCGCGACGCCGATCTGGTGATCGGCATCGGCACGCGGTGGAGCGATTTCAGCACCGCGTCGAGGACCCTGTTCGCCAACCCGGACGTGCGATTCGTCAACCTCAACGTGGCCGCACCCGATGCCGCCAAGCAAGCCGGGCTGGCGGTGCGCGGGGACGCGCGCGAGGCGATCCGGGCGCTGCGCGAACGGCTCGCCGGCGTGGGTGTCGATGAGGCCCATCTGCGGCGCCAGGACGAGCTGCGCGCGGCCTGGGACGCGACGGTGGACGCCGCGTACGCCGCGCCCGCCGCGACCGACGGCCGGATGGTGCAGTCGGCGGTGCTCGGGATCGTCAACGAGTACAGCGATCCCGGCGATACCGTGGTCTGCGCGGCCGGTTCGATGCCGGGCGACCTGCACAAGCTGTGGCGGGTGCGTGACCGGCGCGGGTATCACGTGGAGTACGGCTACTCGTGCATGGGCTATGAGGTGCCGGGCGGCCTCGGCATCGCGCTCGCCGACCCGGACCGCGACGTCTTCGTCATGGTCGGCGACGGATCCTGGCTGATGATGTCGGCCGAGCTGGCCACGGCCGTGCAGGAGCGGGTCAAGATCATCGTCGTGCTGGTGCAGAACCATGGCTTCGGCTCGATCGGCGCGCTGTCGGAATCGCTCGGCTCGCAGCGATTCGGCACCAGCTATCGGCGCCGCGGCGAGACCGGGCGGCTGGATGCGGAGCCCGTCGGTGTCGACCTTGCCGCCAATGCGGCCTCGCTCGGCGCCACCGTGATCACCGCCGGCGACCGCGAGGAGCTGATCAACGCGATCGCGCAGGCGAAGGCCGCGCCGCCCGACCGGCCGGTGGTGATCACCGTCGAGACCGACCCGACCGTCCCGGCGCCGGACTCGGCGGCCTGGTGGGACGTGCCGGTCAGCGAGGTCGCCGAGCTGGCGAGCACGCGCGAGGCGTACCAGAACTACCGCAAGGAAAAGGAGAACCAGCGCCCGCTGGTCGCTCCACCCGACTGGGACCGATCCCCGAACCCGGGGAGCTGAGGAAGGACAGGCTGATGGGAACAAAGCACAATGTGGTGCGGCGTCTCGCGGTGGCGGTGGTTGCCGCCGGTGTGGGGCTGGGCATGGCGGCATGCAGTTCCGGCGGAGGGCGCGAGGAGCCCGCTCCCGGAGGTGGGGGCGGCCAGGCGAACACCCCGACGATGACGGTGGCCTTCATCTCCCACGGCGCTCCCGGCGATACCTTCTGGGACCTGGTCCGCAAGGGCGCCGAGGACGCCGCGGCCAAGGACAACATCCAGCTCGAGTACTCCTCCGATCCCGACGGGGCGAACCAGGCCAACCTCGTGCAGACCGCGATCGACCGCAAGGTCGACGGGATCGCCGTCACCTTGGCCAAGCCGGAGGCGATGCAGGCCAACGTCAAGGCGGCAGCCGCGGCGGGCATCCCGGTCACCGGGCTGAACAGCGGCATGGACACCTGGCAGGACTTCGGGATGGTCGGCTTCTTCGGCCAGGACGAGACCGTCGCCGGCGAGGCCGCCGGGCAACGGATGAAGGCCGACGGCGCGAAGAAGGCCGTCTGCGTCATCCACGAACAGGGCAATGTCGGCCTGGAGTCGCGCTGCGACGGTGCCGCCAAGGCCTTCGGCCCGATGGAGAAGCTCTACGTCACCGGCACCGACATGCCGGGCGTCCAGGCCGCGATCACCTCCAAGCTGCAACAGGACGCGTCGATCGACACGGTGCTCACCCTGGGTGCGCCGTTCGCGCTGACCGCGGTGCAGTCGGTCGGCGAGGCGAACCGCGAGGCCAAGGTGGCGACTTTCGACACCAATGCCGAGCTGGTGGACGCGATCAAGAATGGCGAGGTCGCCTGGGCGGTCGACCAGCAGCCCTACCTGCAGGGTTACCTGGCCGTCGACGCGCTGTGGCTGTACAAGACCAATGGCAACACCATCGGCGGCGGCGAGGCGACCTTCACCGGGCCCGCCTTCGTTGACCAGACCAATGTGGACGCGGTCGCCGAGTTCGCCAAGGCTGGCAAGCGCTGATGTCCGCCGCGGCCCTGGTCGAGGATCGCGTCCGGCGGCGCAGCCCGCTGGTCGTGCTGCTCGGCCGCCCCGAGATCGGCGCGCTGATCGGCGCCTGCGTGATCTTTGCGCTGTTCATGCTGGTGGCGCCACCGTTCCGCAACGTTGCCAATGTCGGAACGATCTTGTAGGGGCGTCGACGATCGGGATCATGGCGGTGCCCGTCGCACTGCTGATGATCGGCGGGGAGTTCGATCTGTCGACCGGGGTCGCGATCACCTCTTCGGGCCTGACCGCGGCGCTGTTCGCCTGGTACTTCGGGTTGAACGTATGGGCCGGCGTGCTGCTCGCCCTGGTGTTGTCGTTGGCCGTCGGGGCGTTCAACGCCTGGCTGCTGCTGAAAACCGGTCTGCCGAGCTTCCTGGTCACGCTCGGCACCTTCTTCATCCTGCAGGGGGTCAACCTCGGCGTCACCCGCGCCGTGGGCGGTTCGGTCGCGTCGCCGCGGATCAGCGACATGGACGGGTACGCCTCGGCGCAGGCGATCTTCGGCTCCGAGATCGCCATCGGGCCGGTCACGCTCAAGATCACGGTGCTCTACTGGTTGTTGCTGACGATCGTGGCGACGTGGGTGCTGTTGCGTACCCGCGCCGGCAACTGGATCTTCGCCTCCGGCGGGGATGCGGCCGCGGCGCGCGCGGTTGGCGTACCCGTGCAGCGAACGAAGATCGGTCTCTACCTGTTCGTCGGGTTCTGCGCGTGGTTGTCCGGAATGCATCTGTTGTTCGGCTACGGCACGGTGCAATCGGGCGAGGGCATCGGCAAGGAGTTCATCTTCATCATCGCGGCGGTGATCGGTGGTTGCCTGCTGACCGGCGGCTACGGGTCGGTGATCGGCGCATCGATCGGCGCGCTGATCTTCGGCATGACGCAGCTCGGGATCAACTATGCGGGCTGGAATCCCGACTGGTTCCGTGCCTTCCTCGGCGCGATGCTGCTGCTCGCGACGATCGTCAATCTGGCCGTCAAGCGGCGGGCGGAGGCGCGATGAGCACCGACGAGACCACCGCCGGGCAGCACCCGACCTCGGCGATCGTGGAGCTGAGCGGGATCGGCAAGCGGTACGGCAATGTCGCGGCGCTGCAGGGCATCGACCTGGCGGTACGCCAGGGAGAGGTGACCTGCGTGCTGGGCGACAACGGCGCCGGCAAGTCGACGCTGATCAAGATCATGGCCGGCCTGCACGACTACGACGAGGGCGAGATGCGGGTCAACGGCGAGGTGACCCACTTCGCGTCGCCACGCGAGGCGCAGGGGGCGGGGATCGCCACCGTCTACCAGGACCTGGCGCTGGAGCCGCTGATGTCGGTCTGGCGGAACTTCTTCCTCGGCCAGGAGCTGGTCACCGGGCCCCTGCGCCGCCTCGACATCGCCAAGATGAAGCAGATCTGCGGCGAGGAGCTGGCCCGGATGGGAATCGAGCTGCCCGATCTGGACCGCCCCGCCGGGAGGCTGTCGGGCGGCCAGCGGCAGGTGGTGGCGATCGCCCGCGCGGTCTACTTCGGCGCCAAGGTGATCATCCTGGACGAGCCGACCGCGGCGCTGGGCGTGAAGCAGTCCGGGGTGGTGCTGCGCTACATCACCAGGGCGCGGGATGCGGGGCTCGGCGTCGTCTTCATCACCCACAACCCGCACCACGCGTACCTCGTCGGCGGGCAGTTCGTGATCCTCAAGCTGGGTCGGCTCGCGCTGAACGCCCCGCGTGATCAACTCAGCCTGGACACCCTGACCGCGGAGATGGCCGGAGGCGACGAGCTCACCGAGCTGAGCCACGAGCTGGGCGCCGATCGCTGAGTTTGCGCCGGTCGGTCAGGGTCGGAGGGCGGCGAACGGGTCGGTGATCTGCAGCTCGCGGCGGGTGAACCGGAACAGCCTGGCCGGCCGGCCGCCGGCCACGGACGCGGGGGCGGTACGCCCGGTCGCCTCGAGCTGGCCGCGACGCTCCAGCACGCGCTGCAGGTTGGTCGCCGACACGTCGTGGCCGAGCGCGGCGCGATAGATCTCGCGCAGCCCGCTGATCGTGAACTCGTCGGGCGCCAGGGCGAAGCCGAGGTTGGCATACGACAGCTTCGAGCGCAGCCGGTCGCGCGCCGACGTGATCACCGATTCATGATCGAATGCCATCGCGGGCAGCTCGGCGAGATCGAGCCAGGCCGCGTTGGGCGGCAGTACCGGGTCGGCGGTCACCGGCACCAGGCCGAGGTAGGCAGTGGCGATCGTCCGGTCGAACGGGTCGCGCCCTGGTTCGCTGCGGGTCTCCAGTTGTTCCAGGTGGGCGATCTCGCGCAGCTCGACCTTCGCCGCGAGGTGCCGGGCGACCGCCGCGCCGATCGTCTCCTCGGCGCCCACCGGGCCGCTCGGCACGGACCACGCGCCGGCGTACGGATCGCGCGAGCGCTGCCAGCCGAGCACCGTCAGCGCCGGCCCGCGCGCGGTCTCGCTGACCCGAAACACCGCGGCCAGCGCCTCGTGCCGAAACCGCGGCACGGCGGGCTCGGGGCCGGCGCTGGCGGGGGGTGGGCTGGAGGACGGCACGACGGCATGCTAGCTTCGACGCAGTTTACGACTGACAGTCGAAAACCTGGCGAGAAGGAGCACGAGATGACCACGACGGTGCAGCACCCCGCGGCGACGGGCGACCCGGGGCCCGACTGGTTCGCGCAGGTACGCCGGCTCGCCGCCGAGCGGGATGCGGTGATCCTCGCGCACAACTACCAGATGCCAGCGATCCAGGACGTCGCCGATCACGTCGGCGACTCGCTCGCGCTGTCCCGGCTGGCCGCCGAGTCCGATGCGGGCACGATCGTCTTCGCCGGCGTGCACTTCATGGCGGAGACGGCGAAGATCCTGTCCCTGGACAAGACGGTGATCATTCCCGACGCGCGCGCCGGCTGCTCGCTCGCGGACACGATCGACGCCGACCAGCTTCGGGCCTGGAAGGCGGAGCGCCCCGGCGCCGCGGTCGTCGCCTATGTCAACACCACCGCGGAGGTGAAGGCGGAGTCCGACATCTGCTGTACCTCGTCCAATGCGGTCGAGGTGGTGCGCTCGATCCCGGCCGACCGTGAGGTGCTGTTCCTGCCCGACATGTTCCTCGGCGCGCACGTGCGCCGGCTGACGGGTCGAGAGAACCTGCACACCTGGCTCGGCGAGTGCCACGTGCACGCCGACATCTCGCCGGACGACCTGGTCGCGGCGGTACGCGCGGACGCCGATGCCGAGCTGTACGTCCACCCCGAGTGCGGCTGCTCGACCTCCGCGCTGTGGATGACCTCCTCGGGCGAGCTCGCGCCGGAGCGTACCCACGTGCTGTCGACCGGCGGGATGCTGGACGCGGCGCGCACCTCCACCGCGCGCAAGGTGCTGGTGGCGACGGAGGTCGGCATGCTGCACCAGTTGCGCAAGGCCAATGCTGGCACCGACTTCCAGCCGGTGAACCCCCAGGCGAGCTGCCGCTACATGAAGATGATCACTCCGGAGAAGTTGATCAACGCGCTGCGTACCGGTCGCGACGAGGTACGCGTGGCGCCCGACATCGCCGAGCGTGCCCGCGATGCGGTGCGCAAGATGATCGCCATCGGCAACCCCGGGAGCGGGGAATGAGCGCCGATCGGCGCCCGGTGATCATCATCGGTGCCGGGGCGGGCGGGCTGGCGGCGGCGCTACGGCTGGCCGAGGCCGGCGTACCGGCCATGATCGTCGTCAAGGGCGCGCTCGGCGACGGCTCGACCGCGTGGGCCCAAGGCGGCCTGGCCGCGGTCAGCGACCCGGCCGACAGCCTGGCCGCGCACGCCGCCGACACCATCGCCGCCGGGGCCGGCCTGTGCGATCCGGACGCGGTCGCCGCACTGGTCGCCGCCGCGCCCGCCGCGATCGACCGGCTGGCCGCGCTCGGCGCCCGCTTCGACGCCGGGCCGCGCGGCTACGCGCTCGGGCTGGAGGGCGGCCACGGCGCGCGGCGGATCGTGCACGCGGGCGGCGATGCCAGCGGCGCCGAGGTCGCCGCGACCCTGGCCGCGGCCGCCCGGCGCGCCGTCGATCGCGGGGCGCTGGAAGTCCGCGTCGCGATGGTCACCGACCTGTTGCGCGACCGGGCGGGTGCCGTCGCGGGCGTGCGTACGCTGGACCGCCGCGGGCGCCGGGAGGTCCTCGCCGCGCGGGCGGTGGTGCTGGCCACGGGCGGGATCGGCCGGGTCTACGCTGCCTCGACAAATCCCGACACCGCGACCGGCGACGGCCTCGCGCTGGCGGCCCGGGTGGGCGCGGTGATCAACGACGCCGAGTTCGTCCAGTTCCACCCGACCGGCCTGGCCGTGCCGGGCGAGCGGGTGGCGCTGATCTCGGAGGCGGTACGCGGGGAGGGCGCG
Source organism: Naumannella cuiyingiana (assembly GCF_013408305.1). Lineage (NCBI taxonomy): Bacteria > Bacillati > Actinomycetota > Actinomycetes > Propionibacteriales > Propionibacteriaceae > Naumannella > Naumannella cuiyingiana. Next base: position 1,503,135 of record NZ_JACBZS010000001.1, on the reverse strand, counting down.
CGGCTGATCGGTGTGGACGGCCGTTCGATCACGGCCGGCGTCCATCCGCTCGGTGATCTTGCCCCCCGGGACGTGGTCGCGGCGGCGATCCATCGGGAGTTGATCAACAGCGGTGCCGATCACGTGCTGCTGGACGCGACCATGATCGCCGATTTCGACGAGCACTTCCCCGGCATCGCCGCGGCGTGCCGTGCCGCCGGGATCGACCCGGTCAGCGAGCCGATCCCCGTGCGGCCGGTCGAGCACTATCACTGCGGCGGGGTGCGGGCCGATCTTCGCGGCCGGACCGGCATACCCGGGCTGTACGCCGTCGGCGAGGTCGCCGGCACCGGCGTACACGGCGCGAACCGGCTGGCGTCGAACTCGTTGACCGAGGCGCTGGTCGCCGGCGCCGCCGCCGGCCGGTTGCTCGCCGCGGGCGTCCCGGCGCCCGGCGACCCGGTGGACCCGCCGCCGACCGAGCTGCTCGACCCGGGCGCGCGGACCGCGATCGGCGCAGCGATGTCGCGCGGCGCCGGGCTGCTGCGCGATGCCGACGGGCTGCGCAGCCTGGGCGGCGAGCTCGCCCGGATCGGCGCCCGGGCCACCGGGCGGGTTAGCATCGCCGCAGCCGAGGCCGCGAACCTGCACCTGGTCGCCCGGCTGATCGCCACGGCGGCGGCGAACCGGACCGAGTCCCGGGGGTGTCACCGCCGCGCCGATCACCCGGCGCCGGTGGAACGCTGGCAGCGGCACCAGTCGCTGGTGCTGGGCCCGGACGGGTCCTTCGCCGGCCCGAGCCGGGAGGTTGCCGCATGACCGCACAACTCGATCGGCCGCTCGGCGCGCCGGCCCCGCCGTCGGCCGAGGAGATCGCCCGCGTCGTGGAGTTGGCCCTGGCCGAGGACCTGGCGCTCGGGCCGGACGTGACCACCGCCGCCACCATCGCCGAGGACGCCGAGGGCGTCGCCGACGTGGTGGCCCGCTCGTGCGGGGTGCTCGCCGGAGTGGGGGTGGCGGCCGCCGCGTTCGCCGCGTGCGCCCGCGCGAGCGGTGGGACCGTGCGGGTCGAGGAGCTGCGATCCGACGGCGATCCGGTGGCGCCGGGGGAGACCGTGCTCGTCGTCAGCGGCTCACTGCGTACCATCCTGACCGCGGAGCGCACCGCCCTGAACCTGCTCGGTCAGCTCTCCGGCGTCGCCAGCCTGACCGCGCGCTGGGTGGAGGAGGCCGCCGCGCTCGGCGCGAGCGTCCGCGACACCCGCAAGACGGTGCCCGGTCTGCGCGCCCTGCAGAAGTACGCGGTGCGCTGTGGCGGCGGGCTGAACCACCGGATGGGCCTGGGCGATGCTGCGTTGATCAAGGACAACCACATCGCCGCGGCGGGCTCGGTGACCGCGGCGCTGGACGCCGTCCGCGCGGCCGCGCCCGAGCTGCCGATCGAGGTCGAGTGCGACACCCTCGATCAGGTCGACGAGGCGCTGGCCGCCGGGGCGCGAATGGTCCTGCTGGACAACATGACCGGCCGGCAGGTGGCGGAGGCGGTACGCCGGGCGCGCGCCGCCGGCGCCCGCACCGAGGCCTCCGGCGGGCTGCACCTGGGCGGTGCCTGCGAGCTGGCCGGCACCGGCGTGGACTACCTGGCCGTCGGCGAGCTCACCCACTCGGCGCCCGCTCTGGATGTGGGCCTCGACCTGCGCTGACCACCCGCATTTCGTAGGTGCGGTCGCGCCTCGAGCCGATACCGACCGCTGGTGCCGGTTTCGGTTGCCTTCGCGCTACGGATGTCGACCGGAATCGACGCGAGTGGTCGGTTTCGGTCGGCTGGTCGGTCCGGTCGCCGTGCAGCCGGGTCGATCAGTCGGCGGTGCCCGCGTGGGCGGGATCGGTGCCGGCGCGGGCCGCGGCCTGATCGGGGTCGGCGGCGAGGTACGCCGCTCCGATGATCCCCGCCTTGTTCAGCAGCTTGGCCGGGATGATCGGGGCGTTGATCTTGAGAAGGGGCAAGAACTTGGCCGAGTCCTTCGACACGCCGCCGCCGACAACGAACAGATCGGGCCAGGTCAGGAACTCCAGCATCTCGTAGTAGCGCTGCAGCCGTGGCACCCATTCCTTGTAGCTCAGGCCCTCCTTGTCCTTGACCCCCGACGATGCCTTCGTCTCCGCGTCGTGGCCGTCGACCTCGATGTGGCCGAGCTCGGTGTTCGGTACCAGCACGCCCTTGTAGATCAGCGCGGTGCCGATGCCGGTGCCGAGCGTGGTCAACAACACCTTGCCCGGATTGCCGCGCGCCGCCCCGTACTGCACCTCGGCCAGGCCGGCGGCGTCGGCGTCGTTGACCAGCACCACCTCCCGGCCCAATGCCTCGGCGAAGATGTCACGGGCGTGGGCACCGATCCAGGACTTGTCGATGTTCGCGGCGCTCCGGGTGACGCCGTCGATCACCACCGCCGGGACGGTCACGCCAACGGGCCCGTCGGCGATCTGGTCGGCGAAATGCTGAACGATCTCCACCACGACCTTGGCGACATGCTTCGGGGTCGACTTCTTCGGGGTGTCGATGCGCAGCCGGTCGGCCGCGAATTCGCCGGTCGCGAGATCCACCGGAGCGCCCTTGATCCCGGAGCCGCCGATGTCGATGCCGAGGACCGGCCGTTGGGCTGGATTGCTCATGGATCGACCCTAGCGGCCGGGTCGTCGCACCGGGGCCGGCACGGCACCCAGGGGCCCCACTGCCGCCCGCGCCCGCTCCGAGCGCCCGAGCTGGCTGAGCGCGAAGGCCCGCGCATCACCGGGATCGATGTCGGCCGCGACGAAGGTGACCGGTCCGGGGGTCGTGTCGAGATGCACGCTGGCGACGCGCGCCAGCCGCTGCAGCGGCCCTTGCCCGATCCGCACCGACTGCACCTTGCCGTGCGGCACCACACTGGTCACGGTGTCGATCAGGCCGCGTCGCGCCACGGCGACCAGCGCGTCGTGGCCGAATCGGTAGGTCGGCAGCGCGATCGGATGCAGCCACCGGGCCCGACCGGGACTGCGCCACAGCGGGACGCGGGCGAGGTCCACCCCGGGCAGCACCGCGGCGAGCGCGATCGCCAGGTCGCGGGTATTGCCCACGGGCAGCAGGATCGAGCTGACCTGGCTGGTCTCGCCGCCGGCGATGCCGAGCACGTCGATGTCCACCCGGTAGAGGCCGAGCGGCTTCCACAGCAGGTGTTGGGTGATGCGTACCCCCTGGATCCGGTCGACCGGCACGGACTGGCTGGTCAGGTTGGTCAGGCCGCGGGCGATCCGCAACCCTCGGCCCGTCCTCGCCAGGGTGTAGTTGAACTGGGTCAGCAACCGCGAACCGATCATCCGCAGGGTGCCGAGCACGATGGGGATCAGCGCTCCGAAGGAGAACACCCCCAGCCCGAGCCGGAAGAACACGACCACCGCGACGAGCGAGAGCGCCGCGGAGACCAAGAAGTCGGTCGAGGTGAGGAAGCCCAGCAGCAGCCGCTGCGGCGGGATGGTGACCAGTACCTGATCATCGGCGGACAGATCACGGAAAGCGTCGGCCTGGGTGCGGGCGTCGGAGTCGGCGACGCTGAGTTGTTCCCCGTGCGCGCGGCTGAGCAGGTAGTCGCGGATCCGGTACGCCTTGCGCCGCGACAGATAGCGCAGCGCGGTCTTGTCGCTGCCGGCGTCGATGCGCAGCTCGGCCAGCCCGAAGATCCGGGCGGCCAGCGGCTGCATGACATCGATCGACTGGATCCGTCGGAACGGAATCCTCTTCGACGTCTTGGTGAACAGACCGGTCTCGATCCGCAGCTCCTCGTCGTCGATCACGTACCGGGTGAACCACCAGGTCAGGAACGAGGCGAGCGCGGTGAGCAGCACCACGCCCAGTACGCCGAGGATCACCAGCAGCACGTTGGCGAGGATCAGGTCGATCAGGTCGAACTGGTTGCGCTGCAGGTCGGGCACCAGGTCGCGGGCGATGGCGATCAGGATGACCAGCAGCACCACCCAGCCGCGGATCAGGGGGGAGAGCGGGTGGGGGCGTTCGGCGCGCTTCTCCAGCGCGGGCGGGTGGGTGAGGTCGCCGGGCCGCTCGCTCACAGCCCGGAGTCCCCGGTCTCGGCCCGCCGGGTGAGCCGGTCGCGGAGCTGGGCCGCCCGGTCGGGGGTCAGTCCGGGGATCGTGGCGTCGGTCGCGGCGCTGGCGGTGACCAGCTTCACGGTGGCGAGGCCGAAGGCGCGCTCGATCGGCCCGGATTCGACCTCGACGACCTGCATCCGCGCGTACGGCACGGCGGTCAGGTTGCGAAACATCACCCCGCGGGTGAGGTAGAGGTCGTCGGCGAGTTCGGCGTAGCCCCAGGACCGATAGAGCGCACCGATCCGGATCAGCCGCCAGATCAGGACCGCGACCCCGAGCACGATGATCGGGATCGCCCACTGTCGACCGAGCGTCGGCCAGGCGACCGCGGCCGGTACGCCGAACAGCACGAGATAGCTGAACACCGCGCTGATGCGGCGCACGGTACGCCACGCCGGCGCGAGCGGTTGCCAGGCGACATCGGGCGGGGCGAAGAGCTGCTCGGGGGTCACGAGACCAGTATCTCGTTGTGGTCTCGGTGTGCCGCGCGGGATGGAAGTTACTGCTGAGTTGGGATAGCGTTCCGCCCGGGTGACGGCCGGCGTGCGTTGTCGGGTCTGTTACCAGTGTGATAGACCACAACTGTCGTCCGTGCTCGCGGACGTTCGGTAGGTCGGGGTGCTGGACAGATTACGAGCAGGGGAGAGTGTTCATGCCGGATCGCCGGATGCTGGCCGCGGCCGCCGCCGCGACCGTGCTCCTCGGGGCTGCGGCGTGCGGGTCGGGCGGGCAGTCCCCCGAGCCGCCCCCGGTGCCGACCGGCGTGGACCCCGACCGGGTTGCCCCCTCGAATCTGCCGGAGCCGCCCAAGATCGAGAAGGAAGCGGGAGCCCGCTCCGATGCCGAGATGGGCGAGTGCCGCACCAACGCCGGCGAGCAGACGGTCACGGGCAAGGTGACCAACAACACCGACAAGACGACCGACTACGTGATCACGATCAGCTGGGTGAACTCGACGTTCGATGTGTACGGCCGCGGGATCGCGGTCGTGAAGGGCCTGAAGGCGGGCACGTCGAAGGACTGGAAGATCAGCGCGAAGCTGGACCGCGACGCAGCCCAGTGCTCGCTCAACGTCAAGCGCGGCGAAGTCAAGAGTTGACGCGGCCGGTCGCGCGGCGCGGCCGGCGGACTTGTGGGGGACGGCAGGGGATGAGGGGAATCGGGTAGATGCGGGCGATGCGGCGTTGGGCGCGACGCGCGGGGGTGCTGGGCACCGCTGTGCGGATGTGTCTCGTCCTCGCGCTGGTCGGCACCCTGGGCATCGGCATCAACCTCGGCCAGGCGCTCGCGCCGCGCGACAACCCGCTCGTCCCGCCGCCGCCGGTGGCGCGGGCGGACCAGGACCCGACCTCGTGCCCGGACCCGATCGTGCTGCAGAACGGCAGCTTCGAGAGCCCGGTGGTCGCCGCCGGAGCGGGCGCCAACATCAGCGAGGGTGCCGCCGGCCTGCAGTGGTTGACCACCGCCACCGACGGCAAGGTCGAGTACTGGCGCAACGGCGGCAATGTGCAGACCGCCAACGGCAACCTGCCCATCTCGGCGCAGGCCGGCTCGCAGTGGGCCGAGCTGAACGCCAACCAGGCGTCGATGCTCTACCAGGTGCTGCCGACGGTGCCCGGCCAGATCATGCGCTGGTCGCTCTACCACCGGGCCCGCAGCACGAACAGCATTGCGGGCGATCAGACGAACACCATGCAGGTGAAGATCGGCGCCAACACCACCGACGGTACGGTCCGCAGTAACCCGGCGCAGCCGGCGACCTACCCGAACGGCTCGACATCGACCAGTATCACGACGTCCGATGCCGGGTGGGTGCGCTACACGGGCACCTATGTCGTCCCGGCGGGCCAGACCCAGACGGCGTTCGGTTTCGAGGCGATCAGCGGCAGTGGTGGCGTGACGCTCGGCAACTTCCTGGACGACATCGAGTTCGGCAACTCGCCGTGCGTGGTGACCGACAAGCAGGTCCGCAATGTGACCAGCACGACGGCGGTGACGCTGCCGGGCGACGTGCTCGAGTACACGGTCAAGGCGACCAACAACGGTGGGTCGCCGGCCTCGCTGACCCAGATCACCGACCAGATCCCCGCGAACACCACCTACGTGCCCGGGTCGATCCGGATCGACGGCACGGCCAGGACCGACGCGAGCGGCGACGACCCCGCCCAGTTCGCGAGCGGCACGGTCACCGCCAACGTGGGCGCCGGGGCGACCAGCAGCGCGGGGGGAGATCTGGAACCCGGCGAATCGGCCACCCTGACCTTCCGGGTCAGGGTCAACTCCGGCACGACCAGCGGCACCAACGTCGGCAACACGGCGCAGACGACCTACACCTGGTCGCCCAGCTCGACCGTCCTGACGTCCACCTCGCAGACGACGTCGACCTCGACCCAGACGGCCGGGATCTCGTTGACCAAGTCGATCGCCAGCACCAGTCCCGGCAGCGACAACAGGCTCAATGTCGGCGACACGATCAACTACCGGTTCGTGGTGCGCAACACGGGCACCGCCGTGATGACCTCGGTCGGGGTGAACGACCCGAAGATCGCCACCGTCAACTGTCCGCAGACGACCCTGGCGGGCGGGGCGAGTATGACCTGCACGGGCACCTACACGATCACGCAGGCCGATGTGGACGCCGGCCGGGCCGACAACTCTGCCACCGCGACGGGTACGCCGTCGGGCCACACCCCGATCACCTCGACCGTGTCGCCCACCTCCCAGCCGCTCGACACGACGCGCAGCCTCTCGCTGACCAAGACCGCCGCCATCACGAAGGACAACGGCGACGGCGTGCCGGGGCCGAATGACATCGTCACCTACACGTTCACGGTGCGTAACACCGGCAGCGTGACGATCAACAACATCGCGATCAACGATCCGCTGCCCGGGATGGGTCAGATCCGCTGCGACAGGACCAGTCTCGGGCAGGGCCAGTCGACGACCTGTACGGCCACCTACACGGTGACCGTGGCCAACGCGAATGCCGGCGGGGTGGACAACTCGGCCACGGTGAGTGGCACCGCGCCGACCGGCCAGACGGTGACCGCCGGTCCGGCCACCGCGCGGGTCGACCTGCCTGCCCGCCCGGGGCTCTCGGTGGACAAGTCCTCGGCTGCGGTGAACGACGCCAACGGCAACGGCCGCCAGGACGCCGGCGACACGATCGCGTACACGGTGGTGATCACCAACACCGGCAATGTGACGCTCAGCCAGGTTGCGGTCAACGACCCCAAGGTCCCGGTCACCTGTCCGGCGACCTCGATCGACCCGGGCGCCAAGATCACCTGCACCGCCACCTATCGGATCACCCAGGCCGACATGGACGCGGGCGGCGTGCAGAACACCGCCAGCGTGACCTCGCGTACGCCCACCGGCGAAACGGTCACGGGCAGCGACGGCGACCAGCGGACGCTGACGTCGACCGCCGCGATGACCTTCGCCAAGCAGGCGGGCGACGTGGTGGACGCCAACAACAACCGCCGCCAGGACGCGGGTGACCGGATCGACTACGTGTTCACCATCGTGAACACGGGCTCGGCGACGATCAACAACCTGACGATCAGCGACTCGCAGTTGAACGGGCCGGTCACCTGCACGGCGACCAGCCTCGCCCCCGGCGGCACGGCGACCTGTACGGGCTCGCACACGATCACCCAGGCCGAGGTCGATGCCGGCAAGGTCGACAACACCGCCACCGCGCGCGGCACCGCCACCAACGGCCAGCAGCTCTCGCGCACGGCGAGCGCGACGAAGACCGTGGCGAGTTCGCCCTCGGTGACGATCGACAAGCAGCTCGTCGGGATCACCCAGGCCGATCCCAACATCGTGCGCCCGGGCGATGTGATCAACTACCGCTTCCTGGTGACCAACACCGGAGCGGTCACCCTGAGCGGTGTGACCGTGACCGACACCCGGGTCCCAGGGCCGCTCACCTGTCCGGCCACCCTGGCGCCGGGCGCGACCGGCACCTGCACCGGTAGCTACACCATCACCCAGACCGACATCGACGCCGGCGCCGTGACCAATACGGCCACCGTCCGCGGCACCGCGCCCGGCAACGTCCCGGTCAGCTCGAACGACACGCAGACCACCCCGCTGCCGCCGCAGGCGAGGCTGGCGATGACGAAGTCGGGCACGTTCAACGACGCGAACAACAACCAGCGCGCCGACGTCAACGAGACGATCAGCTACACCTTCGTGGTCACCAACACCGGCAACGTCACCCTGACCGCGGTCGGCGTGAACGATCCGAAGGCGGCCCCGGTCAACTGCCCGACCACGACGCTCGCGCCGAACGCGTCGACCACCTGCACCGCCACCTACCGGCTGACCCAGGCCGACATCGACCTGGGCCGGGTGGACAACCAGGCGACCGCCACCGGCCAGCCGCCGACGGGTGATCCGGTCACCGCTCCCGCGACGGCGCGCGTACCGCTGCCGGTGGTCGCCGGGATCACGCTGGTCAAGACCCACGCCCCGACGATCGCCGATACCAACAACTCCAACAGCGTCAATGCCGGCGACACGGTCACCTACCGGTTCACGCTGACCAACACCGGCAACGTGACGCTGAACAGCGTCACGTTGACCGACAACCGGGTGGCACAGACCAACTGCCCGGCCACCCTGGCGCCCGGTCAGCAGGTCACCTGCACCGGCACGTATGTGCTGACCCAGGCCGATTTCAATGCCGCACGCGTCGTCAACCAGGCGACCGTCAGCGGTACGCCGGCCTCCGGCGGTGCGGCCGTCACCGCGACCGGAACGGACACGCTCGACCTGCCGGTACGCGCGGGCATCGCGCTGACCAAGCGCGCCGGCACGCTGGTCGACAACGACAACAACGGGACCGACGAGGGCGACACGCTGCCCTACACGTTCACGGTCACCAACACGGGCAACCAGACCCTGACCGCGATCCAGGTCGCCGACAACCTGATTCCCGGCGTGACCTGTCCGACCGCGCCGCTGCAGCCCGGCGCCCAGACCACCTGTACCGGCAACTACACCCTGACCCAGACCGACATCGACAACCGGTCGGTGGTCAACGCCGCGACCGTCCAGGGCACCCCGCCGAGCGGCCCGAACGTCACCGCGAACGCCACGGCTACGACCAGGCTCGAGACGACCGCCTCCATCGCGCTGGACAAGACCGCGGGACCCATCGTCGACGCCGACGGCAACGGGCCCGACGCGGGCGACACCGTCACCTACAGCTTCCTGGTCACCAATACCGGCAACGAGACCCTGCGCGGCGTGACGATCGATGACGCGCGTACCGGTGGGGCGAGCTGCCCGACCGACCCGCTGGCGCCGGGCCAGTCGGTCACCTGCACGGCGACCTACACCCTGACCCAGACCGATGTCGACGCGGGCGTGGTGAACAACAGCGCCACCGTGCGGGGCACGCGGCCCGGCGGCGAGACCGTCAGCGCCACCGACGCCAACCGGCTGGACATCCCCCGGCGCGCCGACCTGAGCTTCGACAAGCAGGCCAGCTCGGTGCAGGACACGAACGACTCCGGCGTGGTGGATGCCGGTGACACGATCACCTACACCTTCGTGTTCGAGAACACCGGCACGGTCACCCTCAGCGACATTGCGCTGGACGACTCGCTCGTCGACCCGACGGGCTGCCCGACCACGCTCGCGCCGGGGGCGCGGGCGACCTGTCAGGCCACCTACACCCTGACCGCGGCCGACCTGGACGACCCGAGCGGTGAGAAGGTCAACACCGCGACCGCGACGGCGACCGCGCCCGGCTCCGACCCGCTGGAGCGGACCGATTCGACCACCACACCGCTGGATGCCGAGTCCCAGCTCAGCCTGGACAAGACGGCGGCCGACCCGGTGGACGCCAACGGCAACGGCCGGATCGATGCGGGCGACACGATCAGCTACAGCTTCGTCGTCTCCAATGTCGGCGCCCGCACGATCGACAACGTCACGGTGACCGACCCGCGTGTGCCGGCCCTGAACTGCTCCGTGGCCAGCCTCGCGGCGGGCGATTCCCATGACTGCGGCTCGGTCACCTACACGATCACCCAGGCCGACGTGAACAGCGGCCTCGTGGACAACACCGCCACGGCCGCCGGCACCGACCCGGACGGCGAACCGGTCGAGGCGACCGACACGACCAGCACTGAGATCACCCCGGTCGAGTCGATCGACCTGACGAAGACGGCCGGACCGGTGGTCGACGACGGCTCGGGCGAACTGAGCCCCGGCGACACCATCACCTACACCTTCGTGGTCACCAACACCGGCAGCGTCACGCTGAGCAACGTCACGCTGACCGACACGCTGCTCGGTGGGGCGGTGGCCTGCCCGCAGGCGGCGACGCTGGAGCCGGGCGTACCCGTCACGTGCACCGCGACCTACACGCTGACCCAGGCCGACATCGACGCCGGGATCGTCGAGAACACCGCGACCGCAACGGGCCGTGCCCCGGACGGCGAGCAGCCGAGCGATACCGCGAGCGCCGAACGCGAGCTGGACGTCGCGCCGGCGATCTCGCTCGACAAGCAGGCGAGCGCCATCGCCGACGCCAACGGCTCCGAGGTCGACGACGAGGGTGACACGATCAGCTACACCTTCGTGGTCACCAACTCGGGTAACCAGACCCTGAGCAACATCGTCGTCGCCGACCCGCGGCTGCCGGAGCTCGACTGCACCATCCGGCCCCTGGCGCCCGGCGAGTCGGCCTCGTGCACCGCCACCTACACGCTGACCCAGGCCGACATTGACGCCGGAACCGTCGAGAACACCGCGACCGTCGAGGCGGAGTCGCCGACCGGCGCCACGGTCGACAGCACCGACAGCACCGAGGTGCCGGTCGCGGACGCGGCGCAGATCCAGCTCGACAAGGTCGCGGGCGATGTGGTCGATGCCAACGGCGACGGCGTGCTGAACGCCGGCGACACCATCGACTACGACCTGTTCGTCAGCAACCCCGGCAACGCCACGCTCGACGACGTCGTGCTGAGCGACCCGTTGCTCGGCGGTGATCTGACCTGCCCGCAGGGCGACATCGGTACGCTGCGCCCGCGCGACTCCATGCGCTGTGGCTCCTTCACCTACACGCTCACCCAGGCCGACATCGACGCCGGGGTGCGCGACAACACCGCCACCGCCACGGCGACCTCGTCCTTCGGTGGCACCGAGACGGCGACCGACGACACGAGCACCCCGCTCGCGCGGACGCCCGCGCTGGACCTGACCAAGTCCGCGGCCGCGCCGGCCGATGCGAACAACACGCAACGGACCGACGCCGGCGACACGATTGCCTACACGTTCGTGATCACCAACACCGGCAATGTGACGCTTGAGGCGTTGGCGATCAACGACCCGAAGATCACCGACGTGACCTGCCCGCCCGGCGCGCTCGATCCGGGCAAGACGCGCACCTGTACCGCGACCTACACGCTGACCCAGGCCGACATCGACGCCGGCACGGTGCTCAACGAGGCCACCGCGACCGGCCAGGGCGCGAACGGCTCCGGCACCGCCTCCGACAGCGCGACGGCCGAGCGCGAGCTCGACGTCACCACCACGATGACGTTGGACAAGCGTGCGGGCGGGGTCGTGGACACCAACGAGTCCGGCCGAGACGACGCCGGTGACACGGTCGACTACACGTTCGTGATCACCAATACGGGCGCGACGACGCTGAACAACGTCACCCTGACCGACCCGCTGGTCCAGGGCACGCTGAGCTGCCCGACGCGGACGATCGCGCCGGGTGAGTCGATCACCTGCACCGGCTCGCACGCGCTGACCATCGAGGACCTCAACGCCGGCGAAGTGATCAACAACGCCAGCGTGACCGGGGTCTCCCCGACCGGGACGACTGCCAGCGCCGCCGATGACGCGACGGTGACGCTGACGCGCGATCCCGGGATCGCGCTGGACAAGCAGGCCGGCCCGATCGTCGATGCGAACAACTCGGGTCGCACCGATCGCGGGGACACGATCGACTACCGGTTCGTGGTGACCAACAGCGGCAACGTCACGCTGGACACGGTCACCATCAGCGACCCGAAGATCGGCGCGGTGAACTGCCCGACAGGTGCGCTCGCGCCGGGCGGCAGCATCGAGTGCACGGCCACCTACACGCTCAGCCAGGACGACATCGACTCGGGCTCGGTGGACAACCGTGCCCAGGTGAGCGCCAACGCGCCCGGGGACCAGTCGGTTCGGGCGGCCGACGAGACCAGCGTGCCGATCACCCAGGGGCCGGCGATCCAGCTCGACAAGCAGGCCAGCGCCCCGATCGATGCCAACAACAACGACCGGATCGACGCGGGCGACACGATCCGCTACACCTTCGTGATCACCAACAACGGCAACACCCGGATCTCCGGGATCGCGGTGAGCGATCCGCGGATCGGCCCGATCAGTTGCCCGCCGGCGAATCTCGATCCGGGGCAGAGCGCCACCTGCGTCCTCGACTACACGCTGACCCAGCCCGACCTGGACGCCGGCGAGGTGATCAACGTCGCGACCGCGAGCGGCACGTCGCCGCGCGGTGAGCGCGTGGAGAGCGTGGACCGGACCACCTCGACGCTGCCCGAGATCAAGAAGATGACCCTGGACAAGCAGGCCGTGCTGGTGGACGCCGGCAACAACGGCCGGATCGATGCGGGCGATCGGATCGACTACACCTTCGTGGTCACCAACGAGGGCAACCGCACCCTGCGGCTGCTCGAGGTGCTCGACGAGCAGGCCGCGGTGGACTGTCCGGTGACCGACGTGGCGCCGCTGCGTACCGTCACCTGCACCGCCAGCTACGTGATCACCCAGGACGACATCGACGCCGGCAGCGTCGCCAACGTGGCGACCGCCGTCGCGGTGGACCCGAGCGGGGAGACCATCAGCTCCACCGACTCCACCGACGTGCCGATCACCCCCGGGCCGGCGATCTCGCTGGACAAGTCGGTCCGCGAGGTCGTGGATGTCAACTTCGGGCCGTACTCGCAGCCGGGTCGGGTCGACCGCGGCGACCAGGCCGTCTACGACTTCGTCGTCCACAACACCGGCAACGTCACGCTGACCGACGTCGTGATCGCTGACCCGCGCCTCGGCGCGCTGGTGGCCTGCCCCACGACATCGCTCGCGCCGGACGAGGAGATGACCTGCACGGCCCGCTACACGATCACCCAGCGCGATCTCGACGCCGGCTCGGTGACCAACAACGCGTCCGTGTCGGGCACACCCCCGACGGGCAATCCGGTCAGCGATGACGCCACCGCCAGGGTCGCGCTGCCCGCGGAGCCCGGGATGACGCTGACAAAGGACGTCGGCGAGGTCGTCGACGCCGACTCCGACGGACGGCTCAGCGAGGGCGACCTGCTGCGCTACACGTTCGCGATCACGAACACCGGCAATGTGACGATCGACTTCATCCGGGTGGAGGACTCCCTGCTCCCGGCCGGCACGAGCTGTCCTCGGCCCAACCTGATCCCGAGCGCGACGATGACCTGCACCGGCGAGTACCGGATCAGCCAGACGGACATCGACGCGGGCTCGCTGCGCAATGTGGCGACCGGCATCGGGCAGACCCCGGACGGTACGCCGATCAGCGCCACCGGGGATCACATCCAGCCGATGCCCGGGGCACCGAACGCGACGTTCAGCAAGCAGGTGGCCTCCTTCACCGACGCCAATGGTGACGGCCGGATCGCGGCGGGCGACGTGGTCAACTACACCTTCAGCGTCCGCAACACGGGCAACGTCACGCTCAACTCCGGGACGATCGACGACCCGCTGCTCGGCGGCACCGTGCCCGACTGCACGTTCAACAACGTCGCGCCAGGCACCAGCGCGACCTGCCAGGGCCAGTACACGCTCAAGCAGGCCGACGTGGACGCCGGCGTCGTCGACAACACCGCGACCCTGAGCATCCAGGCGCCGGACGGCACGACGCTGGAGCGATCCGACGACGCGCAGGCGCGGCTGGCGAACAAGCCCGAGATCGGGCTGGTCAAGAGCGGCGGCGGCGTCGTCGACCTGGACGACAACGGTCCCGACGCGGGAGACCGGATCGACTACACCTTCGAGGTCACCAACACGGGCCCGAGCACGGTGGACCAGATCTCGATCAGCGACCCGCTGGTGCCGAACGTGACCTGCCCGACCGGGCCGCTCGATCCGGGCAAGTCGGTCACCTGCACGGGCAGCCACACGCTCACACTCGCCGAGGCGAACGCGGGTCAGGTGCGCAACACGGCCACGGCGTCCGCGGTCGGGCCGAACGATCAGCCCGCCAGCGCCACCGACTCGGTGACCACGCCGATCGACGCCAAGCCCCAGCTCTCCCTGGACAAGCGCAGCAGTGACCCGGTCGATGTCGACGGCGACGGGCGGATCGAGTCCGGCGAGCGGATCGACTACACCTTCGTGGTCCGCAACACCGGCTCGGTCACGCTGACCGAGGTCGGCGTGAACGACCCGAAGGTCGGCGCTGTGACCTGCCCGAACACGACCCTCGACCCGGGTCAGGAGGTCACCTGCACCGCGAGCTACATGCTGAGCCAGGCGGATGTGGACTCCGGTGAGGTGGAGAACACCGCCACCGCCTCGGGTACGCCGCCGCTCGGTGTCGCCGTGAAGGCCACCGACACCGAGACCACGACGGTGCCGCGCGAGGCCACGATCGTTCTGGACAAGCAGGCCGGCACTCCGGTCGATGCCAACAACAGCAATCGGCTCGACGCGGGCGACAAGATCGACTACACGTTCACGATCACCAACACCGGCACGACGTCCGTGACCGACCTGGCCGTGGACGACTCGTTGCTCGGCGACACCGGCGTGACGTGTCCGACCACCAGGCTCGGCCCGGGCGAATCGACCACGTGCTCCGGTTCCTACGAGCTGACCCAGGCCGACATCAACAACCGGCGGGTGGCCAACGACGCGACGGCCACCGGGCGCGGCGCCGATGGCGAGCCCGTCAGCGATGACGACAGCGCGTTGAGCACCTTCGACCCGGCCCGCTCGCTCAGCCTGGACAAGTCCGCCGGCGACATCGTCGACGCGAACGGCAACGGGCGTACCGATGCCGGCGACACCGTCGACTACACGTTCCTGGTCACCAATACCGGCGCGTCGACGCTGACCGGCGTCGAGGTCTCCGACCCCAAGGTCGGGACGGTGACGTGCCCGACGGACACCTTGCTGCCGCGTCAGTCGACGACCTGCACGGCCACCTACACGCTGTCCCAGGACGACCTGGACGCCGCCTCGGTGCTGAACGTCGCGACCGCCTCGGGCCTCGCCGGCACCGACCCGGTCACCGCCGAGGACCGCAATGTCCTCGACTACGACGCGCCGTCCGGGATCACGATCACCAAGGCGAGCGGGGGCGTGGTCGACGTCAACGGCAACGACCGCGACGACGACGGCGACCGGATCGACTACACGTTCACGGTGCGCAACACCGGCGTCACGCGGCTGAGCGACGTGCGGGTCACCGATCCGCTGGTCTCGGTGATCTGCCCCAAGACCACGCTCGACCCGGGTGAGACGATGACCTGCACGGGCAGCCTTCGGGTCGGAGTCGAAGATGTCGACCGCGGCGAGGTCCGCAACACCGCCGACGTGACCGCGCAGCCGCCGGGCGGGGCGCCGGTCGAGGATCAGTCGAACACCGTGGTCACCCCGATCACGCCCGAGCCCGCCATCTCGGTGACGAAGGCGTCCGGCGGTGTGGTCGATGCCAACGGCAATCAGCGTGTCGATGCCGGCGACACGATCGACTACGCCTTCCGCGTGGTCAACACCGGATCGGTCACGCTGACCGATGTCACGTTGAGCGACCCGCTGCTGCCGGACCTGGACTGCCCGATCGGCACGCTTGCGCCGGGGGCCGCGCGCGACTGCACGGCGACCTACACCCTGACCCTCGCCGACGTGAACCGCGGCCGGGTGGACAACACTGCGTCGGTGACCGGTACGCCGCCGACGGGCGACCCGGTCGATGACTCGGCGTCCGCGACCACCCCGGTCAATGGATCGCCGGACTTCACGTTCACCAAGACCGCCGGCGACATCGTCGATGCGAACAACGATCGCCGGGTCGACGCGGGCGACACGATCACCTACACATTCACGGTCACCAATACCGGAGCCGTGACGCTGACCGACCTCGCGATCGACGACTCGCGGGTCGGCACCGTGACCTGCCCCAGCGGCGCGCTCGATCCGGGCGACGAGCGGGTCTGCACGGCGACCTACACCCTGACCCAGGCCGACATCGATGCCGGCGAGGTGATCAACGACGCCACCGCGAGCGCCACGCCCCCGCAGGGGGATCCGCTGACTCGGCCGGGCCGCTCGCGGACCGAGATCGACGGTGCGCCGGGGCTCGCGGTCGAGAAGACCGCCGGCGCGCCGAACGACGCCAACGGCAACGGCCGGATCGATGCCGGCGAGACGATCGCGTACTCGTTCACGGTGACCAACACCGGAACGGTGACGCTGCGCAATGTGACGCTGTCCGACCCGAAGGTCGGCGTGCTGACCAACTGTGATCCGCGCGACCTCGCGCCGGGGGCCAGCTTCGACTGCACCGCGACCTATCTGATCGACCAGGACGACCTGAACACCGGTGAGGTGGTCAACAGCGCGACCGCGACGGGCCAGCCCCCGGAGGGTGAGCCCGTCAGCGGCGCCGACTCGACGACGACCCCGCTCGACCCGGCGGCGGCCATCGAGCTGGAGAAGCAGGGCAGCTCGATCATCGACGCCAACGAGTCCGGTCGGCAGGACGCGGGCGACCGGATCGACTACACGTTCACCCTGACCAACACCGGCAACGTCACGCTGACCCGGCTGGCCGTCAGCGATCCCAGGATCGGCGACGTGACCTGCCCCGACATCTCGCTGCCTCCGGGCGAGTCGGCCAACTGCACGGCGAGCTACACGGTGACCCAGGCCGACGCGAACGCCGGCACGGTGCCGAACCAGGCGACCGCCAGCGGCCAGCCGCCGGCCGGCGATCCGGTCAGCGACGACGACGCGACCTCGGTCGATTTCGCCCAGGGTCCGGCGCTCAGCTTCGAGAAGTCGGCGGGCGAGGTGATCGACGTCGATGGCAACGGGCCCGACGCCGGCGACGCGATCGACTACACGTTCCGGGTGACCAATACCGGCAACGTGACCCTGACCGGCGTGACGGTCAGCGACCCGCTGCTGCCCGCGCTGGACTGCCCGGCGCGCGACCTGGAACCGGGCGAGGCGTTCACCTGCACCGGCCGCTACACGCTGACCCAGCCCGATGTCGATGCCGCTCAGGTGGCCAACCTGGCGACCGTGACCGGCCGTCCGCCGACCGGGCCGGACGTGACCGAAGAGGGCCGCACCACCACCGACATCGCGCCCGCGCCCGGCATCGGTCTGAACAAGCTGTCCGATCTCCCGGTGGATGCGAACGACTCGGGTCGGCTCGATGAGGGTGACACGATCGCGTACCGCTTCGAGATCACCAATACCGGCAACGTCACGCTGACCGACCTCACGGTCACCGACCCGCTGGTGGGCGCGGTGACCTGCCCGACCGAGCCGCTCGGTCCGGGCCTGACCACGGCGTGCACGGCGATCTACACGATCACCCAGGCAGACCTGGACGCCGGGACGGTCGACAACTCCGCGACCGCGAGCGGCACCCCGCCGCGCGGTGGCGCGGTGCAGGCCGACGACACCGACAGCGAGCCGCTGAACCCGGAGGCCCGGATCGCCGTCGAGAAGGACGCCGACCCGATCGAGGACACCAACGGCTCCGGCCGCCTGGACCAGGGCGACACCGTCCCGTTCACGTTCCTGGTCACCAACACCGGCGCGGTCACGCTGACCGACATCACGATCGCCGACCCGCTGATCGCGCAGGTGGATTGCCCGGCCGATCCAATCGCGCCCGGCAAGAGCGTCACCTGCACCGGCCGGTACGTGCTGACCCAGGCCGACGTGAACGCCGGCCAGGTCGTGAACACCGCCGTCGCGACCGGTACGCCGCCGCGGGGCGAGACCGTCAATGACGGGGCCGAGAAGACGGTGCCGCTCGAGCGTCGGCCCGAGGTCTCGCTGACCAAGAGCGCGGGGCCGATCGAGGACACCAACGGCTCGGGCAGGATCGATGCCGATGACCAGATCAGCTACACCTTCGCGGTCGTCAACACCGGCAATGTGACTCTGACCGAGTTGCGCGTGGACGACCCGTTGGCCCAGGTCGTGTGCCCGGAGACCTCGCTGGAGCCGGGCGCGTCGATGACCTGCACGGCGACCTACACGCTGCGCCAGGGCGATGTCGACGCCGAGGTGGTGCGCAATGACGCACAGGTCACCGGCACCGCACCCGGCGGCGCGACGGTCACCGACGACTCCGGCGTCACCACCCCGGTGCCGGCCGAGCCCTCGCTCGACCTGGTCAAGGCGGCGAGCGAGCCCGTCGACGCGAACGCCAACGGCCGGGTCGATGTCGGCGAGGTGATCAACTACACGCTCACCGTGACCAACAACGGCCAGCAGACGGTCGCCGATGTGGCGATCACGGACCCGTTGATCACGCTGGATCCCGCGTGCACCCCGCGTACCCTCGCACCGGGTGGCAGCTACTCCTGTACGGGTGCCTACGAGCTCTCCCAGGCCGACATCGACGCCGGCGAGTTGATCAACACCGCTCGCACGAACGGCACCGACCCGACCGGCGCGGCCGTCTCCGACGAGGCCGGCACGCGGACCCCGCTGACCGCCCAGCCCGCCATCGCGGTCGACAAGCAGGCCGGTACGCCGATCGATGACAACGGCAACGGCCGGCTCGACCAGGGTGACCGGATCGACTACACGTTCCTGGTCACCAACACCGGCAACGTCACGCTCACCGACATCGCGGTGAACGATCCGCTGATCGCCGACGTGACCTGCCCGATCACCCAGCTCGCGCCGGGCGCGCAGACGACCTGCGCGGCCAGCTACACCCTGACCCAGGCCGATATCGACGCCGGCACGGTGGAGAACACCGCGACCGCGACCGGCACGGACCCGAGCGGCGGCGAGGCGGAGGGGAGCGACGACACATCGGTGCCGTTCGACCCCGAGCGTGGGCTGAGCGTGGACAAGACCGCCGGCGAGGTTGTCGACGCCAACGGCAACGGCCGGGTCGACGCGGGCGACACGATCGACTACGCGTTCAAGGTGACCAACACCGGCGTGATCAACCTGACCGACGTGACGCTGACCGACTCGCTGCTGTCCGGCCTGGCCTGCCCGCCGGCCGACCTCGGCCCCGGCCAGTCGTTCGAGTGCTCCGGCACCTACACGCTGACCCAGGCCGACCTCGACGCCGCGCAGGTGGTCAACGTCGCCGACGCGGTCGGGACCGCGCCCGACGGCACCCCGGTGTCCGGCAGCGACCGCAATGTCGCGCCGGTGAGCCAGGACCCGGCGATCACGCTCGACAAGCAGGCCGGCCCGCTGGTCGACATCGACGGCTCCGGCACCGCCACGGCCGGCGACCAGATCACCTACACCTTCGATGTGGTGAACACCGGCACGGTGACGCTGCGCGAGGTCGTGGTCACCGATCCGAAGGTCGGGCTCGACTGCCGCACGGATGATCTTGCGCCCGGCGAGCCGCTGACCTGCACAGCGACGTACACGCTGAGCCAGGACGATGTGGACGCCGGCTCGGTGGAGAACACCGCGAGCGTCGCCGGCCTGCCGCCGGTCGGGCCGACGGTGGGCGCGGAGGATTCCACCAGCGTGCCGCTCGACCCCGCGCAGGGCCTGACGGTCGACAAGCGCGCCTCGGCGATCAACGATGTCAACGGCAACGGCGTGGCCGATGCCGGTGACACGATCGACTACACGTTCACCGTGACCAACACCGGCAACGTGACGCTGACCGGCGTAGAGCTCGCGGACCCGCTGGTCGCGATCCCGAACTGCCCGGTCGTCGACATGGCCCCGAAGCAGTCGTTCGACTGCGCGGCGACGTACACGCTGACCCAGGCCGATGTGGACGCCGGCGTGGTGCGGAACACCGCGACGGCGACCGGTACCGACCCGACCGGCGGGACCGTCAGCGGTGACGACTCGACCGAGACCGACGTGCCGGAGGCGCGCGGCGTGAGCATCGAGAAGGCCGGCTCGTCGCCGTACGACGCCAACGGCAACGGCCGGATCGATGCCGGCGACGCCGTCGACTACCGGTTCACCGTGACCAACACGGGCAACGTCACCCTGAGCGACCTGGCCGTGAGCGACCCGCTGATCGAGACGATCACCTGCGAGCGGACCGAACTGGCGCCGGGCGCGACGACGACCTGTGAGGGCAGCTACTCGCTGACCCAGGACGACGTCGATCGCGAGCGCGTCGACAACACCGCCACGGTGACCGGGACCACGCCGGGCGGCGCGACCGCCACCGACGAGGACTCCACGCGCGTACCGGTCGACACGTCCCGCTCGCTGAGCGTGGTCAAGACGGGCGACGCGCCGGCGGATGCGAACGGCTCCGGGCGGGTCGATGCCGGCGACACCATCGCGTACTCGTTCACCGTGACCAATACGGGCACGGTGCGGCTGACCGGCGTCACGCTGACCGATCCGCTGGTGCCGGGGATGGACTGCCCGGCGCGGGACCTGCGCCCCGGTGAGTCGTTCGACTGCACGGCGACGTACACGCTGACGCCGGCCGATGCCGACGCGGGCCAGGTCGTGAACACGGCGACCGCGACCGGCACCGACCCGGCCGGTACGCCGGTGAGCGGCACCGGCTTCGAGGATGTGGACTTCACCGCGCCCGGCGCGCTGACCGTCGACAAGCAGGGCGGCCCGGTGGTCGACGCCAACGGCAGCGGCGCGACCGATGCGGGCGACACGATCGAGTACACGTTCGTGGCCCAGAACACCGGCGCCGTCACGCTGACCGACGTGCGGGTGAGCGATCCGCGGCTGCCGAACCTCGAGTGCGTCGCGGCGAGCCTGCCCGCGGGCGGCGAGCTGCGCTGCGCCGGCACCTACACGCTGACCCAGGACGATGTCGACGCCGGCGACCTGCAGAACACGGCCACCGCGACCGGCACCACGCCGGGCGGGGACGAGGTCGGCGGGACCGACACCGTGGTGACGCCGCTGGCGCCGGGTGGCGGCCTGACGGTGCGCAAGGTCGCCGAGCCGATCGCAGACACGAACGCGTCGGGCGTACCGGATGCCGGTGACCAGATCACCTACCGGTTCACGGTGACCAACGCGGGCAATGTCACGCTGACCGGCGTGACGCTGAGCGACCCGCTGGTCGCGATCGCCGACTGCCCGGCCCGCACGCTCGCGCCGGGGGCGTCGTTCGACTGCTCGGCGACGTACACGCTGACCCAGGCCGATGTGGACGCGGGCTCGGTGGTGAACACCGCCACCGCGATCGGTACGCGGCCCTCGGGCGAGCAGGTCGACGGCACCGATACCGCGACCTCCCCGGTCGAGCGGCGGCCGGGCGTGCGCCTGGACAAGGTCGCGAGCACGCCGATCGATGCCAACGAGAACGGCCGCGTGGACGCCGGCGACCGGATCGACTATCTGCTCGAGGTGACCAACGTCGGCAACGTCTCGCTGACCGACGTGCGGGTGAGCGATCCGATGCTGACGGACCTGAGCTGCCCGGGCACCGACCTCGGCGCCGGCCGGACGATGACCTGCGTGGGCAGCCACACGCTGACCCAGGCAGACATCGACCGGGGCCAGGTGCGCAACGACGCGAACGTGACCGGGACTCCGCCGGGGGTCGACCCGATCTCGTCCGGCGATCATGCGACCGTGATCATCGACCCGGACCGGTCGATCAGCGTGGTGAAGACGGCGGCCGATCCGGTCGACGCGAACGGCTCCGGGCGTACCGATGCCGGTGACACGGTGCAGTACTCGTTCACGGTGACCAACACGGGCACCGCGCGGCTGACCGCCGTGACGCTGACCGACCCGCTGGTGCCGGGGATGGACTGCGCGCCGCGCGATCTGGCGCCGGGCGCCTCGTATGACTGCACGGCGACGTACACGCTGACCCAGGCCGACATCGACGCCGGCGAGGTGGTCAACACCGCGTCCGCGTCGGGCACCGACCCGGACGGCGCGACGATCGTCGGCGACGACTTCGCCGTGATCGAGCCCGGCGGCGCCGGATCGCTCGCGGTCGACAAGCGGGCCGACCCGGTCATCGACGTGAACGGCAACGACCGGATCGACGCCGGTGATCAGATCGCCTACACGATCGTTGTGACCAACGACGGGTCCGTGACGCTGAACGAGATCGCGGTGAGCGACCCGCTGCTGCCGGCGCTCGCCTGCCCGCCGGCCGGCCCGCTGGCCCCGGGTGATTCGCTGGAGTGCACCGGCGTCCACACGCTGACCCAGGCCGACCTCGACGCGGGCGGGGTGGAGAACACCGCGACCGCGACCGGGCGCACGCCGAACGGCGCCGAGGTCGGCGGCGACGACACCGTGTCGACACCGCTGCCGGGCGGCCCGGCGGTCGCGCTGGACAAGCAGGCCGGCGCGGTCACCGACGCGAACGGCAACGGCCGCGTCGACGCGGGCGACCAGATCGCGTACGTGTTCCAGATCAGCAACACCGGCTCGACGACCCTGTCGAGCGTGGTGGTCGACGATCCGCGGATCGGCGCGATCGGCTGCCCGTCGGGCGCGCTGGCGCCGGGCGAGACGCGGGCCTGTGGCCCGGTCAGCTACACCCTGACCCAGGCCGACGTGGACGCCGGCGAGGTGATCAACACCGCGACCGTGACCGGCCAGCCGGTCGGCGGCGGCGAGGTCACCGCGACCGACTCGGTGACCACCCCGGTGCGCGGGGTCGGCGGCGTGGCGCTGGAGAAGCGGGCGGCCGGGATCGTCGACAGCAACGGCTCCGGGCGTACCGATGCGGGTGACTCGGTGAACTACGAGTTCACGGTGACCAACACGGGCGCCGTCAGCCTCGACCAGGTCGCGATCCAGGATCCGCTGATCGACGCGGTCGCGTGTGGCACGACGTCGCTGGCGCCCGGCGCCTCGACCACCTGCACGGGCAGCTACCGGCTGACCCAGGACGATGTCGATGCGGGCTCGGTGGAGAACGCGGCGACGGTGTCCGGGCGTACCCCGTCCGGCGAGGCGGTCGATGCCGGTGACTCGACGAGCACGCCGGTGGACGGCAAGGCCGGGCTGTCGATCGACAAGATCGCGGAGTTGACCGACACCGACGGCGACGGGTTGGGCGATGTCGGGGAGAAGATCCACTACCGCTTCGTGGTGACCAACACCGGCTCGACGCGGGTGAGCGACGTGCGGGTGAGCGACCCGCGACTGACCGACATCGGGATCCGGGTGGACTGCCCGGCGGGCCTGAGCCTCGAACCGGGGCGCAGCGGCGAGTGCGGCGCCGACTATGTGATCACCGACGGCGACATCAGGGCCGGCGAGGTGGTCAACGTGGCGACCGCGACCGGCGTGGCGCCCGGCGGTACGCCGGTGGTCTCCGGCGACGGCAGCGCCCGGGTCGCGATCGATCCGGGGCCGGCGGAGGAGCCGACGCCGCCGTGGTACCCGGAGCCGCTGCCCAAGCCGGGCGAGCTGGCCCGCACGGGCGCGATGCTCGGCACGAGTGCGCTGCTGGGCGGGCTGCTGCTGCCGCTGGCCGGTGGGCTGATCCTGCTGGTGCAGCGCCTGCGCCGCCGCGACGAGGACTGAGCGCCAGGGGGCGGCCCCGCCGTCAGTAGCTCAGTTGCTCAGTAGTAGGCGCGCATCGCGGTGATCACCGCGTCGAAGATCGCGCGGTCGATCCGGGCCGAGCGGTGCACGACGTCGTCGGGGTGGATCCGGACGATCCGGTTCAGGCGTACCTCGCTGGAGCGTCCCTCGGGGTCCCACGGGCCGGTGCCGATGTCGTACCAGAAGCGGTTCTCGCGGGCCTCCTGGGCCTCGTCGCGGTCGTGGTCCTTCGAGGTCATCGGCAGGCCGAGCAGCCAGGCGTCGTCGCGGCCGATGATCATCGACGGGCGGGTCTTGCCGCGGGTGGGGTCGTCCTCGTAGGCGATCCACGCCCAGGCGACCTCGCCGGGGTCGGGTTGAGCGTCGTCGATCGGGGCGTAGCTGACCGTCGGCATGGTCGGGTAGTCGCCCGGATAGGCACGGTGCTCAGGCATGCGGCCATCTTGGCGTACCGCATCGGTTCGGGGTGTATCGGATCGGGGTGTACCGGATCGGGGGCCCGGCGGTTGGGGGCGCGGCGGTGAGTAGGGTGCCCGGCATGGAGAAGCCCGGAGTGCCGCCGCCCGCCCTGCTGATCGGTGCCGCGCTGACCCAGCTCGCGCTGGGCAGGCGGAAGCGGCCGAGGCGGCGGCTGCTACGCCGGGTGTTGGGCGGCGGGGCCGCGCTGGCCGGTGGGGCGCTGTTCGTGGGCGGGGTCGGGCAGTTGTTCCTGCGCGGGACGACGGTTGACCCGCGGGCGCCGGAGGAGAGCTCGGAGCTGGTGACGGATGGGTTGTACCGGGTGTCGCGGAACCCGGTGTACCTGGGCGATGTGTTGTTGCTGCTCGGGCTGGCGATCGGACAGGGCAAGCTGGTCAGCTTCCTGCCCGTGGCGGCGTTCGCGGCGCTGATCGATCGCCGGCAGATCCCCGCGGAGGAGGCGGCGCTGCGGGCGCGGTTCGGCTCGGAGTTCGAGCGGTACGCCGAGTCGGTGCCTCGCTGGGTCTGAGTGCTAGTCGCGGGGGCGCGTACGGTTGAGGCGGTGCCGGGCCGTCGCCTCGTGCGGGCGCCCCGCGTCCGCTAGACTGCTCGCGCGCTGCGGCGCACGCGGATGTAGTTCAATGGCAGAACATCAGCTTCCCAAGCTGAGAATGCGGGTTCGATTCCCGTCATCCGCTCCACAGGTCCGTTTGCGTGGGTTCGTAGCCACCGTTTGCGTGGGAGAAAACAGACCGAAAGCGCAGGACGACCGTCACATAGCGCAGCAGGGCAACCGCCGAGTCGGCGGTGGCCCTGCTGCTTGTCGTCCCTACGTGCCCGCCGGGTCAGCGGATGGCCGCAGTTCGACCGATCTGTCTGGCTGTCCAGCGGTGTTTGGGGTATCGACCTTCCTGCGCGTCAGGCCGCGTCATCGAGGATGTCTCGGCGTCGCTTGCGCCGTACGGGTTCTGGGGTCCCGGTTTCGAGCCAGGCGATGATCTTGCGGACGTTGGTGGCCGCGATCATCGGCGCGAGCGCGATGAGTTGGGATGCCGAGCGCCTGGCGCGGACGTTGTCTACGGTGTTTGGCATGTCGCTCCCGCTCGCCGACATTGCGAAACACCTGTCGCGATACTCGTCGCCGCTTGAACTCGTTCTCCGCGGACACCTCCTGAGCGAGGCGGGCTTGAACGCGCCATCGCGCGCAGGCTTATGCATCCGTCGGCCGTCAAACTCGACCGTATGAACTTCGCAGGGAAGGTCGATCTGGCCCACGGGTTGGGTGCGATCGAGTCTGATGACGTGGGATGGTTCCGCGAACTCAACAACATGCGGGATCGGCTCGCTCACGACCTGTCCGGCACGCCCACCCAGCACGAACTTGAGACTCTCGCAGCCAGTGTCGTCCGGTTCCCGCGAGCGATCCTCGACGGTGCCCTGGACTTATCGGGGCACGTGGACGCAAGCGGCAGGGGCAGGCTCTCGACGGCGCTTCTAGTTCGTCTGATCCTCCTGGAGTATTGGCAGATGCATGAGACGTGGCGGCGGAACAACCAGGATTCCTTGATTCAATACCGCCTCCAGCGTGCGCTCCTGCGCATCGGACCGGAGGGGGTCACTCCTGAGATGGATGCAGCGCTCCGCTCTCAATGCGGTGTAAAGGAACCGCGGCCCACGGATGCGGTCGATCTTCCTGAGAGTGAGCCGGGCATCCCTGGAGGCCCTGATGACTGAGTCATTCGACTGCCAGGGCCGGTGGTGGCTTCCTGAACATCAGGATCACAAGGTGTTCGGCACGTTCCGCTGGGACCCCGCGTCAGGGGGCACACTGGAACTTCAAGGTGAACTGACCCCGATCGTGGTGAGGGACAACCTCCTCCCTGATGGCACCGTCCAGCGGTACCGCGAGCGGCCCGCGACAGTGCGCCACGAGTACGCGATCATCCGCGGGCAAGTAGAGCGGAAGGCGTACACGCTGCTCGACTCGTTCCAACTCAGCCTCCGGGAACTCGATCTCGACGATTCCATCCAGCGAGTCCACGTCAACCGCCTCCTGGAGGGGGCCTGGTACGACGACCCGAGCGAACTCGTCGCAGATCGGGTCGTCATCGATTTGCGTCATCTCACCGGCTGGGTCAAGCAGAGTGGGTTGTCCACTGACCATCCCAGACACGAAGCCGTCGACGACGATCGCTTCTCCATCGTGACCGCCAGAATCCTACCCACGCTGACGGTCGCGCATGGCGACACGAGCGTGCGCCTCTTCCAGTCGTTAAGCGAGAAGGGGGACCACGTCTTCGATCTTGGGATCGCGCAGCACTGGTCTCTTAGCCTCGTACGCGACGAGCCCTGGCCAGTCGCAAGTTTCATAGATATCGCCAGCGACATCCAAGACCTCATTAGCATCGCCGTTGGCAAGACCGCAAACTTTGACAGGGTCTCTCTTCAGCACCCCGCGCTACCAAAACTGTCACTCGCCGGAACCCCGCTCGGCGACTGGCGAGAAGACATCACGTACCACGCACAGTGGTTCAATCGAACCGAACCGTGCGATCCCGTCAAAGCCCACGACATGTACTTCACTCTCGAAGACCTTGGTGGCATGGCCGGTATCGGGCGCTGGCTCGACATTGCCTCGCGGTACCGCACGGAACTCTCCCGGGTCATGGCCACCCGCTACAGCGCGAGCATGTTCCTTGAAGACCGGATCATGAACATCAGCGCGGCTCTCGATTCCTTCGACAAGGTTCGACGCCGGACCGGAGACGCCAAGGTCAATTATGTCGACCGTGTCCTGAAGTGCATCGATCTCGCTGGCGAACCGTTCACGAACCTCATCGCAAGCAACGAGCGGGAGTGGGCCAAGTTCGTCAAAGAGGCCCGCCACGACATCGCCCACCATCGTCAGCGCTTCAGGCTTGACGGAACGGTAGGCGAAAACTTGTTGGCTGAGCAGTTGTACTGGCTGTTCGTCATCTGCATACTTCGCAGCGCGGATGCACCGCCGGCCGTCTTCCACCGTATATCTGAACATGCCCAGGTTCGGTGGCTTGTCGCGCAGGCAACAGTTGGTGACGAGTAGAAATCCACGTACCTCCTGGACAGAACAGTCCCTGAGCAAAGGCCCCGAAGTGGCGAGACACGCGCCTTGGCCGTGGTGGCAACAGTACACAGGGCCGGATCAGTACCGACTCCGTGAGAACCTGCGCGCGGTCTGGGACTTGCACGCGATGTATGACTCGGATACCCCATGGCTCTGGCGGGGGCAGGCGAATGCGAAGTACGCGATCAGCCCTGGCATGCACTCGCGCGTGCAGTCGTCCGGCGCTCTGACGGACGAGCGAGTGCTCGCTTCCACGGAGGCGCTGCTACATGCCGCGAGACTAGCCTCCCTCGATGTTCATGAAGGGGTCAGGCTCCCTGACATGGCGCTATTGGCTCGGCTTCAGCACCATGGGGCTGCCACGCCGCTCCTCGACGTATCACTCGACCCGATGGTGGGGCTTTACATGGCGGTCGTTGAGCCGAACGGAGTGCACGTGGAGACGGACGGCGCGCTGTTCGCCATAAGGCGTCCGGCGGTCGATGTGGCCGATTTTGATAGCCGCACGTTCCGAGAGATTTACGAGGAGGGCGTGCAGTGCGGCAAAGTCGCCTTCTATTCTGCCCCCGACGTCAGCGACCGTCTGAGGATTCAGCGTGGCCACTTTCTCCTCGGTCCGGTCGGTGAAGGCAGCACCGCACGCGTGACCGTACCGCTGACTGTCGAGAACACAACTGTTCAAAATACTTGGCTGGCCTCGCGAATGAACGCACGAGGGCGGAAGGGGCCAGTGCCCCGTGCCACCACCGATATCGGTGTGTTCCGCGTTGTAGGGAAATTCAAGACCGAGTTGAAGGCATGGCTTGAGGCTCGATCGGGTCTGACTGATGATTTCGTTTACCCGACTTCTTGGCATCAACCTCACCTGGACAGGTTCGCCCGGGCTCACTCACGCACGGCCCCTTGGGTGTAGTGCCTTGCGAGGGCGGCGTCAGCCATTCAGGAGCATGACGCTGCCATAACACTTCTCGCGCGCCCCCACGCTGGTGCCAGGCGCCGACGCCAACCGGCGTGCCTTGATCGACAAGTTCGTGAAGTCGTCGACGGCCAAGCGGCACCCGATCTCTACGATCAATCAGAAGGTGTGATGTGCCCCGGCGCAGGCCAGGGCAAGACTTCGACAGGCGCGGCGGATGCGGCGTACTTCCCGATCGAGTCGCGGCTCACCGACGGCTCGGCGGCCGAGCGGCACTATCGTTCTCGACTTCGATGACGCCGGGCACCTGCTCGGTGTCGAGGTGCTCGGCGCCACCGAATTGCTCACCGACGCTGCGCGGGCACGGCTGACGGATATCGCCGACATCGTCTGAACGAGCGCGTCTGAACGAGCTCGTCTGAACGAGCGCGCTGCGACGCGCGCCCGCTCAGCGGCCGGAGCAGTCGCTGTCCTGCTCGCCCGCCATCAACCACGGAAGGTTGAACTTGCGGAAGGCGATCGAGCGGTGCGAGCCGGCATTGTTCGAGGTGTCCTCGTTGACCTCGACCAGCGCACCGACGGAGTAATCGGTGGTCTTGGTCATGCTGGAGTAGCCGCCCTCCTTGGCGCCGGCCGGCAGATCGAGAGGCTCGTCGGACAGCGGCCGGCTGATCCGCCAGGTCTTGCCCTCGTCCTCGCTCACCCGCACCCGCATCTTCGTCCTGGTCTCGGTGCTGGCCGAGTTGAGGAACACCAGCCGGGCGGGATCGTCGGTGTTGTAGCGCACGACCGAGCCCTGGCTCTTCGGGTCGAGCAGGCACGAGGCCGCGGTGAATGGCGCGTACCCCTCGCCGATCCGGCCCGTCGTGACCTGGCGGCGCTTCTGCTTCTCCCAGACCGAGGTCTCGGCCCGGTCGTTGCGATAGAGCGTGCCGTCGGTCAGCTCGGCGACGGTGCTCTCGCCGGTTTGCTCCATCGGCTTGCCGTCCTCGGTGGTGAGGAACTCGGTCTTCCAGCTCTCGCCATGATCATCGCTGTAGATCATCCGGTGCTGCGCCGGGATCACCAGCCGGCCGGGATGGTCGACCGTAGTCTGAATGCCATTGCCCGGGCCGACGGCATCCCAAGTGACATCGCCGCCGCCGGGCTTCTTCTTCGGTGTCAGCTCCTCGGTCCGATCGACCGGCTTCGACCAGGTCTGCCCGTCGTCGTCGCTGTACGCCGTGAAGGTGCGCCGCTCGCCCCACTCGTCGACCTTCCCCGCGTCGGCGGGTTGGTGGTTCATGAACATCCAGATCCGGCCGGTGTCCTGATCGACGACGGGCGTCGGGTTGCCCCACACCCCCTCGCCGCTGCCGACGACCTCCTGCAGCTTCGACCAGGTCTTGCCGTTGTCGGTCGAGCGCTTGTAGACGAGGTTGATGTTGCCGAAGTCTCCGTTGCCGGTGGCCCGTCCCTCGGCGAAGGCGAGCAGGCTGCCGTCCGTGGTTGTGGCGATCGACGGGATCCGGAACGAGTGGTAGCGCAGGCCGTTCAACTCGTCATCGCCCCCACCGTCGAAGATCATCGATGTGCTGTGCCGGGGATCGGCCGCCTGCGCGGCTGGCGTACCGGTCAACGCCGCGGCGGACGCCACGACCAGGCCGAGGGCCATGGCCGCGAGCGTCCGCCGCGGCGTGTGCTGGATTGGCTGCATCAGGCGTTCCTGGGTCAGGCGTTGGCCCAGTAGAAGCTGCTGCTGCCGTAGTCGTGGTCGGCCCGGCTGTCGACGTGGGTGAAGCTGTTGTAGATGATCACGCCGGAGAAGCCGGAGCTCTTGGCCAGGTCCGCGGTCTGGCTCGGGGACTTGCCCGAGACCACGATGTCACCGGCGATCCCGTACATGTGCTGGGAGTTGCTGGCGCCGCCGACCGAGGAGTTGTGGGACCGGGTGCGGAAGCCCGAGTTGACGGTGATCGGCTTGTCGCCGGCCTTGGTCCGGATGGCTTCCAGCTTCCACATCAACTGGCGGACGTTCTCCTTGACCTCGGACTCGCCGACCTTGCCGTTGGTGAAGCAGCCGCAGTCCTTGGAGGCGAACTCCTTGAACTCGAAGTTCTTGGTCGAGCCGTCGCTGTCCTCCAGGCTGTTCAGCTTGTCCTGGGTCGCGCCGTCAACCTTGCCGCTCTGGGTCAGGCCGTGCGCCTTCTGGAACCGCTTCAACGCGGCCTCGGTCGCCGGGCCGAAGTCACCATCGGCCTTCAGCGACGTCTTCTCCGGCCCGTCGGCGGCGAAACCGGCGATCCGGATCTGAAGTTCCTTGACGTCAGCGCCGGTGTCACCGGAGGCGAGCTCGCGCTTCCAGTCGTAGGCGGACGCCGTCGGGGCGGAAACTGCGCCGACTCCGCCGACCAGGCCGAAGGCCAGGACGAAGGCGGCGATCACGCGGGCTAGCTTTGACATGAACTCTCACTCCTGAGTGTTGACTGAGGCGGATGGTTCAACCGGCATCTACCGGCAGTCGCCAGCCAATCGAGGTGTACGACGGTCCGGCAACCTGTCGGTCGTCCGGTCCCGTCCGGAGCGCGTAGTGGTGCGGTTCAGCGCCGATTGTCCGGTCGCCGTCCGGTACGCCCGGACGGTGCGCGTTCACTGAGGCCGGGCGGCTGACGGGACCGGCCCGGCCGAGGCCCGGCGGTAGGGTGCCGCCATGGCCGACCACGGGCGGGCAGGCGATGAGCGTTGCCTCGGCATGCTTGACATCGTCCGATATGCCCGCGAGTCCGGCAATGTCGATGTCTTCATCGATGGTTATCGAAACTTCCACCAACTCGCCAAGTCCCCGGGGATCAGTGCCCGGATTCAGTTGGAGCGCGGGATCAACACCCCGGCGGAGATCACCGCGCCCGATGCTCGGCGTCGACCGGTCATACTACTTCGGTCCAGCCCGGGTAAGGCAGGCTCGGCAACCACGCCATGGGAGGATGTGTTCGACCTCGATCATGGGCACGCTCGTTACTTTGGGGATCACAAGGCGAGCACTGTGGGCCCGATCGGGGCGACGCAAGGAAATCGGGCCTTGCTCGATGCCTGGCAACTCCATGGCAGCTCCGCGCGGGCCGATCGCGTGCTCGCACCGCCGATACTTCTGATGCGCGGGGTCTCTGTCATGCGAGATGGCAAGCGGGTCGACAAGGGACATCTCGAGTTCTGCGGGGTGGCCGTCATCGAGCGGTTGGAGTACATCGTGCAGCGCGATCCGCAGACCGCGCGCACCTTCCCCAATCTCGCTGTTGATCTTGCGGTGATCAAGCTCGACGAAACCACCGACGAACTCGACTTCCGCTGGATCGATGACCGGCGCGACGGTGAACTCACTGCCGAACAGGCCAATGCCAAGGGGCCGGCGTCGTGGCGCCGCTGGGTCGATCAGGGCAAGGTCGCGATTCCGCGGATTCGGCGCCGGGTGCTGTCCAGCCGAGTCCGGTCAGCGGCAGATCAGCGGCCTGAGTCAGGCACGCCGGATGCCGCCCTGCTGGACACGATCTATCGGCACTTCGACGATCGCAAACACGAGTTCGAGAAGCTCGCGGCGGCCGTCGCAGCGAGCGTCTTCGCCGCCAGCGGGGCGACCTATCACGATGGCTGGCTCTCGCGCGCCGGCGGTGACGGAGGTCTCGACTTCGTCGGTCGGCTGGACGCGGGTAGCACCGCGGCGAACACGCCGCTCGTCGTACTCGGACAAGCCAAGTGCATCAAGCCGGAGTCCTCGGTCAGCCCGGACCAGGTCGCGCGCGTGGTCGCGAGGCTGCGCCGGGGCTGGATCGGTGTATTTGTCACGACCGGCGTGTTCAGCCAGCAGGCGCAGATCGAGGTGATCGACGATGGCTATCCCGTCGTCCTGGTCCCGGGTCGCGAACTCGTTGCCGAGGTCCGCAAGCTCGCCGAGACGTCTGCCGCAGGCGACATCGAAGCGTTGCTGCGCGACATCAGCAGCGATTACGCCGATGCGGTCACCCACCGGCGCCCCGAGGAAATATTGGGCAGTGCGTAGCGCATCGGGCGCATCACGGAGGATCGTCCGCCCGGCTCGGCGGCGGCACCCGGAACCGCTGATGCAGGCGCGGTCGGCGGCGCGCGTC
The DNA here is from genome assembly GCF_013408305.1 of Naumannella cuiyingiana. Taxonomy (NCBI): domain Bacteria; kingdom Bacillati; phylum Actinomycetota; class Actinomycetes; order Propionibacteriales; family Propionibacteriaceae; genus Naumannella; species Naumannella cuiyingiana. Next base: position 1,470,656 of record NZ_JACBZS010000001.1, on the reverse strand, counting down.
GACGCGGTTCGGGGGAACGATGACCGGGAGACCTGCGTCGCCGAGGCGTACCTCCCACTGTGACCCCGGCGGCGCGTGCGGCCGCGGCTCGAGCAGGCCGTGGTGGTGGCGGCAGAGCAGCACCAGATTGTCCAACGAGGTACGCCCGCCGGACTGCCACGGCTCGATGTGGTGGGCATCGCAATCCGCTGGCGCCCGGTCGCAGCCGGGCATCACACAGCCGCGGTCGCGCAGGGTCAGCGCCGCCCGGATCGGGGGAGTGACCAGGCGCTGCGCGCGGCCGACATCGAGCACCTGCCCCGCCCCGCCGAGCACGGCCGGCAACACCTCACAGTCACACGCCAGCAGGCGCAGCGCGGACGGCGACACCAGCGCACCACTGGCCGCCAGCCGCCCCGCTGCCACCGCGTCGGAGTGCAACTGCTGCAGCAGCTCGGCATGATCGATCGTCACCACCAGCCGCGGCCGATCCCCGCCGTGGGTGGGCGCCGCTCGACACCCCTGCGCGTGCCGAGCAAGATCAACCAGCGCGTCGGCCCGGCGCTGCGCCGGCGAGACCAGCTCGGCCAGGGGGTCCAGCCGGTCGAGCGACCGATCGGCATGCGCCGCATACGCCTCGATCACGGCCACCACGGCCTCGCCCTCGGCCTCCGGCAGCCGCGCGCTCAGCTCGATCGACCCGAAGCCGTCACGGCACCATCGGAGGAAGCGATTCGCCTGCGCCCGCCGCTCGTCGCGCTCCAGCTTGCGGCGCTCGTTGTCCTCGGCCTGCTCCGGCGCCACCACCTCGACCAGATGGCCGGCCAGCCGGCGCAACTGTGCGGGATCGAACTGCGCCGAATAGCCGATCATCGTCTCCTGGGCGCGCGCCACCTGCTCGGCACCAAGATCGGCCGGCAGCTCGTCGAGAGCGGTGCAGATCGCGTCCGCCTGATCCTTGCTGATCAAGGCCTCGTGGAAGGCCTGCGCCACCTCGGGGAAGCGGCCCAGCGCCCGGGACTGCATGATCAACGTGCTCGCCGCACGCGGTGTCATCCGGTTGGACTGCGCCAGCCAGGTCCGCAGGGAGGTGCCGTGGACGGCCATCGCGTCGTCGGCACGCTCGGCCGCGGTCACCCGCTCGGCGATCAGTGCCCGAACCTGGTCGGACAGGTCCAGCAGCAGCGCCAGCTCGGCCAACCGCGCGGCCGGATCGGGCAGCGGCACATCATCGGCGCAGGCGAGATCCAGCGCCGTCGAGACCATCGACAACGCCAACGCCCGCGTCACCTGCGCACCCCCCGTGCCCATGCAAATCACCCTAGGCGGGAGGTCTGACACTCTGACCCGACAACGCGGCGGCAGCTAGCGTTGCGCCCATGAGCTCTGACCCCGCGACGGCGCTGGTGGTCGACGCGGCCAATGTGATCGGGTCGGTTCCGGACGGGTGGTGGCGCGACCGGGCCGGCGCCGCCGCGCGGCTCAACGCCCGGTTGGCGGCGGCGCAGTTGCCCCACACGCCGATCGTGGTGGTCTATGAGGGTGCGGCCAAGCGCGGCGTACCCGCCGATCCCGATGCGCGTCCGGTCGTCGTCCACGCCCCCGGCTCGGGCGACGACGAGATCGTCCGGCAGGCGAAGCGGTACGCCGTCGACGGCCCGGTTGCCGTGGTCACCGCCGACCGCGGCCTGATCGATCGGGTACGCGCGGTCGGCGCCGACGTGATCGGGCCCGGCTGGCTGCTCGACCGGCTGCCCGAGGCGCCGAGACCGGAATGATCAACCCGCCACCAACAGGTGAGATTCGTCGGCCCCCTGTTCCGTCCTGACCGCTCATGCGGTAGACACGTACCCATGGCGATATCGATCGCCGACCGGACGTCAAGCGCCCGGAAGCAGCGGTCCGTTGGACCACGTTGATTCTTGGAGGAAGCATGACTGACAACACGTTCGACAACGAGCAAGAGGGTCCGGCCGACGGCGGGGCCGCGGGTGTCCCGGGTGTCCATGACGGTGGCGCCGACGGTGGTGCCGACAGCGGCGCCGAGGGCCCCGCGGACGGCGGCGCCTCGGGCGTTTCCGGTGTCCAGGACGGCGGTGCTGATGGCGGCGCCGAGGGTCCGGCCGACGGCGGCGCGAGCGGTACGCCGGGTGTCCAGGACGGCGGCGCCGATGGTGGTGCTGACGGCGGCGCCGACGGTGGTGCCGACGGCGGAGCCAACAACTGATCTTGAGCCCTCGCTCTGATCACCGGGACCCCGGCGCCGATTCCGGCGCCGGGGTTCTGGAGTCCCGCCTGCTGCAGATCGCTCGGAACGAGTTCGCCGACGACTACTGGGCCCGTCGCGCCCTGCTCACCCGCGGCGCCGACGACTTCTCCGATCTCTTCTCTGCCGCCGCGGTCGACGAACTGATCTCCCGCCGCGGCCTGCGAGCGCCGTTCCTGCGTGTCGCCAAGGAGGGCCGCACCCTCCCGGACACCAGCTTCACCGCGGGTGCCGGTGTCGGCGCCTCCATCGATGATCAACTCGACGACACGGCGCTGTGGCGGCACTTCGCCGACGGCGCGACCCTCGTCCTGCAGGCGCTGCACCGCACGTGGCAGCCGATCGCCGACTTCTCCTCCCGCCTCGGCACCGAGCTCGGCCACCCGGTCCAGGCGAATGCCTACATCACGCCGCCGCAGAATCGTGGCTTCGATGATCACTACGACGTGCACGACGTGTTCGTGCTGCAGATCTCGGGGACCAAGCGCTGGATCATCCACAAGCCGGTGCATCCGGACCCGCTGCGCGACCAGCCCTGGACCGAGCGCAGCGCCGAGGTCGCCGAGGCGGCTCGCGGCGAGGCCATGATCGACACGGTGCTCCGGCCGGGCGACGCGCTCTACCTGCCGCGCGGCTGGCTGCACGCCGCCCAGGCCCAGGGCGAGGTGTCCATCCATCTCACGCTGGGCATCCACAACTGGACGCGGTACGCCGTGGCAGAGCAACTCGCCCAGGCCGCGCTTGCCCGGCTCCGCGACGATCCCGCGATGCGCGCCACCCTGCCGCTCGGCACGACCGGGCCCGATGATCAACTCGACGCGGTCCGCACGGCGTTGACCGCGGCGCTGGCCGAAGCCGATCCCGCGCCGGCCTTCCGGCGTACCCGCCGTGGTCAGGCCCGCCCCGCACCGCTCGGCCCGCTCGCCCAGCTCGCGGCGCTCGACGCGCTGGACGAGGCCACGCCGATCCGGCTGCGCGAGGCGCTCGACGCCTCCCTGGACGGCAATCGGCTGAATACCCGCGTCGGCTGGCTCGACCTGCCCGACACCGACCTCGAACGCGTCCGCCGACTGCTCGACGGCCGGTCGGTGGTCGCCGGCGACCTCGGCATCGACCTGGCCCGCCGGCTGCTCCGCTCCGGCGTGGCCCTCCCGGACGACCGGTGAACGCCGAGCGCTTCCTCTGCGCCGAGCAGGCCCGGGCCCGACAGGATTCGATCGCCGGCACGGCGGCGCCGACCCGGACCTGGCTGTTGATCGAGTACCGGGGGCGCTGGCCGTTCGAGGGCTTCTCCGGCCTGGATATCGACCTGGCGACCAAGATCGACGTCACCTCCGCGGCCCAGTCCGTGGGCGCGCGGGTGCTGCTGATCCGCCGCCCCGGCCGTGTCGATCATGATCGGCCGCAGCGCTGGGCGGTGTTGACCCACGACCGCGACGGCATCGGCCGCCAGACCTGGGGTACCTGGCAGGGCGAAGATGATCTTGCCGCGATCCCGGACGCGTTCGAGGTGCCTGGGCAGGCTGGACTGCCGTCCCCACTGCTGGTCTGTACCCACGGCCTGCACGACACCTGCTGTGCCATCCGCGGCCGGCCGGTCGCGGCCGCGCTCGCGGATCGCTGGCCGGAGCTGACCTGGGAGTGCAGCCATGTCGGCGGTGACCGGTTCGCGGCCAACCTGGTCGTCGCTCCCGATGGTGTCTACTACGGCGAGGTCGACCCCGACCAGGCGATCGCGGTGATCGAAGATCAACTGGCCGACCGGATCGGTCCCGAGCACCTGCGCGGATACACCACGCTGACCCCGCCGCAGCAGGTCGCGGTGATCGAGGCGCTGCGCGCCTACGGTCCGGCCGGGCGGTACGCCTGGCGCGTCCTCGACACCGCCCGGCACGGCGACCGCTGGACCATCCACCTCGCGGGCCGCGCGCCGCTGCCGGCCCGGGTCGAGGTCGAGCTCATCGCCGAGCGCACGGCCGCGCACCGGCTGACCTGCCGGGCTCACCAGGCGGCGTCCGTGATCAACTACCGGCCGGCGGGGATTCGCGAGCTGCCCGGGGTGACCTCGTGACGGGCCCGGGGACCGACGTGCCCGACGGCAACGATCCGGCCGAGCTGGCGAACTGGCTGTTCGATCGCGCCCGGGCGGGCGAGGCCGAGCGGCTGGCCGCCTATCTGGACGCGGGCGCGCCCGTCGAGCTGACCGACGCCGCGGGCAACACGCTGCTGATGCTCGCCGCCTATCACGGCCACCCGGACGCGGTGAACGTACTGCTCGAACGCGGCGCGAATCCGGATGCGATCAATGACCGCGGCCAGACCCCGCTTGCGGGCGCGATCTTCAAGGGGTACGCCGAGGTCGTGCGGATGCTGGTCACGGCCGGCGCCGATCCCGATCTGGGCGCACCGAGTGCCCGCGCCGCCGCGGAGTTCTTCGAGCGCCCGGACCTCGCCGCGCTGCTCCCGCCCCGGTCCTGACATGCCCGAGGGCGACACGGTGCACCGCGCGGCGGCCGAGCTGGATGCCGCGCTGACCGGCCGGGTGCTGACCCGCGCCGAGCTCCGCGTACCGCGCTATGCCGCGACCGATCTCACCGGCGCCACCGTCGAGCGGACCCGCGCCCACGGCAAGCACCTGTTCCTGGATCTGCTCACCCACGGCCGCGCGCTGACCCTGCACAGTCACCTGAAGATGGAGGGCGCCTGGCACGTCTACCGGCCGGGCGGCCGCTGGCGGCGCCCGCCGCACACCGCGCGGGTGGTGCTGGCGACCGCGACCGCGCAGGCGATCGGGTTCGATCTCGGCCTGGTCCGGCTCGATGCCCCCGAGCGGATCGCGGCCTCCGTCGCCGATCTCGGGCCCGACCCGCTACGCCCGGACTGGGACGCCGACGAGGCGATCCGCCGGCTGGCCGCCGACCCGGATCGCACGATCGGCGAGGCGCTCCTCGACCAGCGGCGGATCGCCGGGCTCGGCAACGTCTACCGCTGCGAGCTGTGCTTCCTGCGCGGCCTGCACCCGAGCGCGCCGGTGGGGGAGGTGGAGCTGGCGCCGCTGGTCGCGCTGGCGTACCGGACGATCAACGACAATGTCGTCCGCCGCGTCCGGGTGTTCACCGGGGTGGACCGCCCCGGTCAGGACCTGTGGGTGCACGGTCGCGAGAACCGGCCCTGCCGGCGGTGCGGTACGCCGATCCGGCGCGGCCGCCTCGGCGGCGGCGAGGGCCTGGAGCGAGTCCTCTGGTGGTGTCCGCGCTGCCAGCCCCCGGGCCGCGCCACAATGGGGGCAGGAGGTACCCGATGAGCGACGCGACGATGCGAGTGGGCGACAGCGAGCGGGAGCGGGCGATCGCGCAGCTCGGCGAGCACGCGAGCGCCGGGCGGCTGACCGAGGACGAACTGACCGAGCGGATCAGCCAGAGCGGTGCCGCCCGGACTCGCGGCGAGTTGCGCGCCGTCTTCGCCGATCTGCCCGAGCCGCACCCGCTGCCGCCCGAGGCGCCCGACGAGCCGGCGGCCGCCGCCGGGCCCTCCCCGTGGCCGACCCGGCCCGAGCCCGCCGAGCAGCCCGGCCGGACCGACGCGCCGGCCTGGCCGACGCTGGACGCCCCCGAGGCGCCGGCGTCCGGCGCGCCGGCCAACTTTCCGATCTATCAGCCGAACGACGACCAGCGGGTGGCATCGACGAGCAGCGCCCCCGAGTATCCCGACCCGCTCCGTCCCGGTCAGGGATCTGCCCAGCGGTCGGGGACCGACTGGATGTCCTACATCTGGTTGTTGGTGCCCGCCGCCGTCCTGCTCACCCTGGTCAGCCGGGGCAATGCGTGGATGGCCGTCCCGCTCGCGGTGCTGGCGGTCATGTTCCTCAATCGGCGGTACCGCCGGCGCAACTGACCTCTTCAGTAGCCACCGCCCACTTGAGAGAGCGCTGCTCTTGCAAGTGGGCGATCGGTGCTGCATGATGAATCCAGAGAGCACCGCTCACTCAACTCGAGGAGAAATCATGCGTCATCTGATCACCGGTGCCGGCCAGATCGGCGGCCAGCTTGCCGACGATCTGCTGGCCGACGGTCACGAGGTCGTCGTCCTCCGGCGCAGCGCGCCGGCCGCCGACGCGTCGGGTCGAGGCCCGCGGACGTTCGCCGGCGACGCCGCGGACCGTGACCTGCTGCGCCGCGCCGCCGAGGGCTGCGCCGCCATCCACCACTGCATCCACGCGGCCTATGACGCCCGGGTGTGGCGGCGTGAGCTGCCGGGGCGCGAGCAGGCCGTGATGGATGTCGCCGCCGAGCTGGGCGTACCCGTGATCTTCCCCGAATCCGTCTACGCCTTCGGCCATGCGGCGGCCGACCTGGCCGAGGGCGCGCCCTTCGCGCCGGTCGAGGACAAGGGCCGGGTACGCGCGGAGCTGATGGCGGCCCGCGCCGCACACGCCGCGCGCACCGTCAGCGTCGTCGCCTCCGATGTGATCGGGCCGAGCGCCACGCCCGCCGCGTCGGTCGCGCTGTCCACGGTGATCGGGCCGGTCGCGGCCGGGCGTACCGCCTGGGTGCTCGCCGACCCCGACCAGCCGCACAGCCTGACCACCATCCCCGACCTGACCCGCGCGATGCGCTACGCCGCCGACCATGCCGATGCCATCGCCCCCGGCGGCGATGCCATCGTCCATGCGCCGACCGACGGCGCGCCCACCCTGCGCGAGATCGCCGCGGAGACGGCCCGGATCGCCGACACCGGCCGCGAGCCGCGGATCGTCTCCGTGCCCGCCGGGCTGCTGCGCGCGCTCGGCCCGGTCAATCGGTTGATCAAAGAACTGGCGGCGAGCTCCTATCTGTGGCGCCGCCCGGCCGTGCTGCGCCCCGGGATCCTGACCGAGCGGGAGGGCCTGACGCCGACGCCCTGGCGCGACGCCGTGGCCTCGACGATGCCCCGCTCAGCCTGACCCGCGGCTGATCGCCAGCGACGCCAGCGCGGCCGTGTCGGCGAGCACGCCGTCGATCATGGGTACGCCGGCCTCCGCGCACCGCTCGACCATCCGGTCGCGCAGCACGCCGTCGGCGATCATGTAGCTGACCGCGACAGCCCGAGAACTCGGCAGCTCGGCCAGGGCCTGCGCCAGGGTGGCACCGCCGTCCAGCGCGGCGACCCGCCAGGCGGCCCAACCGGTGCCGGGCGGGCGCTTCGCCAGCTCGGCACCGACTGCGGCGACCGCGTCCCGGTCCGACGAGCCCGGCACGTAGACGAGCACGGTGGTGTCGGCATCGGGCGTGGCACCCGCCCGCGCCAGCAACTCGGCCAGGCCCGCGCCGACCAACGGATCGGGGCCGAGCGGGGGTGCCGCGGCGAAGCCGTCGAGCCCCGGCCGGGCCCGGATCCGCTCCATGATCGCCGGGACATCGGTGCGCGCGTGATGGGCACGGGTCAGCAATACGGGCACCAGGATGCCGCGCGGGCCCAGCTCGGCCGCGGATTCCTCGGGCGTCGGCCCGTGATGATCAAGATAGGCGACCCGCACCGGGGCGGGGTGCCGCTCGGCGACCGCGGTGGCGAGCCGGCGTACCCCCTCGCCGTGCCGGGGATCCGGCGAACCGTGCGCGAGCAGCAGGATCGGGCGCGGCTCAGGCGAGGTCACCGAGCATCCCGCGGACGCCGACGACCTCGCCGATCACGATGATCGCGGGCGCGCGTACCCGCTCCTGCTCCGCGATCAGCGGCGCTTTCTCCAGGGTGGTCACGGTGGTGCGCTGCGCCGGCGTCCAGCCGCTCTCGATCATGGCGACCGGGGTGTCGGGACGGCGCCCGGCGGCGATCAGGTCGTCGGCGGTACGCCCGAGCGTGGAGACGCCCATCAGCAGCACCAGGGTGGCATCGCTCGGGGCGTCGCGCAGCGCGTGCAGGGCATCCTCGGCGCCGCGATGGGCCGACGCCACGACGAAGGAGCCGGTGATCCCGCGGTGGGTGACCGGGATCCCGGCGGCCGCCGGCACCGAGGTGGCCGAGCTGATCCCGGGCACCACCTCGACGCCGATCCCGTGCTCGGCGCAGAAGATCGCCTCCTCGCCGCCGCGGCCCAGCACGAACGGGTCGCCGCCCTTCAATCGCACCACGGCGCGTCCGGCGCGGGCGTGTTCGACCAGCAGTTCGTTGATCCGCTGTTGCGGCACCGGGTGCCGGTTGGGCTCCTTGCCGACATCGATGATCAACACGTCGTCGTCCAGCTCGTCCAGCAGGTCGCGCGGTCCGAGCCGGTCGGCGATCACCACCTCCGCCGCGGCCAGCAGTTGCCGGCCGCGGACCGTGATCAGGTCGGCTCGTCCGGGCCCCCCGCCGACCAGCGCCACCCGGCCGGGCGCGACCGGTGAGCGGGCATCGTCCCGGGTCCGGCGAAGCGGCAGCAGGCCCGAGTCCAGGGCAGCGGCGACGGCATCGCGGACCGCGACGGCGCGGCGCGGGTCCCCGCCGCCCCCGACCGCGACCGTGAGCCCGTCCGCGGCGCCGGAGCCGCGGGCGACGGCGGGGGTGTGGGCGCTGCTGGCGCGGTGGTCGTCGGCGCGCACACACCAGATGCCGTGGCGGTCGGCCTCGGCGGCGGCCGCGGCATTCGCCGCCGAATCGTCGGTCGCGGCGTGGACCAACCAGATCCGCTCGCCACCGGCGAGCAGCTCGCTCCGGAAGAACTCGGGCCGCCAGGACTCGGGGCGCCAGGTGATCGCACCGTCGCGGACCAGCGCGGCGAGCTCCTCGCCGATCCGCGGAGCGATCACCTCGACGCGCGCGCGGGCCTCGAGCAGCCCGCGCACCCGCCGGGTCGCGACCGTCCCGCCGCCGATCATCACGACGCGGCGCCCGGCCAGGTCGAGCAGCAGCGGGTAGTCGCTCATATCGCCCAGGCCTCGGGTTCGGCGTCGATCGAGACGAGCGGGCCCTCGGTCATCCCGGCCGCGAGCGTGGTGCCGTCGGACTCGCTGATCAACAAGAAGGCGCCGGTCCGCGGCAGGGCGGCATAGGTGTCGACGGGCGACGGCTCGGCCAGCCGCACCCGGACCCGCCCGAGGTCGTTCAGCCCCAGCGACTCGGGCGACGGCCCGCGCTGCAGCGTGGTCACGTCGATCCGGTCCAACAACTCGGTGATCATCCCGCGGACATGCCGCGAGCCGATCCGCACCAACACCCGGTCGCGCGGGCGCAGCGGGCGCTCGGCCACCACGACCGTCGTCCCGGTCACCTCGCGGACCACCGCCGGCGCCGCGTCCGCCGCGGCGATCAGGTCGCCGCGGGAGATGTCCAGATCGTCGGCCAGCCGCAGCGTCACCGACTGCGGCGCATGGGCCTGCGTCAGCTCCTCCAGGCCGCCGTCGGCGATCCCGCGGTCGATCCCGATCACCGTGCTGGGCCGTCCGCCCGGCGCGATGATCACCTCATCACCGACTCGCACGCTGCCCGAGGAGACCCGGCCGGCGTACCCGCGATAGTCCGGAAACTGTGCCGACCGGGGCCGGATCACGTACTGCACCGCGAACCGGAACGGTTGCTGCGTCGCCGATTCGCCGACCGGGACAGACTCCAGGTGTTCCAGCAGCGTCGGTCCGGCGTACCAGGGGGTCCGCTGGCTGCGGTCCACCACATTGTCCCCGTCGAGCGCGGAGACCGGGATCGCCGCCACATCGTCGACGCCGAACTCCTTGGCCAGCCGCGAGAAGTCGTCGCGGATCTGGTCGAAGGTCGGCTCGTCGAAGTTGATCAGATCCATCTTGTTCACCGCCAGCGCGACGTGCCGCACGCCGAGCAGCCCGGTCACGGCCAGGTGCCGCCGGGTCTGCTCCACGATCCCGTGCCGCGCGTCGACCAGGATCAGCGCCAGCTCGGCGGTCGAGGCGCCGGTGACCATGTTCCGGGTGTACTGCACGTGTCCGGGCGTGTCGGCGAGCACATAGGAGCGGGTGGGGGTGGAGAAGTACCGGTACGCCACATCGATCGTGATGCCCTGCTCGCGCTCGGCCCGTAGCCCATCGGTGAGCAGCGCCAGATCGGTCGCCGCGAGCCCCCGGTCGGCGCTGGCACGCTCGACGGCCGCGAGCTGGTCGGCGAGGATCGACTTGGTGTCGTGCAGCAGCCGGCCGACGAGGGTGGACTTCCCGTCGTCGACGCTGCCGGCCGTCGCGAACCGCAACAGATCATGGCTCATCAGAAGTAGCCTTCCTTCTTCCGGTCCTCCATCGCGGCCTCCGAGAGCCGGTCGTCGGCGCGGGTCGCGCCGCGCTCGGTGAGCCGGGTCGCGGCGAGCTCGATGATCACCTCGTCGGGGGTGCGGGCGGTCGAGTCGACCGCGCCGGTGCAGGACATGTCGCCGACCGTGCGGTAGCGGACGGTACGCCGGGCCACCTCCTCGCCCTCGCGCGCTCCGCCCCACTCGCCCGGCGCCAGCCACATCCCGTCCCGGGCGAACAGCTCGCGCTCGTGGGCGTAGTACAGGCTCGGCAGTTCGACGCCCTCCCGGGCGATCCAGCGCCAGACGTCCAGCTCGGTCCAGTTGCTCAGCGGGAACACCCGGACGTGCTCACCCGGTGCGTGCCGGCCGTTGTAGAGATCCCACAGCTCGGGGCGCTGGCGTCGGGGATCCCAACCGCCGAAGGCATCCCGGAGGCTGAACACGCGCTCCTTGGCACGCGCCTTCTCCTCGTCGCGGCGCCCGCCGCCGAAGACCGCGTCGAAGCGGTGCTCGGCGATGGCGTCGACCAGCGGCTGGGTCTGCAGCGGGTTGCGGGTGCCGTCGGGCCGCTCGGTGAGCCGTCCGTCGTCGAGATAGTCCTGCACGCTCGCCACCTCCAACCGCAGGCCGTAGCGGGCCGCGATCTCGTCCCGGAAGGTCAGCACCTCGGGGAAGTTGTGGCCGGTGTCGACGTGCAGCAGCGTCAGCGGGGGCCGCGCGGGCGCGAACGCCCGCAGCGCCAGGTGCAGCATCAGCACCGAGTCCTTGCCGCCGGAGAACAGCAGGGCCGGCCGCTCGAACTGGCCGGCGACCTCGCGGAAGATGTAGATCGCCTCCGACTCGAGCTCGTCGAGCTGATCAAGGCCGCCGCCCGCGGCGGCGGTCGTGGGCGAGATGGTGTCGGTCGAGGTCATGTGTGCAGTCCGCATTCCGTCTTGGCCCTGCCCGCCCAACGGCCGGCTCGGGGGTCTTCTCCGGGCTTGACCGCCCGCGTGCAGGGCGCGCAGCCGATCGAGGCGTACCCCAGCTCCCGCAGGGGATTCTCGTAGACGTAGTTCTCCTTGGTGAACCGCGCCACGTCCTCGTCGGTCCAGGCCGCGATCGGATTGATCTTGATCTTGCCGCGCTTGGCGTCGATGCCGATGATCTCGATGTCGGTACGCGTCGGAGCGTCCACCCGGCGCATCCCCGTCACCCAGGCCGATCGCGCGGACAGCGCGCGCTCCATCGGCTCGACCTTGCGCATGGCGCAGCAGGCGTCGGGATCGCGATCATGCAGCTTCGGGCCGTACTCGGCGTCCTGCTCGGCGACCGTCAGCCGCGGCGTGATCGTGATCAGCTTGACCGGTGCCAGCACCTCGAACGCGTCCCGGGTCTCGATCGTCTCGTCGAAGTGGTAGCCGGTGTCGAGGAAGAACACCTCGATCCCGGCCGCGGACTCACCGGCCAGGTGGACCAACACCTCATCGCCCATCGAGCTCGCCACGGTGACCCGCTCGCCGAAGGTCTCGTGCGCCCAGGCCAGCGCCGCCCGCGCGGTCGCCACCCGGTCCTGATAGCTGTCCGAGCGCTCCGGGACCGCTGCCCGCCCGGCCGCGACCAGCCGGTCCAGCTCCGCCGGCTCCAGCCTCACGTCGGCCGGTGCCGCATCGGCGGGAGCGCCGTTGACCTCGAGTTCGATCATGCTTGCTCTCCCTCGGAGGCGGCGATGTGGCCGGGCACGATGGCCCGCTCCAGGCGATGCATGCGCACCGAGAAGACCCGCGCGCAGGACCGGCACAGCCAGCCGTTGCCCGGCTCCTCGACGGGGCGCAGGTCCTCCTCCCCGCAGAACGGGCAGAAATAGGGCACCGCGCGCAGATTGTCCTCGCTCATCTCGACCCCGGCCGGTTCATCGCAGGAGGTCCTCGTCGGCGCGGCGCGCCCAGCCGGCGAAGCTCTCGGCCTCGCCGTCACGATCGGCCAGATAGTTCGTGGTCACCCGCTCGATGTAGTCGACAAGATCATCGGCGCTGACCCGCAGGGCGCGGGTCTTGCGGGCCAGGCTCGGCTCGGCCCCGAGCGTACCGCCCAGATGCACCTGGAAACCGTCGACGGGATTGCCGTCGGCGTCGTCCATCACCAGGCCCTTGAGCCCGATGTCGGCGACCTGGAACCGGGCACAGGAGTTGGGGCAGCCGTTGAGGTGCACCGACAGCGGCGAGTCGAAATCGGGCAGCCGACGCTCCAGCTCATCGACCACGCTGCGCGCCCGCGCCTTCGTCTCGACCAGCGCCAGCTTGCAGAACTCGATCCCGGTGCAGGCCATCACCCCGCGCCGGAACTCGCTCGGGCGGGCGGTCAGGCCGAGCTCGGCCAGCCCGTTCTCCACGGCCGGCACGTCGTCGGCCGGCACGTCGAGGACCAGCAGCTTCTGGTGCGGGGTGAGCCGGACCCGGCCCGAGGCGTACCGTCCGGCCAGTTCGGCCACGGCGAGCAGCGTCGTGCCCGAGACCCGGCCGCCGATCGGCGTCACACCGACCCAGAAGTTGCCGTCGTGCTGGGCGTGTGCGCCGACATGATCACGCCGGTCGTCCGGCGCGCCGGCCGGGGCGGGGCCGTCGATCAGCGGCCGCTGCAGATACTCCCCCTCCAGCACCTCGCGGAACTTCTCCGGACCCCAGTCGGCCACCAGGAACTTCAGCCGGGCGCGGTGCCGCAGCCGGCGATAGCCGTAGTCGCGGAAGATCCCGACCACGCCGGCCCACACCTCCGGCACTTCCGCCAGCGGCACCCACGCGCCGAGCCGCTGGGCGAACATCGGGTTCGTGGACAGGCCGCCGCCGACCCACAGGTCGAATCCCGGACCGTGATCGGGATGGTTCACCCCGACGAAGGACACGTCGTTGATCTCGTGGGCGACATCGAGCGCCGGGGAGCCGGAGATCGCGGTCTTGAACTTGCGCGGCAGGTTGGAGAACTCCGGGCTGCCGATGTAGCGGCGCTGGATCTCCTCGATCGCCGGCGTGCCGTCGATCACCTCGTCGGCGGCCAGCCCGGCGACCGGCGAACCGAGGATCACCCGGGGGGTGTCGCCGCACGCCTCGGCGCTGGACAGCCCGACCGCCTCCAACCGCCGCCAGATCTCCGGTACGTCCTCGATCCGGATCCAGTGCAACTGGATGTTCTGCCGGTCGGTGATGTCGGCGGTGTCGCGGGCGAACTCGACCGAGATCTGCGCGATCACGCGCAGTTGATCACCGGACAGCGCGCCGCCGTCGCTGCGGATCCGGAGCATGAAGAACTCGTCGTCCAGCTCCTCGGCGGGCAGGCTGCCGGTACGCCGGCCGTCGATCCCGGGGCGGCGCTGGGTGTAGAGGCCCCACCAGCGCATCCGCCCCCGAAGGTCATCGCCCGGGATGGAGGCGAAGCCCTCCTTGGCGTACGTCTCGATGATCCGGGTGCGCACGTTCAGGCCGTCGTCGGCGGCCTTGAACTCCTCGTTGTGGTTGAGCGGCGTCCGGTCGCCATCGGCCCAGGCGCCGGTGGTCTTCGGCTTGCCGCCGCGGGTGCGGCGCTCGGAGCTCGACTCGGTGGTCGTGGGCATCGGGATTCCTCGTGGAGGGGTACGCGGGGCGTACCGGTGACAGGGGCGGGGGCGCGTCGATGGACCCGGCTGGTGTGCCGGGTCAGCGCATGCGACAGACGGCGCTGTCGATCAGCATCATGTCCACGTGGATCCGTGTGACGAGCAGATTCGCCATGAGCACAAGCATGCTTGAATTCTCAACCCGACCCAACCCGTGTCCGGCATGTAGGAATCGGGGCCAGATGGACTCAGCGCCCCAGGCGCTCCGGCTCGGGGATGTCCGCGCCCTCGGCGCCGAGCAGCAGCCGGAAGTCGCGCGGATCCGCGCCGTCGGGCGTGCTGCTCAGCGCGATCAGGCCGACCGGCAGGTCGCCGCGACCGCAGGTCGGCCCGGCGCAGCAGGTCACCCAGCTCCGCAACCGGTCCGGTGACTCCAGCCGCCAGCTCGCCCTCTCGCCGACGGCCAGGTCGGGATGCCTCGCCGCGGCCCATTCCTTCGCGGCCGAGGCGAGCCGGGCCGCCAGCGCCCCGATCGCGGTGTGGTCGGGCAACGCGGGACCGATGTTCGCGGCAACCGGGCGCGCATCGTCGCCGATCGAGATCTGGTACGCCGCGACCGTGCCCAGCAACAACCTCCGCTCCACCTGTGCGTAGGCGGCGAGCGTCGGCGGCGCCACCGCGGGGATGCCGGCCGCCCACTGCCGCGGAATCACCGACACGTTGACGTGGCTCACCCCGGGCAGCCCGGCACGGGACCGCGCGGCCAGCCAGTCGCGCGCGACCGTCTCGATCCGGTCGCACATCGCCGCGAAGTCCAGCCCGCCGTCGTCGATGTCGATCGATCCGGTGATCAGTCCCGGCGGGGTGGTCGTCGAGCTCGGGGCGGGTGGCGGCGCGCTGCCCAGGGTGACGAACCCGCCGGCGGCGAACGCATCGCGCAGGCCGCGGAAACTGGCCGACTCCTCGCGGCCGGTGGCGTAGGCGTCGGCCAGCCGCACGTTGTCGCGGATCGTCACCGCGCCGTCGGGTTCGTCGACGAAGCCGTAGGTCGCGGTCAGTGCGGGGAAGAAGATCGCACCCGGTGCCCAGGCGGCGCGGACCACCCACAGCTCGCCCGGGAACTCCCGCTCGGCCCGCGCGCGGGCTTCGGCGACCGCATCGAACGGCGCCACCGAACAGCCCGCCAGCAGCGGCACCAGCCCCGCGGCGACCGCGAAGCTTCGCCGATTCATCGCCGGGCGCCGATCGCGTGCATGCCGGGATTCTCGGCCCGCGGGGGGCCAGCGCGCGCTTCGGCGGCGCGATCTCGGCTGCTACGCTTCCGACGCCATGGACGACTCTGCGTTGCCCCCACCGCCCGACGAACCCTGTAGTACTTCGCCGGCAGGAGCTCGCTCATGAGCTGGGTCCTGCTGGCCATCGCCATCGCGCTCGTCTTCTTGTGCGGCATCTTCGTCGCAGCCGAATTTTCCTTCGTCACGGTCGATCGCGGACAGGTACGCCGTGAGGCCGAGGCGGGCGATCGCGCCGCCCAGGGCCTGGACAAGGCCCTCACCCAGCTCTCCACCCAACTGTCCGGTGCCCAGGTCGGCATCACCTTGACCAACCTGGCGATCGGTTTCCTCGCCGAGCCCGCGGTGGCCGAGTTGTTGCGTACCCCGTTGGCCGCGGCCGGCGTACCCGAGATGGCCATCGGGCCGATCGCCCTCGGCGCCGCACTGGTGGCGGCCAATGTCGTGACAATGGTCTACGGCGAGCTGGTCCCGAAGAATCTCGCGATCGCCGCGCCGATGCGTACCGCCAAGCTCACCCAGCTCCCGATGCGGATCATCACCGCCGCGCTGTACGTGCCCATCCGGCTGTGCAACGGCGCCGCCAACGCGATCGTGCGACTGCTCGGCTTCGAGCCGCAGGAGGAGTTGCGTTCGGTCCGGTCGCCCGAGGAGATCGCCTCCCTGGTCCGCCGCTCGGCCCACCAGGGCATGCTCGACACCGAGACCGCGACGCTGATGGAACGCTCGCTGGCCTTCGCGAATCTGACCGCGGCCGACATCATGACCCCGCGCGTGCGTATGCACACCGTCCGCGCCGATGCGCCGGTACAGGCCGTGCTGGACGCGTCCCGGGCCACCGGGCACTCCCGGTTCCCGGTGACCGGCCGCGGCGAGGAGGCAGACGACGTGGTCGGCATCGTGCACGTCAAGGATGCGGTCGCCGTGGCACCGGACGACCGCGACGCGGTCAGGGTCGCCGAGCGGATGAGCCGGCCGGTGCTGGTGCCGGAGACGCTGCAGCTCGATCCGCTGCTGACCCAGTTGCGCGACGAGGGGATGCAAGTGGTGCTGGTCGTCGACGAATACGGCGGCACGGCCGGCCTGGTCACGCTCGAGGACGTGGTCGAGGAGCTGGTCGGCGACATCGCCGACGAGCACGACACCGCATCGTCGGGGCTGCGTCGCCGCCGCGACGGCAGTTGGGCGGTCTCGGGGCTGCTGCGGCCGGACGAGATCGCCGAGCGGACCGGGGTGTCGCTGCCCGAGGGCGAGTACTACGACACCGTCGCCGGCATGTTCGTCACGCTGTTCGGGGCGATCCCGGCCGCCGGCGACACCGTGACGGTCGCGGTCGCCCGTCAGGTCGATCTCGACGCCGACGGCGCCGACGAGGTGGGCGAGTACCAGGTCAGGCTGACCGTCGAGCGGATGGACGGGCGCCGGGTCGACCGGTTGCGGATGGTGGTGCTGGACGATCTGGTGGACGAGCACCCGGAGCGGCGATCGGGGGCGCTCGGATGATGCCCGTTCTTCCGGTGATGCCTGTCCTTCCGGTTATGGCCGAGTCGGTGGTGCCGGTCCAGGTCGCGCTCTGGCTCGGCGTCGCGCTGTTGTTGTTCAACGCCTTCTTCGTCGGCGCTGAGTTCGCGCTGATCTCGGTTCGGCGTACCAAGATCGAACCGCTCGCCCGGGAGGGCTCGGGGCGGGCGCGGACGACGCTGCGGGCGATGGGCGAGGTGTCGCTGATGATGGCCGGCGCGCAGCTCGGCATCACCGTCTGCACGGTGTTGCTGGGCGCGATCGCCGAGCCCGGCCTGGCGACCCTGCTCGGGCCGCTGGTCGCGATGACCGGCCTGCCGGCGGAGGCGACCGGGGTGATCTCGTTCGTGATCGCGATCAGCATCGTGGTGTTGCTGCACGTCGTGCTCGGCGAAATGGTGCCGAAGAACATCGCGCTGGCCGCCCCCGAGCGCTCCTCGCTGACGCTGGGCCCGCCGCTGATGTTCGTGGTGACGGTGCTGCGGCCGCTGATCTGGGTGCTGAACCAGATCGCCAACCTGAGCCTGCGCGCGATGGGGGTGACCCCGCGCGATGAGGTTGCCTCGGCGTACACGCCGGAGGAGGTGCGCGGCATCGTCGAGGAATCGCGCGAGGAGGGCATGCTGAAGAACCAGTCCTATGAGCTGTTGTCGGGCGCCCTGAGCTTCTCCGACCGGACGATCGAGCCCGTGCTGCTCCCGCTCGCCGAGCTCGCCTGGGTCACCCCCGAGTCGAGCGTCGCCGATCTGGAGGATCTCACCGCGCGGACCGGTTACTCGCGGTTCCCCGTGTTCGCCGAGCACGACGAGGCGGCGCCGGAGGTGCGCGGCTATGTGCACATCAAGGACACGCTCGGCGAGCCGCGCGACACCGTGATCAACAACAAGTGGACGCGTCCGATGCCGATCGTCCGCTTGGACACCCCGCTGCGCGGGGCGATGCAGATGATGCAGGCGCGCCGCGCGCACATGGCGGCGGTGCTCGGCGAGGACGACGAGACGCTCGGCGTGATCGCCCTGGAAGACGTCTTGGAGGAACTGGTCGGACAGGTCCGCGACGCCACCCGCGCCGACGACCGCAGCGCGAGCTGACCCGCGGCCGGGCGGCCGACACGCGGCGCCCGCCGATCGGGGTGGGCGTCGGCCGCGCGCGGCGGCTACGCTGACCGGCCGTGGGCCGCCGGCCCGCCGGCGGCCGGACGGCCGCCCGACCTTCGGGGGAAGGCCGATCGGGTGACCGACACGATCACGAAGCGCGCCCCGCGCGGGCGTCGCACCGTCGCGCCCGGTGTGGTGGATCGGATCTATCGCGGCGTCGTCAACCACGCCGCCTGGGGAGACCTGGTGGTGCCGGCCCCGGACGACATCCGCTCGGCGATCCTGGAGCTTGCCCGCCGCGGACCGTGGGTACGCCTCGGCCTGACCGCGACCCCCTCCGGACGCTGGCTGTTCGACCCGGGGCGGCTGCGCGAGGTGGTCGAGGCGATGGTCGTGCCCCTGCCGGATCCCGACCCGGACCGGCCGACGGCCGACGATGTGGCGACCGTGCTTCGGCACGGCCGGGCCCATCCGGCGGGGCCGCTGACCTACCAGTTGTGGCACTCGCCGTTCCGGGTGGCACTGTCCTGCAGCCACGACCTGGCCGACGGCCGGACGATCGATGCGATGACGTCGGGCATCCTGCGCTTCGCCGCGGACGGGGTGCTGCCCGAGTGGGCGCAGTCGCGCGACCCCCGGGCCCCGCTGGCGCGCGCGCTGCTGCACACGTTCTCCTCGCGGGCCGCGGTGAGCGGGCTGCTGGATGCCCGACGCGCGGCGCGCCACGAGGACCCGGCGCCGGAGCTGCCCGATCCCGGGCCCGGCGTACCCGCGACGCGGACCGTGGTCCTGCGCGGCGCCGGTCGCGAGGTCCGCCGGGAGATCCTGCAGTGGCGGCGTGCGCACGCGCCGCGGGCCAGCCAGGCCATGGTCTCCCTGAGCATCGTCCGGCTCGCGTTGCACCGGGTCGGCCTGGCCCAACAGCCGCGGGTGAATCTGGTGGTCGACAACCGGCGCTATCTGCCCCGGCCGCGGCGGGTGCACGGCAACTTCGTCAGCGGTCTCGCACTGCCCGTGCCCGAGCTGGCCGATCCGTCCGCGCTCACCGAGCGCGTGCAGAGAGTGGTCGAGTCCGGGCGCCCACTGGCGGTGATGGCGCTCGGCGCCGCCCGGGCGCTGGCCCGGCGCGGCGGTGCGGAGCAGGGGCCGGGCGGCGCGGTGCATCCGGCCGCACCGATCGGGCTGACGCACGTCTTCATGGGGCGCTGGGTCTCCGGCGACGCCTGGCCGTGGGCCGGCGAGCGGCGCGAGATGGCCTGCTGGACCGAGCCCGGCGATCCCGCCGGGGTGGCGGTGCTGGTCAGCCAGGCGGGCGGCGGCTGGTGGTACAACCTCAGCCACCATCGCTCGGGCGAGGCCGCGGAACGGATCGCCGAGGCGGCGCGGCTCGCCGCCGAGGAACCCGTCAGCTTGTTGGAATCGGCCCGCGAACGGTGGCGCTGACCGCCGGTCAGGGCAGCAGCCGGGAGTTCTCGTCCGGCCGGCGGCGGTGCGCGATCATCGCCGCGCCGACCACGGCGACGAACCCGGCACAGACGATGAACCAGACCCAGATCGGGACCAGCGTGAGCTCGGACGGCCGCGCCGAATCCTGGCCGGGGGCCGCCGCGACGGTGGCCGACTCGCTCGGCGTGGCCTCATCGGGCGCGGGGGCCGGCTCGTCGGTCTGCGCCTCCGCCTGCGGATCGGGCGGGCGGTTCAGGGTCAGCGTGAGCGGCTGCTCCGCGCCGGTCAGCGCATCGGTGCCTTCGAAACTGATCAGCAGCGGGTACGCCGGGAAGTCCCCGGCGTCTCCCGCGCCCGGCGGCACGGTGACCTGGGCATCGAAGCGGCCCTGGTCGTCGGTGTCGATCGTGTCCAGGTGATCGGCGGCCGCGCCACCGAGCACCTCGACGCTGACCCGCCCGGTCGGCCGACCGTCGCCACGGGTGACCTGCCCGCTCACCCGCACGGGCTGGCCCTGGTCGACGGGCGCGGGGTCGACCTGGGCGGTCAACGCCGTCTGCGCGCGCCGGCCGGTGATCTGCAACAGGTCGCCCTGGACGGCGGCATTGCGCGTCTCGTCGCCCTCGATCATCGCGAGAAGCTGCCGGTCGCCCGGTCGCGCGTCGTCGGGGACGGCGAAGGAGCCCCGCAACATTCCACCCTCGCCGGTCTCGATGGTGGCCAGGACCTGCTCGCCGTCGAAGGTCACGTCGACCGGCACGCCGGCGGGGCCGGGCTGTCCGCCGATGGTCACCGAGCCCGTCACGCCGACCTGTTCGCCGGGCCCCGCGACCAAGGTTTGGTACTCCACCGACAGGGCCGTCGGGGCGGGTTCGGCGGCGGCCGTCGGTGCCCGGCCGGCCAGCAGCGCCAGACCCAGGAGCGCGACGGTGAGGGGGAGCGCAAGCACCCGGGCGGTGCCGGCGCGCGGCGTACCACTCATTGCAGACAAAACCTTCCGACTTCCCGCCGCGAGGGAGCCCCGGGCAGTGCAGGCCAGTTTGCCCGTCCGGATGAGAGATTCCCAGCACCGGCGAGGAGTTTCCTCAGGTACGCCGATTCCTCGCGTCGGCGCGGACGACGCGATCAGCGGGTTGTGGCCGGCCGACACACCTCGCCGAGCGCCCCGGTGGGTTCGACCGGGCCGAGCGGGTCGGGCAGGGGCGCGCCCTCCTCGACGGCCGACCCGGTGAGCACCGGCGGCAGCCGGTCCTCGCGCTCGGGCGGGATGACCCGCGACCGGGTCAGGAAGCGTTGCCCCTCGGGTGCCTCCAGGGAGAATCCCGAACCGCGACCGGGTACGGCGTCGAGCACGAGTTGGGTGTGCTTCCACAGCTCGTACTGCGAGCCCGAGATCCAGACCGGGGCGCCGGGCTCGCCGGGGCCCGCGCTGATCACACCGAGCAGCACATCACGGTCGCCGACGATGAACTCGCCCTGGGGGTAACACATCGGTGCCGACCCGTCGCAGCAGCCGCCGGACTGGTGGAACATCACCGGGCCGTGCCGACCGACCAGGCGGCCGAGGAGCTCGGCCGCCCGGTCGGTGATCAGCACGCGGCTCGACCATTCGGTCGGGGTGCCGGGATCATCCATCAGAAGAAGCCCATCTCCTTGTCCGAGTAGGAGACCAGCATGTTCTTCGTCTGCTGGTAGTGATCAAGCATCATCGCGTGGTTCTCCCGCCCGATGCCGGACTGCTTGTAGCCGCCGAACGCCGCGTGCGCGGGATAGAGGTGATAGCAGTTCACCCAGACCCGGCCGGCCTGGATCTCCCGCCCGGCGCGGTAGGCCGTGTTGCCGTCGCGGGACCAGACCCCGGCGCCGAGTCCGTAGAGGGTCTCGTTGGCGATCTGCATCGCCTCGTCGAAGTCGGTGAAGCTGGTCACGCTGACCACCGGACCGAAGATCTCCTCCTGGAAGATCCGCATGTTGTTCTTGCCCTCGAAGATCGTCGGCTGGACATACCAACCGCCGGCGAGCTCGCCGTCGAGCTGGGCTGCCTCACCGCCGACCAGCACGTTCGCGCCCTCGTCCTTGCCGATCTGGATGTAGGACATGATCTTCTCGAACTGATCATTCGACGCCTGCGCGCCGACCTGGGTGTCGGTGTCGAACGGGTCGCCCTGCTTCACGTTGCGGGTACGCTCCACCACCTTGGCCAGGAACTCGTCATAGATGCCGCCCTGGACCAGCGCGCGCGAGGGGCAGGTGCACACCTCGCCCTGGTTCAGCGCGAACATCGTGAATCCCTCGACCACCTTGTTCGCATAGTCATCGGCCTTGGCGAAGACGTCGTCGAAGAAGATGTTCGGGCTCTTCCCGCCGAGCTCCAGGGTCACTGGGATCAGGTTCTGCGAGGCGTACTGCATGATCAACCGGCCGGTCGTCGTCTCGCCGGTGAACGCGACCTTGCGGATCCGCGGGTTGGAGGCGAGCGGCTTGCCGGCCTCGGTGCCGAAGCCGTTCACGACGTTGAGCACGCCGGGCGGGAACAGATCGCCGACGATCTTCATCAGCTCCAAGATCGACACCGGCGTCTGCTCGGCCGGCTTGAGCACCACGCAGTCACCGGCGGCGAGCGCCGGGGCGAGCTTCCAGATCGCCATCAGCAGCGGGAAGTTCCACGGGATGATCTGACCGACCACGCCCAGCGGCTCGTGGAAGTGATAGGCGACGGTGTCCTCGTCGATCTGGCTGATCGTGCCTTCCTGGGTGCGGATCGCGCCGGCGAAGTAACGCAGATGATCAACGGCGAGCGGGATGTCGGCGGCCAGCGGCTCGCGGATCGCCTTGCCGTTGTCCCAGCTCTCCGCGGCGGCCAGCGCCTCGGCGTTCGCCTCCATCCGGTCGGCCATCTGCAACAGCAGGTTGGACCGCTCGGTGGTGGAGGTCTTCGACCAGGCGGGGAACGCGCGCCAGGCGGCGTCGAGCGCCTTTTCGATGTCGTCGGCATTGGAGCGCGCGACCTCGGTGTAGACCTTGCCCGTGACCGGCGACGGATTCTCGAAGTATTCACCGCTCGCCGGCGGCACCCACTCGTTGTTGATCCAGTTGTCGTAGCGGTCCTGCAGCGTGATCGGCGAGCCCTCGGTGCCGGGCTTCGGGATGACTGGCATGTGACGTCCTTGTCCTGCGAGTTCGGTGGGCCACGCCGCCCTGACGGCCGCCCGGCCCCGGACGACCAGTATCCGCCCGGTCGCGGGTGAAGTCCACCGGTCGCCGGGACCGCGTGAGGGGCCGGCCGTGGGCGATCGATCAGCCGGTACGCCGGCCGCGGGCGACCCGCCAGCCGAGCAGGATCGCCGCGATCGCCGCCGGCACCAGCAGATGGGCGGCCGCGAACGGCGCCGGGATCAGCAGCAGGGCCACCGCGAGACCGGCGACCCATCGCGACCGGCCGCTGAACAGCCGCCAGGCCGCCGCCGCGCCCAACAGATAGGTGACCAGCACCAGCACCGACGGTACGAAGACCAGATCGTCGGTGCCCCAGCCGAACAGCGCCGAGCCGAGCAGCCCCGCCCCGCCGATTCCGCCGACGGTGAGCACGGCGGCGACGGGTACGCCGCGGGCGGACCGTCGCCCGAGCCAGTGCGGCGCCCAGCCGTCGCGGCCGAGCGCGAAGCCGAGCCGCGAGACCGACGCCACGAAGGCATTGGTGGTGCCGAGGCAGATGATCGCGGCGGCGACCCCCATGATCACCACCGCGGAGAGGCCGAGCCCGTTCTCGACGATCCGGCCGAGCGCGATCCGGTCCAGCTCGGGCGTGCCGTAGGTGCCGGTGCCCACCACGGCGAGCGCCACGCCGAGGTAGAGGATGCCGACGATCGCGGCCGTGCACGCGGTGGCGAGCGGCAGCGTGCGGCGTACGTCCCGGAACTCCCCGGACAGGTGGGCGATCGCCTCCCAGCCGGCGAAGGCGAAGAACAACACGATCGTCGCGCGACCGATGCCCGCCGGCCCGGCCGGCGCGAACGGGCGAAATGCGGCCGGATCGAGCTGGGGCAGCGCGATCACGATGACGGCGGCGAGGATCACCGCGACGGCCGCCGCGAGCGCGATCTGCAGCCGGGCGCCGATCCGCAGGCCGGCCAGGTTCGCGGCGACCGCGGCGGCGAGCACGCCCGCGGCGAACAGCGGCGCGAGGCGCTGGTCGAGGCCCGCGGCGGCACACAGGTAGTAGCCGGCCGTGAGCGGGACGATCGTCTGGCCGACGGATCCGGCGATGAAGTACCACCAGCCGGCGATGCCGCCCGCCGCCGGCCCGAACGCCCGGGCGGCGTAGGTCGCGACGCCGCCGGCGTCGGGGTGCCGCGAGGCCAGGGCGGCAAAGGTGAACGCGAGCGGCAGCCCGGCCAGCAGGCTGAACCCCCAGGCGAGGAGCGAGGCGGGACCGGCGAGCGAGGCCGCCTGCCCCGGCAGCACCAACACCCCGGCGCCGAGGATCGCGCACACGTAGAGCGCCGTGCCCTGGACGACCCCGATGGTCTGCTCGGGGGCCGGGGCGTGCTCGGGGGTGTCGAGTCGTTCGGTCATGTCGCCCATCGCAGGGGACGGGCCGGTGTCGCGCGAGCGGCCCCGAAGCCAACCAAGGCAGGAATCGCGCCAATGGCCCGGTTCAGCGACGGAGGCCGGCTCAGCGACGCAGCGTGGTGGCCGTGGCGCGGGAGCGCGCAGGCCGGTTGCGCAGGTAGCGCAGGGTCGCGGTCACCAGCAGGGCCTGCGCGAGGATGTAGGTGGCCATGATCGCCGGGCCCGCGAGCGGGATGTCGAGCCACGGCGCGAACCGGTCGAAGGCGATCAGCGCGTCGGAGATCAGGAAGATGATGCCGCCGAGCTGGCCGATCCGGCCCAGCCCGCTCGCCAGCACGGCCATCGCGATCACGACCACCCCATAGGCGGCCACCGCCGGCACCAGCACCCCGGCGGTCGGCACCAGGATGCCGATCAGCACCATCCCGGCGATCAGATAGATCGGCAACTGCCAGCGCGCGGTCATGATCAGCGACCGCTCCCGCAGCCGCCACAGCCCGATCATCCAGCACAGTTGCGCGACGAAGAAGCCGCCGATCATGGCATAGATCTCCGCCGATGGCGGCAGCAGCTTGGGCAGGGCGTCGCCGACCCAGGAGAAGAACAACGCGGCCAGCATCCAGTTGCGCAGCGGCGAGGAATGCGTGCGGGAGGTGGCCACCGCGACGATCAGGCACGGCACCAGCAGCACCTGGCTGATCGCGGCCGCGGTCGGCAGGCCGAGCAGTTGGAAGGTCAGATGGGCCGCTGCGGTGATCCAGTACGCCGCCCAGGCCGCCGCGTAGCTCACGGGGCGCGCCGAATCCGCGTACCGAAAGTGTGCTCGGCGCCCGGATCGACGGTGATCGCGTTCTCCCTGACATTGCCGGCCTCGATGCAGACGAACCGGCGCCAGTCATCGGGGCCGAGATCGGCGAACTTCGCGACACCTGCGTCGAACGGGTTCCAGACCACGGTGTTCGCCGAATTGATCTTGTCGACGATGATCGTCCGGTCGCCGTCGTGCAGGGTCAGCGACGCGTCGCTGGCATAGATCCGGTCGGTCGGGCCGGTGAACGAGACGTCGCCCTCCTGGGTGAACTCGGCGAGGTCGCGGGTCTTGTCCAGATAGCGCGCCCCGGCCAGGCCGGTGACCCGCAGCGCGTCAAGATCATCGACCCGCAGGTAGCTGTGCAGCAGCTCCTCGAAGGTGATCGGCTCCGCTCCGCGATTGCGTACCGTCAGCTCGATCAGTACGCCGTCCTCGCCGAAGGCATGCCGGCAGATGGCCTCGAAGTCGGCTGGCCACTCCTCGCGGCCGTCCGCCGCGGCGACCTGTTCCGACCCGATCCGCCACAACAACTCGTGACCGGTCTCGTCGCCACGATCACCGATCAGCTCCCACTCGACCTTGCGCACGAAGCCGTGGCTGGGCGCCAGGTCGCCGTCCGGACCGTCGGCGAACCACGGGAAGCAGACCGGTACGCCGCCGCGGATGGCGGCCCCCGGGCGATACGTCGCCAGGTCGCTCAGGAAGAACAGTTGATCATCGCCGAGCGCGACCGATGTCACCTGCGCGCCCAGCGCGTAGCTGGTGAAGGTCACCGGACCGTGGTCGCCTCGATAGCCGCCGCTCCGGTGGGTCAGCCGCTCGCCCTCGCTCACGAGGACAGGCTATCGGTCCGAGCCGCCCGCGCGCGGGCGTACCGGCTCTCAGCCCAGCGCGCGATCCAGATCGGCGAGCAGGTCGTCGGCGTCCTCGATCCCGACCGACAGCCGGACGAGGTCGTCCGGCGGCGCCAGCTCGGTGCCCTGGGCCGACGCGTGGGTCATCTGGGCGGGTACGCAGAGCAGCGACTCGACCCCGCCGAGGGACTCGGCGAGCGTGAACAACTCGGTCGACTTCGCCACATTGGCCGCCGCCTGGGCGCCGCCGGCCGGCCGGAACGACACCATCCCGCCGAAATTGCGCATCTGCCGGGCGGCCAGCTCGTGGCCGGGGTCATCGGGCAGCCCGAGATAGTGGACCCGTTCCACCCGCGGATGGTCGAGCAGCATCTGCGCCACCGCGCGGGCGTTCGCGCAGTGCCGGTCCATCCGCACGCCGAGGGTCTTCACCCCGCGCGAGATCAGCCAGGCATCCATCGGGCCGGGCGCCGCGCCGACGGCATTGGCGAGGAAGCCGAGCTGCTCGGCCAGCGCATCGTCATTGGTCGCCACCACGCCGCCCAGCACATCGGAGTGCCCGGCCAGGTACTTGGTGGAGGAGTGCAGCACCGCGGTCGCGCCGAGCGCGAGCGGCTGCTGCAGATACGGCGAGGCCATCGTCGAGTCCACCAGCACGGCGACCCCGTGGCCCGCGGCCAGCTCGGCGATGGCCGCGATGTCGGCGACCCGCATCATCGGATTCGTCGGCGTCTCCAGCCACAGCGCCGAGCCGGCCGGCGCCTGCGCGACGGCCGCGGCGACCGCGTCGAGATCGCGCTGGTTGACGACCGCGTAGCCGATGCCGGTGCCGGCATGGACCTTGTCCAGCAGCCGGTAGGTGCCTCCGTAGACGTCGTCGGGCAGCAGCACGCGCCCGCCCGGGCGTACCACCGCGCGGAGCAGTACGTCCGTCGCCGACAGCCCGCTGGGAAAGGCGTAGGCGTGCGCCGCCCCCTCGAGCGAGGCGAGTTGGTCCTGCAGCGCGGTGCGGGTCGGATTGGCGACGCGGGAGTACTCGTAGCCGCCGCGCAGCGTGCCGACGGCGTCCTGGACGTAGGTGCTCGTCTGGTGGATCGGGGGCACCACCGACCCGGTCAGCGGATCGTGGGGGACGCGGAGTGCGCGGGTGTTGAAGCCGTACGCCATGGCCGCGAGGGTAGGCCAGGGCCGTGCGCGGGGTGGCGCTTCTCGGCGCGTGGTCAGTCCAGGCCGAGGAAGATCCGGGCCGCGTCCAGCCGCGGAAAGGTGATCGCGGCGTCGGCGGCGGCGGCCACGACCGGCTTGGCGCAATAGGCGATCCCGAGCGCCGCCGCGTGCAGCATGTCCAGATCGTTGGCGCCGTCACCGATCGCGACGGTGCGTTCGAGCGGTACGCCGAGCGCCGCCGCGTACTCGCGCAGGTGACGCGCCTTGGCCGGCCGGTCGATCACCGGGCCGGTGGTGCGGCCGGTCAGCGCGCCGTCGCGGGTCTCCAGTCGGTTGGCGCGGACGAGCTCGATGCCCAGACCGGCCGCGAGCGGCTCGACGATCTCGGCGAAGCCGCCGGACACCAGGCCGACCTGCCCGCCGCTGCGCCGGACCGCGGCGACGAGGTCTGCGGCCCCGGGGGAGAGCTCGATCCTCGCGCCGACCTCGGCGAGCGCGCTCGCGGGTACGCCGGCCAGGGTGGCGACCCGCTCGGCGAGGCTCGCCGCGAAGTCCAGCTCGCCGCGCATCGCCCGCTCGGTGATCGCCGCGACCCGCTCGCGGGTGCCCGCGTGCTCGGCGAGCAGCTCGATCTGCTCGGCGGTGATCAGCGTCGAGTCGACGTCCAGCACCACCAGGCCGGGGCCGAGGTCGGCGAGCGGCCCGTCGATCGTGCAGGTGTCGGCCCCGTCCGGCGGCGCGGCCGCGCCCCGGGCCCACCAGCCGTGCAGGCCGGCCAGATCCACGGTCGTGGCCCCGGGTGGCGCCGGGATCGGTCGGGGCGAGGCCGCGGAGACGAGCACGCGGCAAACGCTAGCGTCCCGTGCCGCGCGCTCGGGCGCGCAGGTGAGCTATGCACGGACGCTGCGGGTCACGGTGTAGGCCCGGTCGCGGGCCACGATCCCGGTCGGCCCGATCGCGCGGCGCAGCGCGGGCAGATAGGGCAGATGGGAGTTGAACACACACCAGAACTCCCCGCCCGGCGCGAGCCCCGCGCCGGCCGCATCGAACATCGCGAAGGCCGGCGAGGAGTCCTTCGCCGCGCCGACGTGGAACGGCGGGTTGCAGACGATCACGGCCGCCTGCCCCACCCGCAGCCCGTCGGCGGCATCGGCATGCAGCACCCGCACGGCGAGCCGGTTGGCCGCCGCGGTCGCGGCCGTCGAGGCGCACGCGGCGGCCGAGACGTCGAGCCCGGTCACGGTGTACCCCCGGCGCGCGAGCAGCGCCGCGAGAATGCCCGAACCGCACCCCAGGTCGACCGCCGGCCGTCTTTCGCCGGGTGCCAGCTCCAGCGCGCCGGCCAGCAGCCGCGTACCCGCGTCCAGGCGGTTGGTGCCGAAGGTCGCGCCATGCGCCACCACCGTCAGATCGAGATCGTCGTCGCGGCGCGACCGCGGCCAGCTCAGCGCGGCCGGTCGGTGCGGATCGGAGGCGTGCAGGACCCGGGCCTTCTGTCGCCCGCGGCTGGCCCGGACCTCGCCGAAGTGTCGCGCCAGCACCTCGTTCATGCCATGCGTCATGTGCTTCACCCGCCCGCCGGCGACCACCCGAACCCCCGGTTCGCCCCAGGCCGCGATCCGCTCGGCCAGCTCGTCCAGCGCCGACAGTGCCCGGGGCAGCCGCAGCAGCACGGTGTCGATGCTGACCAGATCGGCCCGCGTCAGCAGGCCCGCGCCCGGCGTCTCGGCCCGGTCCGCGCGGTACCGGTCGGCCGGCAATGCGGGCGCATCGATCGCGAGGGTACGCCCGGCCGGGCCCGCCTCGTCCATGATCAGCGCGTCGACGGGGTCCACGGCCGCCATCTTGCACCAGCCCGGCCGATGCCCGCCGGGCCTGACCCCCGGGGCCCCGATGGCCCTATTGTGAGGTCCGTGTTTCGGCTCGAACAATCCGCGGTGACCCATGCCGGCGCCGTGCGCGAGGTGAACGAGGACAACATCCTCGCCAAGGACCCCTGCTTCGTGGTGGCGGACGGGATCGGCGGGGCGACCGCGGGCGCGATGGCCAGTTCGCTCGTCGTCGAGGAGTTCGCGCTGCTGGCGCTGCAGCGCACCATCACGCCCCGCGACGTGGCGGCCACCCTGGACGCCGCGCACGAGCGGGTCCGCCGGCTGCAGGCCCTGAACGGGGGGCGGCAGTCCGGTTCGACGGTCTGCGGCGCGGTCGCCATCGATGCGCCCGGCGGGCCGCAGTGGGCGTTGTTCAACATCGGCGACACCCGGATCTACCGGGTCGAGCCGGACGGCGGCGAGCTGCAGCAGGTCACCGTTGATCACTCGCGGGTACAGGAGCTCATCGATGCCGGGGTGATCACCCCGGCCGAGGCCGAATCCCATCCGGAGCGGCACGTCGTGACCCGCGCGGTCGGCGCCGCCGAGAGTTACCGCCCCGATCACTGGACCGTGCCGATGGTCGCCGGGGAGCGGCTGCTGCTGTGCTCGGACGGGCTGTTGACCAGCGCCAGCTTTGCGCAACTGCAGGAGGTCGCGACCCGCCGGGTGTCGCCCCGACAGGTGGTCGACGAGCTGCTCCGGCTGGCCCTGGCCGCCAAGGCGCAGGACAATGTCTCGATCATGGTCGTGGACGTCGATGCGAACAAGAAGAGGGTGGACGCCTGATGACGAACCAAGCCGCTACCGGATCTACCGTCGGAAGCTGGCGGGCCGGTTATCTGCCCGGCGACTGGGTCGTGCTGTCCGGGCCCGCGTCGCTGGTGGCGCTGGCTCCCGGCGATGCCGACCCTGCGGCGCTGTGGGATGCGGTGCTGTCCGCGGTCTCGATCGATGAGCTGGTCGGCGAGCTGGCGCGGTTGGGCGCCGACGCGGCGCCCGGGCTGGCGGTGTTCTTCTGGGCCGACGGCGAGCTGCGTACCCTGCTGCGCGGCGATGTCCGCGTCCGCGATGCCGACGGTACGCCGATCACGCAGGCGGCCGACCGGGTCCGGACCTGGTCCGAGACCGGTCTCGGCGACGTCACCGGCGTGCGCGTCGAGTTCGGGGAGGGTACGCCCGATGGCGCCGCCCTGCCCCTGGTGGTCGGCGCGGTACGCGCCGGCGCCCTGACGCTGGACGCCTCCGCCGACGCACTCGTGCTGAGCCCCCAGGTGAATCCCGCCGCGGCCGCCGCCCCGGCTCCCGAACGGGCCGCCCCCGAGCCCGCTCCCGCCGAGCCCGCGCCGGCCGCACCCGAGGCGGCCGAGCCCGCACCTGCCGAGCCCGCGCCCGCCCCTGCCGAGCCCGAGCCCGCCGAGCCCGCGGCGCCGATCGTCCCGCCCGCGGCCGCCGCCCCGGCCGCGGCGGCAACCGCGGCCGGCGGTGCCGGTCTGGCGGCGTCGGGCGCTCCGGCGCCCTACACGGACGTGCGCAAGGAGCCGACGACAACGCCGGAGCCGGAGTCGTCCGCGCCGTACCCACAGCCGGAGAGCGAGCCCAACGGCTCCACCGCGCCGGAGGTGGACGGCTCCGACAGCGGCCCGACCGAGCCGCGGCCCGCGCGCGGCTGGGACGGCGACCTGCCCGAGACGGTGATCGGCCCCAGCCTGGGCGGTCCCGCCCCCGGCGCCGCCGCCGGCGCCGCCACCGGCGCGGCGGCCCCATCGCCGACGGCACCCGGGCCCACCCGGGCGGCCGGTGATCACCTGTCCGTCGCGCGCTTCCAGGGATCCGTGGGCGGTGGCGCTGACGAGCCGGCGCCGCAGCGTACCGAGACCCTGACGGCGGTGCCCTCGGTCGAGCCGGACCCCGAGCCCGACCCGGAGGCGGTCGGGGAGATGGTGCTCGGGGTGTTCTGTACCCGGGGCCATCCCAATCCGCCGGACCTGCAGTACTGCCGCTGGTGCCGCGCGCCGATCGAACGACAGCAGCCGCAGTTGATCAGCGCCCCCGTGCTGGCGGTGGTGCGCGCCTCGACCGGGGACGGCGTACAACTGGATCAGCCGGTGGTCATCGGCCGGGCTCCGTCCGCGGCCAAGGTCGGCGACCGTGCCGCGCACCTGCTCACGGTGCGCAGCCCGAGCCAGGACATCAGCCGCAGCCACGTCCAGGTGACCCCGGAGGGCTGGGACGTCACGGTGACCGATCTGCAGTCGACGAACGGGACGATCCTGATCGCCCCCGGCAACGGTGCGGACCGGCGGCGGCTGCTGCCGGGGCAGCCGGTCACGGTCGACCCGGGCAGCGTGCTCGACCTCGGCGACGGGGTGACGATCGAGATCGCCGCCCCGATCTGAGCGGCGCGATCAGTCCTCGGTCTCGGGGTGCACGGCGGTACGCAGGAACGTCGGGTCGCCCGAGCGGCGCCACATCACCGCCCCGAGGGTGAGGCCGAAGATCAGCGGCAGGGTCCCGAGCGCGAGCGGCGCCAGCCAGCTCGCCCGGCCGCGGTCGTAGGTGACCTGGGCCGGGTCGTCGGGGTCCACCCGCAACCGAACCGTGGCGCCGACCGGATAGTCGAGATCCGTCGCCCGCGGGTGCAGGTAGGAGCGCTTCTGGCCACCCGCCTCGTAGTCGATCAACGGGCGCCGCACCGGGATCGGCGCCGGCTGGAACGGGAAGCTCTCCGGCCGGGCGACATAGCCCGAGACCCGACCGTCGACCGGCACCCAGACCGACTGGCTGCCGGCGCGGTTCAACTCGCTGATGCCGTTGGGCAGCGAGAGCGCCGCGCAGGCCAGCCCGATGAGCACGAACAGCAGCGCGGACAGGCGCAGCGTCAGCCGCAGCCGGTCCATCTTGCGCCGGGTGGCCTCCGTCAGTTCGTCGTTGCTGTGCGCGGGGGTCATGCGGGTGCGTCGGGGATGTCCGTGAGGTGAAAGTTGCGGTGCGAGCGGCTGGCCGTCGGTCCGCGCTGGCCCTGGTAGCGCGAGGCGTAGCGCTGTGACCCGTAGGGATGCTCGGCCGGCGAGCTGAGCCCGAAGAAGCAGAGCTGGCCGATCTTCATGCCGGGCCACAGCTTGATCGGCAGGTTCGCGACATTGGACAGCTCGAGCGTGACGTGGCCGTCGAAGCCGGGATCGATGAAGCCCGCCGTGGAGTGGGTGAGCAGGCCGAGCCGGCCCAGGGAGGACTTTCCCTCCAACCGCGCGGCGACGTCATTGGCCAGGGTGACCCGCTCATAGGTGGCCGCCAGTGCGAACTCACCCGGATGCAGGATGAACGGCTCGCCGGCGGCAGGGGCGACCTGCCGGGTCAGCTCGGGTTGCTCCTCGGCGGGATCGATGTGGGGATAGCGATGGTTCTCGAAGACCCGGAAGTAGCGGTCGAGGCGGACGTCGACGCTGGAGGGCTGGAGCATCGCGTCGTCCCAGGGATCGACGCCGAGCCGTCCGGCGGAGCGTCCCGCGGCGATGTCGCGGTCCGAGAGCAGCATGCGGGAGAGCGTACCGAAATCGGAAGGTGGGGTACGCCTTGTGTGCGGCGCTGCTCCGGCCCTAATATTCCGTGTGGAATAGACGGCGTGGAGGACGCAACGGGAGAGGCGGGCACGGTGTCCGAACGGGAGTTGACGCCACTGGCGCTGGCGGCGTTGTCGATCTTCGCCGAGCGGCCGCGGCACGCCTACGACGTCTACCAGACGATGCTGACGCGGCGGGAGGACCGCAACGTCAAGCTGCGGCCCGGGTCGCTCTACCACGCGATCAACCGAATGGTCGCCGGCGGCCTGCTCGCCGAGGTCGGCACGGATCGCGACGGCGGCCGTCCGGAGCGAACCACCTACAAGATCACGCCGGCCGGGCGGGAGCGATTGGCCGCCCAACTGCGAACCATGATCAGCACGCCGGTCTATGAGTACCCGGCGTTTCCGGTCGCGGTCGGCGAGCTGCACAACCTGCCCGCCGACGAGGCCGTGGCGCTGCTCCGGGCCCGGGTCGGCGTGCTGGAGGCCGAGCTCGACTATCACGATGCCGGGGACGCCTGGATGCGGCGAGCCGGCCTGCCGGAGCGGCTCTGGCTCGACAACCACTACATCCGTGTGATGCACACCGCCGAGCGCGACTGGTGCGCCGCGCTCGCCGATCGGATCGCGGCGGGAGAGCTCGACTGGACCGATCGGACGCCGTCGGGGCTCGCGGCGAGCTGTGACTACGAGCGCGCCGCTACGCCGCTGCACCCCGACGTGCCGCCCCGGCTGGCCAACCCGGAGCCCGCCCACCAGACTGAAGCGAGGAACTGATGACCGAGGAACGATCGGGTTGGCCGGCCCTGTGGGCGATGGTGATCGGCTTCTTCATGATCCTGGTCGACACCACGATCGTGACCGTGGGGATGCCGGCGATCATGGCCGGGCTGGATGCCGATGTCTCCGGGGCGATCTGGGTGACCAGCGCGTACCTGCTCGCCTACGCCGTGCCGCTGCTGGTCTCGGGCCGGCTGGGGGACCGGTTCGGTCCGCGCCGGGTCTATCTGATCGGCCTCAGTCTGTTCACCCTCGCCTCGCTGGCCTGCGGGCTCGCCCCGAGTATCGAGGTGTTGATCTTCGCGCGGGTGGTGCAGGGGCTCGGTGCCTCGTTGCTGACTCCGCAGACGATGGCGGTGATCACCAGGACGTTTCCGCCCGACCGGCGCGGTCCGGCGATGGGGCTGTGGGGTTCGGTGGCCGGGGTGGCGGTGCTGACGGGTCCGCTGCTCGGTGGGGTGTTGATCGACACGCTCGGCTGGGAGTGGATCTTCTTCGTCAATCTGCCGGTCGGCGTGATCGCCTTCGCCGCGGCCTGGCGCTTCGTGCCGCGGCTGGAGACCCACAGCCACCGCTTCGACTGGATCGGCGTGCTGTTGTCGGGGGTGGGCATGTTCTGCCTGGTGTTCGGGATCGAGGAGGGCCAGTCCTACGACTGGGGCGTGATCGCCGGACCGGTGTCGGTCTGGTCGCTGATCATCACCGGCCTGGTGGTCATGGCCGCGTTCGTGCTCTGGCAGCGGCGGGTGGCCGAACCGCTGGTGCCGTTGTCGATCTTCGCCGATCGAAACTTCACTGCCGCCGGGATCGCGATCTGCGCGATGGGCTTCATCGTCACCTCGCAGGGCTTCCCGCTGATGTTGTACGCGCAGTCCGGGCGCGGGCTCACCCCGACGCAGTCGGCGCTGCTGATGATCCCGATCGCGGTGATCTCCGCGGTGCTCGCGCCGATCGTCGGCTCGGTGATCAACCGTCGCAATCCGCGCAACTTCGCGGTGGCGGGTTTCGGTCTGCTCGCGCTGGGCCTGGCCGGGTACGCGCTGCTGATCCGCTCCGACATCTCCGTGTGGTGGCTGCTGGTCCCGTCGGCGATGGTCGGCCTGGCCAGCGCCGGGATCTGGGGCCCGCTGTCGGTCTCGGCGACCCGCAATCTGCCGCCCCGGATGGCGGGTGCCGGCTCCGGCGTGTACAACACGATGCGCCAGATCGGGGCCGTGCTGGGCAGCGCGGCGATGGCGGCGTACCTCTCCTCGCGGATCACCGCCAATCTCGGTCCGGGGGCCGAGGGCGCCGCGCGCGAGACCGGCGGCGTCGTGCCTGCCGGGATCGTGGCCCCGTTCTCCGCCGCGATGGCGCAGAGCATGTGGCTGCCGGCCGTGGTGGCGCTGGTCGGTCTCGCCGCCGCGGCCATGCTGGTCTGGCGCGCGCCAGCGGACACCCGCGCCGCCGAACCCGCGCGCGCCGAGGACGAGGGGATCCAGGCCGAGGCGATCACCGGGGACGCCTGAGCTGCGGCTCGGGCTGGTCGATCTGATCGCCGCGGGCCGCCGTTTGTGACCACTGGTCGGGGTTGTGGCGGGGTTGGTGCGCTGCGGGCCGCCGTTTGTGACCACTGGTCGGGGTTGTGGCGGGGTTGGTGCGCCGGGGGCCGCCGTTTGTGACCACTGGTCGGGGTTGTGGCGGGGGTGGTGCG
Organism: Naumannella cuiyingiana; assembly: GCF_013408305.1. NCBI lineage: Bacteria > Bacillati > Actinomycetota > Actinomycetes > Propionibacteriales > Propionibacteriaceae > Naumannella > Naumannella cuiyingiana. The sequence goes on along the minus strand of NZ_JACBZS010000001.1, from coordinate 1,435,965 downwards.
CCCGGGGGCCGCCGTTTGTGACCACTGGCCGGAGTTGTGGCGGGGTTGGTGCGCCGGGGGCCGCCGTTTGTGACCACTCGTCGGAGTTGTGGCGGGGTTGGTGCGCCGGGGGCCGCCGTTTGTGACCACTGGTCGGAATTGTGGCGGGGGTGGTGCGCCGCGGGCCGCCGTGTGTGACCGCTGGCCAGGGGTGTGGCGTGGGCCCGGGTCGCTGGCGCGGTGGGCACCTGCCGACGTACCCAGGGCGGCGGCCGCAGCCTCTGGATTCTGCAATCCGCGGAACATGTCCCGCGTCTTGCAGAATCTTGGCGGTGGGCCGCGAACGCGTCCGCTCAGCCCCGCTTCACGGACTCCAGCAGCAGTTGCGCCACATCCAGCACCTCGATGTCCTCGCCGACGCCGTCGGCCTGCTTGGCGGTCAGGCCGTCGGACAACATCACCCGGCAGAACGGGCACCCGGTGGCGATGGCGCCGCGGCCGGCCGGCTTCACCGGCCCCTTCGGCTCGTCCGCCCGGTCCACGCCCTCCGGCTGCTCGGCCGGCTCGGCATTGGCGACGGCGCCCGTCGGCCCGTTGTCCATCACGCCCAGGGTCGCAAGCGCCTCGTCGGTGCGGTTGAGGTTCACCCGCGTACCGATCTTCTCCTCCATCCACATCCGCGCGCCGCCGGCGCCGCAGCAGAACGAGGTCTTGCCGTGCCGCGGCATCTCGGTGAACGTCGTGCCGGGAATGCCCTGCAGCAGATCGCGCGGCGGGTCATAGATCCCGTTGTGGCGGCCGATGTAGCACGGGTCGTGATAGGTGATCGAACGACCGGCCACGGACCCCTCGGTCGGCGCGACCGGGGTCAGCTTTCCGTCGCGGACCAAGCGATTCAGCAACTGGGAGTGATGCACGACCTCCAGCTCGACGCCGACCTGGGGGTACTCGTTCTTCAGCGTGTTCAGGCAGTGCGCGCAGGTGGTGACGACCTTGGACGCCTTGGCCTCCTTCAGGGTCTCCGCGTTCTCCATCGCGAGCTGCTGGAAGACGAACTCGTTGCCCGAGCGGCGCGCCGGGTCGCCGGTGCAGGTCTCCCCGTTGCCGAGCACGGCGTACTTCACCCCGGCCGTGTGCAGCAGTTCGGCGACCGCCTGGGTGGTCTTGATCGCGCGATCCTCGTACGCCCCGGCGCAGCCGACCCAGAACAGGTACTCGACGTCGGTCAGGTCCTCGACGTCCTCGCCGACGACCGGCACGTCGAACTCGAGCCCCTTCGCCCACTCCATCCGCTTGCGGGCGTTCATGTTCCACGGATTGCCCTTGGACTCCAGCCCCTTGTAGAGCTGGTTCAGCTCGCTCGGGAAGTCCGACTCCATCAGCACCTGGTTGCGCCGCATGTCGACGATGTGGTCGATGTGCTCGATGTCGACCGGGCACTGCTGCACGCAGGCGCCGCAGGTCGTGCACGACCACAACACGTCCGGGTCGATGACGCCGACCGCGCCGTCCTCGCCGGCCTGGATCGGTCCGGCGTGGGCTGTCTGGGCGGCGGTCAGCGCGCCCGACGGGTTCGCGCCGACCAGCGCCCGCTCGCCCGCGATCTTGGCACCATCGGGCAGGGCGTCGCGCTGGTCCTCGGCCGCCTGCAGCCAGGGGGCCTTCTCATACGTGTGCTCGCGCAGCCCCATGATCAGCAGCTTCGGCGACAGCGGCTTCTCGGTGTTCCATGCGGGGCACTGGCTCTGGCAACGGCCACACTCGGTGCAGGAGGTGAAGTCGAGCAGGTCCTTCCAGGTGAAGTCCTCGACCTTGCCGACGCCGATCGCGGCGTCCTCGTCCAGGTCCTCGATCTGCTCGAAGTCCAGCGGCTTGCCCCCGACGTTGATCGGCTGCAGCGCGCCGAGCGCTGGCTTGCCGTCGGGGTAGCGACGGAACCAGATGTTCGGCCACGCGCCGAACCGGTGCCAGGCGACGCCCATCGTCAGGTTCAGCCCGATCACGCAGAACCAGATCATCGAGATGACGATCTTCACCGCGGCGACCCAGACGACGCCGGTGGCCGCCGCCTGCTCGGACAGCTCGCCGGGGATCAGGAAGAACGTCAGCGGGAAGTGCAGCGGGCTGGCCAGCGCCGGATCCTCGTGGCGCAGCAACTGGAACTCCAGCGCGCGCAGCGTCAGGATGCAGACCGCGACGGCGAGGATGACGCACTCGACGAAGACCGCCATCCAGCGCCGGGACCCGAAGAACCGGCTGGCGCGGCCGGGCGGCTGCCGGAACAGGCGCAGGATCATCAGGTACGCGATCGCGAACACGGTCGCCCAGGCGAGCAGCTCGATCACCCACTCATACGGCGGGAAGTGCCCGATGATCGGCAGTGCGAAGGAGGGGATGAACAACTGGACGTACGCCGCGACCAGCGTTGTGAACAAGATGATGAAGCCGAAGAAGACGATCCAGTGCGCGATGCCCACGGCGCGCCACTGCAGCATCCGGGTGTGCAGCAGGGTCTCGGCGAACATCGTCGCCCAGCGTTGGGTCGGGTTGTTGCTGCGGCCGAGGGTGGGCTGGCCGAGCTTGACCACCTCGACGATGCGGGCCACCCCACGGACGAACAGGGCCACGCCCACGACGGTGAACAACAGCGCGAGCACGATGGCCACGATGGTCACGTCCGGCTCCCTTCGGCATTGATCGGCAGGGATACTTTAGGGGTATTGGCACCCAGTGCCGCCAAAGGCATCCCTTACTGGTCGGTAACATACCCGTTCGGCGGGGGCCTCCCGGCATCGCCGCCCGCAAGTGGTTGAATCGGCAGCCCAGCGAGTTGTCGGCCCGATCGGCGGGCCGCGAGAGGCGTACCCGTGATCGAGTTCGACTCCGTGACCAAGGCCTTCCCCGATGGCACCACCGCCGTCGAGGATCTCGACCTGACCATCCCCTCCGACGGCACCACCGTGATCGTCGGACCATCCGGTTGCGGCAAGACCACGACCCTGCGGATGATCAACCGGATGCTCGACCCGAGCTCGGGGAGCATTCGCTGGGACGGCACCGACATCGCCGACGTGCCGGTCACCCGCCTGCGGCGGCAGATGGGCTATGTGATCCAGAGCGGCGGCCTGTTCCCGCACAAGACGGTCGCGGAGAACATCGGTACGGTCCCGCGGCTGATCGGCTGGGATGCGCGCAGGATCAGCGCCCGGACCGGCGAACTGATGGAGCTGGTCGATCTTGATCCGGCGCTCGCCAAGCGCTACCCCGCGCAACTGTCCGGCGGACAGCAGCAGCGTGTCGGGGTCGCCCGCGCGCTCGCCGCCGACCCGGTGCTGCTGTTGATGGACGAGCCGTTCTCGGCGGTCGACCCGCTGGTTCGCGGCGATCTGCAGCAGATGGTGAAGCGGCTGAACACCGATCTCGGCAAGACTATCGTGTTGATCACCCACGACATCGACGAGGCGATCACCCTGGGGGACGAGGTGGTGGTGATGCAGCGGCCCGGACACGTGGCCCAGCAGGGTACGCCGGCGCAGATCCTCACCGAGCCCGCGAACCCGTTCGTGGATGCCTTTGTGGGCAAGGATCGCGGTTACCGGGCGCTGACCTTCCTACCGGCCGGCGAGCTCGACCTCACCCCGGCGGACGGCCCGCCGCCGGAGGGTGCGCGTACCTTTCCGCTGAGCGGTTCCGCCCGGGTCGCCCTGGACGAGACGCTGTTGTCCACCGACGGGCGTGCCTACGCGCTCGATGAGGGTGGCCGGGCCGTCGGGATGGTGGGCGTCGACGCGATCGTCGCGGCCGCCGACCGCCAGCGTGCGTTGATCAAGGACAGTTGATCATGAACGTCGCCTGGATCGCTCGCAACCTGGATCAGATCGGTGCGCGGCTGGTCGAGCATCTGGCGCTGTCGATCATCCCGGTCGTGGTGGCGCTGTTGATCGCCATCCCGCTCGGCTATCTGGTCAGCCGGACCGGCCGCTTCGCCTCGGTGATCATCACCATCGCCGGGCTGGTCTATGCCATCCCCTCGGTCGCGCTGTTCGTGGTGATGCCGCTGTTCCTCGGCACTCGCATCCTGGATCCGATCAATGTCGTCGTCGCGTTGACGGTCTATTCGCTGGCGCTGCTGCTGCGCAGTGTCGTCGACGGGTTCCGTTCCGTCCCGCCGGCGGTCCGCAATGCCTCGGTCGCGATGGGCTACGGCCGGGCGCGGCGGGTCTTCGGTGTCGAGCTTCCGCTCGCCATGCCGGTGATCTTCGCCGGGCTCCGGGTGGTCACCGTGTCCAACATCGCACTGGTCACTGTCGGCGCGGTGATCGGCATGGGGGCCCTCGGCCAGTACTTCGACCAGGGCTTCCGGGAGGGCTTCCTGACCCCGATCATCGTCGGCATCGTGTTGATCCTGATCCTGGCGCTGCTGGCCGATCTGACGATCCTTGCCATCCAGAGGATCAGCCTGCCCTGGCTCGCGGTGACCGGTCGGCGCGGGGGTGCGGCATGAGCCTGTGGCCCTATCTCACCGATCCGGCGAACTGGTCGGGTGCCGGCGGCATCGGCGATCTGTTGGCCCAGCACCTCGTCTACACCTTCCTCGCGCTGCTGGTGGCGGGCCTGATCGCCGTGCCTGCAGGCATCGCCATCGGTCACACGGGCCGCGGCGACTTCGTCGTCGCCGGGCTGAGCAATGCCGCGCGGGCGATCCCCACTCTCGGTCTATTGGTGCTGATCGTGACGATCTTCGGCCGCGAGCTGTGGGCGATCGTCGCCGCGCTCGCCGTGCTGGCGATCCCGCCGATCCTGACCGCGACGGCGGCGGGGGTACGCGGGGCCGACCGCGGCGCCGTGACCGCCGCCCACGCGATGGGGATGACCGATCGCCAGGTGATCACCGGTGTCGAGCTGCCGCTCGCCACGCCGCTGATCATCTCCGGCTTCCGGTCCGCGGCCCTGCAGGTGGTCGCAACCGCGACGGTGGCCGCGCTCGCGGCCTCGGGCGGGCTCGGCCGGCTCGTGGTCGACGGCCAGCGGCAGGGGCCGAACGGGTATCCGGAGGTCTTCGCGGGCGCCGTCCTGGTCGCGGCGCTGGCGATCATCCTGGAGGCCCTGCTCGGTGGCGCGGGCGCGCTCGCGCGACGGCGTACCCGTCGCGGGGCACGCGCCTGATGAATCGCGGGGCACGCGCCTGATGAATCGCGGGCCGCGCCGGGTGACCGCGGTGTCGGTGCCGCCCGTTAAGGTCGTCACCGACAACTCACGGAAGGCGAACCGATGCGCATTCTCCGAAAGTTCCTGACCGGCCCGCGCCGCGCGCTGCTGGCCGGCGTGGCCGGCGCGGCCGCCCTGACGCTCGCCGCGTGCGGCGCCAACTCCAACCCGATGGCCGATCCGACCGCCGGCGAGGCTCCGGCGGGCGGCGAGGTCGTCGTCGGCTCGGCCAACTTCACCGAATCGGCGATCATCGCCGAGCTCTACGCCGGGGCGATGCGCGGCGCGGGGGTGAACGCGTCGACGCGGACCAATATCGGCAGCCGCGAGATCTACATCGGCGCGCTGCGCGACGGGTCGGTGTCGATGGTGCCGGAGTACACGGGCAATCTGCTCGAATATCTCGATCCCGAGAGCGGTGCGAAGGACCGCGAGGATGTCGACCGCGACCTGCCGAAGGTCGCCGAGGAGCAGAGCCTGAAGGTGCTCGACCAGTCCAAGGCGGCCAACCAGGACGTCTACGTGGTCACCCAGCAGACCGCGCAGGAGTCGGGGGTGCGCTCGCTCGCCGATCTGGCCGGAAAGTCCGACCGCTGGGTCCTCGGCGGCCCGGGCGAGCTGGCCGACCGGCCGTACGGCCCGAAGGGGCTGGAGGACGTCTATGACGCGAAGTTCGGCGAGTTCCGCGCCTATGACGCGCTGGCGGTCAAGGTCAAGGACATGAATGACGGCAAGGTGCAGGTGGCCGACTTCTTCAGCACCGACTCCGCGATCGCCGACAACAACTACGTCGTGCTTGAGGATCCGGCGGGGCTGATCCTGCCGCAGAATGTGGTGCCGCTGACCCGCGCCGACTTCACCGACGATGCGGCGATCACTGCGGTCAACAAGCTGCAGCAGCAGTTGACCACCGAGGACCTGCAGGCGCTGAATGCGCAGGTCGACAATGATCACCTCAATCCGGATCAGGTCGCCGCGGACTATCTGCAGAGCAAGGGGCTCGGGGGGTCCTGAGTCCGGGGGCTTCCGGATGCCGGTGCCGGGGCCTCGGCCGCTAGCTTGAGGGCGTGCTGGAGAACATCGTCGCCGGGATCTTCGCGCTGATCACCTGGCTGCTGGCGGCCTGGTTGGTCGCCGGGCTGTCACGTCGCGTGCTCGGCTCCCGGATCGGCTGGGGCCGGACGGTGCTGATGGCGCTGATCCTGCTCGCCGCGGTCGCCCCGGTGATCACCTGGCTCGGCCCGACCACGGGGGTCTTCGACTACGACGGTCCCCGGGTGGAGCCGGGCGTTGCCGTGGTCACGATGGTCCTGGCGCTGGCCTGGATGTTCGGGATCGGAATCGCGTTCCTGGTCGTCTCCGAGGTCGTGGTGCCGACCGGCTCGGTGCCGGGCCCGCTCGAGGCCTTGCGCGGCTGGCGGCAGCGCTGGCGTACCGCCGGAAGGATGCGCCAGCTCGGCGCGATCGCGGTGCGCAACGGCCTCGGCGGGTTCCTGCGCGGCCGTACGCCCGACCAGCCCGCCTCGCGGGTGGCCGCGGCCCTGACCCGCAGCCTCGAGCAGGCCGGCGTGACCTTCGTCAAGGTCGGCCAGCTCGCCTCCACCCGGCCCGATCTGATCGGGCCGGACTTCGCCGGTGCCCTGTCGGTGCTGCAGGCGCGGGTGGCGCCGGAGCCGTGGCCGCGGGTCCGGGAGGTGCTGACCGCCTCCATCGGTGGGCCGGACGGTTCGGCTGCCGAGGCGGCGTTCGCCTCCATCGAGCCCGAGCCGCTGGCGGCCGCCTCGGTCGCCCAGGTGCATGCGGCGCGGCTGACCGACGGGCGCGAGGTGGTGATCAAGATCCAGCGGCCGGCGGCCCGCCGGCAGGTGGAGAACGATCTCGAGGTGCTGCACCAGTTGACCGGCTGGCTGGAACGCAACACGACATGGGGCCGCGAGCTCGGCGTGCGTGCGCTCGGAGACGGGTTCGCCCGCTCGTTGAACGAGGAGCTCGACTACCGGATCGAACAGGCGAACATGACCGCCATCCGGGCGAAGCTGCCGTCGGATTCGGTGATCCGCATCCCGCGCGTGCACCCGGAGCTGTCCGGCGGCGCGGTCCTGGTGATGGACCGGATCGACGGCGTACCGATCGGCGCGGCGCGCGAACAGCTCGCGAAGTGGAGCCCGCAGCGCCGGGCCGAGCTGGCCTCGGCCCTGCTGCACGAGGTGCTGCGCCAGGTGCTGGTCGAGGGCACCTTCCACGCCGATCTGCATCCCGGCAACATCGTGTTGTCGCCCGACGGAACCGCCGGGCTCCTGGACTTCGGCTCGGTCGGCCGGCTGGATCGGGGCAGCCGACAGGCGCTGGCGATGCTGCTGGCGGCGGTCGAGCGCGGCGATGCGATCGGCGCGACCGACACCCTGATCGACCTGCTCGGCCGGCCACCCGGCCTGGACGAGCGCGCCCTGGAGCGCGACCTGGGCGAGACCATCGCGCGGCTGGGTGCCGGTTCGGTGGACGGGCTGTTCGCCGACCTGTTCGCCCTGCTCCGGCGCCACCGTTACCGGGTGCCCACCCAGATCGCCGCTGCCTTTCGGGCGCTGATGACCCTGGAGGGTACGCTCCGGCTGATCGACCCCGGATTCGAGATGATCACCGCCGCCCGGGCCCAGGCTCCGGCGCTGACCGGGGAGCTCGGCGGCCCGGCCGCGGTGCGGGAGACCCTGGAGCAGCAGTTGCTGGGGATGCTGCCGGCGCTGCAACGGCTGCCGCGCCGGGTGGACAAGATCACCGAACAACTGGCCGATGGCCGCTTCACTGCCCGGGTGAGCGTCCTCGCCCAACCCGAGGACCGGCGGTTCCTGACCGGCCTGGTGCACCAACTGGTGCTGGGGATCCTCGCCGCCGCGCTGACCATCGCGTCGGTGGTGTTGATCACCACTCCGGGCGGACCGGCTCTCGCACCCGGGATCGGTGCGCTGCCCCTGCTCGGGTACGCCGTCCTCTTCGTCGCCTTCGTCCTCGGCCTGCGGGTGTTGGTGATCATCTTCCGGCACGGGGCCGATTGATTCGAAGCCGAGCAGCTTGGTTCCATGTTCCGCCAAGAGCGTCAGTGATTGGATGGCCTGTTGAGGGAATCAATTGTGGATCAGACCATCCTTGTGCTTGCGGCGATTTTTGACCCGCCCTTCACTGCAGCCACCCGAATAGCCCAGATGGCCCGGCACGACCCCGCAGAACCCGCAGCTGTTCTCGGGATAGAGCTTGATCTTGAGATTGATCCGCTCCCGGGTTCGGAGGATGGCTCGCCGGTTGGAGTTGGCTGGATTGCGTCCCTGCCGTCCGATGGTGATCTGGCTGACGCCTTCACGCGGGTGGCGGCGTGGCTGACGGACCGGTTCTCGTCGCCGCCGGGTGCGTTCCGGAGGTCACCGGACGGTGGCCAGAGTCGCTGGTGGGAAGCGGATGGTGGCGTCTTGGTCGAGGTCTACACCTACCCGCTCCGGGTAGTCGCGGACGGCCCCGGTGCACCGTTCACGATCGGTCCGCAGTTCCAGGTTGGCGTGTCGGTTGGGTCGACGTACTGAGCCGACTGTGGCGTACCATCCGGCGCGACCAACTCGGCCTCGCGGGATCCGCTGCGGATGGCCGCGGCGATCGGCCCGGCGCGATGATCACTTTGTGGTCACTCCGGCGCCCCGACTGACCACAAAGTGCGCACGTCGCCCGCGCCTCGCGGGCCGACAGCCCGGTGTGCCGCCCGGCACCTTCCAGGGCGCCTGATGAGCCGCTGCCGTGGTGATCCGGGCTACGACGTCACGCGATGGAAGTGGTAGGGCCCTCCCACCCGACGCACAGCCTTGGCCAGCGCATCGAGTACGACCAGCTCCGCCTGGTCCGGCCGCATGCTTGCCCGGTGGATCTGCGCCAGGTGCCGAAACCGCACGGTGTTGTCCACAGATTCCGGGCCGGCGGTGGTTTCGCACGATCGCGCTCACTAGCGTCGAGCCGAAGCCAGTCGTCGAGAGGCCCCCCCAGGTGAATGCTTCGTCGATCTCGGGTCTGCCCGGACCTGCCGCGATCATGGTCGCCATGCTCCTGCTTGCGGGGTGCACGTCCCCGCCGACGCCGGACCCGCCACCCGGCCCGCCGCCGCTGGAGCTTCCGCCGCTGCCGGACCGGGAGGCGCAGCCCCTCGACGAATGGGTCACGGCGATCGAGTCCGATGGTGATCAGGTGGTGGCGCTGGGCGAGGTCGGTGTGACGGCTACGACCTACCGCCTCTCGGTCGACGGTGGCGCCACGTTCACCGAGGCGACCGTCGCGCCGGAGCTGACCCGTGTCGGCGGTCCGTCGAACCTGCTCCGCACCCCCGACGGCTGGTGGGCGCTCGGCGAGCGGGACGGTGCGCCGGTGGTGCTGACCAGCCCGGACGGCACGAGCTGGTCCGGCACCGCGCCGGAGGGCATCGATCGCACGGCGGACATCCGCGAAGTGGCGCTGGTGGGCGACCGGTTCGTCGCCGTCGGCAGCCAACTCGTCGACGACGAGTGGCACCGGCGGGCGTGGCTGTCCGACGACGGCATCGCCTGGCGCACGGTGATCGAGGACAAGCGCGGGGAGTTGTCCGCGATCGCTGTCGCGCCCGCCGGCACCGCCGTCCTGGTCGGCTACGACGACACCGGCGAGCGCTGGCGCGAGATCGCGCTGGCCAGCACGGACGGCGGCAAGTCGTGGCGCCCGCGGAAGCTGCCGGACACCGGTGCCGAGCAGGGCGGCGCACAGCGGCTCTACGACGTCGCCTGGGACGGACGCGGTTTCCTGGCAATCGGCGGCGGCTGGTTCGCTTCCGGCCGCAGCGCGACCTACCGCGCCTACCTGCGCTCGGCCGACGAGGGCGGCGAGGGCTGGCACCGGCGCGCCGATGCGCGACTGCCCGAGCAGACGATGGATCAGGGCTGGCTGCTCGACTCCGGCGGCGCCGCCATCGTGGTCGTGACGACGGTCGACCGCAAACGCAGGAGCGAGCGGCTGTTCCGGTCCGGGGCGGGTACGCCGGAGCTCCGCCTCGACGCCGCAGGGGTGAAGGGCGAGCTGGACTCCCCGCGCCTGGCGCGCGCCGGGAATCGCTGGCTGCTCACGGGCTGGTCCCAGGATCGCCCGGTGCTGTTGCGTTCGCGCGACGGGGTCAGCTTCGAGCGCGGAGACCTCGCTCACGCGCGGGCGGCTGCGCCCCGGCCGACGGTCACCGCGGTCCGTGCAGGCCCCGGGGGCCTGGCCATCCTCGGCTACAGCCAGGGCGCGATCGCGCTCTGGTCGCGCGGGCCCGACGGACGGACCGGCGTACCGATCATGATCAGCGACGATCCCGACGACTGGATCGCCGGATTTGCGATGGATGCCGACGGGACAGCCGTGATCGGGGGCGGCGCCGACCAGGACGGCAGGGGAGACCTGCCGCGAGCCTGGGTCGTCCGCGGTGGCCGGGTCGAGCGGATCCCCATCGCCGACCCCGAACCCAGCGGCGACGTACCGGCAACGGGCGAGATCGGCGTACCCATGGTGAACGAAGGCACCTGGTACCTGCCCGGGGTCGCCGACCTGTCCGAAGATGATCACCGGACGATGATCATGTCCTCGACCGACCTGGCGACGTGGCGCGAGGCGCGGCCCCTGCGGGTGCGCGAGAAGGGGCGGCGCGATCAGCCGGAGGTCACTGATCTGCGCTCGCCGAATCGGCGTTCCGCGCCGCGGCTGGCCGCCCACGGCGACGCGTTGATCGCCGTCGCGGGAATGGCCACCGATCCCGGCCTCGCCATGGCCTCATGGGTGAGTACCGACGGCGAGCGCTATGCCCAGCACAGTTACGGCCTGCGGTCGGCGAGCAGCGTGTCGCTGTACACCCTCGCCTCTGACGGCAGCACGCTGCTCGCCGGGGGCGGGCTGGATCAGGATGGCGAGCCCGGCCGGGCGGTGTTCTGGACCGGATCGGACGGCAAGTCGTGGAAGCAGGTGGATCTGCCCGGGGAGAGCGACCGGGTCGAGCGGGTCGCCCGGATCGGTGAGCGCTGGTACGCCGCCTCGGCCATGGCCGACGGTTCCTACCGGCTCTGGTCGGCCACGGATCCCGCGACCTGGCAGGAGCTGTCGGTGCCGGGCGATCCCGCCGCCGAACGGGAGATCCGCGACATCGTCGACGCCGGCGGCCCACACGTGGTGCTCGAATCGCGCTACCCCGACGGGCGAGCCCGGACGGACCTGCTACCCCTCGGCTGATCGCCGAAACCCGGGGAGAGTGGAAGTGAGGCACCATGGAGACCGTGACCACCCTGCCGCGGGGCCGGGAGCTGACCCGGGCCGATCTCGACGCGATGCCCGATGACGGGCACCGCTACGAGCTCATCGACGGGGCGCGACTTCACCGAGCGAGACCTCCCGGCCGCGCCGCTGCTCGCCGTCGAGATCCTGTCGCCCAGCACCAGGCTGATCGACCTGAACCTGAAGCGGGCGCGCTATCAGCAGGCCGGCTCGCCGAGCTACTGGGTGGTCGATCCGGAGGCGCGCACGGTCACCGTGTGGGAGCTCGCCGCGGGCGGGTACGCCGAGGCCGCCAGCGCCGGTGAGCGCGAACTGCTGGAGGTCGGCAACCCCTTCGAGGTGCGGATCCCCGTCGCCGAGCTGTTCGCCTGACCCCGGTCCTAGCAACCTGCGTACCGACCGGGCACCGATCGGCGCAGACGTGCGCGATCTGTGCACCCGGCCTGGACAATCTTGGCAGTAACGCCGGGGTCTGGTCTGCTGAGGGAAAGCCAGCCAACGGAGGTCACGCAGAGATGTTCGAGGAAGCGCAGCTCTATTCGCCGGTCACTCGCGGCGAGGACGGCGTCGAGGTCCACCTGGGCGAGAACCATCCGGGTTTCCGCGACCCGGACTATCGCGCCCGGCGCAACGAGATCGCCGCCGTGGCCGTGGACTGGGACCCCGATACGCCGGTTCCCGACATCACCTATACCCCGGCCGAGCACGACGTCTGGGCGACGGTCAGCCGCGAGCTGGCCCCCAAACACGAGCGGTACGCCCATTCGGAATACCTCGCCGCCAAGGCCGCCCTGGGGCTGCCGACCGATCGCGTGCCCCAGCTCTCCGAGGTCACCGCGCAGCTCGAACCGCTGACGGGATTCCGCTATGTCGCGGCGCCGGGGCTGGTCGAACTGCGCGAGTTCTACGGCTCGCTCGCCCAGCGGATGTTCCACTCCACCCAGTACCTGCGGCACCCCTCCGAGCCGCTCTACACCCCCGAGCCCGATGTCATCCACGAGGTGATCGGGCACGCCAACCAACTCGCGTCACCGCGGTTCGCCGAGCTCACCCAGGCCGCCGGCGCGGCCACCGCCCGCGCCGAGCGCGACGACACCGTCCAGTTCCTCGCCGATGTCTTCTGGTTCACCATGGAGTTCGGCGTGATGTGGGAGTCGGGCATCCTGAAGGCCTACGGTGCCGGGATCTTGTCCAGCTACGGCGAGATGGACGAGTACTCCCACATGGAGATCAGGCCGCTCGACCTGGCCCAGATGGGCACCCTGAACTACGACATCACCGCCTACCAGCCGGTCCTGTTCGCGGCCGAATCGCTCGATCACCTGGAGGACGTCGTCGGCACCTTCTTCGACGGCTGTGACGACGACACGCCGGATCGGATCAGGGCGACCCTGCCGGCCGCGAGTTGATCACGGTACGCCGTCAGGCGTTGATCACGGTACGCCGTCAGGCGGGCGCGCCGTCCAGCACGGCGGCGGTGCCCGACAGCCCCAGCCGGCTCGCGCCCGCCTCGATCATGGCGACGGCGGTGTCGTAGTCCCGGATGCCGCCGGACGCCTTCACCCCGAGCCGATCGCCGACGGTGGCGCGCATCAGGCGTACCGCCTCGACCGACGCGCCACCGGCCGGGTGGAACCCGGTCGAGGTCTTCACGAAGTCCGCGCCCGCCGCCTCGGCGGCCCGGCAGGCGGTGACGATCTCGTCATCGGTCAGCGCCGCCGATTCGATGATCACCTTCAACAGCGCGCCGGGGATCGCCTCGCGGACCGCCCGGATGTCTGCCTGCACGGCATCGACCTCGCCGGCCTTGAGCGCGCCGATGTCGATTACCATGTCCACCTCGTCGGCCCCGGCCGCGACCGATTCGGCGGCCTCGGCCGCTTTCGTCGCCGAGGTGTGCTTACCCGAGGGAAAGCCGCAGACGGTGGCCAGTGAGACGCCGTCGGGGAGCCGGACCCCGGTGAGCAGGTTGGGCGAGATGCAGATCGCAAAGGTGCCGAGTCGGCCGGCTTCGTCGGCCAGCGCCTGTACGTCGGCGGCATTCGCCTCCGGCTTGAGCAGGGTGTGATCGACCAGTCGGGCCACTTCTTCGCGCGTAGTCACCCCTGCATGCTAGTCAGCGATAGCTGACTTCGGCCTCACCGCCGGCCACCGACGCCAATCGGCCTCCCTCGAACTCCGCGAACTGCTCGTCGCCGTCGGTGCCGACCTCGATCGGTGCGCGGAGTCGCTCACGCACCTCGGCATCGCGCCGATAGCGCTCCCACAGCGGGCCGGTCAGCGGGTAGGTCTCCTTGCCGCTGCCGATGATCACACCGCGATCGAAGATGATCATCGCCGTCTGGTCGACCGGTCCGTCCTGGACGGCGCCCAGTGGCGCGCCGAGCGGCCCGGTCAGCCCGCCCGTCTCGCGATAGGCCGCGGCGAAGCGCTCCGGCACGGGCGTACCGTTCGGGGCGCCCTTGTCGTAGCGGAAGAGGTCGTAGTCGCGCATCAGCGAGATGACCATCTCCGAGTACTTCGGGTCGGTGGCATAGCCCGCCTCGCGAACCTCGGTGATGAACTCCTCGGGATCGTCGGTGTGGTCGAAGGCTCCGGCATAGCGCGGGGTCTCGCGCAGGAACTCACCATGATCGAGGAAGGAGTCGCGCGCCGTCGCATAGCTGCGGAACTCGGCCACCTCGGTGGTCGGCTTGTCCGGCTCGTAGAACTCCTGGGTCTCCTTGGACACGCAGCCGTTCTGCCGGGGCGAGGTGGTGGATCCGCACTTGATCCCGAAGTAGTTGCCGGACCAGTTGGACAGCGCGGACGTGCCCCAACCGGATTCCAGGATCGCCTGGCCCATGATCACGGACGCGGGTACGCCGGTCGCCTCCATCGACTCGCGAGCGAGCGGTGCGATCGCGGTGATGAACACCGTCTTGTCGTCCACCTCGGGGCGTTGCAGGCTTGCCTCCACACTGCGATTCCACACCACCGTGCCGATCGCGACCGCGGCCACGATGATCACCACGACGGCGATCCCGGTGATCGCCAGCGCGATACCGACGCAGCCGTTCGCCCGGTTGCGGGGGCGAAGCGCGCGGCGGGCCATGCAGACTCCTTCGGTTGGGTGGGGTTCGACCGGAACGAGGCTACCCGCGACGCCCAACCTCCGCGCGCGGCGCGGCCTCGGCGAGCCGCACCCGAAGCCGGATCGAGGTCCGGCCCGGCCGGCTGTCGACCCTGGCCTCGCCGCCGTGGGCGGCCATCACCGCGGCGACGATGGCCAGACCGAGGCCGGTGCTCTGGCCCTGGCCGGTCCGGGACCGGCTCGAATCAGCGCGGGTGAACCGCTCGAATGCGGTGTCGCGGATCTGGTCGGGGATGCCCGGCCCGTCGTCGGTGACCGCGATCTCGGCCCATTCGCCGCGAGCCACGACACTTGCCACCACCGAGGTCCCGGCCGGGGTGTGGGTCCGGGCATTCGCCAACAGGTTCGCCACCACCTGGTGCAGCCGGAACCTGTCGCCGAGCACCAGCACGGGCTCGTCCGACAACTCCACGCTCCAGCGATGATCGGTGCCGGCGATCCGCGCGTCGCTCACCGCATTGATCAACAACTCGCTCGCATCCACCGGGCCGAGCTGCAGCGCGGGATCGGCATCCAGTCGGGCCAACAGCAGCAGATCCTCCACCAGGGAGGACATCCGCTCCGACTCGGACTCGATCCGGTCCATCGCGTGTCGGGCGTGCGGCGGCAGTTGATCACGGTCGCGTCGGGTGAGCTCGGCGTACCCCTTGATCGCCGCAAGTGGATTGCGCAGCTCGTGGGAGGCATCCGCGACGAACTGGCGTACCTTCGTCTCGCTGGCCTGCCGGGCCGCCAGGGCGCCGGACACGTTGTCCAGCATCCGGTTGAAGGCCTGCCCCACCTGGCCGACCTCGGTGGCGGGGTCGGCATCGCCCGGTGGCACGCGCGCAGTCAGGTCGACCTCGCCGTGGGCGAGCTCCTGGGTGGACACCTGCCGCGCGGTGCCGGCGAGCCGGTTCAGCGGGCGCAGGCTGCGCGACATCACCTCGCGCACCGCGAGCGCCGAGGCGAGAATGGCCAGGCTGCTGGCCACCATCCCGATCACCATCAGGCGGAAGACGGTGTCGTTGATCTCGTCCAGCGGCAGCGCGGCAATCAGTGTTCCCGCCGGCGTCGACACGGCCACCGCGCGGTAGTCGCCGATGCTCAGCCGGACCGACCGCGGCTGGGAGTCGGGCGCGAGGGCGCTGAGGTCATAGGCGAACTCCAGTTGCTCCTGCTTGCTGGGTTTGGAGCCGTTGATCTTGGTGTTCAGCGAGACGACGACCGATCCGTCCAGGCCGGGCTCGACCAGGATGGTGCCGATGGGCTGGCCGCGCAGCTTCTGGTCCTCGGAGATGCCGCGTGGCGATCCCGCCGCGACCGAGCGCTCGCGCGCCAGCGTCATCACCTGCTGGTCGAGCTGGCCGAGCAGCAGTTGCTGGGTGACCACGATGCTCAGTGCGGCAACGCCGGTGGTGGCCAGGGTGACGATGATCAACACCCGGACGAGCAGCCGTCGCCCGATCGATCCGGGCGCGAATGGGTGTGGGGGTTGGTCTGGTCCCGGGGTCGGCGCGATGATCATGCCGGCTTCAGTACGTATCCAGCTCCGCGCATCGTGTGGATCATGGCCGGCCGATCGGCGTCGATCTTCTTGCGGAGATAGGAGATGTAGAGCTCCACGACATTGGACTGGCCGCCGAAGTCGTAGTTCCAGACGCGGTCCAGGATCTGCGCCTTCGACAGCACGCGCCGCGGATTGCGCATCAGGTAGCGCAGCAGCTCGAACTCGGTGGCGGTCAGGTGGATCTCGTCGCCGCCACGGGTCACCTCGTGGCTGTCCTCGTCCAGGCGAAGATCACCGACGACCAGCACGGAGTCGGGATTGGCGGTCGTCGCGCCGGTCCGCCGGAGCAGACCGCGCAGGCGCGCGATCAGCTCCTCCAGGCTGAACGGCTTGGTGACATAGTCGTCGCCGCCGGCGGTCAGCCCGCCGATCCGGTCGGTCAGGGCGTCCTTGGCGGTCAGGAAGATCACCGGGGTACGCGGCTCGTCCTCGCGGATCCGCCGCATCACCTCCAACCCGTCGAAATCGGGCAACATCATGTCCAGCACGACGGCGTCCGGGCGTACCTCGCGGGCCAGCCGGACCGCATCGCTGCCGGAACCGGCGGTCGTCACATCCCAGCCCTCGTAGCGCATCGCCATCGACAACAGCTCGGTCAGGCTCGACTCGTCGTCGACGGCGAGCACGCGGATGGGCGAGCCGTCGGCACGCGTGAGCTGCTGGTCGGGGGTGCGCGGAACGGTGGACATGTACCCAGCGTGGCATGTCCGGTCGCTGTCTTCCAGTGAGCTGGCTGTGTCATTCCTGTGAGGCTCCGGCCCGGCTGAGGGCGACGGATGCTCACGCTATGGACCACTCGACAGCGCGCAGATTTCGGAGTAAGACTGGTCCAAAGCAACGAAGGAGGGGTCGTGAGCGAGAACGGCAGCACCGGCGGCGATCGGGTGAAGCGGGGCATGGCGGAGATGCTCAAGGGCGGCGTGATCATGGACGTGGTCACCCCCGAGCAGGCGCGGATCGCCGAGGACGCCGGCGCCGTCGCGGTGATGGCCCTGGAGCGGGTGCCCGCCGACATCCGCCGCGACGGCGGGGTGGCCCGGATGAGCGATCCCGAGATGATCGAGGAGATCAAGGCCGAGGTGTCGATCCCGGTGATGGCCAAGGCCAGGATCGGGCACTTCGTCGAGGCGCAGGTGTTGCAGGCGATCGGCGTGGACTATGTCGATGAGTCCGAGGTGCTGACGCCGGCCGACACTGCCCACCACATCGACAAGCGCGGCTTCACGGTCCCGTTCGTGTGTGGTGCGACCAATCTCGGCGAGGCCCTGCGCCGGATCGCCGAGGGCGCGGCGATGATCCGCTCCAAGGGCGAGGCCGGCACCGGGGATGTCAGCCAGGCCACCTTCCACATGCGCACCATCTCCGCCGAGATCCGGCGCCTCGCCGGCCTCGGCGAGGACGAGCTCTTCGTTGCCGCGAAGGAATTGCGCGCGCCGTTGGAGCTGGTACGCGAGACCGCGCGCCTCGGTCGCCTGCCCGTCGTGTTGTTCACCGCCGGCGGGGTGGCGACCCCCGCCGATGCGGCGATGATGATGCAGCTCGGCGCCGACGGGGTGTTCATCGGGTCGGGCATCTTCACCTCCGGCGACCCGGCCGCGCGGGCCCGCGCCTGTGTGGAGGCGACCGCGCACTACGACGATCCGGAGCGGGTGGCGAAGGTCAGTCGCGGTCTCGGCGCCGCGATGGTCGGCATCGCTACCGACAGCCTCGGCGCCGGCGAGCTGCTCGCCACCCGCGGCTGGTGAGCGCCCGGGTCGGCGTACTCGCCCTGCAGGGCGGGGTACGCGAACACCTCACGGCGCTCGCCAGCGCGGGTGCGGACGGCGTACCCGTCGCCGACGAGGCCGGGCTCGACGGCCTGGCCGGGCTCGTTCTGCCCGGTGGCGAGTCGACCACGATGGGGCGGCTGCTCGCCCGCTTCGCCCTGCTCGACCCGTTGCGCGCCGCGCTCGCCGACGGGCTGCCGGTCCTCGGCACCTGCGCCGGCCTGGTTCTGCTCGCCCGCGAGGTCACCGACGGGCTGCCCGGGCAGCCACTGCTCGGCACGCTCGACATCGCCGTGCGGCGCAACGCCTACGGGTCGCAGGTCGCGAGCTTCGAGGCCGAGCTCGATCTCGCCGGCGCGCCGTTCCCCGGCGTCTTCATCCGGGCGCCCCGGATCGAGCGGGTGGGTGACGGGGTCGAGGTGCTGGCCCGCGGTCCTGCCGGCGAGCCGGTGGCGGTACGCCAGGGCGGCGTCCTCGCCACCTCGTTCCATCCCGAGCTTTCCGGCGACGAGCGCCTGCACGCCTACTTCCTGCGGGAGGTAGCGGGCCTGCCGGCAGTCCCGGCCTGACCGCGCCGGATCACTCGCTCGCGGGCCCGGCCGGGTTCATCCACAAGACCTCCCACGTGTGGTCGTCGAGGTCGTCGAAGGAACGCCCGTACATCCAGCCGTGGTCCTGGGCCTTCCGTGGCTCGCTGGCGCCTGCGGCGACCGCGGCGTCCACCAGCCGGTCCACCTCGTCGCGCGAGTCGGCGCCGATCCCGATCAGGACCTCCTTGGCGGAGTCATCGGCCACGGGCTTGGGGTGGAACGTGCCGAAGAAGTCGCGCTGCAGCAGCATCGCCGCGCTCTGCCCGGGGGCGATGATCATGGCCAGCGCATTGTCATCGCTGTAGTTGTCGTCGAAGGCGAACCCGAGCTTTGTCCAGAAGGCGCGAGTGGCGGGGATGTCGGCTACCGGGAGATTGATGAATACCTGTCTGCTCATGGATCGATCATGGTCGGTGACCGGCCGGCATCGCTTCTCCGATATTGCTCAGTCCTCGCGGATGACGAGCCAGGGGAGCGCGACGGTGGCCGGGGTGGCGTGCGGCGGCCGGGGCAGGATGGTGACGCGGATCCGGTCGGTGAGCTGGCCCGCGCGGACCGCGATGCGCCCGGCATTGCCGAAGGCGCGGGCCGGGGGCACGAGTTGTTCGACCGGTCCGGTGGCCGGAAGGGCGGTCGCGAGCAGCCACCACGATCCCGGCGGGATGCCGAACAGCCGGAACGGGCCGGGGCCGGCGATCATCGCCCCGGCGACCGGCCGCCCCCGCGCCATCGGCCTGGCGAACAGCCCGACGTAGTAGTCCGCCCCCGGTCCGACCGCGGCGGCCGCCTCCGCCGAGATCGCCACCTCGCCGGTGAGCGTGCCGCCGGAGCGGAGCTCTCCGGGCCGGCTGAGTGGGCGTACCCGGTCCTCGGCGATCAGGTGCGGCAGGCGGCGGAACTCCGACGGGCTGGGCCCGACGCTCTCGGCGAACCGCCGGCTGAAGGTGCCGGCCGAGGAGAAGCCGACCGCCATGCAGATGTCGGTCACGGTGTCGTCGGTGGTCAGCAGCAACCGCTTGGCGTGATGGAAGCGCAGCGACGCGAGGTACTGCATCGGTGCCGAGCCGAGTGCTGCCGCGATCAGCCGGGACAGATGGAACGGGCTGTAGCCGACATGTTCGGCCAGGTCGTGCAGCGTGATCGGTTCGGTCGAATGCTCGGCGAGGAAGGTGGTGGACGCCGCCACGATGCGGGCGACGTCGCCGGCATGTGCGTCCGGGTTGATCCCGTTCCCCATCCGACCTCCTCGTCCGGAGCACCGACACTGTAGCCGCGGCCGTCCCGCTCGCCTAGGGTGAGGCCTACCTGCGGGGGCCGAGCCCAGGAGGATCGATGGCAATCTCACGTCGCACCCTGTTGACCGTTCCCGTGGCCGCCGCCGCGATGCTCGGCGCCCAGTCCGCGCCCGCGCGGGCCGCGACCGCGCAGCTGCGCGGGTTGTGGATCGCCTCGGTCGCCAATATCGACTGGCCCTCGCGGACCGGGCTGAGCGCCGCCGAGCAGCGCCGCGAGCTGCTGGGCTGGCTGGATCTGGCCAAGGCGCACAACCTGAACGCGATCGCGCTGCAGGTACGCCCGACCGCCGACTCGTTCTGGCCCGGCGCGCGCGAGCCGTGGTCGCGCTATCTGACGGGTACGCAGGGCCGCGACCCGGGCTGGGATCCGCTCGGCACCGCGGTCGCGGAGGCGCACCGCCGCGGGCTGCAGCTCCATGCCTGGTTCAACCCGTACCGGGTCGCGATGACCGACGACATCAGCACGCTCGTCTCCGGTCATCCGGCGCGGCGCAACCCGTCCTGGGTGGAACGCTACGGCGGGAAGCTGTACTACAACCCGGGTGTGCCCGAGGCGCGCCGCTTCGTGATCGACGCGATCGTCGACGCGGTCCGCCGGTACCCGATCGACGCGGTGCACTTCGACGACTACTTCTATCCCTATCCCGTCGCCGGGCAGACCTTCGACGATCGCGCGGAGTACCAGGCCTATGCCGATCACGAACTTGATCTTGCCGGTTGGCGCCGCGCCAACATCACCACGCTGATCACCGAGCTGCGTACCCGGATCCGCGCGACGCGCCCCGGCGTGCGATTGGGCATCTCGCCATTCGGGGTGTGGCGCAACCGGTCGACCGATCCGGCCGGATCGGACACCCGGGCCGGCGTGCAGACCTATGACGACCTGTACGCCGACACGCGCGGGTGGGTGCGCCGCAACCTGATCGACTACATCGCGCCGCAGGTGTACTGGTCGCGCGGGTTTGCCGCGGCGGACTATGCCAAGCTCGTGCCCTGGTGGTCGAGCGTCGTCGCCGGCACGAACGTGCGGCTCTACATCGGTCAGGCCGCCTACAAGGTCGGGGCCGACGCGGATCCGAACTGGTCCGACCCGGCCGAGTTGTCCTCGCACCTGGACTTCAATCGCGGCTTCCCGGCGGTGCGGGGCGATCTGTGGTTCTCGGCCCGGAACTGGCGGGCCGATCGGCTCGGATCGATCAAACGGGTACGCGAGGCGCACTACCGAACGGCCGTGCCGCCTGCCTGAGGCCGATCCAGCGGGGAGAGTTCGTCGGCCAGGTCGCGGATGATCACCGCCGCTCTGCGCAGCGTCTGGAGTTGATCATCATCGAGCCCGTCCAGCGCCGGATCGAGGCCGGCGGCCATGTTCTGCCGCAACGTGTCGAGGCGTTCGCGTCCGGCATCGGTCAGGCCGATCAGGCTGGATCGCCGGTCGTCGGGATCGGGCCGGCGCTCGACGACGCCCTCGGCCTCCAGCCGCTGGAACAGCTTGGTCACGGTCGGCTGGCTGGTGTTGTCGACCATGGCGAACGCGCCGACCGACATCGGCCCGAACTGGTCGAGCGTCGCCAGTGCGCGGCCGACGCCGTGCGGCTCGCCGTGCAGCCGGGCGGCCAGTCGGGTCAGCCGGGCGCACGCGATGGCGAGGTCGACGGCCAGCGGTGTGCTCACGGGAACGATGGTACGGAGCACGGCGACCGCGGCTCAGCGGAGCAGGCGCCGCCAGAGCAGCAGTCCGGCCCCCGCGGCGGCCGCCCCCGCACCGAGCGCGACCAGTCGGCGCGTCGTGCCCGGATGGTCCGGCGCCAGCGTGCCGGTCTTCTGGCCGGGCGCCCGCGGTCGATCGTGTTCTCCCGTCACCGCGATCTCCTCCCCGTCGATGATGTGCCGAGCCAGTTCGCCGGCGCCGACCCTTCAATCGTCTCAGACTTCCCTCAGTTGTCTGTGAGTTACAGCCCCAGTAGCTGTCTCCGATGGTCTGGCGGTTCCTGGAGTGCGTGCAACGCGCGGTTCAGCTTGTTCTCCTCGGATGCGAAGTGGTCAGCGACGAGGCGATGCAACACATCGAGCTTGCGGTCCGCCTCGCCGCGAGCCTGTGGTGAGACGGCGGCGCGAAGTTGATCAAGGATGGCCCGGAACTCACCAAGCAGGCCGGCCAGGCGAATGTGGTCTGCCTTCAAGGCCTCGATGGTCGGCGTGAGGGCGGGGTCTTGCTCGACGATGAGAGGGAACAGGTGATCGTCCTCGCTTTCGTGATGCGCCTGCAGTGCTTTGCAGAACCCGACGCAATGAACGAGAAGGTCACCCTGTGGGGACGGCTGCGCCGGGGTCAGGCGGCTGACCTCGGCGCGGGCATCACGAAGCTGCGTCTCGAGTTGGTGGTGGGCGGCCTGTAGTTCCAACGCCCACGCAACAGCGCGTTCCCTGGTCATGGTGTCAGTAAGAGACGGTCAGCGTCTTGTGTGCCAGGGATTCGTCCAAGGCTGCGTTGGCCAGCTCGTTAGCCAGGTCCGCGCGGCTGATCTTCTTGGGTTTCCCGAGCGGTGAGTCGACGGCACGGCGAACATCTCCTCGTGCCGGATCGTCGGTGAGTAGCGGGGGCCGGACGATCGTCCAGTCGATGTCCTTCGCCCGGGTGCGCAGTTCTTCTTCCATCACGCGCAGATCTCGATAGCTGGGCCCGAAGAAGCGCCAGAGGATGGGATGCAGGATGTGGCGAACGAAGAAGGTGTTCTCCTCTGGAGGAGACACCGGGACCGCGCTGATCACGACCAGCCGATGGACGCCCGCGGCCCGCATCTGGGCGATGATGTTACGCATTCCCCTCGAATACACGGTCGTCGGTGATCGCCCGTCACGTGGGCCAAGTGCAGAGATGACGGCATCGACGTTGTCGAGGACGCCGTCAAGGCTGGAGGGATCGAGGACATCGGCTTGCTTGACGATGACGCCCGGAGGGGCTTTGTAGCCGGTTGGGTCACGTACGATGGCAACGACGCCGAGGCCACGTTCTCGAAGGGCCGTGACGAGGAGTCGTCCGGTTCCTCCGGTGGCGCCGAAAACAGCGATGGTGTTCATCGTTCAGGGGACCTCTCGATGGTGGAGTTGGATGTGGTGTGTCGGAGTTCACCGGCGACTCGGGTGAACCACTCGGCTTCGAACCTCAGACGGGCGATGGTGTGGTCAAAGGCAACGCGCTCCATCGGGGACAGGTGCTGCTCGACGCGTGTCAGTGCCGAGGTGTGTGCGTTGCAACGATCATGGAGCGCTTTTGCTCTAGCCGTGAGGAGCGCGATCAACTCGTCTGGGTCGAGTTCGTCGGCGAGCCGTAGGGCAACGGCAACGGAATCGACCGGGCTGTTCACCGTGCGGATGCTGTCGGCAACGAGCGTGTGGAGCTCTGTGTACCCGGCGGGCGCGAGGGCATAGGTGGTCCTGGGGGGCCGTTGACCGTCGCGACCCACGGCCTCAACCTTGACGAGATTCTCCCGTTCCAGCGCAGTGAGAGCGTGATAGACGGAGCCTGGTTTGAGGTCGGACCAACTGTCTACCTGGTCCTGGACGGCTTCTTGGCGAATCGCATAGCCATGACGGGGACCTCGGCGTAGGCAGCCGAGGACGAAAAGGCGGGCGCCGGAGGACCTGGGCATGTCTTAGACAAACTTGTATAGACAACCTTGTCAACATGCTCGATTGGGCTCCGGGTGCCAGGCGTCCCCGGAGACTTGAGCGACTTCGACTCAAGGTGTATGTTGAGTCCCGCAGACTCAAGTTGCCCGGCGAGTCCCGGGCGACGAGCACACCAAGCCCCGATCGCAGGAGGAAACCAACATGGCTCGTGCAGTAGGCATCGACCTCGGCACCACCAACTCGGTGGTCGCCGTCCTGGAGGGCGGCGAGCCCACCGTCATCCCCAACGCCGAGGGTTCGCGGACCACCCCCTCGGTCGTCGCTTTCACCAAGAGCGGCGAGGTCCTCGTCGGCGAGGTCGCCAAGCGTCAGGCCGTGACCAACGTCGACCGCACCATTCGTTCCGTGAAGCGCTACATGGGCACGGACTGGACCATCGACATCGATGGCAAGACCTACCGGCCGCAGCAGATCAGCGCGTTCGTGCTGCAGAAGCTCAAGCGCGACGCCGAGGCCTACCTGGGCCAGGACGTCGACAGCGCCGTGATCACCGTGCCGGCCTACTTCGACGACGCCGCCCGCCAGGCCACCAAGGAGGCCGGTGAGATCGCGGGCCTGAAGGTCGAGCGGATCATCAACGAGCCGACCGCGGCCGCACTGGCCTACGGCCTGGACAAGTCCGACACCGAGCAGACCGTGCTGGTCTTCGACCTCGGCGGCGGCACCTTCGACGTCTCGCTGCTCGACATCTCCGACGGCGTCTTCGAGGTGAAGGCCACCAAGGGCGACAACCGCCTCGGCGGCGACGACTGGGACGAGCGGATCGTCGAGTGGCTGGTCAAGCAGTTCAAGAACAAGACCGGCATCGACCTGGCCAAGGACAAGATCGCGCTGCAGCGCCTGCAGGAGGCCGCCGAGAAGGCCAAGATCGAACTCTCCTCGACCACCGAGACGACGATCAACCTGCCCTACATCACTCTCGGCGAGGGTGGCCCGCTGCACCTGGAGGAGAAGCTCACCCGGGCGGAGTTCCAGCGGATGACCCAGGACCTGCTGGATCGCTGCAAGGGCCCGTTCAACGCGGTGATCTCCGATGCCA
Source organism: Naumannella cuiyingiana (assembly GCF_013408305.1). Classification (NCBI taxonomy): domain Bacteria; kingdom Bacillati; phylum Actinomycetota; class Actinomycetes; order Propionibacteriales; family Propionibacteriaceae; genus Naumannella; species Naumannella cuiyingiana. Next base: position 1,411,416 of record NZ_JACBZS010000001.1, on the reverse strand, counting down.
AGATCAGCGTCGATGACATCGACCAGGTGATCCTGGTCGGCGGCTCCACCCGGATGCCCGCGGTCACCGAGCTGGTCAAGGAGCTCACCCACAAGGACCCGCACAAGGGCGTCAACCCCGACGAGGTCGTTGCGCTCGGCGCCTCGCTGCAGGCCGGCGTGCTGCGCGGCGAGGTCAAGGACGTGCTGCTGCTCGACGTCACCCCGCTCTCCCTCGGCATCGAGACCAAGGGCGGCCTGATGACCAAGATCATCGAGCGCAACACCACGATCCCGACGCGGAAGTCCGAGACCTTCACCACCGCCGATGACAACCAGCCGTCGGTGATGATTCAGGTCTACCAGGGCGAGCGCGAGTTCGCGAAGGACAACAAGTCGCTCGGCAACTTCGAGCTGACCGGCCTGCCGCCGGCGCCGCGTGGCGTACCGCAGATCGAGGTCGCCTTCGACATCGACGCCAACGGCATCGTGCACGTCAACGCCAAGGACCTGGCCACCGGCAAGGAGCAGTCCATGACGGTGACCGGCGGGTCGGCCCTGTCGAAGGAAGAGATCGACAAGATGGTCAACCAGGCCGAGCAGTACGCCGAGGAGGACCGCAAGCGCCGCGAGGCAGTGGACCTGCGCAACGACGCCGACTCGCTCGTCTTCCGCACCGAGAAGCTGCTCGACGAGACCGGAGACAAGGTCGGCGACGACGTCAAGCAGCCCGTCCAGGACGCGCTCGGTGAGCTGAAGACCGCGCTCGAGGGCGAGGACAACGACGCCGTCCGCGCCGGGGTGGAGAAGCTGAACACCGCCGCGGCCACCCTGGGCCAGGCGATGTACGCCGCCGCCCAGGCCGAGTCGGCCCCGTCCGACGACGCGCAGTCCGGGACCGCCGGCGATGCCTCCGGCTCCGGCGCCGGCAGCTCGGATTCCTCCGATGACGACGATGTGGTCGACGCCGAGATCGTCGACGAGTCCGACGACGACAAGAAGCAGTCCTGACCGGCATCCGCTGACGCCTCGCCGGGTCGCCCAGCACGGGCGGCCCGGCGGGTCGTACCCGCAACGCAGAGGAGACAGCGTGCAATCGCAGAATTCCGATCCCGCTGACCAGGCGGGACCCTACGACCGGCCCGGCGCCCAGCAGCCCGCCGAGCCCGGCGTACCCGACAACGAGAACGCGGCGCCCGATCAGAACGCGGCGGCCGGCGCCGAGGACGCATCCGATGCCGGCGAACCGGCCGATGCCTCGGCCCAGCTTGCCCTGCAGCTCGCCGAGCGGACCGCTGATCTGCAGCGGTTGCAGGCCGAGTACGTGAACTACAAGAAGCGCGTCGATCGCGACCGCGACCTGTCCCGCCGGGCCGGCGCCGAGCGGATCCTCGCCGACCTGATGGGCGTGCTGGACAACATCCGCAGCGCCCGCGAGCACGAGCAGATGACCGACGGGTTCAAGCTGGTCGCCGGCGAGATCGAGAAGGTCGCGTCCCGGCACGGGCTGGAGGCCTTCGGCGAGAAGGGCGACCCGTTCGACCCGCGGATCCACGAGGCCCTGATGCAGACCCAGGCGAGCGGGATCACCGAGCCGACGGCTGCGGAGGTCCTCCAGGTCGGCTACAAGGTCGGCGATCGGGTGCTGCGCCCGGCCCGGGTCGCCGTCGCGCAGCCCGCGGAGGACGCGCCCGACCAGGAGGCCTGATGAGCACCAAGGACTGGCTGGAGAAGGACTACTACAAGATCCTCGGCGTCGCCAAGGACGCCAAGCCCGCCGACATCAAGAAGGCGTTCCGCAAGCTGGCCCGGGAGAACCACCCGGACCAGCATCCCGGCGACGCCGAGGCCGAGAAGCGCTTCAAGGAGGCGTCCGAGGCGCACTCGGTGCTCTCGGATCCGGAGCAGCGCCAGGAGTACGACGACGCGCGCCGGATGTTCGGCGGGGGTGGGTTCCGTTTCCCTCGCGGCGGCGGGGGAGCGCCCGGCGGCGGTACCTCCGCCGGGTTCGAGGACTTGTTCCGAAACGCCACCGGCGGCGGCGCCGCCGACTTCTCTGACCTGTTCGGCGGCTTGGCCGGCCGGTTCGGTCAGGGCCGGACCAGCCGCGGGCCCGGCCCGCGCCGCGGGACCGACATCGAGGGCGAGGTGACGATCGACTTCGTCGACGCCGTCGAGGGGACCACCGTCAGCATGCAGATGGTCTCGGAGAATGCCTGCGAGGCCTGCCACGGGACCGGCGCCCGCGCCGGCACCGTGCCGCGGGTCTGCCCGACCTGCGAGGGTGCGGGCATGGTCAGCGCGTCGGCCGGCGGCGGGTTCAGCTTCACCGAGCCGTGCCCGGACTGCCGCGGGCGCGGTCTGATCGTGGACGACCCCTGCCCGGTCTGTCACGGTTCCGGGCGCGCCAAGTCGACCAAGACGATGCACGTGCGGATCCCGGCCGGGGTCAGCGACGGGCAGAAGATCCGGCTCAAGGGCAAGGGCGGCCCGGGCGAGAACGGCGGCGCCGCCGGCGATCTCTATGTGCTGGTCAACGTGTTGCCGCACGCGGTCTTCGGGCGCAAGGGCGACAACATGACGATCACCGTGCCGGTGACCTTCGTCGAGGCCTCGCTCGGCGGCGAGATCGACGTGCCGACCCTGTCGGGCACGTCTGCGGTCAACTCGGATCGGGTACGCCTGAAGATCCCGGCGGGTACGCCGAACGGCCGGACCTTCCGGGTCCGCGGCAAGGGCGTGGCGAAGAAGGACGGCACGCGGGGCGACCTGCTGGTCACCGTCGAGGTCGCCGTCCCGTCCGCGATCACCGACGAGGCCAAGGAGGCCCTGGCGGCCTACGGACGACTCACCGACAGCGCCGATCCGCGGGCGGCGATCTTCGCCGACGCGCGCTCGGGGCGGCGGGGGTGATCCGCGATGGCGGCTGTATCCGGTCGCAATGCGGTCGAGCTGATCGATGAGGAGGCGCCGGTCTTCGTGATCTCGGTGGCCGCGCGGCTGGCCGGGATGCACCCGCAGACCCTGCGTACCTATGACCGGATGGGGCTGGTCTCCCCGCGGCGCGCCCGCGGGCGGGGCCGGCGCTATTCGCGGCGCGACATCGGCCGGCTGCGCTCGATCCAGCGGCTGTCACAGGACGAGGGCATCAATCTGCCCGGGATCGCCCGGATCCTCGCGCTGCAATCGCAGAACGACCAGCTCCGCGGCCAGCTCGCCGAGCTGGGCAAGCTGCTGCGGGAGGCCCAGGTGGCGCGCTATCCACGGCTGTTCAGCGCCGACCCCGAGGGATCGGTACGCCTGCACCCGTGACGGCGCCGCTCGCGGCCCGGGTCAGTCCCGAGCCGTGCCATGACAACGAATCCACGCATCATGCCATCGTGAACGGAATGTCGACCCCGCATTCCGCAACGGCCGAGAACGGGCGATGATGGCATGAGCATCGCAGGACCGCCCGGAGGAGAGGCCAGATGGACACAGAGAAGCTGACCACCAAGAGCCGTGACGCCGTGTCGACCGCATTGCGGCTCGCACTCACCAACGGCAACCCGAGCGCCGAGCCGGTGCACCTGCTGCACGCGCTGCTGATGGTGCCGGAGAACAATGTGGGCCCGCTGCTGGAGGCCGTCGGCGCGGACCCGAAGACCGTCGACGCGCAGGCGGAGGCGGCGATCAAGAAGCTGCCGGCCGCGTCGGGCAGCTCGGTCAGCCAGCCGCAGCTCTCCGGCGGGTTCGCCCGGGTGCTGGCCGACGCCGAGGTACGCGCGGACCAGTTCGGCGACAAGTTCGTGACCACCGAGCACCTGCTGCTCGGCCTGTCGACCATCGAGTCCGAGGCGTCGTCGATCCTGTCCCGGGCCGGGGCGGAGACCGATGCGCTGATCCAGGCCTTCGAGCAGTTGCGCGGCGACAAGCGCGTGACCAGCCCGGAGGCGGAGGGCTCGGAGTCGGCGCTGGAGGAGTACGGCGTCGACCTGACCGCGCAGGCCCGCGAGGGCAAGCTCGATCCCGTGATCGGCCGGGATTCGGAGATCCGCCGCGCGGTGCAGGTGCTGTCGCGGCGTACCAAGAACAACCCGGTGCTGATCGGCGAGCCCGGCGTGGGCAAGACCGCCGTCGTCGAGGGCCTGGCCCAGCGCATCGTCGATCTCGACGTGCCGGACTCGCTGAAGAACCGCCGACTGATCGCGCTCGACCTGACCGCGATGGTCGCCGGCGCGAAGTACCGCGGCGAGTTCGAGGAGCGGCTGAAGGCCGTGCTGAACGAGATCAAGGAGTCCGAGGGCGAGATCATCACCTTCATCGACGAGCTGCACACCGTCGTCGGCGCGGGCGCCTCGGGCGACGGGTCGATGGACGCCGGCAACATGCTCAAGCCGATGCTGGCCCGCGGCGAGCTGCGGATGATCGGCGCGACCACCCTGGACGAGTTCCGCGAGCGGATCGAGAAGGACCCCGCGCTGGAGCGGCGCTTCCAGCAGGTCTTCGTCGGCGAGCCGAGCGTGGAGGACACCATCGCCATCCTGCGCGGCCTGCGGGAGCGCTACGAGGCGCACCACAAGGTGGCGATCACCGACGCCGCCCTGGTCGCGGCGGCGTCGCTGTCCAACCGCTACATCACCGCGCGCCAGCTTCCGGACAAGGCGATCGACCTGGTCGACGAGGCGGCCTCGCGGCTGCGGATGGAGATCGACTCCTCCCCGGAGGAGATTGATCAACTTCGCCGCGACGTGGACCGGATGACGATGCAGCAGCTCGCGCTGGAGAAGGAGAACGACCCGGCGTCGAAGGAGCGGCTCGACCGGCTGAACGGCGAGCTGGCCGACGCGCAGGAGAAGCTGCGCGGGCTGGAGCAGCGCTGGGCCGCGGAGAAGGAGGGGCTGAACAAGGTCGGCGACCTGCGCAAGCGGATCGACGACCTGCGCGGCGAGGCCGAGCGCGCCCAGCGCGAGGGCGACCTGGGCAAGGCATCCGAGCTGCTCTACGGCGAGATCCCGTCGCTCCAGGCGGCCCTGGAGAAGGCCGATGCCGACGAGGCGACCCATACGCCGATGGTGTCCGAGGAGGTCGGCGCATCCGACATCGCCGAGGTCGTCTCGGCCTGGACCGGCGTACCCGTCGGCCGGATGATGGAGGGCGAGAGCGAGAAGCTGCTCAACATGGAGACCCGGCTGGCGAACCGGCTGATCGGCCAGGAGAAGGCGGTCAAGGCGGTCTCGGATGCGGTACGCCGCTCGCGCGCCGGCATCTCCGACCCGAACCGGCCGACCGGCTCCTTCCTGTTCCTCGGCCCGACCGGCGTCGGCAAGACCGAGCTGGCGAAATCGCTCGCGGAGTTCTTGTTCGACGACGAGTCCTCGATGGTCCGGATCGACATGAGCGAGTACTCCGAGAAGCACTCGGTGTCGCGGCTGGTCGGCGCGCCTCCCGGCTATGTCGGCTACGACGAGGGCGGCCAGCTCACCGAGGCGGTACGCCGCCGCCCGTATTCGGTGGTGTTGCTGGACGAGGTCGAGAAGGCCAATCCGGAGATCTTCAACATCTTGTTGCAGGTGCTCGACGACGGCCGGCTGACCGACGGGCAGGGGCGTACCGTCGACTTCCGGAACGTGATCTTGATCCTCACCTCGAACCTGGGATCGCAGTTCCTGGCCGATCCGGAGATGCCGGAGGACAAGAAGCACGAGGCGGTGATGGGCGTGGTACGCCAGTCCTTCCGCCCCGAGTTCCTGAACCGGCTGGACGAGATCGTGATGTTCGAGCCGCTGCAGGCGAGCGAGCTGGCCAAGATCGTCGACATCAGCCTGGAGCGGCTGAACAAGCGGGTCGCCGACCGCCGGATCACCGTCGAGGCCGATCACGACGCTCGCGTCTGGCTCGGCGTGAACGGCTTCGATCCGGTCTACGGCGCGCGGCCGCTGCGCCGGCTGATTCAGCGCGAGGTGGAGGACCCGCTGGCCCGCGAGGTGCTCGCCGGCAAGATCATGGAGGGCTCGACGGTCACCTTCGAGGTCGACTCCGGCACCGACACGCTGGTGATGAAGACCGACGCCCCGCACGGTGCCGATGCGGCCACGCCGGACGAGACGAAGCGCTCCGACGAGCTGGCGGGTGACCGCGGCTGACGACCCGCTCGTTCCGGACGGTGCGCGCCCCGGCGCGTTCACCGTCCGGGTCGGCGGGGCCTCGCAGTCCTATGTGGATCCCGGCGATCCGCTGCACCTGGAGTTCGAGTACATGCAGCGGATCGCCGATCTGCTCGATGCCTGGGCCGCCCCGCTGGAGCGGCTGCGGGTGATCCACGTCGGCGGCGCCGGGATGACCCTCGCCCGCTATGTCGCCGCCACCCGGCCGACGTCGCCGCAGATCGTCCTGGAGCCCGACGCGGACCTGACCGAGCGGGTACGCGCGGAGCTCCCGCTGCCCCGCGGTAGCGGCGTCAAGGTGCGCGCGATCGACGGCCGGGCGGGGGTCGCGGCGATGCGCGCGGAGTTCGCCGATGTGATCATCAACGACGCCTTCGTCGCCGGCCGGGTGCCGGCGGACCTGACCACGCGCGAGTACCTGGCCGACGCGCGGCGAGTGCTGCGCGCCGCCGGCGTGCTGTTGATCAATGTCACCGACCGGGGCCCGTTCTCCTACGCCCGGCGCGTCGCCGCCGGCGCGGCCGAGCTGTTCCCCCGGGTGGCGATCACCGCCGAGCCGCCGATCCTGAAGGGCCGGCGGTTCGGCAACCTGGTGATCATCGCCTCGGGCGCCGAGCTGCCCGTACGGGTGCTGCAGCGCAAGGGCGCGAGCGCGATGTTCCCCTACCGGGTGGTGCACGGCGCCGACGCCGAACGCTGGATCAATCGCGCAAAGCCCTTCACCGACGCCGATCCCGGGACCTCGCCCGACCTGGTCCGCGAGCTGGGACTCAGGTGACCGAGCGGTCGGAGCTCAGCCAGCCGGCGAACTCGCGCATGTAGCGGGCCTGGGAGGCGTAATCCATCGCCACCAGTTTCCACGGGTGCAGTTGGCCGGCCGCGGCGGCGGGCAACCGCGCGAAGGCGGGCTGCTGCATCAGCTTCTCCGGCGGATAGGAGTCGCGCATCGAGTAGAGCACGACATCCGACGGGTAGGTGTCGGCGTTCTCCCAGCTCACCTGGTGCCAGTAGTACTGGTCGCCGCCGATCTCGACGAAGTTCACCCCGAGGTCGGCGTAATAGGCCAGCGAGGGCTCGTCCGGCGCCTTGGCGAAGTAGAGCCCGGAATCCTCGGCATAGAGCGTGGTCACCGAGAGCCCGCTCTTCGCGGCCTCGGTCAGTTCGCGACCCGCCGCGTCGAAGTCCGCCCTGGCTGTGGTGATCAACTCGCTGTCCGGATCGGCTCCGAGCGCGACCGCGAGCTGCTCGGTGGCGGTGATCACCTCGGGTGCGCTGCCGGTCTGCTTGATCGCGATCACCGGCGCGAGCTGGCGTACCTGGTCCAACTGTGCGGTGTCGTTGAAGTAGTAGAGATTGTCCGGATCGTTCTGTGCGTACGCCAGCGTGATCACCAGCTCGATGCCGGCCGCGGCCATCGCCTCGATGTTGAGCTGCCCGTAGGTCGTGCCGACGATCTCGATCCCGCCGATGTCGACGCCCTCGAAGCTCGGGTCCTGGGCCGGGTCGACGAAGTGGAAGATCTGGGTCGGCCGAATGCCGAAGTTGATCAGAGCGACTGCGGCATCGCCGTAGGCGGCGATCCGGGTCGGCCGGCTCGGCAGTTCGATCTGCTGTCCCACGCCGTCCGTCCAGCGCCACGGGCCCTCGGTCGCCGGGCCGGCGGGCGTCGCCGGCGTCGGTCCGCCGCCGCAGGCCGCGAGCAGGCCCGCCGCCGCGGCGGTGGCCAGGCCCGTGCCCAGCAGTCGCCGGCGCGACAGCGTACCGATCGGATGAGTGGGCATGAAGGACCGCATGAAGCTCCTACCAGGTTGACGAAACGGGATTGAACGAAAGGTCGACGGGATCAGAGGGTGGCGTACGCGGTTACCGGTTCCCGGACGGGAGCGCCGGTCGCGTCATGGATCGACGTCTTGGGCACCACCACCGGCAGCCCGTCGCGGCCGACGGCGATCACCTCGGCATCCAGCCCGAACACCCGGCGCAGCATCTCGGCGTCGAATACCTCGGCGGGTGTGCCCTGGGCGACGATCGCGCCGTCGGCCATGATCACGATCCGGTGGGCATAGCGCACCGCCAGGTTCAGGTCGTGCAACACCATCGCGACGGTACGCCCGCGCTCGGCATTCAGCCGGCAGACCAGCTCCAACACGTCGACCTGATGGGCAAGATCAAGATAGGTGGTCGGCTCGTCCAGCAGTACCAGATCGGTCTCCTGGGCGAGCGTCATCGCCAGCCAGGCGCGCTGCCGCTGGCCACCGGACAGTTGATCCAGTGCCCGATCACGCAGCTCGCCCATGTCGGTCATCGCCAGTGCCGCCTCGACCGCGGCCTCGTCCTCGCGCGACCACTGGCTGAACCAGCGCTGGTGCGGATGCCGGCCGCGGCCGACCAGGTCGCGGACCAGCAGCCCCTCGGGCGCGATCGGCGACTGCGGCAGGATCGACATCAGCTGCGACACGGCACGCGGGGCATAGGACTCGATCGGCCGATCATCGAGCAGCACCCGACCGGCGGCCGGTTTCAGGATCCGGGCCAGGGTCCGCAGCAGGGTCGACTTGCCGCACCCGTTCGGACCGATGATTGCGGTGATCATGCCGTCACCGATCTCGATGTCGAGACCGTTGATCACCGGTTGCTGGCCGTAGCCGACGACCAGGCCCTCGGCGCGCAGACGTGAGCTCATGCGGAGATCCTCCGATTCGAACGCAACAACAACCACAACAGATAGGGGGCGCCGAGGACGGCGGTGATCATGCCGGCCGGCAGGCCGAGCGGGATCACCACGCGGCTGATCAGGTCGGCACCGAGCACCAGTGCCGCACCGAAGGTCATCGCCGCGAGCATTGGCGGCCGTGATCCTCCGGTCAGCCGCAGGGCGATCTGCGGCACGACGAACGCGACGAAGTTCAACGGTCCCACCGCCGATACGGCGACCGCGGCCAGCCCGACCGCGCAGACGAGCATCAGCAATTGCGTCGTCTGCAGCCGCACCCCGAGCCCGCGGGCGGAGTCGTCGCCGAGCTGCATCGCATTCAGCGAGCGGATCAGGATCAGCGAGGCGGGCACGAACACCAGCAACGACGCGGCCACCGGCAGCGCCTGCTCCCAGCCGCGCCCATTCAGGGAGCCGTTCAACCAGATCGCGGCGCTGGCCGCATCCTCGATCTGGGCGGTCGCCAACAACCACGACACGATGGCCGTCATGAAGGCGCCGATGCCGATGCCGATCAGCACCAGCCGGCCACCGTCGACGCCGCCGCGCCAGGCCAGGACGTAGAGCAGCGCCGCGGTGCCGATACCGCCGACGAAGGCGGCAACCGGTACGCCGACGGTCTGCAACAGGCCCGAGACGATGCCGCCGCCGTAGCCCGCGGTACCGGCGAGGATGATCACGCTTACCGCGCCCGCCGAGGCCCCGTTGGTGATCCCGAGGATGTCGGGGCTGGCCAGCGGATTGCGGGCGAAGGTCTGGGTCAGCGCGCCCGACAGCCCCAGCGCGGCGCCGACCAGCACCGCGACGCTGGCCTGCGGCAGCCGCAGGCCGTTGATGATGAAGCTCTGCGCCGGCGTACCACCGCCGAGGAGCGTGATCACCACATCGGTCGGTGCGATCGGATAGTCGCCCAGGCCGAGATCCAGCACGAACAAGATCGCGGCAACGATCAGGCCACCGAGCGCGACCATCCCGGCGCGAATGGGCACCTGCCACGACATCGGTCCGAGTCGCAGCGAGACGGGCTGGCTGCCGGGGCGTCGGGCATCCGGCCGCGCGAGCGTACCGGTGCTCACAGTTTCACCAACCGGGCGCGCCGGACCAGCAGCACGAAGACCGGCCCGCCGATCAGGGCCATCACGATGCCGACCTGTAGCTCGGCGGGCCGGACCATCAGCCGGCCGAGGATGTCGCCGGCCGTGACCAGGATGGCGCCGAGCAGGGTCGAGTAGACGAGGATCCAGCGATAGTCGACGCCGGCCAGGAAGCGCGCGAGGTGGGGGACGACCAGCCCGACGAAGGAGATCGGGCCGCAGGCCGCGGTGGTCGCGCCGACCAGCAGCATCACCGCGGCGATGCCGATCACCTTGGCCCGCGTGGGCCGGATGCCGAGCGAGCGGGCGACGTCGTCGCCGAGTTGCAGCAGGTTCAGGCTTCGCGAGCTGATCGCGGCGAGCACCGCGCCCGCGACCAGGAACGGCGCCACCTGCGCGACCACGTCGAGGCCGCGGTTGGCGACCGAGCCGACCTGCCAGAACCGCCACTGGTTCAGGGTCGCCCGGTCGGTCAGCACGACGGCCTGGGTGCAGGCGATCAACAACGCGGAGACGGCCGCGCCGGCGAGGACCAGCGAGACCGGGTTCGGGCCCCCGCGGCTCGAACCGATGGCGAACACCGCGGCAGCGGCCAGGCCCGCGCCGGCCAGGGCGAACCAGGCGTACCCGGCCAGCGAGGTGACGCCGAACGCGAACACGCCGATCACGACCGCGAAGGCCGCACCGGCGTTCACGCCCAGCAGGCCGGGGTCGGCCAGCGGATTGCGGGTGTGGCCCTGCATCAGTGCGCCCGCCAGACCGAGGGCCGCGCCCGCGAGCAGGCCGAGCGCGGTACGCGGGACCCGCAGCCCGTTGACGATCGTCGAGATGTCCGAGCCGTCCGGGTACAGCAATGCCCCGAGCACCTCGCCGATCGGGATGTCGCGGCTGCCGATGGCGAGGCTGGCGAGTGCGGCGCCGACCGCGAGCACGACCAGCAGCGTCAGCCCGAGCACCGACCCGCGCCGCGGCGGGGCCTCCGTGCTCGGCGGTACGCGCTGGGTGGTGGTCACTGCGCTCCTCGGGATCGTCGCTCCGGCGGCGCCGGCTGCATGGTGAGGCTAACCTAATAGGCTGCCGCGACTCAATCCGGAGTCATCGTGCCGCGCCGTTACCGACCACTCGCCCGGGTTGTGGCGGGGTTCGGACCAGGACGGCAGCCACAACCCCAACCAGTGGTCGCCAACGGCGCGGAAGCGTGCCCGGCGGTCGCCACTTGCCGGGCGAGTGGTCGCTTTCGGCGGCGGACGACGTGCAAGCGACTCCGCGTGAGGGACCGCGCTCAGGACCGGGTCATCATCCACAGGCGCACCTCGCGGGCGCTGACGATGTGTGCCTCGGCGAGGGTCTTCGCCCGGTCGGTGTCACCGGCGTCGATCGCCTCCAGCAGCCGCTCGTGCTCGTCCAGCACGGCGACCCAGCGCTCCGGGACCTCGAGCGTGGTCGTCGGATACCGGACCAGGTGCACGTTCAGCCGGTGCAGCAGGTCGATCAGCGTGGGGTTGTGGCTCGCCGCCCAGATCGCCTCGTGGAACACCCGGTTCAGCCGGGCGCGCTCGCGCGGATCGCCGGTCGCGGCGCGCATGTCGTCGGCCGCGACCCGCAGCCGCGCCCGATCCAGTTCGGTCGAGCGCTCCGCGGCGCCCCGCGCTGCCGCGCCCTCCAGCGTGATCCGCACCTCGTAGATGTCGAGGATCTCCTCGGGGCTGGTCGCGCGTACCCGAAAGCTCCGCCCGGCCCGCTCGACCAGCATCTCGGCCTCCAGTCGGTGCAACGCCTCGCGCACGGGAGTGCGGGAGGTGCCGAACTGGGCGGCCAGCGCGTTCTCCGAGAGCGACCGTCCCGGCGCGAGCCCGCCGGCCAGGATCGCCTCGCGGATGTCCTCATACACCGTCGTCGCCATCGGTCCCTCCCGCCCGGACTCTAGTGCGCCGGCGCGGCGGCGGGCCTCAGGCGATCCGGCCCGCGCGCCGCCCGAACACCATCCCCGCCGCCAGGCCCGACCCGCCGGGGTAGTTCACGCTGAACAGCCCGCCGAGCGCCTCGCCGCAGGCGTACAGCCCCGGGATCGGTACGCCCGACTCGTCCAGCACGCGGCCGTCCAGGTCGCCGCGCAGGCCGCCGAAGGTGAACGTGATCCCGCAGGTCACCGGGTAGGCGTAGAACGGGCCGGTCTCGATCGGCGCGGCCCAGTTGCTCTTCGGCGGGCGCACCGCCGCGGACCGGCCGTCCTTGATCGTCGGGTCGAACGGCACCGAGCGGTCGATCGAGGCGTTGAACTCGCCCACCGTCCGCGCCAGCGCCTCGGCCGGTACGCCGATCCGCCCGGCCAGCTCCTCGATCGTGTCGGCGACCACCTCGGTCACCCCGGGCATCTCGTACTCCTCCGCCCGCAGCATCGGGCGCAGCGTCGCGTCGAAGATCTGGTACGCCACGGAGCCCGGCTGGGCAAGGATCTCCCGGCCGTACTTGGCGTAGGTGTAGTTGCGGAAGTCCGCGCCCTCGTCGAGGAACCGCAGGCCGTCGCGGTTGACCAGGATGCCGAACGGGTAGCTCTGCCGGGTGAGCCGGTTGGTCAGCTCGCGGTTGGACGCGTTCTCGGGGTGGCCGGCGTCCCACTGCACGCTGTGGCAGGTCGACCAGTCGCCGCCGCGTGCGGCGCCGAGGTCGAGGGCGGCGGCGATCAGGTCGCCGGTGTTGTTCGGCGTACCGCGCACCACGGCGTGCGACCAGCCCGGGCCCAGGTAGCGCTCGCGCCACTGCGGGTTCGCCTCGAAGCCGCCGGCGGCGATGATCACCGACTCGGCCCGCGCGGTCAGCTCGGCCCCGTCCGCGGTGCCGCGTACGCCGACCACCCGGCCGGCGGTGACGATCAGGTCGGTGACGTGTACGCCGTAGCGCACGTCGATGCCGAGGCGCCGCGCGACGGCCGTGTGGTCGGCGATCAGGCCCTCCCCGCCGCCGACATTGCCCACATGCAGGCCGCCCCAGAACAGGTAGCTCCCGTCGGGGCGCTGGAAGGCCTGCCGCTCATACATCAGCCGGTACTTCACGCCGAGTCCGTGCAGCCAGCGGACGGCATCCAGCGCGTCGGCGACCAGCACGGCCGCCAGCTCGGGGTCGCCGCGCCCCTCGGTCACCTTGGCCAGGTCGGCGGCGTACTCCTCGCGGCTGTAGGGCGGCACCTCGCTGACGGCGTGCCGCTCGTCGGGCTCGACCAGGTCGCGCAGATCGGTCATGCCGTCGTGCGGGATCCGGGTGGCGCCGGCGGTGTAGAAGCTGTTGCCGCCGGACTCCTCGCGCGTACCGCGCTCCAGCAACAGCACCCGGCGGCCGCGTTCGGCGGCGGCGTGGGCGGCGGAGAAGCCGGCGTTCCCGCCGCCGACCACGATCACGTCCGCCTCGATCGCGTCCGCCTCGATCGGCTCGGCCCGATCCGCGACGGCACGATCCTCGGTGGTCGGTTGCGCGGCGGTCTCGACCTGCTGGCTCATGCGGTTCCTTCGTTCACGGGTGGGGGGGTTCACGGGTGGGGGGTGGGGGGTCAGCGAGAACACGGCGTCGTCGGTGCCGGGCACGGCCGGGTGCCGGTCGGGCACCCGCGGGTCGTGCCCGGGCACGATCACGCCGTCGTCTCCGGCGAGCTCGCGCAGCCGGTCGAAGGCGAGATACATCCGCGGCAGCTCGTGCACGACGCCGTAGGGGTGGTCCTCGTCGAGATTGGCGTAGAAGTGGCTGGCGTCGCTGGCCAGCACGACCGGCCCGGCGTCGGTCGCGACGCGCACGACCTGGGTACCGGCGGTGTGTCCGCCGACCAGGTGCAGCGAGACCCGGTCGTCGAGCCGGGCGTCGCCCGCGTGGACGCGGACCCGGCCGGCGGCCTCCAGCTCGCC